>JBDTIV010000056.1:0-13524 GCA_039936175.1 Gemmatimonadaceae bacterium | reverse complement strand
ACGGGGCAGCGAACTCCCGCACATCTGTGGCAAACAGTTCCGGCTCCTCCCAGGCCGCAAAGTGGCCGCCCGCGGGCTTCTCCGTCCAGCGAACGATGCTGTACGCGCGTTCCGCCCAGGTGCGTGGGGGCATCGGCTCCTCTTTCGCCAGGTGCAGCACACCGCACGGGACCACGATTCGTTCGTCTGGTCCAAACGCCAGAGGCGCTCGCCGGCTCTCCAGATACATGCGGCAAGATGAGGCGATCGTCTCGGTGAACCAATACAGACTTACGTGTGTGAGCAACTCATCGCGGCTGAAGCGCCTCTCGACCACGCCATCGCAATCGGACCAAGCGCGGTATTTGTCGATGAGCCATGCTGCCAGGCCAATCGGCGAATCGTTGAGCGCGAAGCCGAGCGTCTGCGGCTGCGTGGCCTGCACGTGCCAGTAACCACCGTTCTCTTCGTACCAGGTCTGCGCCCTCTGTTTGAACGCAATCTCCTCCGCGCGCAGGGGCTGTGTCGCCTCGTCAACCCAGGGACGGTAGGAGCCCGGGATGTAATTCAGGTGCAGCGCGAGCACTGCGTCGGGATGTTTCCAGGCCATGACGGACGAAACGTTCGCGCCGATGTCGCCGCCCTGCGCCATGAACCGGTCATATCCGAGCTGGCGCATCAACTTTACCCAAAGCTCCGCCGTTCGAAATGTGTTCATGCCCGCCGTCGACGGGCGCTCGGAGAACCCGAAGCCTGGGAGCGAAGGAACAACGACGTGAAACGGATCCGACGAACTGTTGGCGGGTATAGGCGCGACCTTCAGCAGCTCGAGGAACGATCCTGGCCAGCCATGCGTGATGATCAACGGCACCGCGTTCGTGTGTTTGCTGCGGAAATGCAGGTAGTGAATGCGGAAACCGTCAATCGTGCCGATATAGTGCGGATAGGCGTTCAACTCGCGCTCCTGCGCGCGCCAGTCGAACTGGTTCCGCCAGTATTCGGCAATCGCCTTCATCCAGTCGAGATCGACTCCGTACGCCCACCCGGAGCCCATCACCGTGTCCGGCCACTGGGTCTGCCGCAAACGCAGGCGTAAATTGTCAATCGCTTCCTCAGGCACTGAAATCGCGAACGGCTGTTCCATCATCTCTAAATAACCATCCATTGTGCCAGTTAGAGGTTATATATTTGCACTCGCCAGACTAACTTGTCAAGGACACTTTAGGGGGTTAGATAAGCCATGCGCTTTGAGTTCATCGCGGGAGCCCTGTGCCTCGAATTCGCCAATACCATCCACGACTGGCGCGCCGACGATAAAGAAGAGGAACTGCGCGACGTCTCCGACCTGCTGCAATGGGCCGAGGAAGCAGGGCTGCTCTCCGCAGGGGAGCACGACCGCCTGTGCATGCATTACAAACGCAATCCTCGTAAAGCCGCGGCTGCGTTAACCAAGGCCGTTACGATCCGTGACCTCCTCATCTCGATTTTCTCCACCATCGCCAACGGCCGTCCTGTCTCATCCGATCGTTTGTCCGAGTTGAACTCGGCCCTGGCACAAGCCCCTGGGCTGCTGCGAGTGCACAAGAAAGCCGGCCGGATCGAAAAGGAATGGAAGAGTACGGCCGACGGGCTGGAGCAGGTTCTTTTTCCCATCCTCACCAGTACGGCAGATTTGCTCGCGAGCGATCGATTGGAACGAATGCGCGAGTGCACCTCTCCCGATTGCACCTGGCTCTTCATCGACGAGAGCCGTAACCGCAGCCGGTGCTGGTGCGACATGAGCTCCTGCGGCAATCGCATGAAGGCCCGCCGCCATTACCAACGAACAAACGCGGCTAAGCAATGACTCTGCCAAGCCTCCAATCACTCATTGTCGAAGGAATTCGTTATGGCTCGTTGTATTTTCTCCCTCGCCGCCACTGTGTCGCTGGGGGTGGTACTTCTCGCAGCTCAAAACGTCTACTCCATGAGCTTGGGGGTCTGCGCTGTTGCTCTCGAAAACGCGATGGAAGGCGCTGGAGTTCGGGCAGATCCAAAGGACCGATCACAGCCAGGCGCGATCCGGAGCCTAGTGCGCCTGATGCGTGTGGCCTTCGCTCACGACCTCATGCACCCGCGCTGGTTGGTCGATCGCCGATATAAGGACACGCTCGAGTGGGATCTCGGCGGAAGAAGGCACAAGATCGATCTCGCGAGGATAAACGGGAAGTCACTCGAACTCGAGGACATAGGGGGCATGCTCTCATATCTCGCAATCAAGAACGAGGTCGCGTGCATCGTGGGGCCCTGACTTCGAGAGCGAATAGGCCGATGGCCGCTGCATTTAAGATGGGCTGCCCGCTACCGCCTCCCGCTCCTGGATCGGGACCTTACGTCACTTCCGGCGGCCTTGGCATCTCCTGCTACTGGAGCAGGCGCTGGACGATCACTACGGAGAATCCGGCTCTGGCGCCAAAAAAAACTGAGTAGATATCGGCGATAGCCAGTCTCGCGGCAAGGTGTGAGAACGATAAGGGGTTAGTAGATATCCTCTCCTGAGAGTTCACCCCTTTGGCCGTACTTCCGCCAATTCCGGAAATCGATCCGCACACGTTGGGAACGTGAAGCGGATTTGCAGTGCGGTAGCGGACCTCAACGCGAATCGCTGACGGATCTGCTGCGAGGCGTCCCGCACAGCCTGGAGTAAAAAGTCCTTACCAGCATGACTACAGCAACGACGCGGCCCCGAACCGGAGTCCGGGGTCGCTGTTGTGTGCTAGGCCGCGCCTACGCGGGTTCCCAGCGCGCTGTTGCTACGGTAGGTAGGCTTCGAGGGTCGCAGAAAGGCCATTACCCGAGCCGTACCCGCCCGCAGCGTAGAAAATGCCGTTGATCACGCCGACACCCAAGAAGGCTCGCGCTGTGGGCATCGACGGCTCTGTCGTCCACGTGTTGCTGGCTGGATCGTAGGCTTCGAGTGTCCCAAGCAGCTGACCATTATTGTCGTTGCCGCCGACGGCGTAGAGAATACCGTTGATCACGCCGACACTCAGGCCGAACCGTGCCGTTGGCATCGACCACTTTGTCGTCCACGTGTTGCTGGCTGGATCGTAGGCTTCAAGTGTCCCAAGCGGACCATTATTGTAGCCGCCGAGCGCGTAGAGAGTGCCGTTTATTGCACCGGCACCCAAGAATTCTCGCGCTGTGGGCATCGAGGCCTTGGTGGTCCAGGAGTTACCCGTCGCCGTCGCACTGAAGACCAGCGGGCTGCCGCTCAGTCCCACAGCCGTGGCTTGGAGAGTATTGGGCCCTGACGCGGAGCCGAGGGTCCAACTCACCGCCGCCCGTCCCGGTGTCATGATAGAAGCGCCCGAACTCGTGAGTGTCGTGACCGAGCCCACCCCATCGATCGATCCGCCTCCGCTCGTTACCGTGAACGTCACGGCGACATTGGGGACCCCGTTGCCGTTTGCATCGACCGCGCGCACGGTGGGGTTGCTCGGGAGTTTGGAACCGGCACTGGCAGTCTGATTGTTCCCCGATACCAGCACCAGTTGCGCGGCATCGCCCGTCGTACCGACGGCGGAAAACGTGACAGGACTCCCCGTGAGCCCCGCGCTCGTCGCCGTCAGCGTGTTGGTCCCAGACGTTGTGCCGAGCGTCCAGCTGTCCACGGCGGCGATGCCGTTTGTGCCAGTAGTTGGGGGGACGGGGGGGGTGATGCTTCCGCCGCCGCTCGCGACCGCAAAGGTGACCGCCACCCCAGCGATGGGATTGCCGGACTGATCGGTGACGAGTACAGCCGGTCGAATTGTAACCGCAGTGCCGGCGAGGGCCGTCTGCTGGTCGCCGGCCGAGACCTTGAGGCTAGCTGCCGCGCTAACGGTGGCGGTTGCGTGGAACGTCGCCTCGGTTAGCGTGGCGCCATTAGTGGGATCGACGAGTCGCGCTTCCACTGTTTGCGGCCCCGCAGTCGGGCCCAGCGTCCAGGTGTCTTGACCGATCCCGTTGCACCCGGCTGCCGGCCCGCTCGTCGGATTCGCCGTCTCCACCACATTCGCGAAGACACTACCCCCGCCAGAGGTCACGACGAAGTTGAGAATCTGACCATTCCGGGGAGCGGCGTCTACCACCTGCACGATGAGCCGCATGCTCAAAGCCAGCCCGACCTGGCCCGACTGGTTCTCACCGCCGACAGCTGGGTTGGGGTTCGTGCCACATGGCTTGCCGCCGAAGATGATCAGGGACGGCTTAAGCGGAACCAGAGGCGCGGTCAGCTTGTCAGCGGTGCAGGCGAAGAGGAGCGCGGACACAACCGCGCCTCCTGCTCCTACCCACGGGAGTCGATGCGATCGAAAGTTCATAAGCCACCCTTGCGCGTATGCTACGCGATCCGATGCCCAGGCGGTGGGAATGAGAGCCGAACTCGACATCTCTCAGATTCGGGGTGGCGTCGGCTTGAGACGTCAGAGCGAACCCGAGCAGTCGTGCTGCTCAGGGACCGTTGCTTTCACCGCAACCATAGGATGCTCAGCCCTGATCCAGTTGGCAGTATCTCTGAATGGATTATTTCTTTCAGTATTCATGGTCTCTCGTCGCATCGAAGTCTTCTTCTATGGGTTGTTCATGGACGCAGATCTTCTGCGTACGAAAGGCGTCAACTACCGCTCCACCACTGCGTCTGCAGAATCTCGCTGCTTGACCTGAGCGCTCAGCGGAGACGCTAGTAGGAGACCATAGCGAGTGCACCGAAGGCCCCAAAGTGTGGAGGCAGCGTAGTCACAATCTCGCGACCGCGGTTGCCGTCATGATTACTTGCTGGCAGTTGTCGGGAATTCCACGGTCGCAGCCTCTGGGGGCCACGCTCCCATGAGCATAGGCTGATAGGGAAAGAGACGCGCTTGAAAGAGCCCGCTACTGACCGCGGGATCTGATTCCATGATTTGCCGAGCCGCATCGCTTGATTTTGCTCGAATGACGATGGTGGCGAATGCGTTGATGTCCCGGTTCAGGGTTTCGACCCGCACAGACGACGACATCCTGCGCAACCAGTCGTTGCGAGTATGCCCAGTGTTGCGCCGCCATGGCCTGCTCCGTTGGAGTGGCGCCCTCGGTCAGCATCGCGGTCCGCGTGGGACGCAAGGTGTAGAGGAAGACTGTACTTGGTACTTGGCGAGGATCGGCCACGTGCATTCTTGGATCTCCGAGGGAATCGATTAGTCGTGGAGCTCAGTAAGAGTCGTGGTCCGAGGGAATTTCGATTACTCTGTGAGAATCGGGTATCGTGTCGGTCACGGTAGCCGTTCCGGGCGGTCTCGCGGCCAGAGCGGGCCAGTCGGCCCGACGCCGCGATGCGCAACCCGGAGCCATGCCAGGTACGGGGCCCGCTGAGCTGGATTCAGCACGTCCAGAATCTCCATTTGCGACGAGTCGATGGCCCCGTGAACGCTAGGTCGCACCACGGCCCACGCCGAGTCGATGGCCGCTTGGTGGCGGTTCAAAATTCGCCTGATTGCATCCCGCTGCGACGGGTCGAGGTGCAACCGGCGGTCCATCTCGCTGATGAGAGCATGTGAGTCCATTACGCCTCGAGGGGATCTCGCGGCGCGCGCGAGCCAAAGGCGCTCGCCGGTTGCACCGAGCGCAAGGCCCAGCGCGATCGCCGCCAAGAGTGCAACTGTTCCCCGTACGCGCGCCGAGATCATGGATTGCCCCTTGGCGAGGGCTCGGTCGCAACCACCAGCGCGGCTAGAGGGGGAGCGACTTGATAGTTTCCGATAAGACGCGCCAAGCTGCCAGACGCGCTTTGGCTGGACAGGACGCTGGCCCACATGTTCTGCACCTCGGTTTCATCTAATCGGGGTGTTCGCAGTTCCACGGCGACAATTATGGAAGCCGCGGCGGCGCAAATGGCAAGAAAGGAAAGCGTCGGCGCGCGATCGGCGAGAAAGCGCGCTTCATTGTACCCAAGACCTATATACCGCATGCGTGCGGCCTGGCCTCGCTCCTCCGCCTGTATCCGTGCGGCATTGTGAATGCGGGTGGCAAGAGCCTCCCAGCATGCCGGGTCGTCGCGGCTCGCGGCTGTGGTGGGCATATTCTCGCGGGTCGTGCTCATATTTCCTTGCGCAGTCTTGTCGTCACGAGTCTCGTCCTCATATGTCATACGTCCTCCATAATTCCCAGTTGCTCACGAATAACCCGGCGCGCTCGGAACACGTGCTGCCGCACCGTTGCCTCACTGATCCCGTGCATTGCTGCGACCTCGCCGACTTCTAGGCCGCGCACCACATGCAGCTCGAAACATTGTTGTTGCATTGGCGGAAGATCCTGTAATGCACGTGCGACGCGCCCCAACATCTCACGCGCTTCGATTTGCCGCGCCGGACCAGGATCGGTACGCTGCTCGGGCCGCCACCGCTCCCACAATAGTTTTCTCCGCTGACGACGTATATTGTGCCGGCGGGCGACCGAACGCGTGATTGCGTAGAGCCAAGTTTTGAACTCGCTCCGACTCGCGTCGAATATCGCCGCCTGATCCAGGACGATCAGCAGAACCTCCTGCGCCACATCTTCCGCGTCGTCCCGGTCTCCCACGATCTGCTCCGCCAAGAGTGTTACAGCTCGTACATACCTTCGGATTATGACTCCGAAGATCTCGACGTCCCCGGCAGCAACTCGCACAAGCACTGCGCGATCAGTCTCATCTTCGGGGAATGCGGCTGGGGCACCACCCCGGTTTGCGTTGGAGTTCACGAAGTCCGGAGCGCCTCGGCAGGATGCAACCGAGCGGCCCTCCAAACCGGAATGCACGCCGCGGAAATGCACGAAACAACACATGTAGCGAACACAGCGGGAGCGAGCCCGGGCGGCAGTGTCACCTTAGTGATGTAGGCGGTGAGCCGAGCCAAAGCAATGCCGAGAGCGCCGCCGACACCACTCTCCACCGAGGCCTCGATAAAGAATTGCACGAACACATCTCGCGTGGTCGCGCCCAGCGCGCGTCGAGTACCGACCTCGGTCGTTCGTTCGCGCACGACCAAATGCTGAAGGGCAAACGTTCCTCCGGCCCCTGCAACCAAGAGCAGCACGGCGACCCCAACCTCGAACGCGCATAGACGGCGAACAGACGTCGCCCGCATGTCAACCAGGCGGATTTGAGTGTCCACACGGAAGTCCGCCGCGGTTGCGAATCGAGTGGTATCATTCCCCCCATGATGACGTGTGCGCAGCAGTGCCGTAATAGCTAGGACTGCTTGATCGAGAGTCGTGCCGCTTTCATCGATTCGCACAAAGACACGCTGAACATAGTTGACTTGGAATAGTCGCCGCTGAGCAGTCCTCAATGGGACAAACGCCACTTCATCTTCGTCGAATGCATCGACTCCAGTTCCACGTGACGGGAGAACACCCACTATCCGAAAGGGGATACGTCGAACCCAAAGCACCTGTTCCACCGGGTTCGCGTCCCCGAACAGGTCGCGCGCAAGCTGAGCCCCTAACACCACCACGCGTTGTGCCGAAACGGCGTCAGCCTCCTCAAAGAAATGGCCCAGCGCCATAGGCGAGTCTCGTAGTTTCGCATAACTCGCGTCGACTCCACCTATGCTTGCTTGTCGAGCAAGGTCGCCCGCTTTCACGGGCGCAGTCGCTTTGTACTCCGATGATATTGCTGCAACACCGGCGATACTGCTTGCCAAGTCGCGCGCGTCTTCAAGGGTGAGGGTCGTCACTTCGCTGCCGGTTCGAGGGCGCCCACCGCGATTTTGCGACCACTGCGCGCTGATGATAACGACGTTTGCTCCCATACGACGTATCTCATTAACGGTGTCGAGGCGACCTCGCTCGGCGACCGTTTCAGCCACGAGCAACGCTCCGACAGCGACGGCTACTCCAGCGCCTATGAGAATCGAGCGGAGCGGCCGCCGCCCGAGCGTGCGCAATGCCTCTCGTCCCTGACGTATGTACCGAAGGGCGCGTCTGTATCCGGCTCCTCTGCGCGTCATGATTAGTTTCTGGCCACAGGACTACCGCCGTCATCTATGCCGAGGTACGAAGCGCCACAGCAGGGCTCAAAGCGGCGGCTCGACGTGCGGGGAAGTAACCAGCAAATGCTCCAAGGGCGAGCGTTATGGCGGCTGTCCCCAGGGTGACGGGCCACGATAATGCGAGCGGGACGCGCATCATACTCGCTCCGCCCTGAATTAAGAGCACACCGAGCACAGTTCCCGTGATGGCCGCTAGGAGCGCGATGAGTACGGCCTCCGCCCAGAACTGCGCTAGGATATCATCGGACGTGGCACCGACGGCGCGCCGCATTCCTATCTCCGAGCGCCTGGCAGCTGCCGCCGCATACATCAGATTTGCCACCACCACGCCACCGATTCCTAGGGCAAGGAAGCCGACCCAGAAGAACGCACGACGCAGTTTCGAGTCGACCGTGGCGACGCGAGCGATTATGGCTTGCGGCGAGGTCACTTGGAAATCGTCGAGCGTCGGAGGGCGAATCTGATGTCGTTTGCGAAGAAGTTCGATGACAGCAGACTGTGACGTAGCCCAAGCCTCTGGTCGCGCAAGTTTCAGAGTCGCGAGATCGATGTTTTCACGATTGAAAACCCGACGGCGCGCAGTCTCGAGCGGAATCTCTACGAGGTTATCGAGGCTGAACCCGCCCGGACCGGCGCCATTCGCCGCCAGAACACCAACGATCGTGAAGTCGATGCCGGACACACGAATGCGCTGCCCGACCGTGTTTGCGCTACCGAAGTATGTGCGAGCGATGTCCGCACCAACGACCGCGACGCGACTCATCGTACGAGAGTCGTCGTCGGTGAAAGGGGCTCCTGCCGCAATGGAGTCGCCGCGAATCGAGAACCAATTGGGCGTAACACCAAAGAGCGTGGTAGTACCGTTCTTGCCGGCCGCGTCAACGGGAGCCTTGAACTCAGTCTGCGCCATGCTCGCCTCGCGGATGTTCGGAACGCTTGTCGAGAGCGCACGTATGTCGTCCGCGGTAAGCGTCGTGACGCTGTTGCCTTGTCGAGCCATTCCGCGCATAGCAGGCCCGCCCGGCTGGATCAGCAAGACATCGAATGCACCCAGCATCGACCGAAAGCTCTTCTCAACGCCGCGGCGGGCGCCCTCGCCAGTCGCCACGGTGAGCGTGATCGAGAGCACTCCCACCGCTAGCGTCGCACCCATTGCGAGAGTCTGCCACTTCGCGCGCCTGATTGTGCGCACCGCAAGGCGCAATGCGTTCGGCCATACCGATCGATTGTTCATGATGCACTCTCCGTCGCAGCACTCGGCTTCTTGCCCACTGCGGCGAGCGGAGCGGAGCTGAATGAATTCCTCAGGCCGTCGCTAACAATTCGGCCATCGCTAATAGTGATCGTCCGCTCCGCGCGCGCCGCGATCAACGGATCGTGTGTGACAAGCACAATGGTGAGTCCCGCGCGATGCAAGTCGGCTAGCAAGTCCATGATCTGCTGAGCAGTAGTTGCGTCAAGGTTTCCTGTTGGTTCGTCGGCTAGAACGAGTGAAGGCCGCATGACGAGAGCACGTGCGATCGCCACGCGTTGTTGTTCGCCTCCAGACATTTCAGATGGGTAGTGGGTGCGACGGTGCAGCATTCCCACTCGCTCCATAACATTCTCGGCATCGGCGACGCTTGGTGGGGCATCGGCGTAGAGTCCCGGCGTTAAGACATTCTCTAGCGCGGTCGTGCGGGGGAGAAGGTTGAAGTTCTGGAATACGAATCCAATCGTGCGATTCCGAAGTGCCGACAGGGCAGCATCGGGTAAGCCATCTACTCGCACTCCATTGAGGAGGTATGCGCCTTCGCTCGGTACGTCCAGCGCGCCTAGTATCTGGAGCAGGGTTGTCTTGCCGCTTCCAGATGTGCCAACGATGGCGACGAACTCCCCGGCTTCGATTTCGAGGGAGACGCCATCCAGCGCCGTTACCGAACGGCTGCCCGCCGCGTAAATCATTCGAACCTGTTGCAGCTTGATCATGGGAGGCTTCTCGCGATGAGGAAGGTGTTGAAAATCGGCCAAATCAGGGACGCAACCAGTTGCTCGTGAGTGCGATTCGCTGGTCCGAAGAGGGTCGCTTACGGCATTGACTCAGGAAAGTTGGCTGTGAGGACCGTGTCGCCGTTCCGCAGACCGCCAGTGATCTGCGTGATGTCGGCTTGACGTGAACCTGTACGAACCTGAATCCGCACGATTTTGGCTCCGCTGCGACGCCAGACATACACTCCGGTAGCACCTTGTCGGACGGCGGCACTCGGGACAACCAGGGCGCGTTGTGCGCGACTCTCAATCGTGATGCTTGCTGTCATCTGAGGGCGCAGTTCAGGCGGACTACCCTGTACGCGAATCGTCGTCTCATAGTCGACAACGCCGCTGATGATCGTCGCATCGGGTGCGATGCGTACGACTTCACCGGTGAAAACACGACCAGGAAATGCATCGACCGTGAATTCGGCAGTATCTCCCACATGGACGCGACCAATGTCAGTTTCGTCGACAAGCGCGACACATTCGAGGCGTGAGAGATCAACGAGTGTAACGAAGGTCGGGGCCGAGAGTGACGCGGCAACTGTTTCGCCTTCGTGCGTCGTCACCGACGCTACCACACCATCGACCGGAGCCCGGATAGTCATGTAATCGAGCTGCACGCGTGCCAGATTCCGCTGGGCTGTTGCGCTCGCAAGCCGGGCCTCGGCTTGGGTCACTGCTGTTTGCGCGATTGATAAGTCTCGGGGAGAGGCAAATCCGGCGACCGCGAGCGAGCGGACGCGGTTCGCATCAGACTCAGCCTCGGTGCGTGCTGCCGTGAGCTCGGCTACTCGTGCCTCTGCGTCGGCAAGTCGCAGCCGCGCCTCTCGATCATCAAGCTCGGCGATTATATCGCCTCGGCGAACACGCGAACCCTGTTTTACCGCCAGCAGGCGTACCACGCCTGACTCTCTCGCTCCAACGTCAATCTTTGCTCCTGGCGCCAGGCGCACGCTGCCGGTTGCCACAACCCTCGGCCTGAAATCCCGCATTGCTGCGATGGCTGTCGGAGTAGCGACTACTGTCGCGGGTCGTCCGGCCCAAACCCGCACCGCCGCGAGAGTAGCCGCCGCAAGTACGGAAACGATTCCAAGAATCCAAAGGCCACGCATGCACTCTATTCCCACAATCAGCCGTTTCGTTTAACCCCTTACCAAGTCCGTTACCGACCGCACCGGAACGCGGTCATCGGGGTCCCGATGCCGCTTGCCCTTATCAAGTGCATCGGCCTGCTCTCGATTCATGGGTGCAGGCCCAGCCATGTAAACACTGGCCGTAGTCGCGGGAATTGTGAGTGCCACCTTCCCCACGACCTCAACAGATCCTCATGCGTCTCCTTCGATTCCTTCTGCTGACAGTGTGCGCTCTCACAGTGCACGCGCGCGTTTCTGCCCAGAGCCCTCAATCACGCCAATCGGGCCGCCCAATCGTCCACGCGACGCGGCTAACCGGATCGATACGAATCGACGGGGTGCTCGATGAGCCGGCATGGCAGTCGGCACCCGCTACGAGCGACTTCATGCAGAGTTACCCGCAATCGGGAGGTAAACCAACGGACTCGACGGAGTTCCGGGTGCTGTACGACAATGAAGCGCTCTACGTGAGTGTACGGATGTACGATTCGAATCCGAAGCAAATCGCGGCACAGCTCGCGCGACGCGACGCGAGTACGATTTACTCCGACTGGGTGCACGTGGTCGTCGGCACTTACCACGACCATCGCACCGCGTTTCGATTCTCAGTGAATCCGGTCGGAGTGAAAAGAGACGTTCTCGAGTACAACGACAATAACGAGGACATCAACTGGGACGCCGTGTGGGAGGTGGCCACGAAGATCGATTCTTTAGGATGGACGGCCGAATACAGAATCCCGTTTTCCCAGTTACGCTTCGCTGCGAAAGAGCCTCCGGACGGGCGCGTTTGGGACTTTCAGATCATGCGCGATAATGCACGCCGGCAAGAGCGGGATAGCTGGTCACCGTGGACCCAACAGAGCCCGGGATTTGTCTCGTCGTTTGGAGAAATCGATCAGCTGCGCGGGATATCCCCACCGCGTCGGCTCGAGATACTTCCATACGTCAGCGTGAGGGATAGTCGGGCCCCGGGTTCTTCAATGAACCCATACTACAGACTGAATGACAGCAAGCTCGCGGTCGGTGGCGACGTGCGGTACGGATTGCCGAGCGGTCTTGCGCTCACAGCAACCGTGAATCCTGACTTCGGTCAGGTCGAGGTCGATCCCGCGGTTGTCAACCTGAGCGCATTTGAGACGTTCTTCCCGGAAAAGCGTCCCTTCTTTCTTGAAGGGGCTGATATCTTCAATTTCGGCGCGATACGCGGGTACGATGGTTACGGAACAACCCAGCACTACTTTTACTCCCGGCGCATCGGAAGGCAGCCACAGCGGTTGCTGGGCGCTACGTATGTCGATGAGCCAGACCGGACGAAGATCCTCGGTGCCGCCAAGCTAACCGGCAAAGTCGGGCAGTGGGTGATCGGCGGTCTTGACGCCGTGACAAGCGCGGAGACGGCGCGCTTCTTCAACTCGCCGACGGATCGTGGTACTGCCACAATCGAGCCGCGCTCAAATTATTTCGTCGGTCGGTTGCGGCACGATCTCAACAACGGGAACAGTTATATCGGCGGACTGGTGATGGCGACGAACCGAGCATTAGCTGACACTTCGCTTGCCTTGCAGCTGCGCGGCGCCTCGTATCTTGGCGGTCTTGACTTCGAGCATTCTTGGGCAAGCAGAAGCTGGATAATGACGGGCTTCACGGCCGCCTCTCGGGTCGAGGGAACACCAGAGGCTGTGGCGCTCACGCAGCGCGCGAGCTCGCGCTATTACCAGCGGCCGGATGCGTCGTACTTGCGTTACGACTCGATTCGTACTTCGCTCGAGGGATACGAAACCGAGATCGCATTACAGAGAAATGGATCGGTCTTCGGATCGATCGCTGTGAAACAGGCTAGCCCCGGGTTTGAGATCAATGACCTCGGGTTCCAGCCCATTGTCGACTATCGCGCGGTGTCCACGGAGCTTGGATACCAGAACCAGACGCCTGGCAAGCACCTCCGGTTTTACACCTTTTATGGGTTGACGGATAACGCCGTCAACTTCGGAAACACCCCTGTCTATAATGATTTTCTGGTCGGCGGTCATGTCCAATTCAATAACTTATGGTCGATGGACGGGAACCTCCGCGTCAATCCACCCTCCTACGACGAACGCCTCACTCGCGGCGGGCCGCTTGCGCGCATCCCGTTGTCTTGGGAGCCGAACCTGTTCATCTCGACGGACACGCGTTGGCCAATCGTTACCACCTTGAGTCTCGACGATATTCGCGATCAGTCGGGAGCCAACGCCTTCACGACGGCGTTGACCATGGATGCGCGCCCAACGTCCTATATCCATGTGAGCGTCGGGCCGACCCTCACGGAGCAGTACAGCACCGACCAATATGTAAAGACCGTAAGGGACGCTGCGGCGGCGACGACATTT
>JBDTIV010000055.1:0-6662 GCA_039936175.1 Gemmatimonadaceae bacterium | reverse complement strand
CATCCCGCTGATTGCAAGCGCACCACCCCCGATCGCGATCAGGAGTACCGCCCACGAGGGGAGTCGGGTGCGGGTTACAAGGGGATAGCCGACCGCTCCAAACCCCACCGCGAATGCAGCTATCGCGGGGAGATTGAAGAAGGCAGAGGGCGCTCGCGAGCGATTTCTCCTCGCGTACTCCACACCCTGCAACATTGCGAACACAGCCAGCAACAGCCCGCCGATGAACGCCGCGAGAAAAGCAATACTCACGATTCCAGGTACTTTCTGAACCACGCTATCGTCGCTGGCCACGCTGCCCGAGCGGCGGCAAGGTTGGCTCCATCCATTCCTGCCTGCTGTCTCAGAAATCCATGCCCGGCGCCCGGATAAATGGAGTGCTCGTAGGTCCGGCCGAGTGCGCGGAGAGCTGAATCCGCGGGAGGGATAGTGGCATCAACACGAGCATCACTTCCGCCATACAATCCGAGGATGGGAGCGCGGACCGCTGCAAGATCGGCTGTCGGCGGTGACACTCCGTAGTAAACGACGGAGGCACCGAGAGTGGGAGCATGGACGGCATGCGCGAATGAAACTCCACCGCCCCAGCAAAAGCCGACGATACCATACCTCTTCTGTGCGGCGGGCAGTGACATTCCATATTGCGCGACTGCATCGAGTTGTCGCTGAACCCGGGCTGGATCCAGGGTTCTTATGGCAGCGGTCGCGAGAGGAGCCAGCACGCTGTCAGGTCCTTCCGGAAGATTCTTCATCGTGAGCAGATCCGGCGCGATTGCGATGAAACCATCGGCGGCCAGCTGATCTGCCACACTTCGGATCCAGGACGACAATCCGTAGATCTCGTGCACAACCACGATCACGGGCGCTTTTGTGGTCCTCTCCGGGTAGACCACCCATGCACGCAGACTATCTCCACTCCCGGTACGGATAGTCACCCATTCTCCGTGTCGTGGTGAGCTGCCGAGACGTGCGAGCGCTCCCGCAGCATCAGGCGGAAGCACCTGAGTTGCCGGCATGATCTTGTTGGTGGTACACGCAAGGCTTGCGAGTGCAAGCGCCACGCAACTTCCCACCGCAGCATTTCGAACGCTCATGTCGTCCTCTCGATTACCTGGTCAACGCTTGAAGTGTCGGGCTCAGATCGAACCGCTCAGCGAAGAACTCCCCAACCCGGTGCTCAGCATAATAAAACGGACGCCATGGTACTGAGCCAGTGATAAATCCGGCGTGACCACCCTTTTCGACGAAGTCGATCTCGAGAGCCGGGTTGTACCTGGCTACTTCGCGGACTTCGTCGAGGACTTCAGGCGGGAGCATGGGGTCGTCAACCGCACTAAGGAGCAGCGTGTCGAGTCTGATATTCTTGAGATATGCCAGCGAGCTGGAGCGAGCGTAGTAATCCTGTGCATCCCGAAAGCCATGCAAGGGGCCCGTAATGAGATTGTCGAAATCCTCCAGGGTTCGGAGAGCCGCAATCCCGTCCTGTGAGGCAAGATCTGGAAAGCGTCGCGCTTTTTCCTGTGCCTTTTTCCGAAGCGAATTGAGAAAGAATCGCTGATAGAATTTGGAAAACCCGTGATTGACCCGCGAAGATGAACGCGCAAGGTCAAAGGGGACTGAGATCGCGGCAGCCGCCTTTAGCTGAGGAGGAAGGTTTTCACCCCGCTCTCCGAGAAATTTCAGCAACACGTTGCCACCCAGCGACACGCCGGCAAGCGCAAGTGGGGAAGCTGGAAACTCGTCCAGTATTCTGTCGAGAACGAATCCAACATCGCTGGTCTCGCCAGAGTGATAAAACCGTCGAGTGAGGTTTAGCTCGGATCCGCAGGAGCGAAAGAGCAGAAGGTCAGCTCCCCACCCTCTTCGAGCCGCCTCGTTGAGCAAGGCCTGCGCATAATGCGACCGGATGCTGCCTTCGAGTCCGTGCAGTAACAGCAGCCGCGGCGCATCGCGCTGTGTGGCGAGGCGGTGAAGCTCGAGAAAGTCACCATCCGGAGTCTCCCAGCGCTCGAGGATCGTGGGCGCTGGCATCTGGCGGCGAAAAAGCTTTCCCCACAGCGTTTGGAGATGACCGCCCGGAATCCACCAGGCAGGCGAATAGATTATGTCACGCGCCATTGATCGACAGATGGGGAATTGATGGTGCCTGCGAGGTCATTCCGGAAAACATCGAGGGTGCGGTCTTGGAAGTACAGATCTTTGGGATCAGAAAAAGCGCGGACACCCGAAAAGCTCTCCGCTTTTTCTCGGAACGCAGAATCAAAACCCATTTCGTCGACCTGATGGAAAGACCGGCCTCTCTCGGAGAGCTGCGAAGATTTGCTCAGAAATTTGGTGTGATGTTGCTTCTCGACAAAGATTCCAAGCGATTTGGAGAGCTCGGCCTCCGCTATGCGCAACTTTCGGACGACCGCTGGCTCGAGAAGCTCTCTCAGGAGCCGCTGCTGCTGAGAATTCCCCTGGTGCGAAACGCCAATCAGCTTGCGATCGGAGGGGACGAGGGCGCGTGGAAAAACTGGGTCGATCGATAGAGGGGTCTATTCGCTTGTGGTGCCAAGCTCGGTCAAGCGATATTGAATTTTCCCCTTCCCGCTCAAAACCGGCTCAGGAACAGTGACCTACCGCGTTCTCGTCACCGATGAGATCGATGCCGAAGGTGTCGCGCTTCTCTCGGCTGAGCCAGAGCTCGTCGTCGACGAGGTTCCGACACTCCCCAAGGACGAGCTGCTCGCCCGGATCGCTGACTACGACGCGATCATAGGCAGAAGCGCTACGCGTATCTCCGCGGATCTGCTCGAGAAAGGCCGCCGACTGAAGGTGGTTGGGCGTGCGGGCGTCGGAGTGGACAACATTGCGCTCGACACCGCGACATCGCTGGGGGTGGCAGTGATCAACGCTCCGGCGGGAAATACCATCGCGGTAGCAGAGCTGTTCTTCGGCACGGTGATCTCTCTTATCCGGCACATACCGCGCGCAGACAGCTCAATGCACGCTGGGAAATGGGACAGGTCGACCCTCCTGGGCTCCGAGCTCAAGGGCAAGACGCTCGGAATTGTCGGTCTGGGACGGATCGGAGGAGAAATCGCCGGCAGAGCGAGAGCATTCGGAATGAACGTTCTCGCGTACGATCCCTACATCGCCGGCTCCCGCTTTGAGGCGCTTCGGGTTCAGGAGGCGGCGTCGCTCGACTTTCTTCTCGAGCAATCAAACGTCCTGACTGTCCACACGCCTCTTACCGACGAAACCACCGGAATGATCGGACGACGCGAGCTCGCAAGGCTTCCACAGAGATCGTTGGTCGTCAACATGGCTCGCGGAGGGATTGTCGACGAAGGCGCGCTCGTGGAGATGCTTGAAAGCAAACACCTCCTTGGCGCGGTAATCGACGCGTACGAAAAGGAGCCACTCGCGGCAGATCATCCGCTTCGAAACCGGCTCGACGTCGTCCTCACACCGCACATTGGTGCATCGACCACCGAGGCACAGCGCAATGTCGCGGTGGATGTATGTGTGGCCGTGCGGGATGCTTTGTTGAGCGGGGAGCTTTCCCGCTCCATCAACGTCGCTGATGTAGGCGGCCAGTGGGCAGATGTCGAACCGGCGCTCACGCTCGCTCGGCGAGCTGCCGCTGTCGGCAGGGCGATTCTCGCAACACAGGGAATGCGGGCAATACAGCGCGTGGATGTCCGCACGGGATCAGCATTTGCCGCGGCTAGAAGCGCACTGGTAGCGGCGGCTGCGCGGGGTGTTCTTGAAGGAACCGTAGAACAGGAGCGTCTCAATCTCATCAACGCGCGCGCCGTAGCACAAACGCGCGGCATTGAACTATCGACGACAGAGACCCCCAATCAGGAGAATCCACACGCGATCGAAGTTCGATTGGGCGGCGGAATGCAGGAAATTGCAGTCGCCGGCACCGCCCAGCCTGGTGCCGCGCCAAGACTCACTCGGATTGGCGCCTTCCACGTCGACATCCAACCCAGGGATACGCTGCTGATTCTCACCAATAACGATGTTCCGGGCGTGATCGGGCGAGTCGGAACGCTCCTTGGCGAGGCAGGCGTAAACATCGCCGAATATCATCAGGCACGACTCGCCCAGGGAGGCCAGGCGCTGGCTGCCGTTTCGGTGGATGGAGACGTGAGTGAAACCATCCGCGAGTCACTGCTGCGGCTGCCGGACGTTCTGTCCGCAGCCGTTGTCTGCTTTCACTCAGGGTGAGCATCGCCGAGAGCAGCGACATTGGCGTGCGGCAGGCATATGAAGCCGATTCGTCCGGTCTTCATCTGATTCCTGACCTGGTGGCGCGCCCCGAAACGATCAGCGAAGTAATCGAGATAGTGAAGAGAGCGGCCGCCGAACGCACTCCCGTGACGCCCGCCGGCGCACAGACAAGCACTACCGGCGCATCGATCACCGACAAGGGAATGCTGCTCTCCCTTCGAGCCCTGAATCAGATCAGCGATCTCGATGTTGGATCCAGAACGATCAGAGTAGGCCCCGGCGCAATCGTCAGTGACGTCAAGAAGCACGTGGCAGCATCCGGCCTGCTATTCGCGCCGGATCCCACGAGTGAGGAAGAGTCGACTATCGGTGGCGCAATCGCATGCAACGCTTCGGGGGCACGCACTTTCAAGTACGGCGCGACTCGAAGACATGTGCGCGCGCTCAAAGTGGTCCTGGCGAGCGGTGAGCTGGTAGAATTTCGGAGATTGGACCTCGAGAAGAACACTGTTGGCTATGCGTTCGCACACGACCCGATTGACTGGTTCGTCGGGAGCGAAGGCACGCTGGGAATTGTCGTTGAGGCCGAGCTCGCGCTGCTTCCTCTACCCGCACGCGTTGTCGGACTGGCAACGCTGTTCCAGAACGAGAGCGAAGCCCTCAGGTTCGTGGTTGCGAGTCGGGAGGCAGTATCTGTCTCTCCACGCTGCGTCGAATACTTCGACGAACGGGCGCTCGAGATTGCCCGACGCGGCATTCCGGAAGCGGCCATACCGGAGAAGGCGGGAGCGATGGTATACGTCGAAGAGGAGATCAATGACGATCTCGACGCCAGCCTTGGACGATGGCTCGAGCTGATAGAATCAATCGCTCCGGACTTCGAGCCACTGGTCTTTGATGGTGAAGCAAGGCTCAGAGAAGCACGAAGGATTCGCCACAGCATTCCCACCACGATGAACGAGAAGGGAGGAAGGCATCGTGACGCGGGAGGGAGAAAGGTCGGTACTGACTGGGCTGTCCCCTACCGAAAGCTGGCACAAGCAATTCAGACCGCCCGGTCACTTGCAGCCGCGCGAGGGCTCGAAGATCCGGTAATCTACGGACACGCAGGCAATGGTCATCCGCATCAGAATTTCATAGCCCGTGATGCCCGGGAGCTTACTACTATAGAAGAGGTTGTTGAGGAGACCCTGAAGGAGGTTCTGGCGCTGGGCGGCACGGTGGCGGCGGAGCACGGCATCGGAAAGATCAAGCGTCGATGGCTCCCGCTGCAGATGAATCCAATCCAGATATCCATGATGACTGCGGTAAAGCGGGATCTCGATCCGCTTGGCATTCTGGCGCCCGGAAATATTCTGTGACGCGATTCAAGTCGGTTGTTCTGGATGTCGATTCAACCCTGAGTGGCGTGGAAGGAATTGATTGGCTCGCATCGCTACGTGGAGCGGAAGTCGAAGCATGGGGCACCGCGCTGACCACGCAAGCGATGGAAGGCGCCATTCCACTCGAAATGGTTTATGGGGAGAGGCTGCGCATCGTCAAGCCGACACTGTCCGAGATCCGGGAATTGGGCGCCGTGTATATCGAGCGCGCAGCGACCGGCTCCCGCGAAACGCTCGCGGAGCTTCGTGCGCACGATGTGAAGCTCGTGATGGTCAGCGGTGGATTGCGTGAGGCCATCCTGCCTCTTGCCAAGGAGCTCGGGGTCAGAGAAGGAGCTGTTCACGCTGTCTCGGTCTTCTTCGACAGGGATGGAGAATACGCCGGATTCGATGAGGGATCTCTACTGACACGCCAGAACGGAAAGCGATCGGCTGTAAAGGAATTGGCCTTGAAGGGTCCGGTACTGGCAGTTGGAGATGGGATGACTGACTGCGAAATCAGGCCAGTCGTCGACAGCTTCGCCGCGTTCACAGGTTTCGTGAAACGCGATCTTGTGATAGAACGCGCGGATTATGTAATCGAGAATTTTGACCAACTCCGAGCCCTTGTACTTGAATGAATCAGATGAAGACATTCGGCACTTTTTTTCTTCCCGGCCCAACTGAAGTTCGCGAGGAAATTCTGGCGGCGATGATGCAGCCAATGATTCCGCATCGAGGGTCTGCCTTCGAGCAGCTGTTCGAGCGGCTTCAACGCGGGCTTCGACCATTATTCTTGACCGAACGTCCCGTGTACGTCAGCTCGTCCTCAGCGACGGGAATGATGGAAGCGGCGATACGCTGCGCGCCTCCAGGTCGTGTCCTCAGTCTCGTAAATGGGGCATTCTCGGAACGGTTCGCCCACATCGCTTCAATGTGCGCGCGCGATGTCGACCGGTACGAGGTAGCCTGGGGGCAGATACACACCATACCGCAGCTGGATGAGCGGCTGTCGATGCGAAAGTACTCCGCTATAACGGTCGTACATTCGGAAACCTCGACAGGCGCGCTAAACGA
>JBDTIV010000054.1:0-9030 GCA_039936175.1 Gemmatimonadaceae bacterium | reverse complement strand
GATCTCCGACCCGGCCGCGATAGAGCCTACTCCGCGGGCTGAACCGGCGCTCGAGCCCTCTGTCACGGTGTTCCCGTTCTCGGTGGTAACCGGCTGCTTTTCCACGGGCGTCGTCGGACGAGTCGTCGTTGCTACGCGGCGCGGATTTCTGCTCGGCGTAAGTATCTCCGACGGACTCTTGCGCTGTGTGGCCTTTGGCGTCGGCGCGGAGGGATTGATCGTTGGAGAGGTCGTCACCGGAACGTCCTTCAGCTGCGGCTGCGCCATTGTGTCGGCGTTCGCGAGGGTCAGGTCGTGGGCCAGAGAGGTATCCTGCGCCAGCGCGTCCTCGGGCTTGTCTCCCTGCTTGCAGGCGCTCAGAGCGATCGTGACGGCAAAGAGGACCGGTGCAGCGATCCTCGAGAAAGTGGTTTTCATATGATCATCTCGAAAGAAAAAAGGGATGCGGTCCGATCGGACCGCATCCCATTCGCCTAGCGATGCCCGCCTCTCGGGAGTCCAACTCCGCCGCCAAAAATGACTCGGCCGGTACCGATACCACCGGGGCCGGGAAACGGGATCCGGTTGTTCGTCGCGCGTCCACCGCGCGGATCGCAGTTGTCGCCGTCGCCGCCGACCACGCCACCGCGAATCACGGCGCCCAGAATCGTTCCGATAATCGCGCCCGCGCTCGATCCGCGGCCGACGCGGCCTTCGTCACCACCAGACGACGGACCGCTCGGATAGGAAACCGTGGCGGGCTGGGGGCGCGGCGAAACTGGAGTCGGGTCGTTGGCGACAGGCGCTTGAGCTACCGACTGAGGCTCCGTTTGCGCGACAGTGGCCGGGGCCTGGGTCCTTACGACCTGCGGCGGGGACTTGGGAGCCGGCTTGTGGCGCCTGACGGGCGCTGAAGACGCCACCTTACGCGCGGGCGGTGAAGTCCGCTCAATGGCTGAGACAATCTGCTGGCCCGCATTGGGGGAGCTGTTGGCGAGGGTGATCCCATCGGACGACGAGGCAAGCGCCAGGTCGTTCTTGAGGTCGTCGTTCATCGCCACTTTCTTGTCGCCGCTGCAGGCGGCCAGAAGCACGGCGCCCGCTCCTGCAAGCAACAGATAACTCTTCCGCATAAAGACTCCTTACCAATCACAGGGAGATGACAGCTGCACGACCTGAATATACCGCTGAGGAACAGATGCTTCTCTCCAGCGGCATCTACAAGAGGCACGGGCTAAGCCAGTCGTTCCCCCTATGAAAACGCGGGTTAAGTCGATTTCTCGGGAGTAGATGTCACCCGTGGGAGACAAAGGTTGTCTCCGTTTCGGGACGGCGCTGTATTTTCCCTCGCGCTATACTTCACCCGCATGAACGGCAACGCATCACCTTCCGCTGAGCCATTCGGGCGAGCATTCCGGACGTTGGCCTGGAGCGGGATGGTCGGCGCAACCGCCATTTCGTTCGCATGCGGACCCCGGTCAGCCGCCGAGATGTCGGCTGCCGAGAAGAGCGCGATCGCCGACAGTCTCAAGCACCTGGTCGTCTCGACCTACGACCTGTCCAAGCCGGACCCAGTGAATCGACTGATGAGTCTCTACCCCACCCAGGGGCGGGTGATATCAGCGAGCGGGGGAGTGACTACCACGACGCGCCCGCAGCTCCAGCAGGCCATCCAGGCGTTCTGGACCTACGTCGGTCAGAACATGCGGCAGCCGCGTTGGGAGTGGACCTCGATGACGGTCGACGTGCTCGCACCCGATGCGGCGGTGATGACGAGTACGTATCGCATTCCGCACCTCACGCCGATGGGAATGAATCACGTCATCGGCGGGGCGTGGACGGCGGTGTTCCAGAAACGCGCCGGAAAATGGGTGATCATTCAGGAACACCTGTCAGATGTTCAGAGCAATCCGAACATCCAGACCAACCCGTAAGACTCTTTACTACTCCGAGTCCCCGCCCGTTGCGTTAACCGACGATTTGAGCTGCTGGCCCATCTCGGCCTCGCCACTGATTATCGCGCGCCATGTCATCTCCGGCCCTCTCCGGAAGCCCTTCTGCGTGACCTTAACGCCTTCAGGCGAGATTGCCACCATGTAGGCCTTTCCGTCGATCGTGATCTCGCGCTTCAGGGTTTTCTCGAGTTTTGTCGCCATGCCCCCTCCGGGGAGTTGAGTTGTTTGTCGCGATAAAATAAGCTGGGAGCGCTCGACCTTCGAGTCCCGCCCTTTCCAGAGACGCTTTTTAGAGACGCTTAATGTAGCCTGCCCAAGCCCTTGCTCGTCTATACAGACACGGAGAATCAATGGCTTTCATGGCTTTACAAGCCCCGGGCGACGACAGCGCCCACCTCATATACGAGTTCGAGCGCCGGGCCTATCCCGTCAGGAATTCTCTCCTGACGATCGGCCGCGATGCCGGAAGCCATATCCTCATTCGCGAGCCCGCCGTGTCACGGAATCACGCCGAGCTGAGAGCGGAAGATGGCAAATTCGTTTTGCATCCGTGTGGCGTTAATCCCACCGTAGTGAACGGAAACGCGCTCGCAGAGCCGCGATCGCTCGCTGAAGGCGACAAGGTTGAAGTCGGCTCGGCTATTCTGACATTCACGACCAAGCGTCTTCCGCTGGGCGTTGCAGTGATCGAGCCGGCCGGCGCCAGCAAGCGCGAAAAGGACATCAGCACCCGCCGCAACACCATCAAACATCCGATTCTCGCCGGCGACCTCGATCCGGATTCCCCCCGGAGGGTGCCGACGAACGTGATCATCGTGTCCGTCGTGGTGATCGTCGTGATTCTCTACCTGCTCGGCAGGTAAAAGCCGAGGCCCTAGGCCTCAGAACCAGCGAATCGGGCCAGTACCATCTTCTCCAGTCCCTTCTTGAGCGGCTCGAGCTCGATCGTTTCGATGACGTCCGCCGCAAAAGCGTAGGTGAGGAGCATGCGCGCCGTCTCGGGCCCAATTCCACGGCTGTTCAGATAGAACATCGCGACTTCATCGAGACGTCCCACCGTCGCACCGTGGGTGCACTTCACATCGTCGGCGAAAATCTCGAGCTGCGGCTTGGTATCGACCCGCGCGTGTGGTGAAAGCAGAAGGTTGTTGTTGCTCTGCTTGCCGTCGGTCTTCTGCGCCTCGGGGTGCACGTAGACTTTCCCGTTGAACACGCCGTGCGAGCGGCCATCGAGAATACCCTTGTAGACCTCGTGGCTCGGGCAGTGGGGCGCGATGTGCTCGATGCTCGTCTGGTTGTCGATGTGCTGGACGCCGTCGGTGAGATAGAGGCCATTCAGCGTGCACGTCGCGGCATTTCCGTCGAGGGAGGTGTAGATATTCGTGCGCGCCAGCGCGCCGCCGACCGCGAAGGAGAACGAGTGCAGCAGGCTATCGCGTTGCTGGCGGATCTGCGTCGTGCCCACGTGGAATGCCTTCTCGCTTTCCAGCTGAATCTTGTAGTGATCGACGCGCGCGCCCTCGCCCAGCGATATCTCCGTCACGGCATTAGTGAAATAGCAGCTATCGCGAATGCTGATGTAGCTCTCGATTATCGAGGCGCGGGAATTCGGCGCGGCCACTATCAGATTGCGCGGATTCGAGATTGCCTCGCCCTCGCCCTCTGAAACGAATATCAGGTGGATCGGCAGGTCGACGACGGCGTCCGCCTGGAGCTCTATGAACGCGCCGTCTCGAATGAAGGCCGTGTTGAGTGCCGTGAAGGCATGGTTTTCGAACGCGGCGATCTTTCCCAGATGCCGTTCGGGTCGCCCGGTGCCGGAGCGAATCGCCTTGGCGAGGCTGCTCACTCGAACCTTCTCTCCAATCCCGGCGTACGACGACAGATTGTCGGAAAACTCGCCATTTACGAAGACAAGCGTGTGCCACGAAGGTTGGTCAAACGTGAAGCGCCTGAGATCGGCGCGGGCCACTACTCCCGCGGTGCTCCCCTCCGATGAGACCGCCGCGTTGCTCGTCATCGCGGCGTGAAACGCCCGCTCGGCAATCGGCGCCACGCTGGTGAAATGCCAGTCCTCGTTCTTGGTCGTGGGAAATCCGAGCGCTTCGAACCGGGCCATTCCACGTGTGCGAAGCGAGTGAAGCCACTCGGGCGCTGCGGCCTGACGCTCGAAATCAGCGTGATACGCCTCGATAGCGCCCAGCCCGCGCGTGTTCACTGGATCCCCGCTGTTCCTGTCGACAGCAGCGCTGTCGCGAGAGCTTTTTCTGGTTACGGTGCTCAAGCCACCGCTCCCGCATCGGCGTTCTGCAGCCAATCGTAGCCCTTCTCCTCCAGCTCCAGCGCGAGCTCCTTGCCACCCGACTTCACGATGCGTCCGTTCGCGAGCACGTGCACGAAGTCGGGAATGATGTAGTTGAGAAGGCGCTGGTAGTGCGTCACCACAATCGTGGCGTTTTCGGGCGAGCGGAGCGTGTTGACTCCCTGCGCCACGATTCGCAGCGCATCGATGTCGAGTCCCGAATCGGTCTCGTCGAGAATCGCAAGACGCGGCGAGAGAACCGCCATCTGGAAGATCTCGTTGCGCTTTTTCTCGCCGCCCGAGAAACCCTGATTCACCGAGCGGGAGAGCATCGATTCATCCATGTCCACCAGCTTGAGCTTCTCCTCGACGAGGTCGAGGAACTCGAGCGGGTCGACCTCCTCCATTCCATTCGCTTTGCGAATCTCGTTGTACGCCGACCGCAGGAAGTACGCGTTCGACACTCCGGGAATCTCGACTGGATACTGGAAGGCGAGAAAAATCCCGTTCTGCGCGCGCACTTCGGGAGCCAGCTCGAGGAGGTTCTGCCCATTGTAGCTGATGGTTCCCTTCGTCACTTCGTACGACGGATTGCCGGCGAGCACCTGCGCCAGCGTGGACTTCCCGGAGCCGTTCGGGCCCATGACGGCGTGGACTTCTCCGACATTCACCCGCAGGGTAATTCCCCTGAGTATTTCCCGATCGCCGATGCCGGCGTGCAGATCATTTATTTCTAACACGAAACCAGTGATTGAATGTTGTTTGTATCGCGTACATCGCCTGACTGAAGAGCGTCCAATTCGCCGTGAAGGGATAACCCGGCGTCCTGGGACCGGAGCGGAGCCAGGCCCAGCCAGCGCGGATTTTGTCTTGGAGATTGGGCGAGGCCATTGAGAGTCAGGTGATCAGCCAACGCTTCCTTCGAGAGTGATGCCGAGCAGCTGCTGCGCTTCGACCGCGAATTCCATCGGCAATTCCTTGAATACTTCCCGGCAGAAGCCGCTGACGATCATCGACACCGCGTGCTCCGCGCTCACTCCGCGCTGCTTGCAATAGAAGATCTGATCCTCGCCGATCTTCGATGTCGATGCTTCGTGCTCCAGCGTGGCGGTGTTGTTCTGGACCTCGATGTACGGGAAAGTGTGCGCGCCGCACCGATTCCCGATGAGCATCGAGTCGCATTGCGTGTAGTTGCGCGCGCCTTCAGCCCTCGGCAGCACGCGTACCAGTCCGCGATAGCTGTTGTTGCCTTCGCCCGCCGAGATGCCCTTCGAGACGATCGTCGACCGAGTGTTCTTCCCGATGTGGATCATCTTGGTGCCCGTGTCGGCCTGCTGCTTCTTGTTGACGACAGCAACTGAATAAAACTCTCCGACAGAGTTGTCGCCCTGCAGGATGACGCTCGGATATTTCCAGGTGATCGCCGATCCGGTCTCGACCTGCGTCCACGAGATCTTCGAATTGACGCCCGCGCATTTGCCGCGCTTGGTCACGAAGTTGTAGATGCCGCCCCTTCCCTCGGCGTCACCCGCGTACCAGTTCTGCACCGTCGAGTATTTGACCGTCGCGTTGTCGAGCGCGATCAGCTCGACGACCGCGGCGTGCAGCTGGTTCTCGTCGCGCTTGGGTGCAGTGCAGCCCTCGAGGTAGCTGACTGATGCGCCTTCGTCGGCGACGATCAGCGTTCGCTCGAACTGTCCGGTGTTCGCGCTGTTGATGCGGAAGTAGGTCGAGAGCTCCATCGGGCACTTCACGCCCTTGGGGACGTACGCGAACGATCCGTCGCTGAACACGGCGGCGTTCAGGGCCGCAAAGAAATTGTCGCTGTGCGGAACGACGGTGCCGAGGTACTTCTCGATCAGCTCCGGATGATTCTGGACTGCTTCGCCAAATGAGCAGAAGATGATTCCGAGCTTGCCCAGCTCTTCCCTCATCGTGGTTCCGACGGAGACGCTGTCGAAGATGGCGTCGACGGCGACGCCGGCGAGGAATTTCTGCTCGGTGAGCGAGATGCCGAGCTTCTGATACGTGCGAAGAAGCTCGGGATCGACTTCGTCGAGACTCTGGAGCGGCTTGACGCTCTTGGGCGCCGAGTAGTAGACGAGGGAGTTGTAGTCGATCGGCGGGTATTTGACGTTCCCCCAGTGCGGCTCCTTCATGGTGAGCCACCTGCGGTACGCCTTCAACCGCCACTCCAGCATGAACTCCGGCTCGTTCTTTTTCGCCGAGATGAGGCGGATGATGTCCTCGTTGAGCCCAGCCGGGACGGTATCCGTCTCGATGTCCGTGACGAATCCGTATGCGTACTCGCGGTTGACCAGCGCCTCGATTCCCGAGCTCATTCCAACTCCTTGGCGTTTCTATACTCTCTTCGTAGATTGAATCTAAAGCAATTCTGTCGGGATAGTCAAGCTGACCCCGACCGGACTTATGTTCTTGTGTCGTCAGCACTTACGCGGCTCAGAAATGTGCGCAGCGAGCGGGATTCCATTCATTAGAGCAAACGAAGAATCGGCCTTCGAGGCGATTGCCTCCCTTGGGGAGCTCTCGGAAGGAACCGTTTTGCAGCGCGTGCGGTCTACCGGTGATGCGGTCTGTCTCGTACGGCACAACGGCGAAATCTCCGCTCTGAGCGATATCTGTACCCACCAGCATTTTTCGATGTCGCTGGGCGACCTGCTCGGGGACGGGACGCTCCAGTGCGCCTGGCACGGAGCGCGGTACGACTGCAGAACTGGTGAGGTCAGGCAGGATCCAGCAGTCAGTCCCCTTCCTGTTTTTCAGCTCCGGCTCGAGGGCGAAACGCTCCTGGTTGGACCGCGCTGCGCGAGAATCGACGGAAAGTATGAAACGTCCACAGTAAGGGTCCCATGAAGCTTCGCACGGATTCCAACCTTCGCCCCGACCTGAATATTCGGGCCGACTTCCCGCTGCTCGCGAACAACCCGGGCCTTCACTACCTCGACTCGGCAGCGACGTCGCAGAAGCCGAAGGTCGTGCTCGATGCGATCCGCGATTTCTACGAGACCAGCAACGCCAATCCGCACCGCGGCGCGTACGCGCTTTCGGTGCGAGCGACCGAGCGATACCACGAGTCCCGGGCTCGAATCGCGCGCTTCCTGGGAGTGAAGGATTCGGACTGCCTGATCTTCACGCGCGGCACGACCGAAGCGCTCAACCTCGTCGTGGGCTCGTGGGGTCGCGAGAACATCTCGCGTGGCGACGAGATCGTCGTCACCGCGCTGGATCATCACGCGAACTTCGTCCCGTGGCAGCAGCTGGCTCTGGAGAAGCACGCGCTGCTCAGGGTGTGCGAGCTAACCGCGGACGGGCAGCTCGATCTCGAGTGTCTGCGGGGACTGCTCAATCCGAAAACCAAGGTGGTCGCGTTCAACCACGTCTCCAATGCGCTCGGGACGATCAACCCGGTCAACGAGATCGTGGAGATCGTTCGCAACGACACTTACGCAATCACCGTTTGTGATGGCGCTCAGAGCGCTCCGCACTTTCCGATTTCCTTCGACGCGCTCGGAGTCGACTTCTACGCCTTCAGCGGGCACAAGATGCTCGGGCCGATGGGACTCGGTGGGCTGATCGGGAAGCGCGAGCTGCTCGAGAACATGCCGCCATGGCAGACGGGCGGCGACATGATCGAGTTCGTCGGCGACGAGCGCACGACGTGGAACGTGCTGCCCCACAAGTTCGAAGCGGGAACGCCGAACGCAGCCGACGCGGTTGGCCTTGCGGCTGCGGTCGATTATCTCGATCGGATCGGAATGAATCGCGTGCTCGAGCACGAGCGTGCATTGATGTCGGCGGCGCAGCAACGGCTCGAGTCGATCGATGGATTGCAGATCTACGGCCCGCCGGCGAGCGCGCGAAGCGGCGTTCTGAGCTTCACGATGTCCGACGTTCACCCTCACGATCTGGCGACGATACTCGACGGTGAGGGCGTCTGCATTCGCGCCGGCCATCATTGCGCGCAGCCCCTGATGCGCCGGCTCAACGTCGTCGCCACGGCGCGCGCGTCATTCTACGTGTACAACGATGAGCGCGACATCGACGCGCTGGTGTCGGGAATCATGAAGGCCAGGGAGATTTTTGGATATGTCCCAGCCTAGGACCTCGGCCGAGATCGGCGCGCTGTACCAGGAAATGATCCTCGATCATTACCGGAGGCCGCGGAACAAGGGGACGCTCGAGAAGCCGGACGCCAGCGTGGAGATGAAGAATCCGCTCTGCGGCGACGAGATCACGCTGCAGGTCGCGTTCGAAGGAGATTGCGTCTGCGATCTAAGGTTTTCCGGACGCGGCTGCTCGATCTCCCAGGCATCGGCGTCGATGATGACGCAGCTCGTAAAGGGGAAGAGCCAGGAGGAGATCGACGCCATCAGGAAGCAGTTTCGGGATCTGATGCTCGGCAATGCTTCGGAGGGCGATGGGTCAGACCTCGGCTCGCTCCGCGCGCTTTCCGGCGTGGCGAGATTCCCCGCGCGTGTGAAGTGCGCACTGCTGGCGTGGAACGCGTTGGAGAGCGCTCTGGGAGAAAGGGATTCGTAGGCGTTAGTCGGCCACTATACTTTCGCGAAGGGCTACGGCGCGGATCCCTCGGGTCAAAGTGTGTTGCATCAGCAGCATCGAGGAGGCGAAGATGGCAATCGAGGCTGGCGCTGACGCCATCGGACTCGTGTCCTCGATGCCCAGTGGACCGGGCGTCATCGCGGAGGAATTGATACGCGAAATCGCCGGCACGGTACCGCCGCCGATCGCGACCTTTCTGCTTACGTGCCATCA
>JBDTIV010000053.1:0-24909 GCA_039936175.1 Gemmatimonadaceae bacterium | reverse complement strand
GCGGAAGGTTGTCGCCGTCGCGCATCAGCGTTTGCATGCTGAAATACACGTTCCCGGTGGCGCCCGGTTGCGCGCGCGTCAGGGCGATCTGGTTCAATATCTCTTCGGCCAGCCAGCCGGTCGGCGTTCCCGTCACCTTGTCGACGTAGTTGCCGGGCCATACGTGCCTGCCCTTGGCGTTCTGCTCGACCCACCATTTCAGCAGTACCGGATAGCTGAGATCAGGGCGATCGATCGGCCAATAGAGCTGCGGCGTGAAGTAGTCCGCCCACCCATTCAGAATCCACTTTCGCGAATCTCCATACAGCTCGGCGTATGAGTCGAACTTGCCCTGTGTTATCGGCGGATATCCAGGACGCCACACGCCGAATGGACTGATTCCGAATTTCACCCATGGCTTGATCGCCTTGATTCCCACGTACACCTGATGAATCAGGCTGTCGACGTTCGCTCTCCGCCAATCGTCCTTCGCCAGTCTTCCCCCCGCCGCCTGGTACCGCCGCCAGCTCGGTCCATCGGGGAAATCGATGTTGTTTCCTCGACGATCCTTTTCCTTGTATGGATAGAAGTAATCATCGATGTGGACGCCATCGATGTCGTAGCGCTTGACGACATCGAGCACCACGCGCGTCGTTTGCTCGCGTACCGCCGGCTCACCCGGATCCATCCACAGGTTACTTCCGTATCGTTTCACCAGCTCGGGATGGGTGACGCTGATGTGCGTCGCGGATGGAGCCGATCTTCCTGATGGATGGTGCGCGCGGTACGGATTGAACCAGGCGTGCAGCTCAAGACCACGCTTGTGGGCCTCATTGACGGCAAATTCAAGCGGATCGTAATACGGGTCGGGCGCTCGCCCCATTTTCCCCGTCAGATATTCCGACCAGGGCTCGTACGGCGAGGCGTACATTGCGTCAGCCGCCGGTCTCACCTGAAGAATGATCGCGTTGAGGTGCAGTTGAACCGCGCGATCGAACATCTCGATCAGCTCCTGCTGCTGTTGGCGCGTCGATAGACCCGGCTCCGAGGGCCAATCGATGTTCTGAACTGTCGCTACCCAGACTCCTCTGAATTCACGCGTCACCGGCGGTGGTGGCGTGATGTTCTGTACGGAGGGAGACGGCGTTTGGCCACAGGCGGTGTCACAAACTCCGAGCACGAAAAGTGAAAGGAGCAGGACGCTGATTCGGTTCTTGGGCATAGGACAACAATGTAAATCAGATGCGTCTCAAACGGTTTTCTGTCATCGCGATGGCTCTACTCGCTGCGTGCAAGCCGCCGACGCCGGCGAAGCAGATGGATTCGATCCAGTCCTGGCTGGCGACGGCGGAACTGGACGGGGACGCCTGGCTTCGCCACGCGGCGCCCGATAATTACAGCCGCCAGACGCTCGAGCTGTCGCGCGAGACATTGCTTCAGGTATCCCACGATCTGCTTTCGTCGCATCCGCCGGGCGTCGACTCCGCCATGCTGGACAGTGTTCTTATCCGGAGTCGCCGCCATATCGGTCAAATGAGCCGCTTCATCGAAGCAAAGAACCCACCGGCCTTCGCCCGTCAGCTCGATTCACTTCGCGCGGATCAGAAAATCGTGAAACGCATCGCCAACAGCATCGAGAGCGGGCGATGAAGAAAATCCTTCAGATCTCGCTCGGCATCGTTACCGCTGTCGGCGGATTTCTGGAGATCGGATCGGTCGTGACCGCGGTGCAGGCTGGCGCCTCGTTCAACTACCAGCTCCTCTGGGCGGTTCTCCTCGGTACGATCTGCCTCATCTTCCTGGTGGAGATGTCGGGCCGGCTTGCCGCGGTGAGCAAGCATACGATCGTGGAAGCCACGCGCGAGCGCTTTGGGTTCCCGTTTTTTTTCATAGTGATGATCGGGATGACTCTGGTGGCCTTTCTCGTGCTCGTCGCCGAGCTTGGGGGCATTGGCCTGTCGCTCCAGATATTGACTGGCATCGGGTTTCCGTGGTGGGCAATCCCCGTGTCCTTCCTGGTCTGGCTGCTGATGTGGAAGGGAACGTTCGGGCTCATCGAGAACGGCGCCTCGCTTCTTGGGCTTGTCACGCTCTCGTTCGTGGTGGCCGCGGTCAGGTTGCACCCGGATTGGGGCAGCGCTGCCCACGGATTACTCCCGACATTTCCCGGTGCCAGAAAAGCGAGCTACTGGTTCGTCGCGGTGAGCATTCTTGGCGCATCGATCTCGCCGTCTCTCATGTACTTCTATTCGTCGGGCGCAATCGAAGACGAATGGGACGAATCCTACATTCCGATCAATCGGTTGACTGCGACGCTTGGAATGAGCCTGGGCGGTTTTCTCTCGATGGCGGTGCTGGTCGTCGCCGCACTCGTGTTTCATCCGAGAGGAATAGACGTCCAGAAGTTCGAGCAGGCCTCACTTCTCATGACGACAGCGCTGCCAAAATGGGGTTTCACCCTTTTCGCGCTCTCGATGCTGTTCGCCTGCTTTGGCGCCGCGCTCGAGATCTCACTCGCAATAGCCTATTTCTTCGCTCAGGGGTTTGGCTGGAACTGGAGCGAAGATCTGGCCCCATCACGAGATGCACGATTCTGTTTGACCTACACGATCATCATTCTACTCGGCGCGGTTCCGCTGCTCTTTGGAGTCGATCCCGTAAAAGTCACGGTGATGTCAATGGCGCTTACCTCTGCTACTCTGCCGTTGGCGATCGTGCCTTTCATCTTCCTGATGAATGATCCGATCTATCTCGGGAAACACCGCAATGGCTGGCTGAGCAACAGTGTCGTTCTGATCATCATTTTGCTTTCATTCATCCTGGCGGTGATCTCGATCCCGCTCGAACTCATTGGAGGCTGAGATGCACGTGGTGCGGGACGTGCTCGATAAGAAGCTGCTCGATCATGAGGATGAGTCGATGGGACGAATTGACGGCCTGGTGATGCAGATCGGAAAGAGCTCGCAGCCACGGATAACCCACATCGCGGTGGGCGGGGCGACTCTATGGGCAAGGGTCCATCCAACCTTGGGGCGTATCGCAAGACGAATGGCCGGAAAGTGGGGACCCAAACGGCGGGAGAAAGTGCGAATTCCATGGTCGCGTGTGAGAACCGTGGGGCGCGACGTGACGCTAGACGTCGAGGCAAAGCATGCTGGCGCAATCGATTGGGAAATCTGGATCGCCCGGCATATTGTCGAGCGCATTCCCGGCGGCGGGCACGAGGAGCCTGACGATGGAGATTGAGCTCGAGCTGCTGATCGGCAGAAAAGTTCGCGACGTCGACGGCGCGAATGTCGGCCGCATCGAAGAGTTCCGCGTCGAGCGGCAGCAAAACGCGCTGCTCGTAGAGGCATACCTGATTGGTGCTTCCGCTTTGATTCACAGGCTGTCAGCCTGGACACTGGTGCGGCCGATCCAGCGATTTCTCAGCGCGAAGAGTATTTACTCAGTGTACGAAGTTCCGTGGCAGGACATGGACCTGACCGACCCTCACAACCCCGTGCTGCGAACAGCGAAGCGCGATTTGCGCCACTCGAGGTAACCCCCTTGCCGATCGCCACAATCAATCCTACGAACGGGAAAACTGTTCGAACTTTCGAGTCACTTTCTCCACAACGAGTGAACGAATGTCTCGACCGCGCCGTTGCCGCGTATCACGAGCATCGCCGAACGAGTTTCTCCGAGCGCGCGCATCACATGAGCAAGGCCGCCGCGCTTCTCGAAGCCGAGTCTCGCGAGCTTGGCCAGCTGATGACGCTCGAGATGGGAAAGCCGATCGGCGCGGCGATCGCGGAAGCCAAAAAGTGCGCGACAGCATGCCGCTACTACGTCGAGAACGCCGAGCGCTTTCTGGCGGATCAACCGGTGGAAATGGAAGATGGAAACGCCTGGGTCGCATTCCAGCCCATCGGAGTCGTGCTCGCCATCATGCCCTGGAATTTTCCCTTCTGGCAGGTGTTCCGCTTCGCGGCGCCGGCGCTGATGGCGGGGAACGTCGGCGTCCTTAAGCACGCCTCCAACGTTCCACAGTGCGCGCTCGCCATCTCGAATCTCTTTCGCCGGGCCGGATTCATCGAGGGAGCCTTCCAGACTTTGCTCGTCGGGTCGGAGGCGGTCGAGGGAATCATCGCCGATAGTCGTATCGCCGCGGTTACCCTCACGGGAAGCGAAGGCGCGGGTCGGTCAGTGGCGGGCGCGGCTGGAAAGAATCTCAAGAAATGCGTCATCGAGCTTGGTGGGAGCGACCCTTTCGTCGTGATGCCGAGTGCCGATCTCGATCAGGCTGTCGCGACCGCCGTCACGGCGCGGATGATCAACAATGGCCAGTCGTGCATCGCCGCGAAGCGATTCATCATCCACGACGCGATCTACGACGACTTTCTTCGTAAGTTCGTCGCTGGCGTCGCGGCGATCAAAGTCGGCGATCCGATGGATGAGAGCACCCAGCTCGGCCCGCTTGCGACGGGCGCGATTCGCGACGACCTGGACAAACAGGTCAAGGCGTCCGTTGCAGCCGGTGCGAACCTTCTTACCGGCGGGAAGAGGCTCGAGCGCGAGGGTTTTTTCTACGCGCCTACAGTACTAGCCGACATTCCTCCCAACGCGCCCGCCGCGCGAGAGGAGCTCTTTGGGCCAGTGGCATCGGTGTTCAGAGCCAAGAATCTGGCCGACGCGATCAGGATCGCCAACGGAACTACTCTCGGACTCGGCGCTTCCGTATGGACGCGGGACGCGGTTGAGCGCGACCGCTTCGTATTGGAAATCGAGTCGGGGCTCCTTTTCATCAACGGGATGGTCGCATCCGACGCGCGTCTCCCCTTCGGGGGCGTCAAGAATTCGGGATTCGGTCGCGAGCTCGGCGAATTCGGCATCCGTGAATTCGTCAACATAAAGAGCGTGCGCGTCGTGGAGACCCAGAACAAACAGCACTCAGCGACCGAGTAACCGGAGCTGCGCCTATAGCTCCATCACCAGCCGCACATCGGGATCCAGCGTCGATTGCGCGGTACGACCCGTGAGCATCGAGACTACGAAGAAGACGAGAAAGGATGCGACCATCGCGACCGCCGACGCAGTCACTCCTGCCGGGAACGTAAAGACTTTTCGGTAGGCGGCGGTCTCGAGGGCGAGTGTGACGATCAGCCCGGTCGCGATCGATGCCATCGCGCCAGCGCGCGTTGCGCCTTCCCAGTTCAGCCCCACCGCCAGCGCCGGCACCAGCGTCGATGCAAAAAGGCCCCATCCAAAAATTCCGAGGAACGCTACGGTAGCTCCCGACCGCTGCGCCGTTATTGCCGCCGCTATGCCGATCACTACGGTCACTGCTCTCCCCCAGCGGAGCTCGTCTTTCACGCGTCGGCCAAAAGCAATCGGCAGATCATGCGTCACGATGGCGGCGCCAATGTTGATGAACGAATTCGCGGCACTCATCGTGGCGGCTGCGACCCCTGAGAATACGAGCGCCGCGAGAATTATTGGCGTGACGTTGAGCAGGAGAGCCGGCGTGGCCTGATCGGGACTCGTGAGCGGGGCCAGACGTCCGTCGAGCACGAATGCCTTCACACCGACGCCGACGCTGAAGTAGAGGAGGAGCACGAGGACCAGACCGAGGGTCTTGAGGAGCGGATACCATTTGAGCTGCAACGGATCCCGCAGCATGTAGTACTTGTGCACCGCTTGGGGCTGGCCCAGCGATCCCATGGAAAACACAAAGAAGAACGACAGGGCTGCGAGTGGAGTGAGGCGTCCCCAGGGTCCGAGGAACGTTGGATCGTGCGCAAGTATCGTTCGGGAGATGTTGCCCAGCCCGCCACCGAAATTCAGCACGAAGAGAAAGACGAGCACCGACGCGATCGCCATCAGCATTCCCTGAAAGACATCATTGTAGATGCCGGCCAGGATTCCTCCCGACGCCGAGTACGCGAGCGTGATGCCCATGCCGATCCAGATGCCCCAGCCGAGTCCGACGTCGAAGATCGAGTTTATGACGACGCCCATGGCCAGTGCGTTGGTTGCCATGTAGCCGATGATTCCAACCATCATCGCGACGGCAGCCAGACCTTGCGCCGCGGGGGAGCGATAGCGCGCTCCGATCGCGTCGGGGATGGTTATGAGTCCACGCGCTTCTCCGAGGAGCCGCATCCGCTTGGCAAGAACCCACGCGCCCATGACGTTCGTCACCGCTGCCGGCAGCACGATGTACATCGCGCCAAGTCCTATCGCGTAGATGAAGCCGGGCCCGCCGATGAATGCAAAGCCAGAGACGGACACCGAGACCGACGCGACCGTGAGCGCAAGAAGGCCAATGCCCTTTCCGGCGACGAAGAAGTCGCTGGCGGTTCTCGTCTTCCGCGCGGCCCACACGCTGATGCCGACGATCACAGTGAAGTACAAGACTCCCACCGCAATCACAGCCGGCTGGGCCGCGCTCGGCAACGCAACCTGTATCAGCGCATCCCGGCACGAGATCCCGGTCATTCGTCTGTCGGCTGAAGGAGGTCCTCATCAGAAGAGGCGTCCACTCGAGCTTTGTACGCGCGGCCTAACTCCCGGACGCGCTCTACATCCTCGGCGCTCAACGTCTGCGTCTCGAAGGTCAGCGCGTACGCGATGGGCAGCACTACTATAGGTAGTAGCCCGACCCCGTAGATGATCACCGCCGCGCGCGCGGGAAGGCCGAGCCAGAGCGTGCTGAGTGGACTCTCCGTCGCGGGCAATGCGAGCGCCGCGCAGAACCCAACTGCAAGCACCGCGACGACGAACAGAAACGGAACTTTGAGGGCACCAATACCGCGTGTGCCTCGAGCAGCGCCCAATATCATGATGGCGCCGAGTGCGAGCGGAATTCCGAGCGCGAGAAGCCAGGGAGCCCAGGGGGGTGTCCCGTTTTTGGTAAACGCAGCGGCGTATCCGCCGGCGATCGCGATTATTCCAACGAAGACTGCGATGAGCGCAGCGCGACGAGTCGGGTCTGTCTGTGACGGCTCGGAATTCGACAAGGCGTGATCGGTGATGAGTGAGTCTGTCAGAGCAGAGCCAGCAATGCGAATGTCGCCAGCCAATGCTCACCCATGTAATCGCCGGTGACGTGTGGCAGGCTTGCGGCGAGATGCACGTTGGCCGCCTCGAGCGCAATCGCGCGGCGGGGATCGTCGTCGGGCCACGCTGTCGCGAGCGACCGCCAGCACCACGCGCGACTCAGGTTGAGTCCGTCAAGGTGGGCGATCTTGCCATCGCTTCTGTCACTGACCGTGGCGGGCTCGAACAGCGTCTTCGGCTCTCTCTTGCCGAGTCGTGGAAGAAATGCGTCGACCCAGGTGCGAAATTCTGGCATGCTCAATACTCTGCGCATGCACTCCGCTTCCATCAGCGCCGACGAAAGGAAATCATCCCCGCTCGGCTCCCACGCCTGACAATTCTGATCGTCGTCATACCACGCTAAGGCTTTGTTCACGAGCAGGTGTTTGAGCGTGTCATCGGCCGCCACCTCGGAGTACTCGAGCGCGAGCGTGAGAGCGAAGGCACTGTTGAAGTGCGTCCCGACCCGCGTGGGATAGGTCGCCTTAGGAAGGAAGTTCGAGAACCGGATTACGAATGCGTCCGCCAATGGAGCCAGCGTCTTGCTCCAGCGTCTGCCATCATCGCTGGCGTGCCGACTGAGCTCGCCGGCCAGCATCAAGAGCCACGCCCAACCGTACGGTCGCTCGAAGGTGGTCCTTAGCGGTCCATCGAAGTACTCGAGCTCGGCGCGAACGTTGGCAGGAGTGAGCTGCGTGTCGAAGAGGTCGCGAGTCGCCGATGACTCGGGATTCTCGGGATAAAGTCGAAGGATGGTCGCGAGGAGCCAATATCCGTGCACGCACGAATGCCAGTCCATGCTGCCGAAGAAAATCGGATGGAGCTCGCGCGGAGTGTGGACGTCGTCGGGTCCATCGAGCACGTGATAGAGCAGGTTCGGGTACTCGCGCGTTATGTGCGACAGCGCGAGCTTCGCGAACTTCGAGGCGAGGGCGGGAGTGAGAAGAGGAAGTGTCAGTCGAGAGCGCCGGGTTAGTAGCTTCGCAAATGTGTTTGGTCTTCGATCGTGCTCCTTCGGTGCACCATAGAGACCCTAGTCGCTCCTTCAACGTTCAAGAGAATGCGCATGCTTCCATCCCCGCGTATGAGAATCGTCGTTCTCGTCTGCCTCATTATACTCGGCGCTTGCCGGACTGACAGCGTCCTCGCCCCTGCGGTACCCGTTGCGCCTCGACTCTCCAGTCTTCTGCCCGATGAAGGCGACCTCGGTGTTCCCTCGCTGACGAACCCTGCAACGCCAGCGAGCCTGACGAGCTACTCCTATCGGACGGCTATTGCCATGTACCTCGCGGGATCAATCAGTATGGCGAGCAAACTACGCATACCAAGGGATGGTCGTCATAAGTATGAACCTGGGCCATCCTATTTTACAGAAGGGCCCAGACCTCATGTTCCGATAAGCCGATTCGCATTGAACCGTGTTTCTTCAGGAGAATAAATACGTGCTAAGAGCACTATCTGTCGTGGCGGCGTTAGTCGTACTGTCATCCAACCTACTTGGACAAACTGTTGTCATAAGCGGAAGCGTCAAAGATTGCTTTGTTCCTGGTCAGGAAGTTGGTGTACAACAGCTTGACATCAGAGCATACGACCCAGCCTCGAACAGTAGCCTGGTGGGTGCACTGCGCAGCCTCGATACTCTGGACTTTACGGGATCTTCTGCCACACGGGTACGCTGGAATTCTGCGGCCCAACAGATGGAGAGGGCTTGGACAAGCGCAACTGCGTTAACGCATGACTCAACGTCATCGACCGGCAACTTTTCATTGAGCCCGCCTTCGATGGATAACGTGTTGATATTCACTTTCGCCCATCGCGAGGACGTGCCTCTCTACTACAATTATCAAATGGTCGGTGGCCGCTCGAATGCTTCCGTGCTCTTCGACATGTCGGGTGGTGGGTGCGGCCTCTACAGCGACGTGCAGAATGGCGGCAAGGGAACCATCCAGCGCACGGCTTCGGGCCTCATTTTCCAGGATGCTTTCAATCGTGCCGATGGCGCACCAGGGAGCAACTGGGAGATTCAAGGACCTGCCGCATTCTGGTCGATAACTGGAAATGTCCTCAAGGGGAAGCCTACGACCGGAGGGCTTCAGCAGATGCTCGTAGCTAGCTCCGTCTTCGGCGCGGCTCGAGGCGAAATGGTCGTTCAAGCACGTATGCGGCGCGTCGGCACTGCACGCACAACCTTCCCCCGAATTCAGGCGCGACACAATACTACGGCAGGCAGCTTTTTTCGGTGGGGTATTGCGAATTCGCCTGATGGCTCAACGGATGAGTTCGATCGTTCGCTTGCCGGTACGAGTACGATGCTGAACACGGGGCCGTCGTACAACGGCAACAGTCTTGGCAGCAGTTCAAACTCTCCATCAAAGACAGTCAAGAGCGCGGCTGGAAGGACGGCGTGTTGAGAGTCAACTTCACTGATGCAGCCCTCAATGCGGTTACCGGAAGGGCAGGTGTCTCGACCGGCTGGAATACATCTACGTCGGACTACCACGAATTCGACGACTTTGCCGTTTACACTCGAAACACAGTAACCATGACCGGCCTACCGTCTGGATACAAACTGCGTGTGGGAACACGCGCCGCCGCGGAGAGTGGAGGGGCAGCGACGGTGGATTTGCTCGAAGATTTGTGTCCGCGCGCCAACATTGAAGTACTGAATGCGAACGACGTCGTCATAGCCCGTCTTACTCCAAGTCCCGGAGTTTGGGGCGGGGATAATTACAGCTACACGCCCTAGCTGCCATAACGAATACGGCGACTTCCTTGGGGTTCAACCTGAGCGCCAAAGGAGATCGCTTAGGCGCTTCACTCTCTCCGATATTTCGTCGCTGATGCCAGTCCGTTCGGGAATCAATGGCGGAACACGAGAAAATTCATCAGCAGGATGTTCGCGCCCAGCAGAATCAGCGCGGTGGGAATCTGCACCTTTATCACCGCGTTCTCATCGGGCAGCTCGAGTAAGGCCGTCGGAACGATGTTGAAGTTGGCCGCCATCGGAGTCATCAGCGTTCCGCAGTATCCGGACAGCATGCCGATCGCCGCCATGATCGTCGGGTCGCCGCCAAAGCGCTGAACGATCAACGGCAGACCGATGCCGGCCGTCATCACCGGGAAGGCGGCGAACGCATTCCCCATGATCATCGTGAAGACCGCCATCCCCATCGTGTACGTGATGACCACGATCGAGGGATTGTCCAGCGGAATCCAGCGCTGCGCCAGTCCGCTCACGACGTTTCCCACGCCTGCGACGGCGAACAACGCGCCGAGCGCGGCGAGCATCTGCGGAAGCACGGCCGCCCACCCGACCGCGTCGAGCAATCTCCTGGCCTCCCTGATTGGCGCCAGCAACGGAGGTCTCAGGAGTGCCATCCCGACCGCGAGCGCGATGATTGTGGCGATCGCGAGCGAGATCACGGTCACCTGCTTGATGTCGACGAGCAGCGACCCGCCGATGGTGATTCTCTTGAACACCAATGTCCCCAGAACCGTCACGAGCGGGATTGTGAGAGCGGGAATGAACAATCGATTGCCCCACCGCCTGGCACTCTCTTCGCGTACCTCGCGACTCGCGCTCTCCTGCCCGGACTGTCCGAGTCCGCGAATGCTCGCGACTAGAACCATACCGATGACAAGGAATCCATTGACCAGATCCGGAAGTCGGGACCCGAACAGGAAGGTGACGGCGTAAATCCCCCAGAACAGGGTGTTGTTGAGGCGACGCGGATTCTTATGGTCACGCAGGTTCACGATGGAGACACCCGCCATCATCAGGCCGGACAGCCAGTAGACGTGCTCGAGAGTGATCACGCGTCGTCTCTCTTTGCGCCCATTGTTGACCGTAGCGATCGCTCGAGGAGAACGAGTCGCGTGCAATGGATGACGAGCGCGCATACCGCCGTGGGGATCGCCCAGATCGCGAGCTGGGCTGGTTCGACGTGGATGCCGTTCTGATCGAGGAACCCCTTTATCAGGAGAATCGACCCTATAGCGATGAAGATGTCCTCGCCGAAGAAGAGCGCGATGTTGTCGACAGCGGCCGCGTTCGCGCGAATTCTATGGCGCATCTTTTCGGGGAGCTCGCCATAACGATTCTCGGCGGCACCCTCGGCCATGGGCGCGATCAGAGGCCGGACCATCTGCGCGTGGCCGCCGAGCGATGTGAGACCCAGCGCGGCAGTGATCTGGCGGATCGCAAAGTACGCGAGAAGAATTCGCGAAGTCGTGGCGCCCCGGAGTCCCGCCACCAACGACCGCGCGCGCTCCTTGAGTCCCGCGTGCTCGAGGAGCCCGATCACGGGGAGAACGAGCCAGACGATCGCCACGTAGCGGCTCGTGATGAACGCTTTTCCAAATGCCGCAACGACGGCGAGGGGGCCGAGTCCGCTTGCAATTCCGGTGGAGAGACCAGCGACGGTAACGACGAGCAGCGGGTTTATCCGAAGGACGAACCCGACCACGACTATTACGACGCCGATAAGCGTGAGCAGCTAAGGCACTCCGCCCATCGCCGCGGCGCGACGGGGTGTTGACGGCGATGCCAACAGCTCCCGCGCGCGCTGGAGAGCATCGTCGAGGTTGGAAAACACGTTGTCCTGACCGATCTCCTCGAGAATCGATGACCCGGTCAGTGCCACGAGCGGCTGCATGTGCAGATCCGAAAGTAGTACCGAAGTGCCGTCCTTTCGGCTCCGATGCACAACGTCCCTGAGAGCGTGCATCCCGGTGGAATCGAGGAGTAGCACATCCCGCAACCTTACGATCAGAACTTTGGGCTTCCCTGCAATCGCAGCCATAGTCTCCTTGAACGTTGCCGCGGCCCCGAAGAAAAACGCGCCGTTGATCTCATAGACCTGGACACCCTCCGGAATATCGCGTAGGTGCGCCGCGTTCGGGTCGGAGTCATAGCGATCCACTCCCTCGTCCTCGAACTCCTGCGTGAACGCGCGGACATTCGTTACCTCGGCCATCCGCTTCATGAAGAGAAATGCGGCCAATACCATGCCGACACTGATCGCGACCGTCAGATCGATGAACACCGTCAGCAGGAACGTCGTCAACAGAACCGCGACGTCACCTTTGGGCGAGCTGAGCTCACCCAGGAAAGTGCGCCATTCGCACATGTGGTAGCTCACGACGACAAGAATCGCCGCCAGCGTCGCCATCGGAATGAGCCCGGCCCATCGACCCGCAAAGACGGTGATGATGAGGAGCGTCAGGGAGTGTATGATTCCGGCGACCGGAGTCCGTCCGCCGTTTTTCACATTCGTGGCAGTGCGCGCGATCGCGCCGGTGGCGGGAATCCCTCCGAACAGTGGCGAGACCATGTTCGCGACGCCCTGGGCAATTAGCTCCATGTTGGAGCGATGGCGTCCGCCGATCATACCGTCGGAGACGACGGCGGACAGCAATGACTCGATGGCCGCCAGCACCGCAATGGTGAACGCCGGGCCCACGAGCGCCGAAATCTGAACGAACGAAAGATGAGGGATCTGCGGGTGTGGAACCGACGCGCTGATCTCGCCGAAGCGTGAGCCGATTGTTTCGATCGGCAGGTTGAGAGCTTTCACCAGCGCCGTCGTCACTATCAACGCGATGAAAGGGCCGGGAATGCGTCGATTTATCCGCGGCCAGAGCAGAATGATCGCGAGCGCGAGAAGCGCGACTGCCATCGCCTGCGGATTGAATCCCGCCGCGTTTGTCGCGTACGCGCCGAGCTTGCCGATGAAACCGACGGGCACCGCGCCCATGCGCAGGCCGAAGAAGTCCTTTATCTCACCGGAGAAGATGATGATCGCGATCCCGCTCGTGAACCCCGTGATGACGGGATGCGGAATGAACTTGATCATGGTGCCGAGTTTCGCGATTCCCATCCCGACGAGAATCACGCCCGCCATCAGTGTTGCTACGGTAAGGCCATCGATGCCGTACTTCTGTACAATGCCGTAGACGATGACGACGAACGCGCCGGTTGGACCACCGATCTGAACCCGCGAGCCGCCGAGCAGACTGATCAGGAAACCGGCGACGATGGCTGTCCAGAGCCCGCGGTCGGGAGTCACGCCGCTCGCAATTGCAAAGGCGATGGCCAGCGGAAGTGCAACAACACCCACGATCAAACCGGCGACGAGATCGCCGAGGAATTTCTCGCGGTTGTAGTCCTTGAGGGCGGTTACAATTTTCGGGACGAGCACGTCGTAGAAGATAGCCCTCCAGTACGTGACCGGAGGCCCATTTCGGGCGTCTTCCATAGACGGCGCGAGGCGGTCTGGTGAGTCGGCTGCTATGTTCGCCGAGGGTTTGACGTGACGACGTCAGGTCGTTCTCTTAAGAGCAGTATCTCTCCGAGCGGAGCCACATCGATGACGACCCCCATCACGCGTCAACGTCAGCCGCGGTACACTCCCATCAGCAACCCGCTCGTGGAACTTTCCGTCGTGATGCCCTGCCTCAACGAAGCCGATACCCTCGCGTCTTGCGTGAGTGCGGCGGTTGAGGCCTTGCGCGAGCACGGCGTCTCAGGCGAAGTAATCGTCGCCGATAACGGCAGCACCGATGGCTCGCAGGGAATAGCCACTTCACTCGGCGCACGCGTAGTCGCCGTATCCGAGAAGGGGTATGGCAGCGCTCTGATGGGAGGCATCGCCGCCTCGCGTGGCAGATTCATCCTCATGGGTGACGCTGACGACAGCTACGATTTCCGCGAGATTCCCGCCTTCCTGAAAAAACTGCGTGAGGGATATGATCTTGTGCAGGGGTGCCGCCTTCCCTCCGGCGGCGGAACTGTCATGCCGGGCGCCATGCCGTTCCTCCATCGTTGGTGGGGAAATCCGATGTTCTCCTTCCTGGCCCGCGGGTGGTTCAATGCGCCGGTTCAGGATGTGTATTGCGGTCTCCGCGGTTTCACTCGCGCGCACTACGAGCGCCTTGCCCAGCGCTGCACGGGGATGGAGTTCGCCACGGAGATGATCATCAAGACGAGCCTACTCGATGCCGACGTCGCTGAGGTGCCGATCACGCTTCGCATGGACGGCCGCAAGACCCACGCGCCACATCTGCGCACCTTTCGCGATGGCTGGCGCACGCTCCGCTTTTTCATGCTGTACAGTCCGCGCTGGTTATTCCTCATGCCCGGCGCGTTCCTAATCGTCCTCGGTATTCTCGGTTACGGAATTGCCCTTCCGGGCGTACATATCGGTCGCATAGCATTCGATGTGCACACACTCTTGTTCGCGAGCCTGGCGCTGATAGCTGGTTACCAATCCATAGTCTTTGCGCTGTTCACGAAGGTCTTCGCCATTAGCGAGAGACTGCTCCCCGAGGATCCACGATTGACGAGGCTCGCGCGGGTGTTCAACCTCGAAGCTGGTTTGCTGGCAGGCGTGATTGGCATGCTCGCCGGCTTCGCACTGCTCGCGGGTGCGATTAGTCAGTGGTGGTCCGTCAACTTCGGCCCTCTCGATTATAGCCATACCATGCGTTGGGTGATTCCGGGCGTGACGCTCACTACCCTCGGATTTCAAACTGTCCTCTCGAGCTTCTTCCTCAGCGTCCTCGGAATGAAGCGGCGATGAGCCTCCTCGGCCGGTTGCACGGCGGCTTCGTACACACCCGCCGCGTGACCGTGCTGGCAAGGCATCTCGCTCAGTTTCTTCCGCCCGATGCACACGTCCTGGACGTCGGCTGCGGTGATGGAGCTCTCGCAGCCCGACTACTCGAGCTGCGACCGGACATTCGCGTGGAAGGCGTGGACGTGCTGGTTCGCCCACATACAGTCCTTCCAGTGCGTGTGTTCGACGGAGAGCGAATTCCGTACGATGACCGAAGTGTAGATGTGGTGCTGATGGTGGACGTGTTACATCACACCGACGATCCAACCGTCCTTCTTCGTGAGTCGGCACGAGTAGCTCGCATCGAAGTGCTTATCAAGGACCATCTGCGCGAGGGCTTCGCCGCTCGACTCACTCTCCGCGGAATGGATTGGGTGGGAAACGCTCGACACGGCGTGCGCCTGCCGTACAGCTATTTGTCGCGGGCCGAATGGGATCATGCTTTCGAACTGTCGCGGCTCATCGTGCGCCGTTGGCAACCAGCGCTACACCTGTACCCAGCGCCAGCCTCCTGGCTGTTCGATCGATCACTGCATTTCATTGCCGCGTTAGCTGTCGAGTGATGCTGAGCCTGATCGTATTCTGGCTGCTTCCAATCGAGCTCGTTCTACTCGCCGGCTTGGTGGGACTCCGATTGCGAGAGGATCGCTTCCCGGAGTTGCGTCTGTTGCCCGATTCCCGTTTCGCACCATACGCCATCGCGCTGTCAGCGATGCTCGTGGTCTGGTATGTCTGGGGATCGCTCAATCAAATCCCGATCGTTCACGATGAGGCGTCGTACCTATTGCAAGCGGAGACATTTGCCCGAGGCCGGTGGGTCATGCCGTCGCCACCGCTACCAAGTTTCTTCGAGCAGTTTCACGTCTTCGTCACCCCGACCTTCTCATCGAAGTATCCTCCCGGGCACGGGATCCTTCTCGTACCAGGCATTTGGCTTGGCCTGCCCGGGCTCGTTCCCTTGCTGCTCAATGGTCTCGCCGCCGCATTGTTGTTCATTCTCGTTCGTCGCGTTGTCAACGGATGGGTGGCGTTGTTGACGGTTGTGCTCTGGTTGCCGATGAGCACCAATCTCGTTTTCCGCCCGAGTTATTTCTCGGAGAATACTTCGAGCGTGCTGTGGCTGTTAGGTTGGTGGGCTTTGCTCGAGTGGCGGGATACAAAGCACGAGAAATGGTTGATACTGATCGCCTGTTGCATCGGATGGATGGCCATCACGCGACCGCTTACTGCGCTGGCATTCGCAATACCTATTGGCGTTGTGGTGATCTGGCAAACAGCGCGGACGCACCAATGGCGGCAGCTTCTCCGCCCGGCACTCTTCGGGATAGCGATCGTTTCCCTTCTCCCCATTTCGAGCGCGAAGGACACCGGTAGTTGGCGGGCGTCACCTTACTCCCTATACGCCAGGGATTACCTGCCATTCGACAGAATGGGATTCGGACTGGATACGACGCCACCTCTGCGCTCGTTGCCACCCGACATGCAGGGCATGGCCAAGGCGTTCGATCCGGTACACGCAAAGCACACGCTCGATCGATTACCGAACATACTCTACGACCGGTGGCACTGGATGTTCGTCGATGCATTTCGCGGGAATCGCCTGCCGCTGGCGATATTCGCGATCGTCGCTCTCGCAGTGCTCTCTGGCGCCGGTTGGTTCGCCATTGGTAGCAGCCTTCTCTTGACGCTCTGCTATCTGGGCTATGCCCACGATGCTTCGTGGGATCTGTACTATCTCGAGATCATCCCACTCTTCCCATTCCTCACTGCGTGCGGCATCTGGGCCGTTTGGCTCGCCCTCTGGCGTCGGGGCAAGGACATTCGACAGGACTTTCCCGGCACCGTCCCTGCGCAGGCCGCACTCGCAGGATTGATCGTGTGCGCGCTCTGGTTAGTGCCTGCTAGCGCAGAGGTATTACGTGCGGAGCAACAGCAGGCTACGCGCCGGGCCTACCAGGCCGGTTTCTTCGACGCAGCGACGAGACTTCCGGAGTCACACACGATCATCTTCATTCGATACGCGCCATGGCACTCTGTTCACACCAGTCTCATTGCGAATCATGCAGACCTGCCCGGCGCACGGACCTGGTTCGTGTACGATCGTGGCCCCGAGAACGCGTCGCTGGCTGCTCTGTCACGAGGAAGAACGCCTTATCTGTTCGATGAAAGGGCCGGTACGCTCCAGCGGCTTACCTTCCCAGCCAGTAGTTCACCTTGACCTGGAACACGTTCGTCGGCCGGTCGCGGAATATATCGGTGCGCTCTCGTGAGAAATCGAGATCCCCGTTCGTGTCGCTGCCGGTACGATTCTGAGTCCAGACGAAAAATACTGTTGACCCGGGACGATATTCCCAGCGCACGACAGCATTTCCAATCAGCGAACGGAAGGTGAAGTTCGGATCCGCGAACGTAAACGGGTGCGCGGGCCCGGCGACGTTGTCGGGATCGACGGTGTAGGTTGCTCCACTCGTCGCCGTTGCCGGATTCCGGACTATGGTACCGATGTCCTGTCCGTATATCAGTTTCCGCGCGGTTCGGGGCGCGGCAAACTCGCGGAACGACGAATACGCACCGCTGGCAAAAAAGGGCTGCGCGAAGACCTGGAGTGTAAGGTTCGGTGTGAATGTCCAGTTCACTCGCGTATCGAGCGACACCGTCTTCGTCTTGATGAATGCGAACACGTACCGATTTCCGTAGAAGGCAGTCGCGGTCGGGTCGCCCACCACCTCGACGTACTGCGCCGCATCCTCGTCCGCGACGTAGCTCGGCGTCAGGCTGATGAACACGTTCGTCGCCGGCTTGAGCGCCACACCCGGCTGGAGTATGAACGTGTGCGTGTGGGAGTCGATTCCCTTCGCCAGCTGCAGGGTGAAATCGAAGACGGCGGGCTGCCGGGCGTCGGTGGAGACTTCGAGGTTGCCGAAGTTGTAACCCGTCCGCTTAACAACCGGACCCCCGCGCGTCAGGCGATCATCCAGCACCGTGGGACGGTGAATGTAGATGCTGCGCAGATTCCAGTAGTTCAGAAACTGAGACCCGAAGTAGAGCTGTTGCTGCAGATCGGTCTTGTCGCCGTCGTAGTTGAACTGCTGCTGCCCGCCGCCAAGCAGGACGGCGTTGCGGTACCAGCTGCCGGGGGTGCTCCACTGCCGGCCAACATTCGCGTTCATCCACTTGTAGTCCGCACGACCGAGAAATGACAGATCGTTGGTCTCGAAGCCCGGGCTTCGCCAGTTCTGGGCGGTCTCCCAAAACCAATCCCCCGTATTCTTTGCTACCCGCGTATAAAAACCGTAGCCACGAAGTGCTGTCACGCTAGGATCGTACTTCGTGTCGAACAGGCCATCGGTGGTGACACGCCTGTCCGGACGCTGGAAGTAGTGCGCGCTCGAGCGCGTCGTGAGGTCGATCGCCGATGTCGTTCCGCCGACATCCGAAAAAAGTGTTGAGCCGATCCACGAATACGTCCGTTGGTGCCAGTAATAGTTGAAGTCGAGACCAGCCACTTCTGCGTTGCGGCGAAGCCGGTCAGCTATCACAGTGTCATTCAGCTGGCGAAGGGTTGATGTAAACGCTCCGCCAATCGTGGTGTTCCCTTGATTCAGGTCCTTTTTTACCCGGCCAACGAAGTAATTGGTGAGTGGCTCGACTTCCTGGCTCTGCTCCGGGGAGCCCAGCGCCGGTATGTACTGCGCGGTCTCGCGATTGGTCAATGCGTCGAGCAGCCCCATCGTGTAGCCGCCGCTCGTCCGGCCGGTGATTTTTGCTGCGCCCAGAATCGTCGTGTTGTCAGGCGTATTCGCGAACTGCGCCACGCCGTTGACGTATGGATTCAGCTGCGGCGGCCGGCCGATCCTGCGGGAATAGAACATGTCGAGGCTCGACGTGTTGCTGCAGAAGTTGCAGCTGAAATTGCCGAAGTCGAATGCGCTGCTTCCGGCGACGAAAAACGGTCGCTTCTCCTGATAGTAGGTCTCGTACGCCGAGAGGTTGATGGTCGCCGGATCGACTTCCACCTGGCCGAAGTCGGGGTTCACGGTCGCGTCCAGGGCGAGGCTCGAGGTCAGCAGATATTTCACATCGGCGCCTGCGCTCACGCGCCCGTCCCTGCTGCTGTGATAAGGATCACTCGGCGCAGCGAACTTGTACTGCTCGCGTGATTCAATGTAAGGGAGTATCTCGAGCTGGCGCGGCTGCGGCTCGATCATGAGCCCATGCAGCGATCCGAAGTAGGTCGCCCCACCCGCTTCACTCTTTCGCCTGAACGACCACATGTCCTGCTCGTTGAGTCGATCGGTGTAGCGCCAAATCTGCATCCCCCAGGTCTGCACGCTGTCTCGGCCGAATCGGAGCTGCGAGTATGGAATGCGGAACTCCGCCGTCCAGCCGGCGGAATCGACGTGCGACGCTGCTTGCCAGATCGGATCCCACGACGGATCGCCGTTGAACTGATCGCCGCGAACTCCGGCCGGATTGATCTCGAACCAGGCCTGATCGATGTGATTGTGATACGGATCGAGAATGACGATGAGCTTGTCGGTCGTCAGCGAGTTGAACGAGCCATTGTTGCCGTTGGAATCCAGCAGCTGATCCCTTCTCGCGAGCGGCGCGCGGATCCCGGCAGCGCCGAGTGATTCGTGCATGCGCGCCCCTATGTAGATCGCGCGGGCGTCGTAGAGAACGCGAACTTCCGTGGCCTGCGTCGGCGCCAGGCCTTCGTTCGGCTGCTGTTGATGAAAGTCGGTGATCGGAGTCGCCCTGGCCCAGGCACTCTCATCGAGCCTGCCATCGATCACGATCGGTCCGATGGCTTGTGAAGCCGTAGCGTTCGGTAGCGATACGGTCGTCGTCAGGGTCGTGGAAGGCGTTTGTGCTTTTGCGGTCGCGAGACCTCCGAAGAGGATCGCCGATGTCAATCCGATGATTTTGCGCAGGAACAAGACTCTCTCGCAGAGTTGAGGTCGGGACGGGGACAGTTACCTCTACGCTTGTCCGGCAAAGCGGGTTTCACCACCTATGCCCCCACTGAGAAGATTCCATTCGTGAATCCCGTGAAGGGCCTTCGATGTCTTGATGCAGCCCGTCAACACCATCGCCAGAAGAACGATCGCACAAGCGTGACGCACAACGGCCTCCCGCCAAAGCCACCTGCCCCTTCATTAGGCTTTGATGATCGAAAGGCCAAAATGGTTTACAAGGGTCCTTTGAGGAGAAGACCGGAGGCGGTCTGGCTGACGGGTTCGCTCTACATTCGGAACAGGTATCCGTACTTCACGAAGAAGTAGTCCGATGTCCTCTTGAGCGGCTGCCAGTTGAAGCGCTGATCCGAATCCGGAAGCCCGTCGGCGGAGCTGCCATAGCCGAAGAACAACACCGTGCCAGGATTCGGACGATACGAGAAGAGATAGTCGCCGTGAAGCGACCGGTTGCGGCTGGCCGACGCGAGCTGGCCATCGACCAGTAGCGGGTAGAACGTCCGCGACTCGTCGCGCAGATCGTCCGTCTCGGCCAAGTCGTATTCCCCGACGACGCGCATGAAGATCGCGCGCGTCAGCTGATACTCGAGCTTGAGTCGCGGAATCATGTTCCGGCCGACTAGACTGTGGTCCGTACGCCGCCAGTAGTCCTGGTACTGAAAATCGCCATCGACGCGCGTCCTTTCGTTCGGGCGCACACTCAGCGAGAGCACGACCAGATCGATGTTCGCCTGAGCCCACTCGAAGAAATTCTCGTCCTGCCCGCCGACGTAAAGGAGATTCGCGCTGAACTTTGACCACTGCGGCGTCGATAGCGTCGCTACGTAGTCGTGGTTGGTGATGCGCGGCCGGCCGACGAATGGCAACGTATCACCCGCCGGCGAAAGTATGCGGTAAGTCGAATAGAGTCCCCGATCAAACCCGAACGTCTCCAGGTAGAACCCAAGCCCGACGTTCCAGCCGCCGCGAAGGCCCGCGTTGCCACTCAGATGGAATTTCTTATCCTGCGCATCGCCGCTCCGAAAGAAATGCGAGTACTGCCATTGGTCGTCGAGGAGGATGTCACCCGTGAGCGTCTCGACCTTTGATCCCCCCTCGCCGAACCACGTCCCACGATGATCGAGTCCCGCGTGCACGATTCCCGGACGCGAGATGAATCCGCTCGACGCACGAAAATCCTCGCTGATGCCGGTTAATACGTAGCGGAGCCCGAAGCGCTTGCCGTTCCGCGCAAGGATGCCTTCCCAGAGCGGAGCATTGCGCGTCAACCTCGCCGTCTTGTCGAAGCTTCCCGCGGCCTGAAATGATCCGCTGTAAACCTGCCCAAACACGATCCGCCCATCGACGTCGGCTACGCGATTGTAGTCGTCACCGACCACGCGATCCGTGTACGCCATGCCGATTCGGGATTGATCCCCAATGTCGCGCTGCGCGCGGAGAATGTTGTATATCGCGCGGTCGTGCCCCGTCGCCGATAGACTTGGATTGTCCGCCGCTGAAAGCGCCGCGATGCTCGTGCCGGCAATCTTCTCCGTGATCTTGACCGCCATGTCGGGTTTCGTGATGCGGCGCGTGTAGATCAGATTGTGAGGCGTGCTGAACTGATCGAGACCCTCGAGAAAGAACGGACGCTTCTCGGGGAAGAAGAGCGCCTGGCGCGGATCTATCACGAACTGCCCGGCGTCCGACTCGACCTCGGCGAAATCAGGCCGTATGGTACCGTTCAGTGTGAGATTGTTGGTGATGCCCCAGCGCACGTTGCCGCCGAGCTGTGGTCGTGCGTTGTCGTAGCCCCACCCGCTGGCTTGCGGCGCCCCATTCATTTTCAAGGTGACTACCGGATTTAAATCCAGGACCAGACCTCTCTCGAAGCCCGACATCCCGTCGAGAGTCCCCGCCTGGCCGAGGAAGGATGCGTTCGATCGCTTTGCGGGAGCCCACGAATCCTCGAAGCCGGAGTGCTGCACCCGACGGACGACGTTGAAGTCCCAGCTCTGCGGGTCCGACGGTTGGTACTTCAGGCTCTTGAACGGGATCATCATCTCGACTTCGTAGCCGTAATCGGTGATCCGGCCCTTTGAAGTGAAGACGAAATCCTGACTCAGATCGGGCGCGACTCTTCCGGCAAGCGTCGGCGTCCACGCACCCGTAAGACTCTGCCCCTGTTCAGCGATCGTTCCATCCATCTGAACGCCGAACGGATTCACACCGAAAACGTAAGCTTACCTCTGATCGTGAAATGTCCCGAGCAGGATCTGTACGTTGTCGTCGGCAGAGATCTTGTCGCGATCGGCTTGCGTCGCGTGCACCGCTCCGTGACTCTCGAAGGCACGAATCCCGATGTACAGCGCCGTCGAAGAGTACCAGACGAGCACCTGCGTGGAGTCGGAGGCAGGAATTCCATCCTGCGGCGAGAACTGTGAGAAGCCAGTGAGCAGAGCGGCCTGCTGCCAGACCGGTTCGTTCAGCGTGCCATCGATCGTCGCGCTGGCAGCGACGCGAGGGATGGTTACGTGCAGCTGGTTCTGGCGACCGATGTAGGTGATCGCGGGCGGCGGCGCGACGAGCAGCGCCATGAGAGCCACATGTGAGAGCATACCCGACACCTGTTCGCGTCAACCAGCTTCGTGATATGCGGCACAATCTATGGAACCGCCAAACCGTGGCTATCTTTTTTTTACGGTGACCGTGCGCGACGAACTGGATCTCACGATCATGAATTCATGCGTGCTATTAGAGGCGCCGGTCAGAATCGAACTGACGAATAGCAAGTGAGCGCATCAGAGCGACGGTTGTCCATGCTCCGATTCACCCAGAGCTAACAGCGCAGATTCGAGCGATCATAGCGCTGGAAATTCAAAAAAGCTACCTCTCTACTGCAACGAAGGTGCAATGCTGCAGCATATCGAGGAGCCGCGCGAGCGTTGATGTCGGATAACCACGCATCATAGAACCCCAACCCGGATACTGCAATGCCAAGACTGCTCAGCGGAAGCGACAGAACAGCGGCTGCTGCGGAGGCTGTGAAATCATTTGGATACGAGTTCGAGCTCAAGAACGGAAACGACTTTCGTTTTCAGCTTTGCACAGGCCCGCGAAAGTTCTGGCGCTCGCAATTGATCGTGACCGATGAGATCGTGCAGTCGATCACATTCCTGACAGACGATCTTTACCTTCCGAAGGAGCGGCCATTCGTGCTCGAGACCGTTTGCCGTTTAAACGACGTGGCTGCCGTGCTGGGGGGCTGGACCTTCAACTGGTCTACAGGCAGCTGTCAGTATCGCTTTGGGCTCGACCTGCGCGGCCATACTGATCCCAGCGAAGCGATCCGTCGTTCCCTCAGTGCGGTGAGCTTTCCGATCAAGCTTTGGGAGCGGTGTTTCGCTCGCCGTGGTGGCGGCCACTCAGCTGCGGCATCGATCAACGCGGCGCTCATCGAGTTGGGAGCGAATGACCACGGCCCAGTGTCTGACGCAACGAGGAGAGCGTTGTTCAAAGTCGTAACCGGTGCAAAGTCGCCCAACATTCGGCAATCGCAGCTCGGGTCAGATGTCGAGCGGTGCCTCAACATTCTCGCCTCTGAACTGAAGGCATCCGAGGAATCTGCGAACAGGTCTTAGAGGGGTTACCGGTTATCGGCGTTCTCCACTCATTTCCCCCGGACAAAAAAACTGACGCCGATATTCGAGGCGGGTCGGCTATGATTGGACAAATTTCCGAATTTCCGACTCCCTAAATATCATCCGCCCTCGCAGCATCCAGATAACCCATTGACAGATTCGCCGATTAATCCGATTCTGCGGGTGTGGCAGTAATCGCGACGGTTTGTTGTTTCTCCTTCCGGTAATACCACTGAAAATCTAATAAACACCCTTGAACCGGTTATCTCCGGGGGCTTGATGCTCCCAAGTGTTACCGCCGCTGGTCTGAGGTCAACCTATGGCGGTAGGCAAGGAAGTAACGTGAGTAATAAAGAAATTGAAGCACAAATTCTGATCGACCTCTCGAAGACTGACTGCGACGTTGAGGTAGAGAGGGAATATCTGGCACACATCAGAAGCGCACTCGAAGACCAGAAAGTCGAGACTACGCTGGGAACGGCCACAATCACACGAGCCGTTGCCACGCGGTTGGTTGACGACCTAATACGATTTTACTTGACCGCGGAGCTCGAGTTCCCGCGTGAAGACAAGACGTGGACGTTTAACTCGAAAAAAGGCGATGCAGCAACATTTCTGGCTCTCATCAGTCGGCAAGCGCGGAAATGGGCGCAGGTGAGGGCTGGAGAGATAATCCGAGCAGAGGACAGGCAATCGAACATTCTAGAGGTTCGGCGAGCAAAAAAGGCCAAGCAGGACAACCACACTGACCTGCCTTTCTACTACGAGGACTGTGCGTGTAATCACTGCGCCACCCGACAGCGGATCTTCAACGATGACCTGGCGAGTCTCAGCGATGGAATGGAGGACTGCTGATGACCGGCACAAATGGGGACCCTTTAAATCCACCCAATGCGATCTGGCTATCATCGGATCACTGGATGGCGCTCGCAAAGTGGGCCAAGCAGGCAAACCAACTCAACGGCTTCAATCGACAATTCGCATACAGCATGGGTCGATTGGTAGGTAAAGGGCACGACCTGAACGAAAAGCAACTGAAGCACGCACAGCAAATCGTGGAAACCGCATGTGCTGCTGGCTGGAGGATGACGGTGTAAAGCTTCAGAACAAGAAAAGGCAGTCAGATCAGCAGAACGATCTGACTGCCTTTTGGTTTTCGTCCGTGAACCGCCCCCCATACGTGACATGTGTCATCGCGCGTAGGCAGGTTGAACTAGCGGCGCGGCAAAAGACAAATCATATATAAAGTGCGCCGGACGCCCATCTTGAGAAATGTGGAGACTCTAGGCGACTACACTCTCGGACGTGAGGATGGCGTGACTCAAAGGGTTCGGGATGTTGCGGAGAAGATTAAATCGCTGGCTCCCGGTCAGTTCGGAATTGTTGCCGTGCTATTACTTGGCATCGCCGCTTATTTCGCCTACCTGTACACTGACTTTCCGAGGAGGCAGGAGGAGGAGTCGCGAGCCGTGCAGGACATGTACGCGACATCTGATACTACAAACCGCTTATTTGTGGAGGCAATGATCCGTACCGGCAAGTTCAATTTGCCCCAAGCTGAATCTGCGCGAGTCGCCCAGTTGAATAGATCAGAGCAGGGGATGTTCGCGCTAGCGATCAGACAGCTTAACTCTTCTC
>JBDTIV010000052.1:0-15174 GCA_039936175.1 Gemmatimonadaceae bacterium | reverse complement strand
CGTCAGCCAGTCATCGCCGACGGTATTCAGCGCATCGCCTTTCGGGGCGGCGGCCTTCACCTCTTTCACTACCGTGTTCTTGAGATCGTAGAGCACGTACCCATCCCGATCGACCACGATGCTGCCGCTGGTGCCAAGGATCGTAGTGCCGCGCGAGCGCTCGTAGAGGTTGAGGCCATTGCAGCTCTGGCCCTGCCAGATGATGCTCTTGCCGCCCTCGAAAACGAAGACCGCTTCCTGGGTGTCGGGGAACTGCCAGTCGTCGGCGTAGTGGAACCGTCCTCCCGTGGAGTCGACGCTCGTTGGATAGTCGACGCCGAGCATCCACCGTCCGACGTCGATTTCGTGCGTGCCGTTGTTGCAGATCTCGCCGGTTCCCCAGTTGGTGAACCAGTGCCAGTTGTAGTGGATGACGTTGTCGCGATAGGGAGTGCGCGGCGCCGGTCCCTGCCAGAGCTCGTAGTCGAGATTCGCCGGCACGGGCACGACCTTGCCTTTGCCGATGCTCCCGCGCGTGTTCGCGTACCAGGCGCGCGCGAGGTACGGAGTACCGATGGCGCCTTCGATAATCAGCTGGCGGGCATCGATGAAGTGCGGGCCCGATCGAGCCTGGGTGCCGAGCTGCACGTGCAGCTTGCTGTGTTTCCGGGCGGCGGCAGCGATCAGCTCGTCCTCGCGCGGGTCGTGACCACTGGGCTTCTCGACGTACACGTGCTTTCCCGCATCGAGCGCCAGGATCGTCGCGGGCGTATGCCAGTGGTCCGGCGTAGCGATCGCGATCGCGTCGACGTTTTTGTCATCGAGTATTCGCCGAAAATCGGTCACCGTTTTCGGTGGAGTACTCTGTAGCGGCGTCACATCGGCGAGCGATTTCGCAAGGACTTTGGAATCGACGTCGCACAGGTAAGCGAGCGTGGTGTTGGGCCCGCGCGCGAAACCGTTGGCGTGCACCATGCCGCGGCTGTTCAATCCCATCACCGCGATCACCATCTTCTCGGACGGCGATCCGTCGAACGCCAGCAAGGGTCCGGACGCCAGTGAGCCATCCGACGCAAAGAGACCGGTCCCGCGAGACGCCGCGAACGCACCGAGTCCGGCGGCGGAGGCTTTCTTCAGAAAATCCCGGCGGTCCAGCGACTCCTTATCTGTCATGGCAACTCCCGAGGGTTACAAAATCCGAATCTTGATATTCCGGAAAAACACTTCGTCGACGTGATCCTGGAGCACTATATGTCCCGCTCGGCGCTGGGCGAAGTTCGGAATGCTCCGATACTTGCTCGCGGCCATGAGCGAGTCGAACGCGGGCGTGCCGAGCTCGAACTCGACGACCTTGCGTCCGTTGAGCCAGTGCTCGCCGTGATTGCCGCGAAATACTATCCGCGACGAGTTCCAGTCCCCGACTGGTGCGAGCGTCTTGTTAGCGCTCGGCGGAATGAGATCGTAGAGAGCGCCGGCGCGATGCGACGGAACCTTGTTGTCTTCGTGGAGACTGTCGTCGAGCATCTGGTATTCGAAACCAAGCGCCGCGTGGTTGGGTGCGTTGGCCATTGAGATCTCTTCGGACACGTTGTATTTGACGCCGCTGTTTCCGGCGCGGCTGATCTTCCATTCCCATGTGAGCTCGAAATCACGGTATGTGTCACGCGTCATGAGATCGCCGCCGGCGGCGGGCTGGCCGTCGGGCAGTCGCGAAACCTGTCCGTCGGCGAGCTTTCTGATCGTGCCGTTCTCGATCTTCCAGTGCGCGGTGGGGACAGTGTCGTAGCCGAGTCCGCGCCAGCCGTTGAATGTTTTCCCGTCGAAGAGCAGGCGCCAGCCGGCGGCTTGCTCAGCGGCCGTCACGGTGTTGTCCCTCTGAACGCCTTCAAAAACCTCAATGGTGGTCGGAAGAGAAAGCTGCGGCGGTTTCTGCACCGCGGTTACAGGGGTCTGGCGGACGCACGCCGCGGCCACGATCGCACAGCCCAGTCCAATTCTATAGCGATTCGTCATGTCTGCCGGATGGGGAGGCGCGCCGGCTCGAGGCGCGGCGCTAGCAGTTGTATAATCGTCCACGCGCTGACATACGCAAGACCGCACACCACGAAGATCGGGGCGTAGTCGCTTCCGTTCGCCTGAAGAACGCGTCCGGTGACCCTCTGGAAAACCACGCCACCCATCGCTCCTGCGAACGCGCCGATCCCGACCACCGACCCCACGGCTGATTTAGGAAACATGTCGCTCGCCAGCGTATAAACGTTCGCCGACCATGCCTGATGCGCCGCCGCTGCCACGCCAACGATCAACACCGCTGCCCACATGCTGGGCGCGCGGGACACTAGCGTCGTCGGCACGATCAGTAGCGCCATCGCCAGCATCGTCGTCTTGCGCGCGCGATTCACCGTCCATCCGCGCTTGATCAGCGCGCTCGACATCCAGCCCCCGCCGACCGAGCCGATGTCAGCTATCAGGTACACGACGATGATCGGCGCCGCGACCTGCGCGAGCTTCACGTTGTACTTCGAATCCAGAAACTTTGGCAGCCAGTAGAGATAGAACCACCAAACGGGATCGGCCATCAGCTTGGCGACCATGAACGCCCACGTCTGTCGATAGCGAAAGTAGCTGAGCCAAGGGACGTTCGCGGCGACCGGCGCCTCGCCACCCGACATCTCAGGATTTCGATACAGCGGAATCCAGAGCAGGAGCCAGAGAAGCCCCAGCCCACCGGTCGCGACGAACGCCCACTGCCATCCCCAGCGCAGCGCGATCCAGGGCACGACGAGCGGCGTGAGGATCGCGCCCATGTTCGTTCCGGCGTTGAAAATTCCTGCCGCCAGCGCGCGCTCCCGCTGCGGGAACCACTCCGCCACCGCCTTGATCGATCCCGGAAAAATCGCTGACTCGCTTAGGCCGAGCATTGCGCGCGCGATCGAGAATCCCACCGCGGTGCGAGCGAACGCGGTGCCCATCGCCGCCACACTCCAGGCAACTACAGCCGTCGCCAACCCCCGGCGCACGCCGATCCAGTCGATCACGCGCCCCGCGATCAGAAATCCGAACGCGTACGCGAAGCTGAACCACGAGACGATGTCGCCGTAATCGGCTTCGCTCCAATGGAGCTCGCGCTGGAGCGTAGGTGCGAGGATGCCGAGCACCTGGCGATCGACGTAGTTGATCGTCGTCGCAACGAAGAGCAGCGCGCAGATCGTCCATCTGTAAGAAGACGGGCGTTCGAGATCCGGTCTATCAGCTGACACTGCGCTCACTTCACCGCCGCGCCGCCGGAGATTCCTTCCCAGAGTCCGTGGAGATACATCGCACCCAACGCGCGATCGTAGAGTCCGTAGCCTGGCTGGCCGTTCTCTCCCCAGATCATGCGCCCATGATCGGAGCGTATCGGACCCGCGAAGCCGGTCTCGCGCAGTGCTTCAAGCACCGAGCGCATGTCGACATCGCCAAACTCGGTCGGATGCTCGGTCTCCTGGAATGAGCGTGGACCGGTGCGCCTGATGTTGCGGCAGTGCGCGAAGTGAATGCGACCCTTGGCCCCAATGCCGCGGACGATTGACAGCAGATCGTTGTTCGGGTCGGCGGCCAGAGACCCGGCGCAAAACGTGATGCCGTTCGCCATATCGTCGACCATGTCGGTAACGCGCTGGAAAGCCGCGCCGCTGGTGATGATGCGTGGCAGTCCAAGGATCGACCACGGCGGATCATCGGGATGCAGTGCCATGCGCACTCCGGACGCCGAGGCGACTGGAACAACGCGCTTGAGAAAGTGCGCGAGGTTTTCCCAGAGGCGATCTTCAGTCACCGACTTGTACGCAGCGAGAAGTCTTTGTAGCTCCTCGGCCGTGTACGCCGTAGCCCAACCGGGCAGCTCGGCCGTTCCGCGCATGAGATTGATCTTCGCGAGGGCAGCGTCGTCGAACGCCAGCGCGGTCGAGCCATCGTCGAGCTTGCGCGCGAGATCTGTGCGCATCCAGTCGAAGACCGGCATGAAGTTGTAGCACAACACCGGCACGCCGGCGCGCCCCATGTTGCGAATGCTCTCGCAATAGTTGTCGATGTAGCGTTCACGTGTGGGTAGGCCGAGCTTGATGTCCTCATGAACTGGAATGCTCTCGATGACTGCGAGCGACATCGCGTTTCGCTCGACCTCATCGCGCAGCGCCAAGATGCGATCGAGTGGCCATTGTTCGCCGACAGGAATGTCGAACAGAGAGCCGACAATCCCGCGCACGGCAGGAATCTGACGGACGTACTCGAGTGGAATCGGATCGTGGGACCCGAACCATCGAAAGGTGATCATCGTGCGGTCAGCTGCCGTGCGGTCATCTCGGTCGAATGCCCAAGGTCACGAGATCCATGCGCAATCTTACGTTAGGGCCAACTTGCTCACCAGATTCTACGCATCATGTCTTTCCCGACTTTGGACCTGACTGGCCGCACCGCCGTCGTCATCGGCGGGACTTCCGGCATCGGTAAGGCGATCGCTCTCGGACTAGCGGACGCCGGCGCGGACGTCGTGCCGACAGGTCGCCGAGCGAAGCTGGCGCAGGAGGTCGCGCGCGAGATCGAGGCGCGCGGACGTCGCTCCCTCGCGATAGTCGCGGATGTAACGGATTCAGGCTCGATCCAGGAGCTGGCGGACACCGCCATCGAGAAGTTCGGCAAGGTGGACATCCTGGTGAACGCGGCGGGAATCACCGTCCGGCGACCAACGGTGGACGTCTCGGACGAGGAGTGGAATACCATACTCGACACGAACCTCACCGGGATTCTGCGGGCGTGCCGATCGTTCGGGCGGCACATGATCGAACAGCGTTATGGGCGGATAATCAACATTGGATCGCTCACCTCTGTCGTCGGGCTGCATGAGGTCGCGGCGTACGGCGCGAGCAAGGCCGGCGTGGCCGCGCTCACAAAGTCGCTCGCGGTCGAATGGGCGCCACACGGCGTGTGCGTGAACGCAATCCTGCCGGGCGTCTTCCGAACCGCACTCAACGAAGGCTTGCTCGATGGCACCGATCGCGGCCGCGAGCTCCTGATGCGGACGCCGATGAAACGGTTCGGCCGGCCGGAGGAAGTCGCCGGCGCTGCAGTTTTCCTGGCTTCGGACGCAGCGGGGTTCGTCACGGGGGCGCTGCTCGCGGTGGACGGCGGGTTTCTGGCTAGCGGGGTCAATCAGTAGGGGCGCTTGTTGAGGATGTTCGCGCCAACAGGCATCCACAATGCTGCTGCCTGCTTCAGTATTGAGGATGCCCGAGCGCGTCGCGATCCCGACTGGGCGATGTAGGGCTAGATTAAGACTGTCTTCCAGAGGCGGAACGTGACGTCCGACCTTAGGGCTCGCCTTCAGGGTGCACTCGGCTCCAACTACAGTCTCCAGCGCGAGCTCGGCGGCGCTGGAATGTCACATGTGTTCGTGGCGCGCGACGAGACGCTCGGCCGGAATGTCGTCATCAAGATTCTGATGCCGAATCTGGCCGCCACGCTCAACGTCGAGCGGTTCACGCGCGAGATCAGGCTCGTCGCGAGTCTTCAGCAAGCCAACATCGTTCCCGTTATCGCCTCGGGCGCCGTCGGAGCGCTGCCCTACTATAGCATGCCCTTCATCGAGGGGCCGACGCTTCGCGAGCGGATCCAGCGCCGTTCTCTTCCGCTCAGTGAATCCGTGCGGATCCTGGGCGACATCGCCCGCGCGCTCGAGTACGCGCACGAACACGGCATAATCCATCGCGACATCAAGCCTGAAAACGTGCTGCTGTCGGGGAGAACGGCGGTCGTCACCGACTTCGGGATCGCCAAAGCGATCAATGCCGCGGCGAAAACTCCGGAGCTCGCCCGCAGTCTCACCGGCGCGGGCACGTCACTCGGCACACCGGGCTACATGGCGCCTGAGCAAGCCGCGGGCGATGAAGTCGATGCGCGCGCCGATCTCTACGCCTGGGGTGTCGTCGCGTACGAAGTTCTTACGGGATCGCATCCCTTTCCAGGCAAGACAAGCGCGCTGCAATTGATCGCGGCGCAGATCACGGAAAAACCGCGTCCGATCGACGAGCTTCGCGATCTTCCCGAGCCACTCGCCGTGTTGGTGATGAGAGCCATCGAGAAAAACCCAGCCGCTCGCCCGCAGTCGGCGGCAGAGGTGATCAAGGCCTTGGATGATTCGGCGCCGCTGTTGAAGAAGCGCCGAAGGTGGAAAGTAGTTGCGCTCGTTATGACGCTGGCTCTTATCGCCGCCCTGATCGCGCTACGACTGACGCGGTAAGCGCAAACGAGTCGAGCCCGCAGCCCATGGCCGGCCCGATATCAGCCCCCGGCCGGTAGTGTTCAGTTTCCGGTTTTCGGAGCCCGTAACCACCGATCGATACTCTCCGCCGCGTCCCGCCCCTCGCGAATCGCCCAGACAATGAGCGATGCACCCCGGCGCGCATCTCCGGCAGCAAAGACTCCCGGCGCGTTGGTGCGGTGCGCGCTATCGGTCGCGATGGTGCCTCGACCATCCAGCTCGACTGCGAGATCGACGAGCAGCTTGCTCTTCACCGGGCCGGTGAAGCCCATCGCCAGAAGTACGAGATCCGCCTCGAGCTCGAATTCCGACGCGGCGATTCGTGCAAAGTCGGTGTGTCCGTCGGCAAATACCTTTCTCTCGAGACGAACGGCGTGAATCCGCTCTACCCTGCCGTTTGCTCCGGAGAAAGCGGTCGTTGCCACACTCCAGTCGCGATCGCAGCCTTCCTCGTGCGCGTGCGACGTGCGAAGCTGCATCGGCCAGAGCGGCCACGGCGTCGATTCCGCGCGGGCATGCGGCGGCGCCGGCAGCAGCTCGAACTGCCTGACGCTCTTCGCTCCCTGGCGCACGCACGTTCCCGCGCAGTCGGAGCCGGTGTCACCACCGCCGATGATCATCACTCGGCGGTCGCGCGCGTCGATGTGTCCGCCGACGATCGGGTCTCCCGCGAGCAGGCGGTTCTGCGCGGTGAGAAAGTCCATGGCCAGATGAATTCCGTCGAGCTCGCGACCAGGCACGTCGAGATCGCGCGGCGAGCCCGCTCCGGCGGCGACGCAGACAGCGTCGAATTCCGCGCGTAGCTCCTCGACGGTGATGTCTTCGCCAACGTCGACACCTGTGCGGAACTGTACTCCCTCCGCCACGAGCTGATCCAGGCGCAGATCGAGCACCGATTTCTCCAGCTTGAATTCCGGAATCCCGTAACGAAGCAATCCGCCAGCGCGCTCATTCTTCTCGAACACCACGACGTCGTGCCCGGAACGCCGCAGCTGCTGCGCGGCCGCGAGGCCGGCGGGCCCGGAGCCGATCACGGCAACGCGAGACCCCGACGCGCGACGCGGCGGACGCGGCACCACCCAGCCCTCCGCAAATCCGCGATCCGCGATCGTCTGCTCGATGTGCCTGATAGTGACGGGCTCGTTCACGAGACCGAGCACGCACGCCGATTCGCACGGCGCGGGACACAGTCTTCCGGTCAGCTCCGGGAAATTGTTCGTCGCGTGCAGCGACTCGAGCGCCTCGCGCCAATCGCCGCGCTGCACCAGGCCGTTCCATTCGGGGATGATGTTGTGCACGGGACATCCGGTGTCGCCCTGACAGAAGGGAACGCCGCAGTCCATGCAGCGCGACGCCTGCGTGCGAACGGCAGACTCCGGCGCGGGACGATAGAACTCGCCCCAATGCCGTACCCGCTCTTCGACCGCCACCCGATCCGGCGTCGCGCGACGAAGCGTAAGGAACGCTTTCGGATCAGCCACGTCGCGCCTCCCCGATCACGAGGCCGCGTCGAGCGCCGGTACTCGCGGCAGCGCCGTCGGACTGACGCTGGAGCGCCTTTCTGTATTCCGTCGGCACGACTGCCACAAAATTCCGCAGCGACCGGTCCCATTGCCCGAGCTCGCGTTTGGCGCGCGCGCTGCCCGTAAACCGCGCATGCTGTTCCACAAGCCGGCGCAGCAGATCACGCTCGGCCGATACACTCACCGGCGCGAGCTCGACCATTCCCGCATTGCACTGCTGTTCCAGCTCGCCGAACTCGTCCAGCACAAACGCGATTCCTCCACTCATCCCCGCGGCGAAATTCCGCCCGGTGCGTCCGAGCACGACGACGGTACCGCCCGTCATGTACTCGCAGCCGTGGTCGCCCACACCTTCCACGACCGCAATCGCGCCGCTGTTGCGTACCGCGAATCTCTCGCCCGCGACACCGGCGATGTACGCCTCGCCCGACGTCGCTCCGTAAAGCGCGGTATTTCCCACCAGCACCGTCTGGTCGGCGATGAACTGAGCCGAGCGTGGATGCCGGATGATCAGGCGTCCGCCGGAGAGTCCCTTGCCGACGTAATCGTTCGCCTCTCCCTCGAGATCGAGCGAGAGTCCACGCGCTGCGAATGCGCCGAAGCTCTGACCAGCCGAGCCGGTGAATCGAACGTTGATGCTGTCGTCGGGCAAACCGGCACTTCCAAAGCGTCGCGCGATCTCGCCAGATAGCGTCGCGCCAACCGCGCGATCCGCATTGGTGATCGGGAATATCTCCTTTATACGCTCGCCACGGTCGAGCGCCGACTGAGCGCGGTCCAGGAGGATGTGATTCAGCCCGCCTTCCTGCCCGGAGTCGTTGAGCCTTAGCCTCACATGGTGCCGCGTGACGCGATCCGGATGCGTGCGCGAGGCCGGCATCGCGAGATGAAGGAGTGCCGAAAGATCGAGCGTACCCGACTTCGCGTGTGCGGGCGACGGAAGTGTGCGCAGGAAATCCGTGCGTCCGATGATCTCGTCCATCGTGCGCACGCCGAGGCGCGCCATCAGCTCGCGCACTTCCTCGGCGACGAAAAAGAAGTAGTTCACCACGTGCTCGGGCTGGCCCGCGAACCGCGCGCGCAGCTCGGGGTCCTGCGTTGCGATCCCGACCGGACACGTGTTGAGATGGCACTTCCGCATCATCACGCAGCCTTCGACGATCAGCGGCGCGGTAGCAAACCCGAATTCGTCGGCGCCCAACATGGCCGCGACGATCACGTCGCGCCCGGTCTTGAGCTGGCCGTCGGTCTGGAGTCTCACGCGCCCGCGCAGTCCGTTGATCACGAGCGTCTGCTGCGTCTCGGCCAGGCCGAGCTCCCACGGACTTCCGGCGCGCATGATCGACGAGAGCGGGGAGGCGCCCGTGCCACCCGAGTCGCCAGAGATGAGAATGAGATCGGCGCGCGCCTTTGCCACGCCAGCGGCGATGGTGCCGACGCCAGCTTCCGAAACCAGCTTCACAGAAACTGCCGCCTTCGGCGCGATTGCCTTCAAGTCGTAGATCAGCTGCGCCAGATCTTCGATCGAGTAGATGTCGTGATGAGGCGGTGGCGAGATCAGCGTCACTCCGGGCACCGAGTGACGGGTGCGCGCGATGATCGCGTCGACTTTGTGGCCGGGCAGCTGACCACCTTCGCCGGGCTTCGCGCCCTGCGAGATCTTGATCTGAAGCTCTTTTGCGCTGACGATGTACTCCGCGGTGACTCCGAACCGTGCCGACGCCACCTGCTTGATCGCGCTGTTGCGCTCGGTTCCGAAGCGCGCTGGATCTTCGCCGCCTTCTCCGCTGTTGCTGCGGCCGCCGAGCCGGTTCATCGCGATCGCGAGGGTCTCGTGCGCCTCCGCACTGAGCGAGCCGAACGACATCGCGCCAGTGCAGAATCGGCGGGTGATAGCGCTCGCGGGCTCGACCTGATCGAGCGGGATGGGATCACGCGCCACGAAATCGAGCAGACCGCGCAGCGTCGACTGCTGGCGGGTCTCGTGATTCACCAGGGCGCTGAATTCCTTGAACGTCGAGTAGCTGTCGCCGCGCGTCGCGTGCTGCAGCTTGGCGATCGTCATCGGATTCCAGTTGTGGTGCTCGCCCTGCGCGCGGTACTGGTACTCTCCGCCGGCGTCGAGGCGCGGAGCGACCAGATCGTCCTCGAACGCCGAGCTGTGGCGGCGGAGCGTTTCCTCGGCGATGAGGTCCATGTCGATGCCACCGACGCGCGACGGCGTCCCCGGGAAATGGCGATCGACGAGCGACGCATCGAGTCCGACCGCCTCCCATAGCTGCGCGCCGCAATAGCTCTGCAGCGTGGAAATCCCCATCTTCGACATGATCTTGAGCAGGCCTTTGCCGAGTGCTTTGACGTAGCGGTGCTGGGCGGCGTCGCCGTGGGGCTTGTCGCCCGCGGCTTCGGGGCGCGCAAGTGCGGTGACGCTCTCGAGCGCGAGGTACGGGTGCACCGCGCTCGCGCCGTAGGCGATGAGGAGTGCCATGTGCGACACTTCTCTCGCTTCGCCAGATTCGGCGACGAGACTTACGCGCCAGCGCAGGCCTTCGCGAATGAGATGGTGGTGCACGGCCGACATCGCGAGCGGCGACGGGATCGGTGCCAGATCGGAATCGGTTTCGCGATCGCTCAGAATCAGAACTCCATATCCTTCCGCGATCGCGGACGACGCGCGGCGACATAGCTCTTCGACCGCTGTCTCGAGCGCTTCGATACCGCCGCCAACGGGGAAGAGCGCGGGCAGCGTCGTCGCGCGGAGCGACGGGTCGGTGACGCCGCGCAGTGCGTCGATGTCCTGCTCCGTGAGTATCGGCTGCGCGATCCGGATCTGCTTCGCGTGCTCGGCCGTTTCCTCGAGAAGATTGCACTGCGGGCCCAAGTTCATCGCGAGCGACATCACGAGCTGCTCACGAATTGGATCGATCGCGGGATTCGTGACCTGCGCGAACATCTGCCGGAAGTACGACGACAGGAGCTGCGGCCGCTTCGAGAGCACGGCGAGCGGAGTATCGTTGCCCATGGAGCCGGCGGGCTCTTCGCCGGCGTCGGCCATGGGACCGATGACCATCTTGAGCTCGTCGGTGGAGTAGCCGAACGCGCGCTGGCGGATGGTGAGCGGCGCCAAGTATTCCCGGGGCGCGGATTCAACCGCGACGAGCGTTTCGAGATCGATCCGCTGCTCGGCCACCCAGCGCCGGTACGGACGCACGGAAGCGAGCTCCATCTTGATTGCCTCGTCGTCGAGGATGCGTCCCTGCGTGGTGTTGACGACGAGCATCTTCCCGGGCTCCAGCCTTCCTTTCGCTCGGATGTTCTCGACGGCAATCGGGAGCGCGCCCGCTTCGGACGAGAGGACGACAAAATCGTCCGCGGTCACGACGTAGCGCGCTGGGCGGAGTCCGTTGCGATCGAGCATCGCCGCCACCTGGCGTCCATCGGTGAAGGCGACGGCAGCTGGTCCGTCCCACGGCTCCATCAGCGACGCGTGGTACTCGTAGAACGCTTTGCGCTCGACGGACATCGTGCCGTGACCTTCCCACGCTTCGGGGACGAGCATCGCCATCGCGTGCGCGAGCGGACGTCCCGCGAGCGTGAGCAGCTCGAGCGCGTTGTCGAGCGACGCCGAGTCGCTTTGATTCTCGCCGCACACCGGCACCATCTCGGCGAGCCGCGCGCCAAAGCGCGACGACGACATGATGCCTTCGCGCACGCGCATCCAGGTGAGATTGCCGCGGAGCGTGTTGATCTCTCCGTTGTGGCAGAGGAAGCGATAGGGGTGCGCCAGCCGCCACGACGGGAACGTGTTGGTGGAAAAGCGCGAGTGAACCAGCGCGATCGCGCTGGTGAGATCCGTCTCCCGAAGATCGGCGTAGAAGGGAGTGAGCTGGGCGGGACGCAGCATCCCCTTGTAAACGATGGTGCGCGAAGAGAAGCTCGCCACATAGCAATCGCGGCCGCTCGGAATGTCTCGCAGCGCGGTCTCGATCCTGCGCCGGATCACGTACAGCGTGACTTCGAAGGAATAGTTGGGATCGAGATCGCGTCCGACACCCATGCGAGCGACGAAAATCTGCCGCATGGCGGGGCGGCCGCGACGTGTGGGGCCGGAGAGCACTTCGTCGTCGACCGGAACGTCGCGCCAGCCGAGTACCGAGCAGCCTTCGTCGGCGACGATGGACTCGACGATGCGCTCGCACGCGGCGCGATCGGCCGGCCGCGTTGGTAGGAAGACCATCCCGACGCCGTAGCTACCCGCGTCGGGGAGGGAGATGTCGATGGGGGCGCAAACTCGCCGCAGAAAGAGGTGAGGAATCTGCAGAAGGATGCCTGCGCCGTCTCCGGTACAGGCGTCGGCGGCGACGGCGCTCCGGTGGGAGAGATTCCGCAGCAGCTCGAGGGATTTCTCGACGACGTCGCGGGAGCGGACGCCGTGGATGTGGGCGACGAAGCCGATGCCGCAGGCATCGTGCTCGTAAGCTGGGTCGTACAGTCCCTGCTTTTCCGTCATCTCCCGTCCCGAAGCGTCAGCTTCTGTCGGTTACTGGATATAAAAAAAGGGCCTCTGCCGATTCGGGGAGAGGCCCTTCTGCGTTTGCTCTAAGACTCGTCAACCAACTCTATCGGTCCCCGCGCAGAATCTCCCCATCCCTTCCTTTGTAAGGAGGGCCGGATAAAGGAGAATTCGATAGTTGGCGGCGGAGCGAATCAAGCGGAGCTCTCCAGCTGTTGGAGTTGTGAATCTCTTACAGAGGAAAGTACTTATTTCGGGGCCGGGGGCAAGAGAAAATCGTAGTCGACCACGTGACGAGAGCCCTCGGCTGCATCGACTCAGTCGAAAGCGTAGCGACGAGCGCGGATTAACAACGGGCTCACTGCACGACAAACTGGGTGAGCATGCCATGACGGTCGTGCGGCTGGCCATCTTTCGCGTCACGAACGCGGCAAACGGCGCTGTAGGTTCCGGGCTTGAAATCCACCTCGATCAGCATCGCCCCGCCAGGCGGGAGATCGGTCGTGCCGCCGTATGGCACAACCGGCGGAGGGCCATCCTGCGTATCCATCCAGTGGACGAAGTCCTGTGAGGTCTTCCCTTCTGCAAGTTTCGAGAGAATGAGCTCGTGCGGCTGGGTGCCTCGATTAGCTACCGCGATTAGATGGTGGCCACGCGTCAGCGGGTGAGAGAAGGTAAAATGATAGTCGGTCAGCGTGATGACAATGTCCGACTGGGGGAGCGGCTCGCTACGAGGAGCCGGCGTCACGACGACCATTTTCATCATGCCCTTCGGAAAATGCAGGATGCGGTCAGGGCTCTTGACATGGCAGAAGGCGACGTAAGTGCCAGGATATAATACGACGGAGCCCACCGCTTCCGCGCCGGGGGGCACAGCATTGGGGCCGCCAGCCGGGTGCATCCATGCGGGGTGCGCGCCGCCCGCGTTGAGCGCCGTGAAAACGTCAGAGATGCGTTTTCCGGAATCGAGTCGGTAGAACATCAAGTGGTGCGGTTCCTTCCCGGCGTTGCGTAGACGGAAGGTAGTCAACCCCGCGGGGATGGAGTCGGGCATCTCGAACGCGAAGTCGTGTGCGATGACCGTGACGACGTTTGCGTGAGCGGCACTCTGACTCCCGGCGCGACCAACTGGCGTTGCAGTGCCGAGCACGGCAACCAGGACTGCGAACCGCAGGAAAGTTGTACGATGGAAAGTTGCGCTGCGCGACAGCAGAATCCAAATCACTCGTGTCTCCTGAGGTGTGGGCAACCGAACACGGTCGACGGCTGCGTGCACGCTCGCATCGTCCTCTCTTCAAGGATCCCTATCGCGAGTAAGGTATGTTGCAGACCACGAAAGGGTTCCAGCCCCGTGTTCAATTCAGTTTCAAGACTATTATAGCGACACCTCTGCAAGGACGCTTGGCCGGGAAGATCACCAATCAAGTGAGCGAAGCGGACTGGCCCGGCCGTGGCTGTTGTGCTCGAAAACGCCTCGGCGGTGAAGACGATAAGTCATAGATCGTCTCGGACGCTCTCGTCGTTCCCGTACCTCTCGTACTACGAGGCGCTTGCTACTGTTCGCGGCGCCATCGCGGGAAAAGGGAAGGCGATCGCGTTCGATATTGACGAGCTCGGAAAGAAACGGGTCATCGAATCGCTACCCTGACCCGTTTCCTCACCTACAACGAACGCGATCCGAGAAGCTAGAAACCATTGCTGGTAGATCTCGGACAACCGGGCTAAGACCGATCTGTGTGGCGCGAAGTAAGGCTGTTGTCCTTACCGTATCGGCGCACAACAAGGTCCGGACGCAGTTGTCTCGGATCTATGATCTATGCCTCTGAATTCTCGGATCGCGTTCTTTGCAGTTCAGTACTCCTACTGCCCCGCCATCCCAACAGCATCGAGCATAAACGCATAACGGAAAGCCCGCTCGTGCAGCACGTCGTACCGCCCGGACGACCCCCCATGCCCTCCCGCCATGTTGATCTTGAGCAGCAGCGGGTTCGAGTCAGTCTTCATCGCCCGCAGCTTGGCCACCCACTTCGACGGCTCCCAGTAACCCACCTGCGAGTCGTTCAGCGACGTCGTGACGAGCATCCACGGATAGGCTTTGCGCTCGACGTTGTCGTAAGGCGAGTAGGTCTTCATGTAGGCATACTGATCCGCGATGTGCGGATCTCCCCACTGCTGCCACTCCTGCGCGGTCAGCGGGATCGACGCGTCCATCATCGTATTGATCACATCGACGAACGGCACGTCGGCGACTATCGCGTGGTACAGATCGGGGCGCATGTTGGCGACGGCGCCCATGAGTAGTCCGCCGGCGCTCCCGCCGTTCGCGATCAGGCGATCCTTGCTCGTGTACTTGTTGTCCACGAGGTACTGTCCTACGTCGACAAAATCATTGAACGTGTTCTTTTTCTTCATCATCTTGCCGTCGTCGTACCACTGGCGACCCATCTCCTGTCCGCCGCGAATGTGCGCGATCGCGTAAGCGAATCCCCGATCCACGAGGGTGAGAACGGGCGAGTTGAACGTCGCCTCCGTCGTCGAGCCGTACGATCCGTACGCGTACTCGAGCAGCGGATGCGTCCCGTCCTGTTTCCAGCTCTTGCCGACGATCATCGACACCGGCACCTTCGCACCGTCGCGCGCCGTGACCATGAAGCGCTTGACCTTGTACTTCGCCGCATCGAACCCCGGAACCTCGAGCCGCTTTTTCAGCACACGCTGCTTCGTCGCCATGTTGTAGTCGTAAGTCGACGCCGGCGTCAGCATCGAGTTGTAGACGAATCTCAGGTTGTTCGTGTCGAACTCGGCGTTCTGGGTCGGGCTCACCGCGTACGCCGGCTCCGGGAACGTGATGTAGTGGACCG
>JBDTIV010000051.1:0-27076 GCA_039936175.1 Gemmatimonadaceae bacterium | reverse complement strand
GAGCCGCGCACCAGCTGCACACACGCGCCGTCGCGCAAGTCGATCGCGGGAATCACCTGCATCTGATGAGATCCTCGATCACGGCGTTGACGAAGGCGCGCCCGGCGAGCGAGCTCTTCTCGGGGTGAAACTGGACCCCGACGGTGTTTGCGCGCCGTACCACCGACGCGAATCGAACGTCCTCATGATTCGTCCAGGCGAGCACGGATGATTCTTCCGCCGGCTCGCAGACGAATGCGTTGGCGAAATAGGCGGTGTCGATGTGCGGCTCTCCGTTGACACTTTGTGGCGCGGCCCATTCGATGTCGTTCCAACCCATGTGCGGAACCTTGGTCGTGCGCAGGCGCCTCACTTTGCCTGGAATCAGGCCGATGCCGTCGCCGGCAGATTCTTCGCTGGCGTCGAAAAGGATCTGCATCCCGAGGCAGATGCCGAGGCACGGCTGACCATCGGCGAGCGCGGAGCGCAGGTCCTGCTGTGCGCCGCGCATCGCCGTCGCGGCCGCGCCAAAGGCTCCGACGCCCGGAAGAACCAGGACGTCCGCCCGGAGCGCGGCGCGAACATCGGACTCAGTCGAAACGACTCTTCCGTTAACACCCGAGATCGCCTTCACGAGAGAGTGTAGATTCCCCGCCCCGTAGTCGAAGATCGCGATCTGCATCAGGAATCCCCTCCGAGCGCGTCGAGGCAGGGCTGCATCAGCTCCCACGGCCCGATGGCGATGCGAATTGCATCGCCGATTCCCGGAAGGGATGGAAGCGCTCGCACTCTAATACCGGCCTGCCGGCACCGGCGCGCCGAAACCTCACTATTGTTCACCGGTATGAGCACGAAATTCGCCGACGAATCCAGTGACGTGATCCCACGGATGGAGAGCTCGTGCCGGAAGCGCGCGCGATTGGTTACGACATCCCCGATCCGCGCGCTTACCCATGAGAGGTCGTTCTCGAGGGCGGCGATCGCCGCGCGCTCCGAGAGAGTGCTCACCTTATAGGGACCTCGCGCCTTCATCACCTCCGAGATCAGTTCGGGTGAGCCGATGCCGTAGCCGACGCGAAGGCCAGCCAAGCCAAAGGCCTTGGACATCGTGCGCGTGACCAGTACCGGGCGCCGGCTCGACAAAAGGTCGATGAAGCTCTCGCCACCGAACTCGACGTACGCCTGATCGATGATCACCAGTCCCGCGGCCCCTTCGACGATTTGCTCGACACCACTTCGTGACAGCGCGCCACCGGTCGGATTGTTGGGCGAGCACAGATAGGTGATGCGCGCGCGCGTCGCGAGAATGTCATCCACCGCAGCGTCGAGCTCGCGCGTGAGCGGGACCTCGACCGGCACCAAGCCGTTCGTCCGCGCGAAGACGGGAATCATGCCGAACGACGGAGCTGGGAGGCACAATCGCTCGCCCGGCTCGGCGAAAGCGCGAATTGCCGAATCGAGCACGTCGTCCGACCCGCACCCCGCCACAACCATCTCCCGAGGCACATCGACGTATCGCGCAATCGCATCCCTGAGCACGGGCTCGTACGCAACGGGATATCGCGACGCGTCTTCCTGGTGGATCGACGACAAAGTGCGCAATGAGGACGGCGGCGTGCCCCAGAGGTTCGTATTGTCGCTGAGGTCCAATACTCCGGGCTCTCGCGGTGCGGTATAGAGCGCGATATCGCGATAACCATCGCGCGCCAACAACAGTCCGCCGGAGATGACCTCGGCGTTTGCGCTTTTCATGGCGAGCTCCACGCCGACGCGGCCGCAGCGTGACATTGCAGTCCTTCGGCTTCCGCGAGGATTACAGTATCGCGGGCAAGACGCTTGGCAGCGGGGCCGCTAACCTTCTGATACGACGTCCAGCGCACGAAATCAGGCGATCCCAGTCCGGAGTAGCGCCGCGCCGCGCCACCGGTTGGAAGAACGTGATTCCCGCCCGTGATGTAGTCCCCGAAAACGACCGACGATTGCTCCCCCACGAACACGCAGCCGGCGTTGCGGATTTCCGGCAGCAGGCGGTCCGGATCTGCGACGGCAAGCAATAGATGCTCCGGAGAGTACTCGCTCGCGAATTGGACCGCTTCGACGATTGAGGCGGCAGTCAGGATAGCGCCATTCTGCTGCAGCGCCGAGAGAATCACGCCGGCGCGGAGCATGCGCGATATGGTCCGCTCGATCGTGCTTGCAACTACTGATGCGGTCGCCGAGTCGAGAGCGAGAACGACGACGCACGCATCGACGTCGTGCTCGGCTTGCGCCAGAACCTCGCGGGCAATCGTGTCCGGATCGCAACTGCTGTCGCAGATGACCATGAGCTCGCTCGGCCCCGCCGGTGAATCGATCCCGACGACGCTGCTCACGAGGAGCTTCGCCTCGGCGACGTAGGCGTTCCCCGGACCCACGATTTTATCCACCCCGGGGATGCACTCGGTGCCATAGGCCATCGCCGCGATGGCCCCGGCACCGCCCACGGCAAACACCCTATCGACGCCGCCGATCTCACACGCGGCGAGAACGACAGCCGCTGGATATCCGTCTTTACCCGCTGGAGAGCAGAGAATGATTTCAGGCACCCCCGCCACGCGCGCGGGAACGGCTGCCATCAGCACGCTGCTCGCATATGGCGCGCGACCCCCGGGGGCATAGATGCCAACGCGCGCAAGCGCATCTGGCCGTCGTCCGACGACAACCCCCGGCTCGGTTTCGATCTCCACTGCCTGCGGCCGGCTGGCGTCGTGAAAAGCGGTGATATTCCGCGCTGCGTGCTCCAGTGCGCGGCGGACGCGCGGATCGATCGAGGCGAGCGCCCGACGCCTGACGTCGGCGGGAACTTCGAGAGCTTCGAGAGTCACTCCGTCGTATTCGCTGGCCATCTCCAGTAACGCGAGATCGCCGTCGGCACGCACGCGTCGCAGAATCGCAGCCGTCCGCTCGTGCACAACCGTGTCACCCCCGCGGGCTCGCTCGAAGAGTGATCTCCGGTCGGCGCCCGATAGATCGCTCAGTGCGCCCCTGTATTTGACGGGCGCTGTGAGAGTCGCTTCTGTCATGGCATCAGGCGCTCCACGCGTGTGACGAGAATTCCGCTGGCGCCAAGCGACTTCAGGGAGGTGATCGTCCGGTAAACTGTCGCGGCATCGACAACCGAGTGGACTGCGACCCGATCGCCACCATTCAGGATATCGATCACGGTGGGGCCATTGATGCCGGGAATGATCTTCTTTACCGCCTCGAGCGATCCTCTCGGGACGTTTGCCATGAGGTACCGCGTCGCGCGAGCGCGCACGACCGAATCCAGGGCCATGATCAGAGAGTCGATCGCTTCGATCTTGGCGGCATCAGATACGGGCTCGCTCTTCGTCACCAGCTGCGCGCGTGATGTGAGGAGAGTTCCGATCTCACGCAGCCCATTCACCTTGAGCGTGGATCCGGTGGAGGTGATGTCTACGATGAGCTCGGCGATTCCAAGGATCGGCGCGATCTCGGCCGCACCCGAGATCGGCACGACCTCTACCTTCTGGCTTCGCGACGCAAAGAAGTCGCGGGTGATGTTTGGAAAGGATGTCGCGATCCGGTTGCCGGCTTTGATGTCGTCGAGAGAGACGATCGGACTGTCTTCGCGCGCGGCCGCAACGAGGCGACACTCGCCGAATCCGAGGTCGAGCCGGGGGACGACTGGGCGTGCCGCTTCACGGACTAGATCCCAGCCGGTGACCCCGGCATCCGCAACACCATCGGCGACGAATTCCGGAATGTCCTGCGCGCGGACGAACAGCGCCTCGAACTCGCCGCCGAGCGATGCCGTCAGCGCGCGATCGCCTCGTGTGCGAACCGGAAGGCCCGCATCTCCGAAGAGCTCGCGCGCATCATCGGCGAGCCGTCCTTTGTTTGGTAGTGCGATTTTGAGCATGAGATGAGTCTCGGGAAATAAAAAGCCCGTCCGGAAGGGACGGGCTGCGGAAGCTCTGGTGGTGCGGTCTGACTAGGCGATCATCGATGGATAGTCTGACATACACGCGCAGGAGCGACCGCGGCCCGTGAGCCGTGGTGCAGATGCGTGTGGTGGTGGAGGCTGGTCAGTGTCATCGCCATGAATATATGGTAACTGGTGATGCCGAATTCAACAACGGCCGCGTAATATCTGTGTTGGTAGCTGCTCACCGCCAGCTCAGAGGCCCATGGAAGCGATCGCGAAATGGTGACGTATGATTCAATCCCAAGCGGCTGTAGACCGCGGCGGGAATGCCTATGTCAGCCAGAAAAAGTTAGCCGCCGTTGCTGGGGACGAGGCCCGTTTTCGGCAAAGCCAGCGTCATCGTCCACCTCGGCCTGATGACCTCTCCCGGCGCTTCTCCCGTCGTGGCATTTACGCCCGAGGGGATATCGAGAGCCAGAATCGGCGAATCTGTTTGGTTCGCCCACCGGATCAGTTCTGCTGCCCCGCCAGCCGGCGCACGGTTCAGTCCGTAACCGATCAGCGCATCCAGAACCAGATCCGGCAATTTTTCGCGAAGACGGCTCGGGGCCGTTTCCTTGCCGGTACTGAAGCCAAAAATCTGGCGCTGGAATGAAGCCGCTTCGCTCATGCGACTCGAGTCAGCCAGACAAAGCGTAACGTTCGCCCCATGATTTGCCAGATGACGGCTGGCGCAGATCCCTCCCCCGCCGTTACCTCCGCTGCCGGCGAGGGTGACGATCCTGGCTTTCTCCCAGCCTCGACCCAGAACCTCAAACACCAGCGAAGCGAGATTGCGCCCGGCGTTCTCCATCATCTGAAGGAGATTCGATCCCGTCTCTTCCATGGCGGCGCGACCCACTTCGCGCATCTGCTCCGCGCTGACGGCCGGAACTTCAATATCCTCGTTCGTGAAGAAGCGCTTTCCAGCCTGCGTCCGCGATGCGTTGGTCATTTCGCTGGCGGCAGATTTACCGCCGGCGTGAATCCCGCTTTGCGCAGGCCGTCGGCGATAAAGGGGCATTTCTTCATCAGCTCCCAGAGAAATCCCGAGCGGTGGTTTTCGATCATCATCACTATAGGTCCCTGGTCGAGTCCGTAGTATCCTTTTGAGATCCAGCCGGTCTTTCCCTGCGGCTCCGCGGTAAACGTCGGGTTGAAGCTGCACTTGAATCCGTATTGGCTGATCATCTCGGGATATCGTTCCCTGAAATATTGCAGCGCCGGGAGAACGATCTCGGGCGCAAACGGCAGCGAAGCTGCCACTGCCCATGGGGCAATGGTGCCATCGTCCGGCCCATACGGAACGCCGCGCGCTTCATAGTCGAAGAATCTCCGCTCGACACCCTTGATCCGGAGAGAGGCGGGTCCGGGGCCATCGCTTGCCGTAATACCCCAGCAGTGCTCCTGGTAACCTTCGTGCTCCAGCGCGTTTTCAATTGCATACCGCTGCTGCACGTACGTCGCGCGGCGGCTGTTCTCGAAATAATCGATCCCTTTCCCGCGCATGAACTCGTCCTGGATGCCGCGAAAGTCGACCCACATGTGCGAGAGTTGGTGGACGAACAGGGGGCCACCGTAGAGAAACTCGTAGCCGTAAAGATTTTTCCAACAGTAGGTTCTGGTCTGAGCCCTGTAACTTTCCGGCTCGATCGGATGCGTAGGGGAAGCGAGCGCAAGCAGGTAAAGTATCAGCCCTTCGTTGTAGCCCTCCCATCGGTACGGCAGAAATCCCGATTCCGGCTTCCAGCCCATGGAAACTGTTTCACCGGCGTTCAGAGCCCACTCCCAATCGGCGCGGGCGTAGAGTTCCTCCGCGACTGTGCGTATCTCGCGCTCTTCCGGCGCATCCCCATCGAAATAAGCGGCAGCCGTCAGCGCACCAGCGAGCAGAAATGTAGAATCGATTGTCGATAACTCGGACTCCCAGGCCCGGCGTCCGCTGTTCATATAAAGAAAGTGGTAGTAAAAGCCTTTGTAGCCGGTCGCCTCCGGCGCTTCGCTCTGCTCGCTCTGTCGGAAGAACCGCAGCGTTGTCAGCGTTCTTTGCATGGCTTCAACGCGAGTGACGAATCCGCGCTCGACGCCGATCGTGTAGGCTGCCAGGGCAAACCCGATGGCCGCGATGCTGGCGTGCGCGCCCCGGCGCGTGTTATCCGGCACCATGCCGTTGGCGCGATTGGTCTCTTTCAGGAAGTACCCGAACGTGTCCCGCTGGAGTTTGTCCAGCGTTGCCTCGCTCATAGGCGCCTGACTCATCGACGAAAGCCTCCTGCCAAGAAAAACGCCGAACGGAGTGTCGTCTGACAAAGACGCCAGCACGTCGGAAGGTTCCTGCGCCTAAGCGCTTGCGGGGTTGGGTGTGAATATGGGATGTCCGTGGGACACGCAAGAGCCTCGTGCTACGCGGCGAACTTCCCGAGCCGCTTGACCAGCGAGGGCCGCGTTTTGAATGAGTTCCGTGCAGACTACCCGCTTCTTGGCTGGAATCCTGCTAATCCGCGTGTGTATGCCCGATCCTATGGAAGAGGTCTCGCGCCTGGCGAGTTCGGTGGAAAAAGCACGCGTTGGAATGGGCCTTCTTGCGCCCGGAGATCGGTGGCTCGACGCCAACGAAACGCTCTGTGAGCTTCTCGGTTATGCTCGAGAGGAATTGCTCGCTCGTACTCGGGCGGATACGACACATCCTGACGACCTCGAGACGGAGACTTCCGAATTCACCCGAGTCAGGATGGGCGAGGTTGCGGCCACCCATCTGGAAGAGCGGTACCGTTTGAAAAATGGGAACTCGGTATGGGTGATTGTGACGGTGGCCGGCACCGAATCGGCAGGAACGCCAAGCCACGATCTGCTTGTCATAGCCCAGGATATTACAGCAAGGCGGGAGTCGCAGAGGGGCCTCAGCGTCCAGCATTTGGTAAGCCAGATTATCGCCCGGTCCGGGTCTCCAGGCGAAACCTTGGAGACAGTCCTAGCGGAGGTTGGTCGGACGCTTCGCTGGAGCCATGCGACGTACTGGGAGCTGGACCGTCCTAGCGACGTCCTTAGGCCCGTTCGGGCCTGGACCGCACCCGATCGTTCCTTCGGAGAGTTCGAACGAAAAACGAAGACCATCGTGTTTAGACGCGGGGAAGGATTTCCCGAGCGCGTTTGGAACACAGGGCGGCCGTACTGGGAGAGCGATGTGACTTCTTCTGCCGTCTATCCCCGATCCGCCGAAGCGAGCGCTGAGGGTCTGCATTCAGCATTCGGAATTCCCGTGAGGACTTCCGAGCGGTTCTTTGGTGTGCTGGAATTCTTCGGAGAAGACGTGCTTCCCCCCAACGGCGCCCTTCTAAATGCCGCAGAGGGCGTGGGGTTTCAGCTGGGGGAATTCCTCGAGCGTGCCCGGGCGGCGGCAGCCGAACACGATAGTGAGGTGCGAAAGGCTTCGATCCTTGAGACCGCGCTCGAGAGGGGGGGAGCATCACCCTCGATTGGCGCTCGGTTGAAAACCAGGTGCTCATCGACGTGACAGATACCGGCGTTGGAATCGACGAGAGCCAGTTGGAGCGGATTTTTGATCCATTTGTGCAGGTGCAGTCGGGGACGACCCGCACCTCCGAAGGAGTCGGCCTTGGTCTCGCCATTAGCCGCGATATAGCCCGCCAGATGGGTGGGGATATTCGCGTAAAAGCAGCGTCGGCAAGGGATCAATTTTCACTTTGGTGCTGCCACGAGCCATGTAGAAAACCCAATATTCGGAACCGTCGTTGCTTTGGTTCAATCACGGGAGCTCACCGCTAAACATCCTCGGACTGGCAGCCATTTCACCGTGCGGCCTCAGGAGAAAGAAACGGCCGTGCTTGCTCGCCCAGCGCGCGACACTCCGATGGCTGATCTCTGCTACCTCGGTGGCTGGAAGAGCCCTGTTGACGTGATGACGGTATACCAGCAGGCCGATCAAACGACGATGAGAAATGCGTCTTTCGAATCGTGATCGGAAGCCGGCTGCGGTCTCCACGATAGTGCGAACCGACAGTAGGAACCGACAGTCGACCCGTTTTTCAGCTGAACAGTAAAAATCCCGCATTGGCGTAAGCCAACGGTGCCGTGAAACGGCGGCTCACGCATTCGAATGGTTTTGCTTGCTGAGAATAGGAGATCGCCAGGTTTGCAGCCCTAGCACCCCTTACCCAACGATGCGCGCGCATCCTTCGCGCTAGGTCCAACGCTTCGGACCGCCAAAAAAAACAGGAGGGGTCCCGTCGGGGCCCCTCCTATTTTCATCACCTGAGAAGCAATGCTCAGGCAATAGTGGACAGCAACTCGTTTTGGAACGTCTCGACCGTTGGTTTTCCGGACATTATCGGGCGAAGCGTCTTTTCCAACTGAGGATAAGTTGTGGATTCGTACTTACGTGCTGAATCCAGGTTGTTCCAGACGCTGATGGCCTGAACGTGTTGGTCCTGCACCAGCAGCAGCTCATCCTTGAACCCGTCCTGCTTCTTCAGCATTGGGAGCACTTCGTTTTTGAAAAGCCTATGGAACTCTACGTTCTTGTCCGTCGCGATATCAAATCGAATGCTACGCGCGACATGTCCCTTATTGATCTGCATTTTAGAATCTCCAGCGCCTCGTCGAAATTTACCGGACCCCTACGTGCGAGGATTCTTCCGCAGGCCGGCCAACGCCGAGAGGATCAACTCTGGCGCTCAAGTTCGTCTCAATTCGTATCTATCAGTATACCCCATTTGGTGGCCTAAGTGTGGATTTGACAACAATTTAGCGTAAGTGACGCGGGCCACGGCGGTTACCTGATGAGGTCGGGGCTGCCCATCCCGTTTATGACCGCGCGGGACGCTGTAACGGCACTCGCTGGGAGCGCAAACGCAGGAGATCGGAGCCTCACCGCCTTTGGACTATTCGCAGTTACCGCGATGCTCGTTTCCTACACACTGGAACGACGCGGCCCGGAGTCCCGGAGGCGATTTGGTCCTTCGCGCTCCATCGATGGAAGGCAAGCCTGACCTCACACTCACCGGAGGTGAGGCCTCGACTTAGTCTAGCGTTCCGAGAACGAGACTCATTGACATGGGCGTCTATGGCTTTACATTGCAAAGTACTTTCTCACATCGGGCGACCGCACTCCAACGAGTTGAGGTATCTGATGGCCTCTTCATTTAGCTGGATCAAGCGAATCAGCGCCGGTGCGGAAGTGCTGCTCATCTTCCCAGCCTCTCTCTTTATGACCGCGCTCTTCGTGCGCAATGTGCAGCCGCAGCAATACGAACCGGCGCACTCTGCTCAACGGATTGTTACGTGGTACGCAGCGCGGCCGTGGACTCTATGGCTTTTCCTCATGGCTTTTCCGCTCGCGGTATTGGTCACCGGCTGCGCCACATTGCGGCGCAGTTGGCGCGATGACATCGAGCTACGAGGGACTGCACGGCACACACTCGCCGCGATCCGTATGCACCTAGCAACAGTCCTCGTCGCTGCGGCCACGTTGGCGGCAGCCGGTATTCTCGCGATCGTAGCCGTCCATTCCGTCAGCGACTGACGGTCTAGCAGAGCACAACTAGATCCTCAGCTTAACCGCAACAAGCAAGTGGCCTATCACATCGAGCGGGATCTACTCGAATGGAACTCCTTTTTGGTTTTCGATCCTAGTTGATCGCGGCATTCTGCGTGACAGGAGGTTTGCAATTTTCTCTGCGGCTCAGTTATCGTGGCGATCGTGTTTCAACAGGAGTCGTCGCTGCCACACTACATCGTGCAATACCTTCACATGTCGCCTGCCTTCTACGGCATTCTGATCACATCAACACGCTGCTGGTAGTAGCGCGAAGTGGTACGCTCGTGCAGGGCTGTCACGAGATGTGGTTCGAGGCAGCCCCTAACCCCGAGCCGTCCCCGCCGATAGCCCTCGGCCGGTAGACTTCAGTTGCAGTTTCGTTAGTCGCAGTTCGTTTGCCCGGCAGGTCAGGGTCACCCTACATTTGACCAGCTCTCGAGCGATTCCCACTACCGGACGGGTAAACCCATGAAACGTCGATTCAAGTCGTTCAGTTATTCGACAACGCTCTTGCTTTCGATTCTTCTTGTGGGCCCGGGCGCGGTCACGGCGCAGCGACAGCCTCGACAGGACTATTCGCAGCAGTTCGCCTCACTTGCCGCCGCGCCTGGACTTAGCGACAGCGTCCGCCTCCATCGTTTGTTCGATCTCGACTGGGAGTACAGCAACGTCGTCTACCCCGAATACGCGACCTACACCGGATATCCCGGGCAAAACGATCGGTGGACCGATCTCTCCGTCGCTGCCATCAACAGGCGTCGAGCCGATGTGATCACTGAGCTCACGGTCGTACGCGCAATCAATCGGGCTCGGTTAAACCCTCCGGACCAACTGAGCTACGACGTCTTCAAGCGGAGGGTAGACGAATCGATAGAGGGAACACGATTCCCGGGAGATCTCCTCCAGATCACGCAGCAGGGCGGACCGCAGTACGCTTCTGCGACCCTCAGCTCGATGCCGGGGGCAACGGTCAACGATTACGCCGACATGATCGCACGGCTGCGCGCGCTGCCGGCCGTCGTCGACCAGACCATTGCGTTACTCGACAGCGGCGTCAAACGCGGTATAACACCGCCGCGCATCACGCTGAGAGATGTCCCGACGCAGATTACGAACCTCGTTCCAGCGGATCCGCTAAAGAGTCCGCTGCTCGCTCCCTTCACGAACTTCCCGGTCGCAATCGCGGAGAGTGACAGGGCGCGTCTTCGCACCGATGCGTCCCGAGTTTACACTGAGCAGGATCGCCCGGCATTCCAGCGCCTCCAGACCTACCTCGCGAATACTTATCTCCCGCGCGCTCGAGAAACGATTGGAATGAGCGCGCTACCCGACGGCGCCGCGTGGTATGCGTACAACATCAAAGTTCAAACGACCACCGCGCGGACTCCGCAGCAAATCCACGATTTGGGTTTGGCCGAGGTAAAGCGGATACGCGTTGAGATGGATAGTCTCATTCGTTCAACAGGGTTCAACGGAGATTTCGCGGCCTTTGCGACGATGCTGCGCACGGACTCGAAATTTTTCTACACGGATTCGGCGAGCCTGGTGCGGGCGTATCGTGACATCACCAAGCGTATCGATCCGGAGCTGCCCAAACTATTCGGCATACTCCCGCGCCTTACCTACGGGGTCACCACGATTCCGTCCTACGCCGCACCATCACAGACCACCGCTTACTATCAGCCCGGCTCGCCTGAATCGCATCGCGCCGGCGAGTTTTTCGTCAATACGTACAAGCTCGACGCGCGACCAATTTGGGAGATGGAAGTCCTCACCTCGCACGAAGCCGTGCCCGGTCATCATCTCCAGATATCGATCGCGCAGGAACTGGAGGGAATTCCTGCATTCCGCCGCTACGGTGGATACACGGCGTTCGTCGAAGGGTGGGCTCTCTACTCCGAGAGCCTCGGCCCCGAGCTCGGGCTATACAAGGATCCGTACTCCAAGTTCGGTCAGCTCACCTATGAGATGTGGCGAGCGATCCGCCTGGTGATCGACACAGGAATCCATTCCTTCGGCTGGTCTCGCCAGCAGGCGATCGAGTACTTCAAGGCAAACAGCGCCAAGACCGATCAGGACATCACGCAGGAAGTCGATCGCTACATCGTAGATCCGGCGCAGGCTCTCGCGTACAAGAGCGGGGAGCTGGAAATCAAGGCACTCCGCAAATACGCGGAGCAGCAGCTCGGACCGCGATTCGACATTCGTTCCTTCCACGATCAGATCCTGAGTCAGGGAGCACTTCCGCTCGACATCCTCGACACGAGAATGCGGGCGTGGGTAGCGGCGGTTAAATAGCACTCGGTGCCCACATCAGAGTGTACGAGAAAGGCGCACTCATATCGGGTACGCCTTTTTTTGCGCGGCACGTTGCTACTTCTAGGGATCGACGATCTGGTTCCTGGGCTCAAGGAAGATCCTCGCGCCGTCAACGCGGAGGTCCCACGTCGCTACGGGGAAGGTCTTCACGAACTAAGGCCGCCACGCAACCTCGTAGCTACCTGAGATCGTGGCCAGCGCCGTCACACTGGTTCCATCCGGATGGACCGCGCTTAAGTACCAGCTAAAATCCGTGCGTCGATTTATGTAAAGGCGGATCGTGCGGTCGTCGGCCAAGATTGCCGCACTAGCGATGCTCCTGATGCAGCTCGCGGTACAGCCACGCTTTCGCGAGGCGCCATTCGCGTTTCACGGTGCGCGGCGATCGACCTACCAAGCGCGCGGTCTCTTCCACGGTGAGGCCGGCGAAGAATCGCAGCTCGATGATCCGCACCTGTTCGGGATCGAAAGCGGCCAGCCGCTCGAGCGCCTCGTCGACCGCCAGGACATCAGCGATCCGTGAATCGTCCGGGGTGTCAGCGGCTGCTGCAAGCGACACGAACGTCGCCGAGCCGCCGCGCTTGTCTGCATGTCGCGCACGCGCATAGTCCACCAGAACTCGCCGCATCAGCTGCGCTGCGATGCCGAAGAACTGCGCCCGATTCGCCCAAGTGGCTCGGCGCTGGTTCACCAGCCGCAGATACAATTCGTGGACGAGACCCGTGGGGTCGAGCGTGTGATCACGGTGCTCGCGTCGGAGTTGCGCCGCGGCAATGCGCCGACACTCGTTGTAGATCACCGGCATAAGGCGCTCGAGCGCCTCTGGATTGCCTCGCGACCACTCGAGCAGCAGACCGGTAACGTCGGACGAAGAGGGCACGCCACCTGCGTGGGTCACTTCAGTCCTGCGCGGGCGAGCAGCGCCTGAAAGCGTGGATCGCGTTGCAGCGGAGCGTTCTGGTAATCGACAGCCAGATATGCGATCGCGTTCGAATGTTCGGCGAAGGCCTTTTCCAGCCACGTCAGCGTGTTATCGGCGTCGCCTAACGCGTTAAACGCTAGGGCGATCAAAGCTGGCGGCACGTACTGACGACGGGATCGAATGAGCAAGTCATCAAGCAGCGCGAGCGCCTCGCGGCGCCTTCCCGCGCGGGCGTCGATTATCGCCAGGTGCGCGAGCGCCGGTGGCGAGGAATCGCTGAGCGTGACGAGACGATTGCCTTCATCGAGCGCTTCGGTAAAGCGTCCAGCCGACGTCAGCGCGCCGGCGAGGCGCCAGCGCGCCTGAACGTAGGTCGAATCGAGCGTGAGGGTTTTTGTCAGTTGCGCGATCGCATCTTCGTGGCGTCCGGCGGCATCGAGTACCCAGGCAACGTTAGTATTGACAATGAGCGAGAAGGGGTCGAGGTCGCGGGCAATGCTTACCTGCTCGACGGCTTCCTTCATACGCAATTGAGACATCAGCAGGTTCGCGTACCAGATGCGGACCAGCGAGTAGCTCGGATTCAACTCGATTGCACGTCTGAATTCCTTCTCTGCGTCCGCCCACCGCCATCCGTAGTGCCACACATAACCGAGCGCCGCATGCGCTTCGGCCGAATATGGATCTATCTGCAAGGCCTTGATCGCTTCGGCGGCGGCACGAGGTCGGTACTCCCGCGGGGAGCCGGTTCCGACCATCACTGTCCCGAGCAGATTGAAGCAGTCGGCGAGCCCGGCGTGCGCGGGCGCATACGTCGGATCTAGGTCCACCGCGCGAGTAAAGTGCTCGATCGCAAGCTGGAGCGACTTGGGTGTCCGCTTGTTCCACTCGTATCGACCCTTGAGATACGCCTCGTACACGTCGGGGCTGACGGCGCGAATCGTGGCGAGCCGCTCACGCGCCGCCGGCTTCAGCGTGAGCTGGATGGCTCCCGCGAGCCCGCGAACGATGTCGGCCTCGAGCGCGAGCACCTCTCTGGCGTTGCGCTCGTAGGTCTCTGACCAGAGCACGCGTCCGTCCGACGGCTGGACGAGGCGCACGTCGATCGTGATCTGCTCCGATGAGCGGCGCAGCGCCCCCCGGACGATAACGTCCGCTCCGAGCTGGGCGCCGATGTCGGTGACGGTCTTCGCGGTCCGCGCGGCGCGCGTACTTGACCCGCGCGAGAGAACACGTACGTCACTTGCAGCGCCGAGCTGCGAGATGAGTGCATCCGTGATACCCTCGGCGTAATAGTCGGACCCGGGATCGCCCGTGGCGTTCTGGAGGGGCAGCAACGCCAGCGTCGATATTCGCTTGGCGAAAGTCGCGCTGAACTCGGTGCGCAAGCGATCGCCCGCGACCACCAGCACAGGTAAGAGCAGCGCAGCGGCTGCGGCGGCGTACAAAGTACGCCGGCGGGCGGAAAAGAGAAGCCGCCCGACAACCTGCCACGCGCGCCGCTGCTTGATCGCGTCGAGCGCGTCGGCCACCAGTTGCGCGCGCTGATACCGGCCGGCGGGATCCTTGATCAAACAGCGCTCAATGACGAGCCGCAACGCGAGAGGCACGCGAGGGCTCATTGGCTTGGGCGGTTCGTCGAGAATTGCGGAGCTCGTCTCGAACGGCGTTCGCCCCGTGAACGGCAGCTCGCCCATGACCAACTCATACAACAACACTCCGAGCGCCCAGATATCGCTGCGGGTGTCAGCACGATCGCCGCGCAGGACTTCGGGCGCCATGTGGCTCAGTGTCCCGGCAAGCGCGTCGGGACGCGTCAGTGTCGGCTCGCGCGACTGAACGCCGGCGTCGTCCGGCAGACGGCGCGCCAGCCCAAAGTCGAGCACGATTGCCTTGCCCTTCTGGTCGATTACGACGTTAGAGCTTTTCAAGTCGCGATGGATGATTCCGCGCTCATGGGCGTGCACGAGGGCGCCCGCTATCTGAGCTCCGTATTCAAGGGCGTCCTGAATACTGAGTACAGATTCGCCAACTATCTCGCGTAATGTCCGCCCGTCGACATATGTCATCACGATGAACGGCACGCCGTCCGTCTCACCGACGTCATGAATTGCGCAGATGTTCGGATGCGTGAGAATGGAGGCGTGTTGCGCCTCGCGGATGAGACGACGCCTGGCTGCGTCATCCGCGAGCCCTTGGGCGATGGTCTTGATGGCCACTTCCCGACCGAGCACCGTGTGCCGGGCGCGATACACGGCACCCATTCCGCCGGCAGCAATAAACTCGGAAATTTCGTACGCACCAAGCCGAGTGCCGGGGGCCAGGCGCGCGGCCGTTTCGTGTTCTGGCAATAAGGCGGTCCCAAGAAGCCCAGCCGCGGGACTCTCGCAAAAACTGGCTGCTTCCTTTTCGCTCGCCAACAGCGAGTCGACCTCCTTCCTCAGATCCGCATCGCCTCCGGAAGCCAGTGCTACGTAGGCACTTCGCTCCGAATCCGGATACGCCAACGCTTCCAGAAATAGCGCCTTGACGCGGGTCCACCGTTCAAGCTGGCCGAGGCTCCCCTCGGTCTCGGGGCCGCAACCGTCGGCGGCTCGGCGGGGTTGCTCCGGAGGTGGCATGCTGAGTCTAGCATACGCCGGCGGGTCAGGGACAGCAACCCTGCCACACTCTCCCGCGGAGGAAGTAACTGGCCCGTACTTCGTCCCTTTTCCGCGTTGATAGATGGAGCCCGGTCTCGATTTAGCCGCGCGCCATCAACTGTTCGACGCACGGTAGCGTTGAGATCGCAACTCTTCCATCAGCGAGGTCGACCCATGAAGCCGCACCGATTCGTCCCGACGGCATTAGCCGCACTAGCTACTCTTATCGCCTGCTCCGACAACCCTGTCGCGCCGTCCAGCAACGCAGTGAGCAAAACAGCGAATTCCGCAGCATTCGCTCGTGGCGACCCAAATCATGCGTTCGCGTTCACCCGGCTCGACGTCCCCGGCGCCTTCCAGACCGCGCCTTCCGGAATCAACGCGCAAGGCCAAATAGTCGGTTGGTACTTCAAAGCGCTGGGAGGCCCTGCCAGCGGATTTATATACGACGATGGTGAGTACACGACCGTCGTGTATCCCGGTGCCGCGTTCACCCAATTACGGGGCATCAGTGCCGAGGGAGACATCGTCGGCACTTATCGCATGGCTGGAGAGCCGCCCGTCAACACTCACGGATTCATCCTGGCGAAATCCGGCGAGTTCATCCCGGTGAACTATCCGGGTCATACCAACACAATCGCCCAGCGCATCCTGCCTGACGGCACGATCCTCGGCTGCTACCATGACGGCGACCAGGGGGCGAGCATGCACGGTATGACCAAAGGCAGGGCAGGCTTCTCCGAGATCAGCACGTTTGCCAGTATGAGCAACGGGGCTACGCCTGGTGGCGGCAAGGTGGTCGGGCTCTTCACGGACAGGGCTGCGGGGAAGGGACGGGCGTACCTGATCGAAGACGGAGTCTTCACGGCGTTCGACGCTCCAGGCAGCGACTTCACCGCTGCTTGGGACATAAGTCCAAACGGAACGATCGTCGGCTTGTTCGAGGATGCCGCCGCGCCCAAGCAACTCCACGGCTACGTGCTGGAGCGCGGAGAGTTCACGACAATCGACGTCCCGAACTCGGCTTACACCGACGTGTTCGGAATCAACCCGCGAGGGGACATCGTTGGCAAATTCAGAGAAACCGCCAATGGCCCATTCCACGGATACGTGGCTACGCGCAGAGCCGGACATGGTGGGGGAAACGATTACGACGATACCGAAGGCGAAGATCGCGGCTCGTCTTCGTCGACTCGATGACGAAGAGAACCTCTGGTTGAATTGGGCCGTGCTAGCGTTGTTAGGGTGGGCGGAGCCCAGAGCCTAGCACGCCGTAGTAAAGGAGACTCCTGCAAACAGAGAATCCCGCATCCGCGCGACGCGAATGCGGGATTTTCAGTTGGAGCTTGATGGGCCTGGGAGGAGTTGAACCTCCGACCTCACGCTTATCAGGCGACCGAAGGGGAGTAAGAAGTCCGGCAAGAAATCAGTAAATCGTTGACGGATAGCGTGATCTGCCGTTGTTCACCCTTCGCGATGCCGGATAATGCCGGAGTCATTCGACAGCGGAATCGACAGTAAGCATTGTTGCTCGGCAAACGTCTTTTCAAGGCGGGGCATCAAGTTCGCGGTCGTATCCCTATCTCGCAGACTCAGAAATGAGGATTCCCTCTAAGCCTTACCTGATCTCGCGTCCGCCACGGCGGTCGTCGGGTACAAACTTGTTTCGCGATGGCATCACCACGGCCGGAAGGGTACGCTCATTCATCACTGCCGTCGCCGAAATGATTTCATTGCGATTCAGCAGGTAAGCGACAACGCTGTAGACCTCGCGCGGCTTGAGCGAGCCGGGCGAGTCGAAAGGCATCGCGCGATTCACGTAATCGTACAACGTCGTGGCGTAGGGCCAGTAGCTGCCGATCGTGCGAAGCGGGAGGAGCTTCGGGTCGCGCGCGAAGTTGAAGCTGTCACCCGGCATTCGGCCGACCAATTTATTGAACGGCCCTTCGACGCCGGTCGCGCCGTGACATCCGACGCAACGCTGTTTGTACACGACCTCTCCAGCGGCGACAGTTCCGCTGTCGTGCGGAAGCCCGTGACCGTCGGGCCGAACATCGGTGTCAGCCCTTCGGATCTCTTCCGTGGTGGCAGCTCGCCCGAAACCGAACCTTGGCGGATATTGCCGCTGATGAAGAAACGGTCGTGCGGCGGCCGCGATTCCCGCCACCAGGAGCACACTCAACGCGATCACGCGTCGGGGTCGCACCGTCAAATCTCTGTGTCGAAAAAAACGTGGCCATCCGGCTCAACCTTCCAGCATCGGATGTCGTTGTGGTGATAAAACGTCCCCGGTCCTCGAGCGGCGACGAGCTCGGCATGGGTCGGCTGGACATAGCCGGTTTCATCGGTTGCTCGACTCATTAGGTAGGCTTCGCCGCCGCCGTACTTCCACAAATACCTGAACCTAGTCGTGCATTTCGAAAGCACCGGGGCCTGGAGTTCCGCGTCTTCCCATGACCTTCCGCGATCTGTGCTCACCTCGACTCGCGCGACCTTCCCGCGACCGCTCCACGCCAAACCGGTGACGTCCCACCAGCCGGATGAGAGAACGTTCGGATATGCGGGGAAGGTGATGAGCGACTTGCAGTCCATCACGAGGCTGAATTGGCGGGCTGTACCATTGGCGAGCGGGTCGGTGTATTTCGATGTCTCCTCGCGCGTCATCCATGGCGTATCGCCGATCTCGATGCGCTGGACCCATTTCACGTTGGTGTTTCCCTCCCAGCCGGGAAGAAGGAGCCTGGCCGGATACCCCTGCTCAGGCCGAATCGCTTCCCCATTCTGGCTGTATGCGATCATCGCGTCGTCGAAAGCCTTCTCAACCGGAATGCTGCGCGTCATCCGCGCCGCGTCGCTTCCTTCGGCGAGAAACCACTTGGCGCCCGGCGAGATGCCGACTTCTTTGAACAACAACGCGAGCGGTACGCCTGTCCATTCGCTCGTGCTGAGCAAACCGTCGGTCTGCTGAGGAGTTTGCTCCCGATCAGTACGGGGTCCGAGACTTACTCCATTGCCAGAGCATTCGATAAAATGAATGCGGCTCACGGACGGGAAGCGTTTCAGGTCATCCAGGCTAAACTTTAGAGGCCGCTCGCACATCCCGTGAATGAGCAAGGTGTATTTCGTCGGATCGATCGCTGGAATTCCGCCGTGATGCCTTTCGAAATGGAGATCGGAAGGAGTGACGATTCCGCGAAGATGCTGAAGAGGCGTTCCTGATTCGCCGGATGGCAGTGCGCGGAACACGAAGCGCCGTGGATTCTCGAAAGTTGAACGCTGGCCGAGATCGGTGGGCACCCGGCCTTGAACCTTTGTAGGATCGGGAGGAATACCAGGCGACGAAGGCACCGTTGTCTGGCCAAGTAGCGGAATGCCGGTAGCAAGGAGAGCCGCTCCAGCGACGACGATTGCATCGCGGCGGGTGATTGCCGGCGGCTTTTCCCCGTTGACGTCCCCAGGTTTATAGGAACTGGATTTGTCTGTCATCGCAGTCCGTGCGCGCATCGACGCGGTTTGGGCAGGTCGGGCAAACTGCGAGAAAAATTACAACCAACCTCGTCGGTCTGCACGGGTTGAAGGCACTCGTGGGCGGCGCGGGTGAGCGGGGCAATAAGCTCTGGTTAATTTGCCTGCGAGGAGTTGAACCTCGGACCTCACGCTCATCGGGCGTGAGGCGCGTCACTTTCCTCGGGAGGAGATACGCACGCCTTCGAAGCGTGTGTCTTCGGCACCAGTAGATTAAGCGGGGTTTTTGAGCAAGGCATCACGCTCATCAAGCGTGATCGGCTGGACTCGGAGACCGGCGCAAAAATCGGAATGCCTTTCTAGAGCGTACAACTGCAATCACGTTAGTAGGCGGCTGACGGAACTCGACCTCGCCAGCCCGCAGATTCTTTATTTCGCAACCGTTGATCGAGAGGCGTGCGACGATCCCATATCTTCCTGGCGGGAGCGAGTCGCCAAGAATCTCGTTGACAGGAACACGCAGCTCATATCTCCGGAGACCACCTGGTAGAACAATGACCATGTAAACCTGGCCAGCGCATAGCACTGGTATTACCTGCCCAGTTGAGTCGTAGTGGACCGGCTCGATCGGCTGCCGATGAATCTCCCAGGTCCGTGAGTCCCAGGTCTTCACGCCGTGCTGGGCGACGACCGCGAGGCTGTTTACGTCGCGGCCGCAACCGCGCCCAAACGTTACCGCTAAGCGGTGCTTCGATAAATTCTCGGCGGTAGCATTGACCCATAACGTATCGGCGCCCGAGCCCACAATCGCTGCATGTGCACCGAAGCGAAAACCGTCGATTGATTGCCAATCGTAGTCGGCGTATTCTCCGATACTCCGAAGACCACGCTGGCCATGACAAGCCGTGAGCAGAACCGCAGCACTCAGCCGCACAACAACTCGGAGAATCAGAATCGGCTCGTGACGCGCTTACTGCGTCCGTGATGGATGCACGACCGTATAACTGAAAGCGCCAACTAAACCGCCGACAACAGCGCCTGCTCCAGCGCCCAGCGCGATCGCGTAGTTGGCGAGCATCGGGTCATTCGAGTGCGCTATTTGAACGCCTGCCCAAGCAGCTCCGAGCGCTGCTCCACCGACAATGCCTAGCATGATCCACATCCGAAAGTCACGTCCTTGCCAACTATCATCTTGTTCGATCGGGTGAGATGATCGCGATCTTAGTTCCGCAATCTCCCGAGCACTCGGCGTGTGACTGTTAGAGACCCCGACCTGATATGATCGCTGAGCAAGCGAGGTGGACCCAAACATTGTGGTTGCCGTGATTATTGTGAGCAGGACTCTTCGCATTATAGTCTCACATCAAATGTGTCTGGACCTAACCAGTAATCACTGCGAGCCTAAGCGTGCGGGGGACCGAGGCTGACAACTACCAGAAGGATAGGGGTAGGCTTTACGTCGAACCTGGAGCCTCCCGCCTTCAATGTGAGGCGCGCCGGACGCTGTCGACGACCTGTAACTGAAGCCGAATTTGGTCGGACGCAATGGAAACGACTAGCGGCCCGCGCTGACCGGAGAACATTATGCGATAGCCCGTGGGGTGGGCTCGAAGCAGCGAGTCAGGAAGAACGGCGCCGAATGTCTCATAAAGTCTACACGAGGCGCCAATGCCGTTTCCCAAGCCCATGGGACCGACAGCACACGACCCGACTTCTCGGTCGATCTGGATGAACTCCAACTTGCGAAAGTCCTCACCCCGTGGCGAGGCATAGAAGACACCGCCTGATTCATTTCTATGCAATTCCACTCCGATGAAATCGTAGTCTCCATTACTTCTAAATGAGTCCTCGACGTAAAGTTGGTGCGAGACGAGGCCGCTTTTCTTGTCTATCAAGCTCCTGAGCGAATATTCGCCGTCGAATCCGCCTACGAGGCGTCGGCTCGGTCCGTTCAGCTCAATGCCCGGTTCCAATTCACTTGACCTAATTGCCACGGTTGTTCCGCGTGGCTCGATACCGAGCGACGGCGCCAATTTCGCCGACGTCGCAACGCATGCCGACAATGCGAATACTGCTCCAATAGCGACTAATGTTCTCATCTCTTCCCCTGCTGCGTCCAATGTGATCTGCGGTGTGCCTCGGGGTAAGGCCGACGCAGCTCAAGTGTTGGTCGAGTTGCTATCGAGTTTCTCACTGCGTTTCGCCACTTCTTGTGGCGGCAAAGTAGGATGTCGACGCCCATTCCAAGTAGGATTTGATGCTCCCATGAATTCCTCTGCCGGTAACCGCCTGATTTGCTGCACGAATAAGCCTCCGTGCGGTATGCTGTGTAGTATGAGTCCGTGATGGCCCGCACGTTTCCCGAGAAAAATCCGGGAAAATCCAGTCGAAATGAGGGAAGAATCCAGGCGGAAATGGAGGAAAAAACAGAGGCTGCGGAAACTGCGATTAGCCGGTCATCGAATCCGGGTGGAGCAAGCGTACCGAGAGTAGAAACCGAGCCGTATTTTCGAGTTCTGGCGACCGAACGCGCGCGTGCTGGGGCCATTGGTAAGGCTTGGCTGCTTCCCGACCCTGCCAACCCAGCGCAACCAGCTAGCCGAGCCCGGTCCTCCTCCTCGATCTGCTTAAGCCGGCGAGCATCCGGGATCTCCATTCCACCGTACTTCCTCTTGCAACGGTGAACGTGTTGTCACTGATCCCATTCTCCCGGCAGAGATCCGAAATCTTGGCCCCGGCCTCATGCTGCTTCAGGAACCCGACAATCTGCTGGGTGGTAAATCTGGACTTCCGCATCGGCCCTCCTCCGGTGAGGACCGAGATAATAACTGGATCAGCTTTCGGGTTTCAGGTCACATCCACTTCTGGGCGGATGGTCAGCTGAACGACGTGGTGCGTGGGCTTCGCGCTGCCCTCGACGCGGCGCGCTGAGCCGTCGATGCCACAGACGGTCGAGGTTTCAACAACGATGATTCTGGAGACACCATGCGCTGGATTACACGGGAGAAACCAAAAATAGATCGTGTAGCATGCCCTTGGCTGATCGCTCGATTTATCGATACTGACCCGGAATTTCTTTTTGTACCTCCCTCCGACGTCCGCCGATTGGCCGAACAGAAGCAAGCCATTCCGTTTGATGTGGAGGGAGTCGAGTTGAGTCACGATGGTCCCCTTTGCAGCTTCGACGCCTTCCTCCGCCGTTACGAGCTCAATGATCCCGCACTTGACGAGTTAGCCGTGATCGTACGGGGGGCCGACACGGCTCGACCCGACATCGCACCGCAGGCAGCCGGGTTGCTCGCCGTTTCGCTTGGTCTCTCGCACAACTTTCCTGACGATCACGAGATGCTTCGACAGGGTTTCGTCATGTACGATGCATTGTATGCCTGGTCCCGCTTCGTCCGAAGCGAGAAGCATACTTGGAACCCGCAGAGCGTTGCGACGCGATCGCCCACGCTGTAACCAAGACCGTTTTGACCTCGCGCAGCGCCCGTTAGCCGGTCATGTGCAGCTTCTTTACTGCCCCACCATCTTGACGATGCTGATGCAGCGAAGCGGAGTGAGTGCTGACCGACTCGCCGCCGTCAGGCGAGTGGAACTGTTCACCCGCCTCAGTCTCTGGGTCCACATGCACGATGACTCCAGAGAGGAACTTGAGGTGCTGTCGCATCTCAAGCTCGACTTGCTTAGCGAGATCATGGCCCGCCGCCACACTAAGGTCCGGCGCCACCGTGATGTTGACCTCTGCGCGCAGTCGGTGCCCCACCCAACGCGCGCGCACATCGCTGACTCCAAGTACGCCTGGGACGTGGCTGGCCGAGTGGCGGACCTCTTCCGAGACCTCAGGCTCGACGCCATCAAGGATTCGAGTGAATACAGTTTTCACAGACTGCCAAACAATGCCAAGGATGGCTACGGTGATTAGTAAGCCGATGATCGGGTCTGCTTTCGGATAGCCGAAGTAAACTCCAACCGCGCCCACTAACACCGCGAGGCTAGTCCAACCGTCTGTGCGCGCATGGTAGCCATCGGCAATGAGTGCCGCGCTGCCTATCTCTTTCCCGACGCGAATGCGGAACACGGCTACCGCTTCGTTACCAATGAAACCAATGATCGATGCGACGATAATGGCCGACAGGTGGCTAACCATCTGTGGGTGCAAGAGGCGATTAATCGATTGGTACAGTGCCACCATGGCACTCGCGAAGATTGTGAGGACGACGGCGAGCCCCGCCAGATCCTCGACGCGGCCGAAGCCATACGTGAAGCGGCGTGTAGGTGCCCGCCTCGCGAAGAGAAAGGCGATGCCGAGCGGAAACGCGGTGGCGGCGTCACCGTAGTTGTGGATCGTATCGGCGAGTAGGGCGACGCTGTGCGAGAGAAAAACCACGACTAGCTGCAGTGTGGCCGTCAGAAAGAGGCCAATGAAGCCCCACTTTACGGCCCAGAGACCGCGTTCGGTTGTCGTGAGTGAAGGATCTAGAACGCCGTGAGTATGCCCGTGCGTCCCACCGTGATCGTGTCCGACCTTTGAGTCGTGTGCGCCGCGATTATGTTCGTGATCGTGCGGATGGTCCTTCATCCTGATTTCCCCCCTGTCTAGCGGTCCGCTTCCCTAGCAATAAGGTAGCTGGCACCTGTCAGCTAACGCTCCGTGCAGCGCCCGAATAATTCAGTCGACTTCTACTAGTAATGTAAGGCCGGTGCTCCTTTCTCTGGCCTAGGCTGCTAGGGCCTCGTAGTCACCGTCCTTCTTGAGAAATTAAAGCGAAATTTGGCGAAAACGGTGGTGAAAATGGGGTGAAAACGGTGCCGAAAATGGCGCCTGACAAAATCGCTTGCGGAGAGCATGGTCATCGGGTGGGCCTCATCTCAGCTGTGGACTCGAGCGGCGCTCCTGATCCAAGAGCGGGAGGTACGACCCAGAAAGGCGTTTCTTGAGGACCTGGGTCCACTCTGCTGTTTCGGCCATGTATGGATCTGGGTCACACAAAACGCTCCGACCTACACGCCGAGACAGATTAATTGATGATGGTAAACCCGCCACTTGAACCGCCGAACCTCGGATTGACAATGTTGTTGAAGATCGAGCCGAAGCTGTAGCTGAGACCGAGCTGGACGAAGTAGCTATACGACGTCTCCAGCTGACGTCGGCGAAGCAGTCGCTCCTGATCGCTGAGATTCCCGCGCGGGACGTAAAGCTGGTCGCGTAGGAGCGAAAGTTGCCCGAACGAAAAGAAGGAGAACCCTTTGAACAGGCGCAAATCCAGGCTGTTGAAGAATACGAGGTGCTTTTTTGCGAAATCGTCTAGGTAGGCCGCCCCTTCCAGAGAGCTGCTGATCGATCCCCACGTCTGCTTCAGGTCGAGCGATGCGGTCAAGGTCTGATCACCGCGTACTTCGCTAATCTTGTCGAAGATCGTCGTATCCTGATAGCGGAAGAAGTCGATCCCCGGCGAGTATTGCAGCGTGAGCATCCGTCTCGTCGACTGTGAGTAGGGGAAGAAGTCGTACTCGACAGCAGGCGCGAACCGAATGGCGCGTTTTTGGTTCAGGTAAGTCGACGAGGTCCACGACGCGCGCTGCCCCGCCGACCACCGTTGGCCAAGGCTCTTGACGATCAGGTCGCTGAAGCCGTAGCCGTGTGAATAGCTGTTGAACTTGCTGCCGTCACTGAGAATGAACCTGCTCTGGTTGTAGTTGCCGTAACTGGTCAATGAGGTCTTCCACAATTCCGTCGTCCGGCTGACGTTGAGAGATCCGTTGAGCGAGAGAAAGTTGCTGGACTTCTCACCATTCCCGTATCCGCTCGCGTTCATCCGGAATACCCAGAGATTCCAGCGATCTCTGGCCCCGCTTTTCGAGGCCGAGTCAGCGCCGGTGGGAGCGGTATAGGTGACATCGAGGCGACCGGACTGACCCAGGTGCGCGTAGTAGCGGACCAGACCGAGTTTGATCGTCCGAGCCAGTCCGCGTCTAAGATCATCCTGGCTCGCACTAAGCGGCGACACGTATCTCAGAGTGTCGGCGAGGTGTGCAAGCTCTTTCTGCCCGATGAAATGGAGCGTGTACTCGGTTCCGCCGCCGCCAGTCGATTGACTGGTGACAAGAATGTGGATCTGCGCATCCTGTCGCTCGCGCACGTAGTCCACGAAGTTGATTTCGGTCCGCATAAAATCGAAATCGCAGACGTTGCAATCGAGGAAGACGCGGAGTCTGATAGCCTGGGCAACGGAGTCTTTGGGACTCGCCGCAAGAGCGGGCTGCTGTGCCTTCGCGGCCGACAGAGCCATTGACCAGAGAATGGTCGACACGAACAAAAGAATAAAGTGTGCGCGGCGGGTGATGATGAGTCGCACGACGTCCGACCGTAATGGTGTAGTCACTTAGTGGAAAGGTGATAGTTTTGTCTTGGCGCTGGAAGTGCCGACCCTCTCAAAGAAGCGACTGCCAGTGACTGATTCCGACAAACGTGCCACTCCGCGCCGCGAGAAGCCACGCGAGCAGACTGACAAGACTTTCTGGAAATCCCTTGGCCCGGGTCTGATCAGCGGTGCCGCGGATGACGATCCCTCGGGAATAGTCACCTACTCGATTGCCGGCGCGCAGTTCGGAACGGGCCTGCTGAGCACCGCGCTGTTCACCTGGCCGCTCATGTCGGCGGTTCAGGCGATGTGCGCCCGGGTTGGAATGGTTACCGGGCAGGGTCTGATGGCTGCGCTGCGCACCAAATTTCCCCGCCCGGTTCTCGTCGTTGTCGCAGCCTCTCTCTTTGCTGCGAATACGATCAACATCGGGTCGGACCTTGCAGGGATGGCTGACGCCGCGGAGATGCTCACACATGTGAGCTCTCACGTCTGGGTTGTCGCATTCGCGCTGGCGGTAGGATGGGCAACAATCAGCTTGCGTTATGCGATGATTGCCAACGTCCTCAAATGGCTGGCACTGTTTCTTGCCGCCTATGTCGTGACCGCGTTCACACTCCATCCCAACTGGGGTGAGGTCGCGAAGGCCACGTTCATTCCGTCGGTTCCAAAATCGCGAGAGGGATGGTCGACCATGGTCGCCATCCTCGGCACTACCATCAGCCCGTATCTCTTTTTCTGGCAGGCGTCTGAGGAAGTTGAAGAAGAAAAGGCTCTGGGTCGCCGGCGCGTGGCCGACAGGCAGGGAGCGTCGCGCACTGAAATAGTGCACCGGAAAGTCGACGTTGGCATCGGTACATTCGCCTCGAACGCGGCGATGTATTTCATCATACTCACGACGGGTCTCACCCTTCACATTCACGGAATCACGCAGCCGCAGTCGAGCAGAGAGATCGCTGAGGCGTTGCGTCCCCTCGCCGGTCCGTTTGCCGCGCTTCTCTATACCGTTGGCATCATCGGCACGGGGGTGCTCGCGATTCCGACTCTTGCCGGGTCGGCCGCGTATGCGTTTGCAGAAATCTTCAGCTGGCGGCAGGGCATTGACGAGCGCCCGTCACGGGCCCCTGCGTTCTATGGAGTAGTAGTGGCGTCGCTAGGGGCCGCCATCGCAATGGATTTCGCCAACGTCAATGCGGTGCGGGCCCTCTTCTGGACCGCAGTCATCAACGGCGTACTTGCCCCCTTCCTGCTCGTAGGTGTGCTACTCGTAGCGTCCGACAAGCGAGTAATGCAGGGACAGCCCAGCTCGCGATTGGGCCGGACTGTGGTTGGCATCACGGCAATTGCGATGTTCGGAGCGGCGGCGGCGATGTTCATCCTTCAGTGATCGGGTCCATGTGCAAAGAAACAATAAAGACCTGATTACGAGCGAACTTCTGGCGCATGAGACAGCACATCGAGCGGGCGCTGTGAGGGAACTCAGCTCACATTCCTCTCGTTGTGACAAGCCCGCGTCAGGTGGGGGATTTCGCGCGCGTTACGGGTCGCTTGGCCAAGACGATGCCATCGGTGCTCGTGTGCCGCAGCATTCGGAGCGCAGATCAGGCCGGAGCCGCGGGTGCTGGAAGGCGAGAAGGCGCAAGAGCTCCATGTGGAACGACCCCGATTTGGTGGACACGTAGTTTAGGCTGCGTTTGCTCGTTGGAGCACTTCGAGAACTTCGGTTTCGTACTGTGCAGGGGTTCGGTATCCCAGGGTCTGATGCCGACGCTTACGATTGTACCAGACCTCAATGAATTCAACCAGAGAGGTCCTGGCTTCGGCTCTGGTGTGCCACTTCGCATCGAAGACGAGCTCGGT
>JBDTIV010000050.1:0-48506 GCA_039936175.1 Gemmatimonadaceae bacterium | reverse complement strand
ATCCGCGTTGGCGGGCGACCGGCCGCTGGCCTGGGTGAGTGCGGCCGAACCTGCGGCGTCGGTGCCGGAGGTGCGGTGTCTCTCGGAGCCGGCCCCGCGCTCGCGATTGGAGCAGGTGCGGAGTCGGGCGAGATGATGCCGAAGTTCGCGGCGCTAAGCGTCTGACCGGGATCGATCGGTTTATCGAAGCTCACTCGGAGAGTCAGCGAGTCGACGGAGGCGACGTCGCGGAGTCGTGGAGGAATAGAATCGTGCGTGAAAATGAGGAGCTCGAGGTGGGCGCTGTCTGTGAGATTGATCGCCATACTGTCCCACGGCTCGCTCGGGTCGATTGCGAGGTTCTTGTTCCGGTCGAGGTACGCTCTCACAGTGTAGTGCGCGGAAGGAATGTGCTCCAGCGCAAAGGCACCGCTCGAGTCAACGAGGGCGACGTAGGGATGCAGCGTGTCCGGAGGAACGAACGATTCTATGAGCGCTCCGCTTGCCGGCGTGCCTTGTACCCAATCGAATACCTGGCCCGTGATGCGCGTCGGCGGAATGGTCGGGCCCGTGGAGAAGAAAGTCGTCGCGCCGGTATTGCGCACGTTTCCGCGGATGTCCGCGAGACCTCGCAGCATGATGATTGTATACGGCGTGTTGTTGCGCCAGCCGTGTGTCGGCCTCACCGAAATCGCGTCGCGGTGCCACGAGGCCTCTGGAGCTCCATCGCGCGGCGAGATCAGAAACAGGTCTGACAGCGTCGTCGTCGATGGTGATCGCTCGGACACGACTTCGTCGAAATGGAAGACCACCTCTTTCGGCTTGACGCCCACGGCGCCGGAGTCGGGCACGATGCTGACGATCTGGGGCGCAGCCGTGTCCGGTGGTCCGCCAGGCGGCATACCGGGCGAGGCGCACGCCAGAGGGAACAGCGCAGCGGCGATCAGCCGCCGCAAAGCGCTTTTACCTTGGCAGCGAGCTGCCCTCGCCGTTTAATCCATTCTTCTTCTTTCTTGCGCTCCGACTCCACGACCGGCGCCGGCGCGCGACTGACGAAGCCCTCGTTGCGGAGCCGCTTTGACAGCGCTTCGAGCTGGGTCTCCAGCTGATCCAGCTCACCCCGAAGCTTTCCGCATTCCTTGGCGATGTCGACCACGCCCCCGAGAGGTATGATGATCTCACTGCCGTCGCTGAGGACGGAATGCGCGGCGGCGGCATCTGAACCGGCACTTCCGATGGTCACCGTCGAGCGCGACAACTGTCCGATGAGTCGCGCGTGATCGGCGAAGAGCGCGGCATTCGACCGCGACTGCACGAAAGCTTCGATCGACTTGCCGGGAGCTATGCCGTAGTCCGAGCGAATCTGACGAATCGCGCTCACTGCTTCACGCAAGATGTCAAATCCTGCCAAGGCGCTCGTCTCACTCCGAGACGAGGACTGCGCTATGGGCCAAGGAGCGGTAGCCAGGAACTCGCCGCGCTCGGCGGCCACGGGGAAGGGAAGTCGCTGCCAGAGCGTCTCGGTTATGAATGGCATGATGGGATGCAGCAGGCGCAGCGCGTGGTCGAAGACATGGGTGAGCACCGCCCGCGCGACCTCGCTGTCCGCGCTACCCGCTCCGATGCGTCCCTTGGTCGTCTCGAGATACCAGTCAGCCACGTCGTTCCACACAAAACGCCGCGCCGCCTCGGCAAACTCGCTGAGTCTGAGACCAGCGTAGCGCTCTTCCCGTCGCCACTTTCCCTTCGTGGGACGCGGAGGACCAAGGGCGGCATCCGATTCAACGATCGTCGCGTTGAGCCGTCCGAGGATCCACCGGTCGGCGAGAGTCAGCTCATCGACGCGCAGCTCGTCGACGCTCCGCACCGGAGAAGTTCCGACATTCGCCAGCAGAAACCGTCCGATGTTCCAGAGCTTCGTGGCGAAGTTGCGTCCCGGCGCGAAGGACCTCTCGAGGTCGCGGTGGTCGAGCATGAGATCGGCGCCCATGCCCATTCCCGCGACCACCGTGTAGCGCAGCGCGTCCGCACCATAGCTGTTGACGACATCGAGTGGGTCGATGCCGTTCCCGAGCGACTTGGACATCTTCACGTGGTTCATGTCGCGAACCGTTCCGTGCAGATACACCGTGTGAAATGGCGGCGCGTCCATGAACGCGTAGCCCGCCATGATCATCCGGGACACCCAGAAGAAGAGAATCTCCGGTGCCGTGACCAGATCGTCCGTCGGATAAAATGCCACGAGAGGCGCGGCACTCTTGTCGGGCCAGCCTAGCGTCGAGATCGGGAAGAGCCACGACGAGAACCAGGTGTCGAGAACGTCTTCGTCCTGGCGAACCGGCCCGCCGCAGCTCTCGCAGGCGACGACGTCGGTTCGGCTCACGATCTGCTTCGAGCACTTGTCGCAATACCAGACCGGAATGCGATGACCCCACCACAGCTGCCGCGAGATGTTCCAGTCGCGGATGTTCTCGAGCCAGTTGACGTACACCGCTTCCCAACGCTCCGGCAGGATTCGAATAGTGCCGACGCGCACCGCCTCGAGCGCCGGCTTCGCGAGGGGTTCCATTTTTACGAACCACTGATCGGAGAGTCGCGGCTCGACGACGGTGTCGCAGCGATAGCAGTGACGAATCGAGTGCTGGTGCGCCTCGATTTTCTCCAGCTGCTTCGAGTTCTCGAGCGAGCGCACGATGCGCTCCCTGGCTTCGAATCTGTCGATGCCGAGGAGATCGGGCGGAACGCGCGATCCTGCGTCGGCGCCGTTCCCCATCGTTCCGTCGGGTGACATGATGACGGGCATCGGCAGCTGGTGGCGCATCCCGACCTCGAAGTCGTTCGGGTCGTGCGCGGGGGTGATTTTGACGACGCCCGTGCCGAACGCCGGATCGACGTACTCGTCGGCGATGACGGGTATTTCAATGTTGGCAATCGGAAGCATCACCGAACGTCCGATGAGCTTTTTATAGCGCTCGTCATCCGGGTGAACGGCGACGGCGACATCGCCGAGCAACGTCTCGGGGCGCGTAGTTGCAACGACGACGCTCGAATGGTCCTTCGCGCCGACGATGCGATAGGCAATGTGATACAGCGAGCCCACCTCCTCGCCGTGCTGTGCTTCTTCGTCACTCAGCGAAGTGAGACAGCGCGGACACCAATGAATGACCCGATGGCCGCGATAAATGAGGCCGCGTTCGTGGAGCTGAACGAAGGCTTCGCGCACCGCGCGCGACAATTCGGGAGAAAACGTGTAGGCGGTTCGATTCCAGTCCGCCGAAGCCCCAATTGCGCGCAACTGGCGCAGTATCTCGCCTCCGGTTTCCTCGACGAACGCCACCGTACGCGCCACGAACGCCTCGCGGCCGAGGTCGAACTTCGTTTTGCCTTCGGCGGCGAGCTGCTTCTCGACGATGTTTTGCGTCGCGATGCCCGCGTGGTCGGTGCCGGGTACCCAGAGTGTCTCATCCCCGGCCATCCGGCGCCAGCGAACGATCACATCCTGCACGGTGTTGTTGAGTCCGTGCCCCATGTGCAGCACCGCCGTGACATTGGGGGGCGGCATGATGACAACGAAAGGCTCCCGGTCGCCGCCGTTGCGACTGCTCCGCTTTTCGTCGGCGGCGAACACACCGGCTTCGACCCAACGCTCATAGATGGCGCGCTCGGTCTGGCCGGGGTCGTACTGCGCCGGCAGGTCGTGGAGTTCCTGGGTTGTGCTCATGTACCGCGCAAGTTAACGGGCGCGTTTTGGACGGGTAAGAGTTGCGCGTATCTCTTCGGGCTATGCCGACGAACAAAAACACATCAAAGAACGCGATCCGAGAATTCAGAAGTGTAGAGCGCAGTTATCGGACAAATGTGCTAAGACCGTTCGGGAGGTATTCTGGGTAAGAGCAAATGACTTTGCCTTAGCGCCGCAGAGGCCGGTCGTGGCGCAGTTGTCCGAGATCTGAATTCTATGCCTCTAATTCTCTGATCCCGCTCTTTGGCAGTTCCACCACACAGAAGGGCGCATAAGCGCCGTTGTGCTGGGGTCGAGCCCGCGCGACCGACGCGTACGCCGGCCGTGCGGGCTCAACTCCCCCAGCACGGCACGGCAATTCTAGACGATCGGTCTCGGTCTCGGCGCGTCAGTGGTTCCGGCGACGTGATCCGCCTTCGGCACTCCGCTCGGCGCTATGGCCGAGCCATCGGTGCGGCCGCGGGTGGTCTTCTTTTTTGTGCGGAGCTCGCCCGTGTCGGGTATCTCTTCCGCGGCAGCCATGAACGCGCTGTCTTCGGAGAGTGAGCGATCTTCCAGAACGGTGCGCGGATCGGCATGACGATCGATCTCGGTCGAGTTGCCCTGCCTCCGGCGTCCCGTTCCAACCTGCTGACCTTCCCAATGACGTTCCGTGAACTGGGGATCGCCGTCCTCGTAGTGATGCGCCGCGTTGTCGAACAGCTCTTCCTCGGTACGAATGACGAGTCTGTTCACTACGGTCTCGACGCCGGGCACTCCGCGAGCCACTACCACGGCCTGGTGCGCCTCATCGTCGGAATTGACAATTCCCGTGAGCTCGATGATTCCGTTCTCGACTGAGCCGATGTCGACCGCGCGCTCGCTCAGCGTCGGATCGTTTCTGAAGGCTTCGAGGACTCTCTCCTCGAGCTCCTCCGCGCCATTCAACGACGACTTTGGGGTCTCGGCGTCGTCGTCGAAGTCGGGGTCGAACTCGTCTTCGTCGAGTCCCTCGTAGTCGAACTCTTCCTCTTCTTCTCCAGTGCCGCCGCCGAAGGTATCCTTGATCCTATCAGTCAAGCCTTTGAACCCTCCGAATCGTTCCGCCATGAGCACGCCCGCCGCGAAGCCGGCAGCCGCCCCGAGGGCTATGTAAAGTGCACTGCGCGACGATGACTCCTCATCGTCTTCATCGTAGACGTACGGTGGCTCATTTCGAAAACGGTAGGGCGACATAGGGTGCCTGTAGCGAAGGGTTTCTTCAAACGATACCTTAACGGGGAGCAAAATAAAGGCCATCCGCAGTATTCGAAATTATACCAAAAATGTTGACGCTGAGGCTCCCCGACGGCGCCACCCGTGAAGCTCCCGAAGGCGCTCTGCCGCGCGATGTGGTCGCATCGATCGGGCCGAGGCTGCTCCGGGACGCAATCGCAGTAGAAATCGATGGTGAGGTCATCGACCTCAACACCCCACTCCGCAAGGGCGGGGCATTCCGCGTTCTCACCGAGAAGGACCCCGAATCGCTCGCCGTGCTTCGCCATTCGGGTGCGCACATCCTCGCCACAGCGGTGCGGCGCCTCCGCCCCGACGCGAAAATCGGTTTCGGACCAGCCATCGAAGACGGGTTCTATTACGACTTCGAGGTGAAGGAGCCATTCACTCCCGACGACCTCGAGAAGTTCGAGGCGGAGATGAAGAAAGTAATAGCGGACAAGTTTCCGTTCGTCCGAGAAGAAGTGTCGCAGGCCGAAGCCGGGAAGCGGTTCGCCGACGATCCGCTCAAGCTCGAGCGACTGAGCGAGTTCCCCGACGACGAGATCATCTCCACCTACACCGATGGACCGTTCGTCGATCTGTGCCGCGGGCCGCACGTGCCCGACACCTCGTACCTCAGGAATTTCAAGCTTCTCCACACCGCCGGAGCGTACTGGCGGGGCGACGAGAAGCGTCAGATGCTGCAGCGCATCTACGCCACCGCGTTCTGGAAGAAGGAAGACCTCGAGGCGCATCTGCACCAGCTCGAGGAGGCGAAGCGTCGCGATCACCGGACGCTCGCGCACCAGCTCGATCTATACTCGACCGATGCGCGCGTGGGGCCGGGACTGATCCTCTGGCATCCGAAGGGCTCGATAATTCGGAACGAGATCGAGGAATACGAGAAAGCCCTGATACTGCGTCACGGCTACAGTCTCGTGTACACTCCGCACATCGTGAGCGAAAAGCTGTTCCAGATCTCGGGTCACCTCGAGAATTTCAAGGAGAACATGTTCGGGGCGATGGATGTCGAGGGCGCGTCGTATCGGCCCAAGCCGATGAACTGCCCCGGTCACATCTGCATCTATCAGTCGCAGCAGAGGTCATATCGCGATCTTCCGATACGCTACGCCGAATTCGGCGCGGTGTATCGCTATGAGCGCAGCGGAGTGTTGCACGGGATGATGCGTGTCCGCGGGTTTACCCAGGACGACGCCCACATCTTCTGCACGCCCGACCAGGTGCCTGGTGAAATCGCGCGGCTGCTGGACCTGTGCGACGAGATGCTCAAGACCTTCGGGTATCCGTACACGATCGAGCTGGCGACCCGGCCCGACAAAGCGCTTGGCAGTCCGGAGCAATGGGCGGCGGCCGAACAAACGCTGGCGGAGGTTCTCAGGTCGCGCGGACAGGAGTACGTGATCGACGCCGGCGGGGGCGCCTTCTACGGACCCAAGCTCGACTTCAAGCTGATCGACGCGATCGGACGAAAGTGGCAGGGGCCGACGGTGCAGCTGGATTTCAATCTCCCCGAGAGATTTGGGCTCGAGTACACGGGCGCTGACAACACGACGCATCGCCCCACCATGCTGCACCGCGTGCTCGTTGGATCGATGGAGCGTTTCGTCGGGGGGTTGATCGAACACTTCGCGGGGGCGTTTCCGCTCTGGCTGGCGCCCGAGCAGGTGCGCGTGATTCCGATTGCGGACGAGGTAAAGCCATTCGCGCAATCCGTGGTCGACCGGCTGAAGGCGCGCGGTGTGCGCGTGCATCTGGACGACCGCTCGGACACGCTCAATTACCGGATCCGTGAAGGCGAGATGCTCAAGATTCCCTACATGGCGGTAGTGGGCAAACGCGAGGGGGAGGCTGATTCCATCGCGCTGCGCGTCCGCGGGGCGGGGAAGAAGCAGGAGATCTTCACAGTTGCTGATTTCGCGGCGCGCGTCGAGGACGAGCTGGCCACGAGAGCGCTCAAGCCGTAATGAGAAGAAGTCTCAGGGGGCGGCGACGACTTCCAGCTCTGCTTTGTCTGCCTCCTGCTGCCGCAGAACCCGGCGCAGTACTTTCCCGATCTGCGTCTTTGGCAGCTCCGTGACGAACTCGTACTTGGCCGGCACCTTGTAGGGCGCCAGCCGTTCGCGGCAGAACAGTTTCATCTCCGCTCCCGTGAGCGATTGCCCGGGACGGAGAACGATCCACGCCTTTACCGTCTCGCCGCGCATCTGATCGGGGACCCCGACCACACCCACCTCCATGACCGCCGGGTGTGACGACATCACCTCTTCGATCTCGCGCGGCCAGACCTGGAATCCGCACGTCTTGATCAGATCCTTCTTGCGGTCGACGATGAACACGTATCCGTCTTCGTCGATGTAGCCGAGATCGCCGGTGTAGAGGACTCTGTCGCCACGATCGTCGACACGGACCATCTCGCCTGTTTCATCGGACTTCTGCCAATATCCCTGCATCAGCTGGGGTGCTCTGATGACAATCTCCCCGACTTCGCCAGTTGGCATTTCCGTGCGGGCGTCATCGGCTTCGACGATGCGCACATGCACGTCGGGCAGCGGCATTCCCACGGAGCCCGTCTTCTTCACACCTCGGACGGGGTTCGCCACCACCGCCATCTGCGCCTCGGTGAGCGAATAGCCCTCGACGATCACGCCGCCCGTCAATGTCTCAAAGCGATTTTTCGTCTCTTCCATTAGCGGGGCAGCGCCGGAGAAGCAAAGCTTGATGCAGCTGAAGTCGACCTTGCCCGCGCGCGCCATCGGGTGGTTCATGATCAAATTGAGAAGCGTCGGCACCGTACATATAAATGCCGGACGCACGTCCACTATCTCCTTCAGCACGTCGCGAACCTCACGTGGATTCGGGATCAGGGCGATCGGGTTGTGGTTGATGAACGCGAGGCTTTGAACGCCGGTGTTGGCGTATGTATGAAAAAGCGGGAGGGGCAGCATGATCGTGTCCGTCCACTCCTCCATGGCCGAGCGAAGCCAGGCACGAAGCTGAAGTCCCGCGATTAACATCCCGCGGTGTGATCCCACCACTCCTTTGGGAGTTCCGGTTGTTCCACCGCTCATCAGAAGCACCGCGGGATCAAAGACGCTCAGCGGCACATTTGGGGCAGGTGCGCCACGGAAACGCTTCACGAGCGCATCGAGCCTGAAATCGCCGGCGCGGACGGCAATGCGGTCTCCTTCCTTTTTTTCCTTCATGAGCGTGTACGCGATGCGGAGCTTGAGCGGAAGATGTTCCTTGATGTTCGTGGCAACCACTCGTCTGAGCGCGGTCCGCGGCTGTACTCCTTTCACCTTTTCGTAGAAGCGGTTGAGCACCACGATCGTCTCGGCGCCCGTCGCGCGGAGGGCTTCCTCCATCTCGCGATCGCTGTACGTCGGATTTAATGGGCACGCAATCGCGCCGACCTTCCATGCAGCAAACTCGGTGATCACGAACTGGGGACAATTCGGCAGACACAACGCCACCCGGTCGCCGCGCCGAATTCCCATCTCGACAAATGCGGCGGCCAGGGCATTGCTCTGATCGCCGAGCTGGCGATAGGTCACCGTCGAACCCTTGAAGAGGAGCGCCGGTCTGTCAGGCCACCGCTCGGCTGCCTCTCGCAGGTAGTCGATCAGGCCGCGGTCTGGGTACGGCTCGAGCGTAGCCGGAACGTCATCATCATAGTTCGAGAGCCATATTGACGCCGTCATGGAACCCCCATTGAACAGTCCCTTTTCCAAATCGTGCAACGTTGCGCGTCCCTGCGAACTCCGTCGACTGGAGTATGCGTCGCCAGCCTGTCGCGCGCATTACGTAAGAGTACGTAGTATTCCGCTCACATTAGATTAGCACTTACATGGGCGACATATCGGGACTCCACCACATCACGTGCATCGCGGGCGACGCGCAGGAGAACGTCGATTTCTATTCGGGCGTTCTTGGGATGCGGCTCGTCAAGAAAAGTGTCAACCAGGACTCACCTGGAACGTACCACCTTTTCTACGCGGACGGCGTTGGCCATCCCGGCACCGACATCACTTTCTTTCCGTGGCCGGCGATGTCCCCGGCCAGGGCCGGAATCGGGCTCGCCATGGAAGTGTCACTCGCAGTGTCGCTCGGCAGCCTGGAATATTGGGCTGACCGCCTGGTCGAGCACGGCGTGAAGGTGCGCGACATCGAGACACGACGCCAGACCGCGGCGCTTCCGTTTTTCGACCCGCACGGATTGCCTGTGACGCTCCATGAAACCGGAGACGATCGCCAGTTCTCGGCGTGGGCGGCGAGCCCTGTTCCGGAGGAGCGACAGATTCGTGGATTGCACAGCGTGCGGCTCTGGCAGCGCAATCTCATGGAGTCGGCAACGTTCCTCACCGGAGTGCTTGGATTCGTCGATCTCGGCGGTGAAGGAGAATGGTCGGCGTTCGGACTGCAGGGCGGAGGATCCGGTCGCTACCTGGAAATCCGCGAGATTCCAGACGGCGAACGTGGTCGATGGGGAACTGGAGGCGTACATCATGTAGCGTGGCGAGTGCCCGACGACGTGACCGAGCTCCAGGTTCGCGAGCGGATCGAGCGCGCGCGTCGCCGGCCTACCGAGGTAATTGACCGCTTCTGGTTCAGATCCGTGTACTTCCTCGAACCGGGCGGCGTGCTATTCGAGCTCGCGACCGACGGCCCGGGATTCACGGTCGATGAGGATCCGGCCACTCTCGGTGAGCACCTGGTGCTACCCCCGTGGCTGGAGCCGCAGCGCGCCGAGATCGTGGCGGCGCTGCCGCCGCTCAAACCACCTGCGGAGTCATGCGCGCGGTTGTAGGTCGCGAGAGGCGTGTCAGCGGTTGTGCCGGCGCCTCATCACCCAGATTGCGAACGACACCGCGAGAATGCCGAGAATTCCCCAGCCGAGAGGACCGAGGAATTGATGAATCCGGGTGAAGTTTGCTCCCAGGAATCGGCCGGCGACGGCGAGAACGGTACACCAGACGAGCGTACCGATGAAATTCGCCAGCAGAAAGAGTCCGACGTTCATTCGCGCGAGACCAGCCGGAATCGAGATCAGGCCGCGAACGCCAGGCAGAACCTGTCCGATGGTTACAGCGACGAACTCATTTCCCGTAAATCGCTGCGCCGCGCGATCGACGTGTCTTTTGCGCAGCATTAGCCATCGCCCGTAGCGATCGATCCACTCGGCGACGCGTTTTTCGCCGAGCGCGTAGCCCGCGTAGTAGAGAGGCAGGCCGCCGAGGACCGAGCCGACGGTTCCAGCGAGGATCACTCCCCAGAGGGACAGTGCACCGCCTATGGTGCGATAGCCGGCGAGCGGCATGATCAACTCTGAAGGAATCGGAAGAACGATGTTCTCGATCGCCATCAGGGTCGCCACTCCCCAATAGTTGAGAGAGCTGACGAAGTGAGCTATCCAGTGAAGCATGGAGCAAGTAGCGCAAGCGGCCGGCCACTCCTTCCATGGGACTCACCTGCCGCTACTTGTTCCGGACGTCCCTCAAAGCCGAGCGCAGCTCGTTGGTGATCAACGTCGACGAGTAGTCGATCAGCTGGTTGAGCGCTCCCTGAAAATCGGCGACGGTCACAGAGCCGAGCGTGCCCGCGGTGATGACGGAGCCTGGAATGGGACTGTTGCTCTGGACGTAAGGCGTAAGGCGATCGCGCCCGTGAATGTTGACGTTCCAGATCTCGCGTCCCGTGCGCCGGTCGATCAATACCGCCTCGGCGAACGTGAAGAGATAGGCGGCTTCGTCGGCTTTCGCGTTGATGCCAAACCTTTCCATCCGGACTTCCATCAGATAGTCGGCCTGGGTCTCGTCCTTCACGGGGCGGGTGCCCAAATATCTGCTGGCTCGCTCGAGCGTGCGCTGCGCAAGACCTTGCGGTATGTCCACTCGCGACGCAGCGCTGTCCAGGCGCGCGCTGGCGCGATGGCCTTCGCGCTCGCGAGCAACGTCCGCTCCAGCTCTCACAACGGCCTCGATGGGATTCTGTGAGCTGGTGAGATCGTAGTAGCCGGTGAGGAGCTCGGGAGCGGGGGGCGCCAGGTAAACGACGGCGAGGGTACGACTCGCAAACGGGTACTCGGCCAGATGGTGTCCGCCGCCGCAGGCGGCGAGGAACGATACGATTGCGGCTACTGATGCGAGTGCGCGAATCCCGGAACGCAGCGGCGATTTACACATTTGGTTGTCCTCGTCGGTTGGATACAAGCAGCGGCGACCAAAAAAAGGGCCGCCGCTGGACTCGCTATCTAGACGACAGGACGCGACAGGCGTTACTCGATTTTTGCCTTTCGCCTGTCGCGGAACTCTTACTTGCCGGATCCCTTGTACACGACCTTCCACACGCGTCCGGCCTTGTCATCCGAAATGTAGAGCGCACCGTCTGGACCCTGCCCGAGGCCCGCGGGGCGATGTGCCGCCTTGTCGTTGGAGACGGGCGTCAGCGGCCCTCCGGCAAATCCGTTCGCGAAGACGTTGTACTGAGATGCATTCACCGGTCGGCCAGCGGTAAAGGGCACGAAGACGACGTTGTATCCCTGCTGCGCTCCTGGCGCGCGGTTCCACGATCCGTGGAAGGCAATGAAGGCGCCTCCCTTATATTCGGCGGGGAAGGAGGAACCGGTGTAAAAGAGCAGGCCATCCGGTGCCCAGTGCGCGGGAAAATACGCTTCGGGATCTTTCTTCGATGCGCACTCGCCGAGCGTTTTTCCGTCGCCTCCGAATTCGGGAGCGAGCACCAGCTTCTGTTGCGAGCCGTCGTAGTAGCAGTACGGCCAGCCGTAGTCGCCGCCCTTTTCGATCTTTAGTAGCTCCTCCGCGGGCAGGTTCTGTCCCTGCTCGGAAGTGAACAGCTTCGGCCAGTTGTCGCCCAGCTGATCGCGACCGTGCTGTGTAGAGTAGAGCTGCCCACCAGCGTCGAACGCGATTCCGACCGCGTTCCGGATTCCGGTCGCGTAGCGCGCCGCCGATGAGAACCGCTGGTTGGTCTTGTTCGCGTCGTACTTCCAGATCCCCGCGCGCGTTGCCAGATCGGGGCACGGTTTGCGGCCCGGCGATTCCAGCGTGCGGTTCTTGATTTGGCATGAATTGCTCGGCGAGCCGAGGTCGACGTACATGTCGCCGGCCTGACCAATGGCGAACGGGTGCATCGGGTGATCGCCAGAAACCGGCAGGCCACTCAGAATCGTCGTCGATTTTGGAGAGCTCGGCGTGATGCTGTCGGTACTGATCGCGTAGCGTACGATCTTGGCCGCGCCCGCGGCATCCTCCTCGGCGTAGAGGGAGCCGTTGTAGATGGCGATGCCCGTTCCGCCTTTGTTGCCCTGCAGCGAGTCGGGGCCAAAGCGCCTGACGATGTCGGCGACGCCATCGTTGTTGGTGTCCCGCAAGGCGACGATGAAGCCGCCAGGATGCGCGGGCGTCGTGTAGTATTGGCCGCTCCAGGTGTTGACATAGACGTCACCGTTCGAGTTGACGGCGATGTGGCGCGCGTGGCCTATGGAGTCGGCAAATACCGTGGCGCAAAACCCCGGGGGAAGTGTTAGCCCTCCGTTACCGCCAGGGCACGCCGCGCTCGATGCCACCATCGTCGACGATGCGGTCGCGTTGGTGTCGGTCGACGCGCCGTTGCCTTCTGTTTTTGCACACGCGGCGAATGCAACGGTCGCCAGAAATGCGCACGAGCGTATCGATATGCTCATCTATCGCTTTCCTCCCACCCTGCGTCCGCTCACGGGTCCCAGATCGATGGAGAGCGCGATTACGAGGCCCACGACTGGCCAGAACGTCCAGTGCCCGCCGAACCAGTTGTGGACCGCCGAATACCAGAGCAGGGTCGTCGGCAGAAACACGAATCCGATGATCGGCCAGAGGATGTTGTCGAATACTCCCCGGTACCAGTGTGTGAAGAACCACAGAACGGCAACCACCAATCGTGGCGCCGCGAGCGCCATCAGAGTCATCAGGCAAGGCATGATTCAGGATTCCTCGCGCGTCTCGCGCTTCGAAGTGGAAGAGCCCGCATGTCCCGCATTGTTCGTGCGAGACGCCCCTATAAGCCAGATCAGCCAGAGGACCAGCGGAGGACCGGGATGTCGCGGCCGGAAGCTTCCGGGTGAAAGTTTCATTCGATGATCAATTCTTCGCGTCCTTACAATGCCATCGTGATCGGACTCGGGGCCATGGGAAGCGCGACGCTTTTCCATCTTGCCAAACGCGGATGGCGCGTTGCCGGTTTCGAACAGTTCACGTCCGGGCACACCCTCGGCTCTTCGCACGGCGACAGCCGAATCATCCGCGAAACCTACTTCGAGCATCCATTATACGTCCCGCTCGTCCGGCGCGCGCACGATCTCTGGCGGCAGCTCGAGCGTGAGAGCAGGGAAACGCTGATGACGATTACAGGCGGACTGATGATCGGGCCACGTGACGGCGCGGTGATCACCGGAACTCTGCGGAGCGCCAGAGAGCATTCACTCCCACACGTGGTGCTCACCGCGGCCGAAGTGCGGGAAAGGTTTCCAGCCTTTCGCCCTGAAGAGGGTGTCGTCGCGGTGCTCGACCCGCGCGCGGGATATCTGGACCCCGAGCGATGCGTCCGCGCGCACCTGCGCCTTGCACAGGCGGCCGGAGCGGAGGTTCGTCATGAGGAACCTGTTCTCCAGTGGAGCGCCGACGGCGATGGGGTCGGGGTGAGAACTTCGAAAGCAACGTATCGAGCCGATCATCTGGTGTTGGCCGGCGGCGCCTGGACTCCGGGTCTCCTGAACGATCTGGAGCTTCCGCTTGCTATCGAGCGTCAGGTCGTCTTCTGGCTCGATCCCATCGGCGAAGCGTCGGCGTACGACGCAGCGCGCTTTCCCATTTACGCATATGAGTTCGAGCCGGGGACGATCTGCTACGGGTTTCCCCGCCTCGCGCGCGGGGTAAAAGCGGCGGTGATGCACCGCGGTGAAATCGTGACGAGCGCCGAGGACGTAAAGCGAAGCGTGGTCGACAGCGAGGTCAGTGTCCTGCGCGAGGCGCTGCGCCCGGTGATTCCCGGTCTTGCCGACGCACCTGTACTGGACAGTGATGTCTGTCTGTTCACCAATACGCCCGATCACGACTTCGTCGTCGACTTCCATCCACAACATCGGCAGGTGCTCGTCTCGAGCGCCTGCTCGGGTCACGGATTCAAGTTCGCGAGCGCGATCGGAGAGGTACAGGCGGATCTTCTCATCGACGGCAAATCGAGATTCGATCTCACTCCCTTTCGGCTCGGCCGATTCACCAGAGCCTAGAGCCCGGCAACCGGTGGCGGAAGCATCAGCCAATTCGTAACCTTTGGTCGTGAGCTCGAAACACTGGGTGAAGATCATTCTCGGCGACATCCAATTCTGGGTGCCCCTCGTCGTGCTGGTTGGCGGGCTCTTCGTGCTTCGGTGGATTCAGTGACGGCGCTCGCCGAGCCGCGCCCGCTGCCCGTGAGCGACGACGCCGCATCCGAGCGTAGGCGGCTAAGGACTCTTCAGCTCGTCGGAGTCATTTGCGGATTGACCGCGGGCGCCTGGCTCGGTGCGGCGGAAGCGCCGACGAAACTGGTGAGCACCGGACTTTCACCCGTCGCCGTGTCGCTGACGATGGTCATCGGCGTGTTTCTCGCGCGATGGAGTCTCCCGGCGCTCATCCAGGGAACATCGTATGTCGCGGCCGATCTGAGACAGGCTCCGCATCTGATTGTCTGGGCCGTGCTGGCAGGATGCCTGTGGGCCGTGGCAAATACGCTCACAATATTCGCCGTGCGCGATGTGGGGTTGAGCATCGCATTTCCGCTTTGGAACAGCAACAGCCTGCTCGGGATCTTCTGGGGAATCGTTCTCTTCAGCGAGCTGCGAGGCGCGGACTGGCGTCGCTGGGTGGGTGTGCTCGGTGGCGCGCTGCTGATGTTCGGCGGAGCTACGGCGCTCGCGGTCGCATCTGCGGCGCAAGCTCCTCATGGTAACGCATTGCGAGGTGTGATCGCTGCGCTCTTCGCGGGAGTATTGTGGGGAACGATGTACATCCCCTACAGGAAGGCGTATCTGACCGGAATGAGTCCCCTCTCGTTCATCACTTTCTTCACTGTGGGCGAGCTGGGGATGATGGGCGCCATCGCGATAGGATTTTCCGGCGGCCTCGCGCCGCTCTGGAACGAGCTTGCAACCGCGAAACACGTCCTCTTCTGGCTGCTCCTCGGCGGATTTGTCTGGGTGATTGGCGACCTCTTCCAGCAATACGCGGTGAAGTACGCGGGTATTACACGTGGCATCCCTTTGTCGAACACCAATCAGCTATGGGGCCTGCTGTGGGGCGCGCTCGTCTTCGGCGAGCTGAAGGGCGCATCGCAACACGGAATTGCGCAGATCGTCGGAGGATCGATAGTGATGGCTCTGGGAGCGGGAGTCATCGCCCTGTCGTCGGTGAGCCAGAGCGAACATGCGCAATGGGAAAAGGCGGCGCTGCGGGAGGGGCAGCGATATGGCGTCGATGCCGATTACACCAGGGCCCGAGGGCGTGGGCACGACGCGGGTGTGATTCGCTATCGGCGCAGGTGGGTGGACTGGTTGATCGTTGCCGTAGCTACCGCGACCCTGATCGGGTTCGCATCGATCGCCCAGCCACCACATTTGCAGCTGGACCAACGGTGGGCGCTGGCGCTCTCACTGGCGACGCTTGGCGTATTGGCGGGGTCGGGCATCGCACTCTGGAAGACGACGCGCTTCAGCTGAGCGCGGACAATCGGATCTCACTTTTTGGGTGCCATCTCAGCAAGGGCCGCGACGCACCGGCGGTAATGCGACATCTCGTTGTGCGCGACGGCCGTGATGCGAAAGATGTCCGCATGCCTGGCGAGCGTGTACATGGCATCGAACTCGTAGAGCAGCGCACCGCTTTTGTTGCGCAGAGCCCAACGTATGCGCACCTGCACCAGTCGGGATGAGAGAGGATCCGTGGCAAGGCCGATGGCTTCCGCCGTGCCAAAGTCGATCGCGCGATACAGCCCCAGCAGGTGGTCGATCGTCTTCCGGACTTCATCCCCGGTGGAGACGTGAACGCGCACATCCTTTCCGGTGTCGGACGTGGTGTGCACGAGCTCGGCAAAATGCTTGGCGATGGCGGCTCCGTCCTGCCGAATGAATGCGGTGCAGTACTCGGTGAAGAAGCCGCGTACGTGGGCCGTGATGTCGCCCGAGCGAGTGGGCATCAGATGATCTTCACTTTGCCGGCCACGCGCCTAGCAGCCGGCGAACCGAGACGATCTGGCCGACGTGATACGACGCGTGGTCCACTGCCAGCAGAACGGTACGCAGATATGTCTGCACGGTACCGCGCGGAATTTTGGCGGTGAGATCGAGCTTGGTCTCGTTGACGAATTTCGCGAGGGACTCCCGGTCACTCCGGCAATCCGCAAGAGTTTTGTTCCACGCGCCCCCATCGGAGGGAATGATCGTCGGCGGCCAGTAGTCCTGGGGCCACTCGAGCTTCTCGACGTACTCCGGATTCTGACAGAATTCCAGCAGATCGTGTTGTGTGATTCGTATGTGCTCGAGAAGCTGCCAGATGGAGTGCGGATAGTTGGGGGGTATCTTGCCACGCAGGTTCGCGGGAAGATCCTTGACGGCGTTCTCGAGCGTTGCATGCCCTTGTTCCCAGCCGAGAGACGACGCGACTATCTCCCGCCAATTTCCCTGCTGCTGCATGTCAGGTTCCGGTCAAGAGGTGTCGCTGCCGGAGGTTTGGCGAAACCTCGAAATGTCCATTACCAAACTATGCGTTTCGTGGGCGAGAGGAGCAATCCTTCGTCACTTCATCAGCTTGGTTTTCCGCATTTCAATGAAGAGATGACATGAGCATTGCCGACGAGCTGCTTCCCGAATTCGGGTGCGCATTGCAAGTACGCGTTCCCGGGTATTAATTCCGACGGTGGCCACCGAGGACCCCGAACCTTCCATTCGGCCGCACCGCAGGAGTTACCACGGCGATGATGACATCCCACACACGCAGCATTACAACGGCATTCATTCTCGCGATTCCCGTCGCGGCATGCAGCAGCGCCGTGCGCGCCCCGGCGCAAACTCCGTCGACTTCGATCTCGGCCGCGAAGGAGGCAGGCGATTCCGCCGCGTCAGCAAAGGCGAAAGCCGACAGCGTTCGCCTTCCGTATACGGATGGCGACATTCAGTTCATGTCGCACATGATCGGACACCACGCGCAGGCGATTGCAATGGCTCGCTGGGCTCCCACTCATGGGGCGAGTCCATCGGTGCGCACTCTCGCCGACCGAATCATCAATGCGCAGCAGGACGAGATCGCGACGATGCAGAGGTGGCTGCGCGACAGGAATCAACCGGTACCGGAGGCCAACCCTGCTGGCATGAAGATGATGATGGGAGGCGTCGAGCACGTGATGCTCATGCCCGGGATGCTGACCGAGGCGCAGATGAAGCAGCTGGACCAGGCTAGAGGACCCGAATTCGATCGCCTCTTCCTGACCTTCATGATGCAGCACCACCGCGGTGCTGTTTCAATGGTCCGGCAGCTGTTCGATACCTACGGCGCCGGCCAGGATGAGACCGTGTTCAAGTTCGCGTCGGACGTCAACGTGGATCAAACGACAGAGATCGCCCGGATGGACAAATTGCTCATCGCTCTTACCCTCGGCATCCGAACTCCGTAGTAGTACGCTGTCAAACTTTCGCTCGTAATCTTCGAACCATCAGAGGAAACATTTTTATGACACGCCCGCACCGCGTTCGCCGCTACAGACTGCGTTCAAATGTCGCATCACTGTGCTCACTGTCACTCGCCGCCACCGTGTTTTCGGCGCTTGGTTGCGCGACCACGACCGCATCCAGAGCGAGCAGCATTCCGCCAATCAGCGACATGTCGGTCGGGGAGCCGATCCCGGATCCACGCGTCGGATTGAGGGCTGGCGTAACGGACGCGGGACAGGCCGCATGGAACATGCGCCTCGTCTCGAATACACCCGCGTCTGAGAAGTTCGTTGGTGTCACGAACTCCGATCTTTCCTTCCTCGGACCCTACGCCATCGAGGGCAGCTATAACGGCTATCAGGTCTGGGACATCTCGAATCCGAGCCATCCCACGCTGAAAACCGGCTACGTCTGCCCAGCCTCGCAAAGCGACGTCTCGGTATACAGAAATCTCCTTTTCGTTTCCGGAGAAGGCAACAGCGGACGACTGGACTGCGGTTCTGGCGGCGTGAAGGACACGGTTAGCAAGGACCGCCTGCGCGGACTCCGCATCTTCGACATCACCGACATTTCGAATCCGAAGTACGTCGGCAACGTCCAGACCTGCCGCGGATCGCACACGCACACGGTGCTCGTAGATCCCAAGAATCCGGACAATGTCTACGTGTACATATCGGGCTCGGCTGGCGTGCGGTCGCCGAACGAGCTCGCCGGATGCGTGAGGGCGCCGCTCGACAAGGATCCAAATTCGTCGCTCTTCCGCATCGAGGTCATCAAAGTTCCACTCGCGCATCCCGAACAAGCGGCAATCGTGAGCTCGCCTCGCATCTTCAATGATCTTACGGCTCCTGCCAGACACGGAGAGTCTCCCGCGGATATCGCAGCCAACGCAAAGGCAGTCGCCGGCGCGAAGGCCAAGGGCGGATTCGTCGCGACGATTCGCGGCACCGAGCAGGTGATTCCGGGTGGCTTCATCCGGCCGATGCTCGATAGCATCGTCAAAGCACGCAACGGAACGGGTCCAGCGACGTCTGCCGACAGCGCGGCGCTGCGCGCGGCACTCCCCGGAATGATTGCACGTATGATTGGTCCCGAACCGGCTCCAGGTGCTGTTCGTCCCGGACCGACGCAGTGCCATGACATTACGGTTTATCCCGCGATCGGCCTGGCGGGGGGCGCCTGCGAAGGCTACGGCTTCCTTCTGGACATCCGCGACCCCGCTCATCCGGTGCGTCTCGCGGCGGTGGCCGATTCGAATTTCTCTTACTGGCACTCGGCGACCTTCAACAACGACGGCACCAAGATCCTGTTCTCTGATGAATGGGGTGGTGGTGGTCAACCGAAGTGCCGTTCAACCGACCGACGCGAGTGGGGAGCCGACGCGCTCTTCAACATCGTGAACGGCCAGATGGTGTTCCAGAACTATTACAAGCTACCGGCGCCGCAAACGGCAATGGAGAACTGCGTAGCCCACAACGGCTCGTTGATCCCCATCCCCGGTCGCGATGTGATGGTGCAGGCGTGGTACCAGGGCGGCACTTCGGTGTTCGATTGGACGGATTCGCGCAATCCGCGCGAGATCGCGTACTTCGATCGTGGTCCAATGGATTCGACGAGAATGGTCATGGCCGGGGCGTGGTCGTCCTACTGGTACAACGGAGTCATTGTCAGCTCCGAGATTGCCCGTGGACTCGACATCTTCGAGCTGACGCCGAGCCAGTACCTGTCGCAGAACGAGATCGACGCGGCGAAGTCGGTACATCTCGACTATCTCAATACACAGGGGCAGCCGAAACTCGTGTGGCCGCCCACCTTCGCGCTGGCGCGGGCCTACGTCGATCAGCTCGAGCGCTCGAACGGCTTGAGCGGCGCGCGAGTCTCGGCGGTGCGACAGGCACTGACGAATGCCGAGTCCGCCTCGGGCGCACAGAGGAGCGCCGCTCTGACGCAACTTGCGACGCAGCTCAACGCGGACGTAAGCGGGTCGACGGATTCGGCCCGAGTAAAATGGCTGGCGGGCGCGGTCAGGGACCTGGCGTCAGCCTCTCGTTGAGATCGCAATAGGGTAACCCAGACATAGAAGGCGCCAGTGGATGCAAAGTCCGGCATTCACTGGCGCCTTTTTTTGTCATCCAACGCCTGCCTCACCCATCGATGCCGCTCGGCTCTGCAGCATCGCATCCATGTCTCCACAGTCCTGAAAAATCTGGGTTTGAGTGTCGATTTTGCCATAGTTCATTCGACGCCTTGGTAGAGATACCTAACAGCGGGTTCGAAGCGGACCGCTCAAAGGCCGGTAACCGAAAATCCAGAGGGAGAGACTGAATGCGATTCATGGTGATGGTGAAAGCGACGAAGGAATCCGAGGCGGGGGTGCTACCTAACGAGAAGCTCCTTGCAGAGATGGGGAAGTACAATGAAGAGCTGGTCAAGGCGGGCGTTATGCTCGCCGGTGAGGGACTCCAGCCAAGCTCCAAGGGAGCACGAGTCAAGTTCTCCGGAAGCAAGCGGACCGTCATCGACGGGCCCTTCGCCGAGACCAAAGAGCTGGTTGCTGGCTTCTGGCTATTTCAGGTGAAGTCACTGGAAGAGGCGATCGAGTGGGTGAAGCGTTGTCCCAATCCAATGCCCAACTCGGATTCCGAGATCGAGATCCGTCAGATCTTCGAGTCGGAAGACTTCGGCGCGGAATTCACGCCGGAGCTCAGAGAACAGGAAGAGCGCCTTCGCAAGCAAGTGTCTTCAAGGAAATAGGAACGATCATGGAGGCGAGCATTCATTCAGTTCCGAGCTCGGAGAACCGGATATGGGCGGGGCGCGTCGTCAGCGCCCTCCCCGTGCTCTTTCTGCTCTTCGACGGCGTCATCCACATCCTGAAGATTTCGCCGGTGGTCGAGGGATTCGCGAAAGTAGGATTTCCACTCGGTGCTTCAGTCCCGCTCGGAATCATCGAGATCATCTGCATCATTCTTTATGTAATCCCGCGCACGTCGGGCCTTGGAGCAGTACTGCTCACCGGGTATCTGGGCGGCGCCGTCGCGACCAATGTCCGTATTGAGGCGCCACTGTTCGGCTACATCCTCTTTCCGGTCTACGTTGGTGTGCTGGTCTGGGGCGGGCGGTGGCTGCGCGACGAGCGCGTGCGGGCGCTTATTCCACTTCGCGCGTAGAACGTCACGGGAGCTGGCTGCCGGCTGACGACTCTGAGTAGTCAGCCGCCAGCCACCCGTTCCCCGTTGCCCGTTGCCCGTTAGTCGCAATCAACGCTGTCCGATAAAAGAAGAACCCGTGCAACTGTCGAATCTGTGGTCCTTCGTTCGACGTCATCGTGGGGCCGCGAGAGATCAGCGCGCCGCCTCAGTTCAGACAACAACAAATGGAGAAGACAATGCGGTACATGTCGATTTACAAAACGGTTGAGCGCGGCACCCCGCCTACCCAACAGGAAATGGCGGCGATGGGCGCCCTCATCGAGGAGTACATGAAGACTGGCGCCCTGATCGAGACCGGCGGGCTGCAGCCCAGCGCGCTGGGCGCCCGAGTGCGTCAAGCGAAAGGAAAGACAACGGTGATAGACGGTCCCTTCACCGAGAGTAAGGAAGTCGTCGGCGGGTACGCGATCCTGGAAGCGACGTCGAAGGCCGAGGCGATCGACCTCCGCGAAAGCTTTTCTCAAGGTGGCGGGCCATGGCGAGTGTGAGGTTCGGCCGATGCATCAAGTGGGCGATTTCGACTAAACGATTCTCGAGAGGAGATCACGGCCATGCGAACAAAAACCAATTCCAGAGCGGCCGCTGCGCGACTGTGGACCATTCAGGGAGTCCTGGCGGTCCTCTTCCTATTTGCCGGCAGCATCAAATGGATGATGCCGATTCAGGTTCTCGAGGCACAATCGCATCTGCCGGGCGCGTTCGTCCGCTTCATCGGGGTGTGCGAGATTCTGGGCGCCCTCGGCCTCGTACTGCCCGGACTCCTTCGCACACGCGTGGATCTCACGCCGCTGGCCGCGACGGGGCTGGTGCTCGTCATGACGGGAGCCACGACCATCACGATTGAGAGCGGCCAGATTTTGCCGGCGCTTCTGCCTTTCGCGCTCGGACTCCTCACCTCCTTCGTCGTGTTCGGGCGCTGGCCATCCGCTCCGGTCGTCCAGGAAGAGCGGCGGCCGGTTCTTAACCGCGCTACTTGATTCGCTGGTACTGCCGCCTCGTCCCTTCGCCGACTTGCGGGGGCGAGGCAATTGCGCTTCCCGCGCCCTTGCCTGGAACGCTGAAGCTGGTGTGATTGGTAGCCGTGACGGCTACCGATACTCATCGCGCAATCGACGCGGTATGGAGAATAGAGTCGGCGAGACTGATCGCCGGTCTGACGCGCATCGTTCGCGATGTTGGGCTCGCGGAAGACCTGGCCCAGGACGCGCTCGTCGCCGCTCTCGAGCAGTGGCCTGAGTCGGGCGTGCCAGATAATCCGGGCGCGTGGCTGATGACCGCGGCAAAGCGCCGCGCCATCGATATGATGCGGCGGGATAAGCTCCTCGATCGCAAGCACCAGGAAGTCGCGCGTGAGCTCGAGGCGCAGCAGGAAAAGGCGGTACCGGAGCTCGAGGCCGCGATCGACGATCACGTGGGGGACGATCTCCTGCGTCTCGTATTTATCTCGTGTCATCCGGTGCTTTCCACGGAAGCGCGCCTCGCGCTCACGTTGCGGCTGCTCGGGGGTCTCACGACGGACGAGATCGCGCGAGCCTTTCTCGTACCTGAATCGACGATCGCGCAACGAATCGTTCGCGCCAAGCGCACGCTCGCGGATGCGCACGTCCCTTTCGAGGTTCCCCGTGGAGCAGAATTCGAGGCGCGGCTCTCATCGGTGCTGCAGGTCATCTATCTCATCTTCAACGAGGGCTACTCGGTCACCGCCGGCGACGACTGGCTGCGTCCGGCGCTTTGCGAGGATGCGCTCAGATTGGGACGAATTCTCGTGGGACTCGTTCCCGAGGAAGCGGAGGCTCACGGACTGGTGGCGCTGATGGAGATTCAGGCATCCCGCGCGCGCGCGCGGGTAGGTCCCAGGGGCGAGCCGATACTATTGCTCGAGCAGGACCGCGGCCGTTGGGATCAGATTCTCATTCGTCGAGGTCTCGCCGCGTTGGAGCGCGCCGAACAGCTGGAGGAGGCGCGGGGATCGTACACTCTACAGGCTGCGATAGCCGCGTGTCACGCGCGCGCGCGAACCGGAGATGAAACGGACTGGCAGCGCATCGCGGCGTTGTACGATGAGCTGGCCGAGCTGGCGCCATCGCCGATCGTCGAGCTGAACCGCGCGGTCGCGATCGGAATGGCGTTTGGCCCCGCGGCGGGCCTCGAGCTGGTCGACGAGCTCACATCGGAGAGCTCGCTCCGGAATTACCATCTGCTGCCAAGTGTCCGCGGAGATTTTCTGTCGAAGCTGGAGCGCTTCGACGAGGCACGCGTCGAATTCGAGCGAGCGGCGACGCTTACACGAAACGCGCGCGAGCGCGATTTCCTGCTGGACCGCGCCGCGGCCGCATCTCGGCATTAGTGCAGCGCCGCAGCGAGGTGCCGGTGCGATCAGCCGGCAGCGGGTAGTGTTCCTTTGTTGTCGTGGCCAGGCAGCTGAGCGGTGCCCGTTACCCGTTACCCGTTGCCCGTTGCCCGTTCGGTCTCAGGCAAACCGTTTGAGTGACTGCTCCTTCGCCTTCCGCAGCTCCTCGTCCCGATTGCGCGGCGCAGCGTGCGTGTGCAGCGAGTGCACCAGCTTTCGCGCAGCTCCGGTCACTTCCTCCACGGCGGCGTCAAAGGCCGCTTCGTTCGCGCGCGATGGACGCGTCGTCCCGCTCAACTTTCGAACGAACTGGAGCGCCGACGCGCGGATCTCGTCGTCGGTGGCGGGGGGCTCGAAGTTCGCAAGCGTTTTTATGTTCCGGCACATCGGACCGATCCTCTAGGGTTTTTCGCAGGAGTGGTCAGTCCATCTCCCGCACGGTACGCTCGACTTCCTGTACGTGTCCCGGAATCTGAACCCTGGGAAAGATTCGCGCGACCCTGCCGCCCCGGTCGAGAACGATCGTCGTCCGCTCGATCCCCATGTATTTCCGTCCGTACAGCGATTTCTCCTTCCAGATTCCGAAAGCGTCGGCGAGTCGATGATCCTCGTCGACAAGGAGCTTATACGGCAAATCATGTTTTTCTTTGAACTTCCGGTGGGACTTGATGTCGTCCGGACTCACTCCCATCACCACTGCATCGATTTCCCCGAACCGGGGAAAGGCGTCGCGAAATTCGCACGCTTCCTTCGTTCAGCCGGAGGTGTTGTCTTTCGGGTAGAAAAAGAGCACCACTTTACTGCCCTTGAGAGAATCGCGAGTTACGGTGGTTCCGTCGTCCGCTGCAAGGGAGAAGTCGGGCGCGCGGTCGCCTTCATTTGCCACGAGGTTACTCCGGTAGAAGTAGATGCCCGGCTCTACTCGCTGCTCGTCACCTGTTGGTCGAGAAGCTTCGTGCAGAGAATCGCAAGCCCGGGAGTATCGTAGTCTTTGCCATCGGTCGTTCGCCACACGCGGTCGTCCGATGGATTCTCGATCGGGTGCAGCACGATCTCGCTTACAACGGTGGCGCCTTCTCTCTGCTTGGGCGATCCGCGACGGGATACCACGCCGTGCCATACGACCACGCGCAGCTCGCCGAGCACGGGATCGTTCCCCGCGCCCGAAAACCACGAAACGCTTACGGCCGCGGTCGGCGCCTGCAGAACGCAACCCGTCGGCGTCCGGTGCTGCTCCACCGGAACGCGCAGCTGCTCACTGCGCTTCAGCACGCGCTCGGGGGCGAGCTCGTCGAGCAGCGCGGTCACCGCACGCTGGACGGCGTTCTTTGCCTTGGAGCTCGGGGGAGCTTTCCATGGTGCGGCTACGGGGTCCTTTGGATCTTTCATTGGTCGGGGAGGGAGAAAGCGGACGGGTTGAAATCGGGGCCGGTTGGCGTCTAACAACTTACCCAATATTGGTGCTCTCGGCACAGAAAGACCGCTCGTTATCTGAATACGACGTGCGCAACATAAGTCTCGAGATTCCAGTAAATGATTGCGAGAGCGGCCAGGTCGAACGCGGCGTGGGCTAACATGAGCATCAATAGCCGCCGGCGTCAGGCGTGACTGAGCTCACCGAGTATATAGACGAAGGTGACGGTGAAATTCGCGAGCATGTGAACCGATGCCGTCATCCAGATGGCCTGCCACCTCGAATGCTTTCTGCCGTGCAACCAGGTAAATGCGAGTAGAAACGCCGCAACCAGGTGACCAAGAACCATCACCCAGAAATCGGCGCGATGAAAGCCGACTCCGTGGAGCCACGCAAACCAAAGCGTGGAAATCGCCAGGAAAAATGCGCTCGGCAACCGAAGCAATCGAGTGATCAGCCACGGCAGTCCCTGCCCGATGAAGGTCTCGATCACGGGAGCGCCGACGACTACGATGAGATAGACCTTGAGTGCTCCGTATTTTTCCAGAAACGATGCGCCGGGGACGTCAGGCCCGAAAAAATGATAGTGTCTGTCGAGGGTCCACACGATCGCGTAGATGGGAAGGATCGCGACCATGTCGATGAGCCAGATTGACAGCACGAATCGCCACGAAGGCAGCCCCGGCAGCCGCCGCCACTCTCTATTGATCGCGCTGATCGTCTGGTACGTTGCCAGGAGTGATTCTCGTGGTGTCAGAATTGTGGGGAAAGTTGCCTGTCCGTCAGGCGGATGACAATCTTGTTTACGAAGCCTGCGACTGACGTTTCACCCGGGAACGTGGACGTATTGACGCGACGTTTTCCGGCGCCGGCCGCGGAAAATTCCCGGCGGTGAGTGGAGTGATGCCGAAAAAACCTTTCCTTGACAACTTTAATCCCGCGCTGTAATACAGGGTGTCTCTCGCGCCATTTTCGGACGTTTCTCAATGGTTCGGGCGACGTGGTGTGAAATAGCACGCTTACCGACGTCCTCTTTTGCGAGGGTTGTACGAAGCTGCTCCCGTCCCACGCCCTGCTGCTGTGCGCTCCACTCTTGTCAGCCTCTCCGACACACACTGTCGGTCAGTCTGCCACGTCGACGCACGCCGTTCCCGCCGACCAGGTCTATCTCATAATCCGCAGCGACGACGGCGGAATGAGCCAGAGCGTCAACATGGCTCTCGAGAAACTGATTGCGACCGGGCTCCCCGTTTCCGTTTCAGTCATGTTCCCGACTCCCTGGTATCAGGAGACGGTTGACACGAAAGAGTACGGCCTGGGGATGATGGGATTCTTCGGCGACACCGGGCAGAATCCCCAGTACGAAGCTGCCCCGGGGAACAAGACTGACAGCGTGGTGGCCTACGTCAACCGGCTCCGGCCGGGTTCAACGTACTCGTCACCCACGTTGGGATCGACAATGCGGGGCTGGCGGCGCATGACGACATTCACGTCATCACGTTTCGCCAGCTGATTGCAATGCAGGGCCTGAAGTCAATGCGACGACCGGGAGGATGAGATTCATGTACACCTATGGGAGGAGTGTTATGGAAAACGTGCAACCTGGTAAGTATTCATTCCTGAACCGCAGCCTTCGCCGCTTTAGCGCGGTGTGGTTGAGCGTTCTGTTCGTGCTGGGGTTCGGCGGGACGGCGCTCGGCCAGCAGGTCGCGGTGTCGGGAACCGTTACCTCGACGGGCGGTTCGCCCATTCCGGGAGTTAACGTACGTGTCGATGGTACGGAGGTTCGCGCGGTCACGGATGCCGCGGGCAGGTATCGCCTCTCGGCTCCAGCAGATGCTCTTCTGACCTTTGCCCACGTCGGTCAGCGTCCCGTGCAGACCACCGTTGCGGGCCGGACGACAGTTGATGTCACGATGGCGAACATCTCCTATCTGGAAGAAGTCGTCGTCACCGCCTACACGGAACAGAGGCGCGGAGACATCACTGGCGCGGTTGCCAGCGTGGACGTCGCCGCCGCGAAGAACCAGACCAGTGCCAGCATAATCAAGGCACTTGATGCGACTGTTCCCGGCGTGACGTCCCAGACGAGCGGGTCGCCGGGTTCACGGACCACAATAAGAGTGCGCGGCATCAGCTCCTTCCAGAACAATGATCCCCTCTACATCGTCGACGGCACGCCGGTTCAGGACTCCTACGTAAACTTTCTGAACCCCGAGGACATTGCGTCCATTCAGGTCCTGAAGGACGCGTCGGCGGCATCGATCTACGGGTCGCGCGCCAGCAACGGCGTCATCGTGATCGAGACGCTGAAGGGCAGCAATACCGGGTCGCCGAAAGCAACTTTGCGCGCGAGAACTGGTGTCGCCACTCCCGTCAAGGGATACAATGACATTCTGCTCACCAATTCCCTTGACTACTTCGCGGTCCAGAAGGCGCGTTATCTCAATGCGGGCCAGCCAGTCCCCGCATCGCTCATCGGCATCTACGGAGATCCGAACAATCCGTCGGTCCCCGCCTACACTTTCGTGACTCCCGGTGCCGTGCTCACACGGGATGCCTTTGGACGCCCATTGACCGTGGATGCCTCCAAGTATTCGTACCCCAACTCTCTGATCGAGCCGGGGAGCGCCGGCACGGACTGGTGGAGCCAGGTCTTCGGTTCGGCACCCGTTCAGGATTACAATCTCGACGTGAGGGGCGGCGGCGACGCCAACGCGTACGCCGTTTCGTTCAATTATTTCGATCAGAAGGGAACCTCCAAGTACACCGACTTCAAGCGCGGGAACGTCCGGGTGAATACTTCGTTCAACCGATCCAAGCTGAACTTCGGCGAGAACATCGCGCTATCGCTCGACCGCCATTACGGCGGTATCCCCGATGACCCCAGCACGCAGGCGGAGAACGGAATTCTCGGCAAGGACATCCTGCAACAGCCCGTCGTCTCCGTCTACGACATCGCCGGCAACTTTGCTGGGGCCAAGGGTGTCCCAGCCGACAACAGCAGCAACCCGCTCAAGAACGCGTTCGATCGGAAGGACAACATTTCGAAAGACAACCAGGTCTTTGGAAACGTGTTCGCCGGTTTGAAGATGACCCCTCAGTTCTCATTGTTGAGCAGTCTCGGCTTCGACGTTCGCCAGAATTCTTTTGCTGGATATTCCGCCCCCACGCCGCAAAACAACGAGGCGTCGTTCGCGAACGGTATTAGCGAGTACAACTATCAGTCTCTTGATTGGACCTGGAGCAACACCGCCAGGTACTTAAAGACGATCTCACGAAGCAGCTTCGACTTCCTGGTCGGTCAGGAAGCGAACGCCGGCAACAACCGCTTCCTCTCAGGGTCCATCAGCAACCTCCTGAACTCCGGTATCGACTCCAGGTACATCCAGGACGCCCTCGCGGACCCGAACACCAAGAACGTCGGCAGCTCCGGCGGCAGGAACGCCTTGCTGTCGGTTTTCGGAAAAGCCGGCTACAACTTCGCCGACAAGTACGTTGCGAGCTTCACGCTTAGAAGAGACGGCTCTTCCAACCTTGCACCTGGTCATCAGTGGGGAACGTTCCCGGCATTCGGGCTTGGATGGCGTATTACCAATGAGCCGTTCCTCGCCAACAACAGAATCTTCTCCGACGTCATGCTGCGCTATGGATGGGGCGTCACGGGAAACCAGCAAATCCCGTCCGGCCGCATCGTCTCGACGTTTGGCGGAAATCGCGGCGATACGTTCTACGATATCACAGGCTCGAACACCAGCATAGTTCCTGGTTTCCGGCAGCAGGCGCTGGGAAATCCTGATCTCAAGTGGGAGGAGAACAGGTCGAGTAACATCGGCACCGATATCGCGTTGTTCGAGGGCGCGCTCAACGTCGTCCTCGACGTGTACAAGCGCACTACCGACAACCTGCTGTTCGATCCGAGAACTCCGGGCACCGCCGGCATTGCCGCCCCGCCGATTGTCAACATCGGCAAAATGCGGAACACCGGCTTCGATTTCTCCCTCGGCCACACCGGCTCGTGGTGGAACGCCACCTTCAACGGCAGCCATTACAAGAACACCGTACTTTCGATCGACGGAGTTCAGACATTCTTCTTCGGTCCGGGAGCCACACGCATCGCCACTGACGGGTCCCAGACGATTAACATGGTCGGTCAGCCCATCGGCGCTTTCTACGGCTACATCGCCGACGGGTACTTCCAGAGTGCGGCTGACATCGCGGCGCATGCCACCCAGGATGGTGCTGCTCTGGGACGTATCAAGTTCAGGGACGTCAACGGCGACGGGGTGATCAACAGTGAGGACCGGACGATCATTGGCAGCCCGCACCCGAAATTCACGGCCGGCCTGGATTTAGGCGCGCACCGCGGAAACTGGGACGCCAGCGCGACCATATTCGGAACTTATGGCAACAAGATCTTCGAGAACCAGATGGACTTCTACGTCTTCCAGGACTTCTCGTCGAATGTGAGGAAGGACCTCCTGGCCAATTCATGGACGCCTCAGAATCCGAACGCCAAGTATCCGATACTCGATATCAACGACATTTATAGCGGCAAGCCCAGCAGCTACTATGTCAAGGATGGTTCTTACACGAGGCTGCGCAGCTTGCAGGTCGGCTACACGTTGCCGGGGCAGGCCCGGTATCTGCCCGGCGCCCGGGTGTACGTGCAGGGCGAGAACCTGTTCACGAAGACCAGTTACGACGGTCTGGACCCGGCGCTGCCTCCCGTGAACGCCAGCGGAGCGGCAGGCGACATCCGCGATCAGTTCATGGGTGTCGATCAGGGCGCGTATCCAACCAGCAGAATTTTCAGCATCGGCATAGTCACCTCATTCTGAACTAATCAGCCTTCTCAAAGGAAAAGAGACGATGAAAACGGTATCGAAACACGCTCTGCTCCGCGGCACAGGATTGGTGATTCTTGCGACAGCTGTGCTGTACGGCTGCAAGGATTTTCTGAGCAACGCGGCGGAGCCTCAGGGAACATTGAATCAACAGACTCTCGCGAATCGCGCCGGGGTCGAAGGAAGCCTCATTGCGACATATCGAGACCTCGACTGCACCAACTCGCTCAACCGCCCGGGAGGATGGGGGTGCGCTGCCAGCAACTGGGTCTTCGGCGACGTGGCCGGCGACGACACCTACAAAGGGTCTGACCACCTCGATCAGTCTCCGATCAACGACATCGAGGGCTACCACTGGGGAGCCTCCGGGGCCGGGCTATACCTGGAAGACAAATGGGGTCAGGTGTACGAGGGGGTCGTGAGGGCGAACTCTACGCTTCGCCTTCTCAAGGAGGTTGTGACGACCAGCCCGGGCGAATTTTCCGCCGCCGACAAGAACGGCATCGAGGGCGAGGCAATTTTCCTCCGCGCGCACTACCTCTTCGAGGGGTGGCGGATGTGGGGCAACATTCCTTACTACCGCGAAGACGAAACCGATTTCCGCAAGCCCAACGAAGACAGCAGCGCGGTCGCCGCGGATCTACTGAAGGACCTCGACTCTGCGATCAAGCTGCTCCCCTCGACGCCGCGCAATGGCCAGGTAGGTCGCGCGACGCAGTGGACGGCGAAAGCCTATAAAGGACGCGTGCAGCTCTATGACCACCAGTACGCCAACGCCGCCGCGACGTTCAAGGACGTCGTCGCGAGTGGTACGTACGCGCTGGAGACCAGCTACGAGCAGGTATGGACCGCCTTTTTTGCCAAGGAGAACGGAAAGGAAACTATTTTTGCGTATCAGGCTTCCGCGAACGATGGTGAGCCGAATGCAGCGAACGCCAACGAGGGAGAGCGGCTCAATTTCCCCTATTCTCCGAGTCACTTCGCCTGTTGCGGGTTCAACGATCCTACTCAGAACCTCGTCAATTACTACCAGGTCGACGCGAACGGTCTGCCACTCTCGATGTCCACCCCAAGCAGCGTTTGGAATGCCTCGGACGCCGACTTCAACGCGGGTAATCTGACGCCCGTCGACCCGCGCCTCGACTGGACTGTGGGGCGCGATGGAGTTCCGTTCAAGGATTGGGAACTTTATAGCGTCACCTGGGCGAGAGACAGGACCAACGCCGGCCCGTACGGCCCCAAGAAGAACATCTACGAAAAGGCCAGCGGCGCCCAGACAACTGTTGGCTGGCAGCCGCAGCAACAGAGCTCGATGAACATTCATCTTTTCCGGTACGCCGACCTGCTGCTGATGCTGGCGGAGGCCGAGGTTGAAACCGGCGACCTGAATGGCGCGATGGGGCTAGTCAATCAAATCAGAACACGCGCGGCGCAGTCGGCACAAGGCTGTGCGGCTTCCGCTGACAACAACGTCGCCGCGAGATACCCGCAGTGCACCGGCGATAGCCGTATGGCGGTACCCATCAACGATCCATCGATCACCTGGGCGAAATACGACGTTAGGCCTTACGGGGCGTTCCCCGATGTGGCATACGCCCGTGCCGCGGTTCGCACGGAGCGCAGACTCGAGCTGGCCATCGAGGGCCAGCGCTTCTTCGATCTGAGACGCTATGGAATGTTAGTAGCGGAGCAGGCGATCAATAACGATTACCTGCCAAACGAAAAGCTTAGAAGAACGTATCTCGCCGGCGCGGAGCCAATCGCCGAAAGGCACCGCTTTTTCGCGATTCCGCCTATCGAAATTGATTTGAGCAAGTCGGGCAGTACGACGAACCTCAAGCAAAATCCTGGCTGGTAAGCATTTGCAACCGGAAAAAGCATCGGTACTTCGCTGTACCGGTGCTTTTTTTTACCCTTTCAGCGCTTCGTGATCGCGAACGTCTGAAGGGAGCCTCCACTGTTGGTGACGATCACCGCGCTGCCGCTCCGCGTTTTGACCAATGCAAGCCCAGAGACGTTGCCGGGAGCCAGAAACCCGCTTTGCTGGGGCGGTACGGGCGTGAAGCGGCCTTTACCGTCACCTCTCAGCCAGAGACCGTTCCCCGCGTCCGCTCGGGGCGTGTTGGGCTCAGCATCGTAAAGATTGCCCCCCACGATCAGATCCAGATGCCCGTCGCCATCCACGTCGTGAGCTAACAAGCCTTTGAGCGGCGCGATCTGCGCCAGATTCGGCAACGGCGACAAGCCGAAGTGTCCCCCTCCCTCGTTGTGCAGGTACACGCTCGCGAACGTGTCCGTTTGATAATGCAGCGCCGAGCTCAACCGCCCGGCACCGAACAACTGCTCGATGGATGCCTCAGCGAACGATCCATACGTCGGAAACCTGATGCCGAGGGAATAGATCTCACGCCCGAGCGGCGTGAGACCGGAGATCGGATACTCTTTGCCGTCTATCGTCGTGGTGAGAACGATGTCAGCGCTCCGATGGCCGGTGAAATCGGAGGCGTAGATTCCAAAAGGGCTCTCCTTCGATGTCGTGTAGCTGTAGTTCAATCCCAGATTTCCCGCAACGATATCTACACGCCCATCGCCGTCGAAGTCTCCGACTGCAAGGCTGTACCACCACCCTCGCATAGGCGGAAGCCGAGTGGCCTGGGTGACGTTCTGGAATTGCTTTCCGTTGTTGTGATAGAACTCGATCGGCATCCACTCCCCGACGGTGACGAGATCGACGCGGCCATCGCCATCGAAGTCGAGCCACGCTGCATCAGTGATCATGCCTTTGGGGCGAGCGAGCTCGGGAGCCACTTGTGGGGTGACGTCTCTGAAGCGGCCGGCTCCTTCATTGTGCAGGATATAGCTGCGGGTAGGGTAAGGATAGTTTCGTGGAGTCAGCCGACCGCCCACGAACAAATCAAGCCGGCCGTCGCCGTCGTAGTCGGCCGCGCGCACTGTCGCCGTGCTGGTGAGCATGCTCGGCAGCGCCATAGTATCGCGGACGAATCTGCCGCCGCCCTTATTGATGTACAGACGATCCTGGAGCAACGGCGAGCTCGGCGCGAGCTGATACCCGCCGCTCGCGACGTACAAGTCGGGTAGCCCATCTCCGTTGGCGTCGAAGAAGAGAGCGCCCCAATCTTCGAAGGCCCGGTCGGCTGCCCAGGGCTGACCCTTCGTGGACGCGACAAAGCTGCCGTCCTCCTGCTGGATGAAAAGCTGACCGGCAATGCCCCCTCCGCCTCCGATGAATACATCGTCGAGGCCATCGCCGTTGACATCGCCGACGGCAATGGGGGGGCCCTGTGCGGAGATCATGTAAGGCAGAAGCGACTGAACGCTGTAATCGATCTGTGCCGATACCTGGGGCTTGTAGGGAAGTTGATGCGCGGCATCGACCAGCAGGAACGGTTGGAGCGGAGCCCGAATGGAATCGGGTTGGTTCTTCTCGATCGCGTCTCCTTGTTTGACGATCAGCAGCCGATCAGCATCGATGTTGCGCAGTATCTGATAGTGGCCGTCGGGCCACTCCACATACAGGCTGTCCACTTTGCGTGCGCTGCCCAGGCCGAAGTACACGCGGTCATCCATGGCCGACATGTAGCCGCGCGAAGGCGAGTAGTAGGCGAACTGCTTCCTTCCACCCGCCGTCAGAACCAGCTTCGATCCTATCCCTGCGGTGAGCTCGTGCTGCGGATTGCCTTTAAGGCGGACTTGGAGGTAGTGATGCGCGTCGTCACTCGGCGCGACGTTCTCGTAGATGAACGCGGGCCCATTCATGTTGTTCACCACGAGATCGAGGCGGCCATCGTTGTTCAAATCGGCGTAGGCGGCGCCGTAGGACAGACTCGGACGGTCCAAACCCCACGGTTTCGTCTCGTCCGTGAACGTGAGATCGCCGGAATTCCGGAAGACGTAGTTGGATCCGTCGTAGGGATACAGCGTGTTCAGCGCATCGAGCGCAGCACGACGCGTCGCCTTCGCATCGCCGCGACGCATCCCAGCCATGGCGGTCTGGTAATCGAGATCTATCAGCGCCTTGGGATAGCCGTTGGTGATGAAGATGTCCTTGTAGCCATCGTTGTCGAAATCAGCGAACAATGGACTCCAGCTCCAGTCGGTCGCGGCTACGCCCGCAAGATGCGCGATGTCGCTGAACACGACATCACCCGCTTTCGTGATTCCGTTACTCAGCTGCAGCGCGTTGGCTGTAAAGTCATCGCGAAAACCGCGATTGCGCGCTTCCAAGAGGCCGTTGTAGGAATTGAACCCGCTCATGCGCTTACGTGCGCTCAACTCCCGCGGGAGCATGTCCACCTGGAGGATGTCGGGCCAGCCATCGTCGTTGAAGTCGGCGATGTCGACCCCCATGCCGGCGTAGCTCGTGTGCTTGAGCGACTGCGCACGCTTGTTGGTGAACGTCCCGTTCCCATTGTTCATGTACAGGACGTCGTTGGGCGCGACGTCGTTCGAGACGTAGATGTCGGGCCATCCATCGTCATTCAGGTCGGCGACGGCGACGCCCAATCCGAAACCTGGCTGCCGAAGTATTCCCGCCTGCTGGGAGACATTCGTGAACTTCCCGTGACAGTCGTTGTGATACAGCTCGTTGTAGCTGTCGGCTGTCTGGCCGTGGATGCCCATCGGCTGCGCTCCAATCTGGCTTCGGGAGAAGTCCCGGGGCGAATTGTTGAGGAGGAAGAGATCGATGCACCCGTCGCGATCGTAATCGAGAAACACCGCCTGGGTCGTAAAACCGGTATCGGCGATGCCGTATTGCGCGGCGGCTTCGGTGAAAGTGCGATCGTGGTTATTGATGAAGAGGAGATTCGCACGTTCCTCCGGCCTGGACCATGGAGGCCCGGACACGGAGACGTAGATGTCTGGATACCCATCGTCGTTGATGTCCACCATCGTCACCCCGGTGGCCCATCGTTTGGTGGTGACGCCTGCCTTTACCGTGATGTCTTCGAACCGCATCCCACCCTTGTTCAGATAAAGGCGGCTCGAGACCATGTTGCCCGCGAAGAACAGGTCGGGCAATCCATCGTTGTCGATGTCGCCAACGGCCACACCGGCGCCGTTGTACACGTACGCGTCGGTCAGCACGTTCAGGGAATCGCTGGTGATGATCGTATTCGCGAACGTCACGCCCGTCTGCTCGGGAGTCAGAAGCTTGAACACCGTGCCGCTATTTCTGTCGCCGCACGCGATCACCCATAGCGTGGCAGCCAGGGGAACGATAATCCGCGACGGACCCGTTGGCGCGCGAAGCCTACCTCCCCATCTCGCGATCGCTGCTAAAGCCAACTGCGCACTCTCGTTCGGTACGATCCGCAATCGTCTCCGAATACGTCTTGCATGCGCCGCTCCTCGAAGGGAATGACCACGAAGTTGACATATACCAGCACCAGCGGCAGGAGGATCAACGGCCAGATCTCGGCGCGCGTGCCCGCCACTCCGATGTAGATGAGCGTCAGACCCACATACATTGGATTGCGCGTGAAGCGGTATGGACCGGACGTGGCCAGCGATGTCGGCTTCGCGTGCGGAATGGTCGTCGTGCTACGCTTCCTGAAGATTGCCAGTGCAGACAAGGCGAATGCCATGCCGACCGCAACGAGGCAGAGCCCCGCCGGGAAGCCGATTCTCGAAAAAACGGGCGACGCTATACCCACCGGTACGAACAGCTCGGCCACGAGGCCGATCAGGTACGCCAGTATAAACACCCATGGCACCGGAAAGCGCATGGCCGGACGGATGCGGATGGAGTCTTCGTTCACCAGTTTCCTTCGTTCCAGGAGGAGGGAATTTGAGCGCCGTGCAATAGCGGCGCTACATGACGGGCGGTAATTTTTTTCCATGAGTCATGCCTACCCGATCTCCAGCGTAGTCAATCTGATCGCAGCCGAGTCCCAACGACTCTGGTCCATAGACGAGTGCGAGGTTCGGCGGCGCTTGCTCGCAAGTGACAGCGCGGCCGTTCTCGCCATCGATGGCTCCTTTGCGCTCGTGGCACAGGAAGGCGAGCGCGTTGTACTGGCGCGCAGCCTCGACCGCCCAATGCGCTACTTCCTCGCAAAGTCTGTCGACGGCCCGGTGCTTATGGTGGCCGAGCGCATCGACGAGATCGCCGCAGAATTGGGGCGACACGGGTGGGAGGCCCAGTTCCACCCGAGTTACACCCGAATGGTTCCGGCGCATCACGTGACGACACTTCGATTGGTCGGCTGTCCAGATCCAAATCCGGTGCATCGCCGCTTCTTCGATCCGCCGCTCGGCACGCTTCCGCCTGACCTGGATATGATTGGCCGGCGATACATCGAGGCTTTGTATAAGGAGATGCGGCGATGGCTCGCCGCGCAGAAAATCGGTTCACCGATCGGCGTTCCCTTTTCCGGCGGCATCGACAGCGGCGCGATACTGCTCTGCCTGTACAAACTTCTTCTCGACCAAGGCCAGTCGCCGGCACGATTGAAGGCATTTACGCTGTCCGTCGACGGGGAAGGGCAGGATGCGCTGCAGGCGCGCGAATTCCTTACGCGCACTCAGCTCGAGATGCTCGGCGAGATCATTGACGTTCCGTCGAGCGCGCTCGATCCGCTCCGCGCGGTGGCGGTGATCGAAGACTACAAACCGCTCGACGTCGAATGCGCCGCGGTCAACCTTGCGCTCCTCGCCGGCATTCGCGAGCGATACCCCGACTGGCGCCTGCTCGTGGACGGCGACGGCGGCGACGAGAATCTCAAGGACTATCCCATAGAGGAGAACAGCGAGCTCACCATCCGGAGCGTCGTCAACAACCGAATGCTCTATCAGGAGGGTTGGGGAGTGGAATCCATTAAGCATTCGCTCACGTACTCCGGCGGGTACAGCCGCGGCTGCGTTCGGAGCTACGCGTGCGCGCGCAAGTACGGATTTCAGGGATTCAGCCCATACGCGCGACCATCGGTCATCGCGGTCTCTGAGGCGATTCCGTTTGCCGCGCTGACGGAAGGCTCGCACGAACGATTGTATTCGCTGAAGGGAGAGATCGTCGCTCGGGGCGTTCGCGCAGTGCTGGGACTGGAGATGCCGATCTTCCCCAAGCGCCGATTTCAGCACGGCTCGGTGTCGGCCGGCCAGGTTGCTCGACTGTTTCCGCAGGACGAGACGCGTTACCGGAACCATTTCGAGACGCTGCACAGCGCGCTCGTGTGAGCGCATCCGTTGCAGATCGGCGGATCCGGAGTCTCCGGCCGCCGAAAAACCGAGTCGATCCATATCGTGCGCATGGATCGGTGTTGGAAGATGAACGCCGGCCCGGCGGCGCGATCGAGCGAGCACTCACGGTTTTTCTCGCGGGCGCCGAGTGTCCGTTCACGTGCTCGTTCTGCGACTTGTGGCGGTGGACCATAGATGGGCCGACTCCGCCCGGCGCGCTCACCAGGCAGCTCGAGAGCGCTCTCGGACAGATTGAGATTCCCACGCCTGATCGGCTCAAGCTTTACAATGCCAGCAATTTTTTCGATGCGCGCGCGGTTCCGGAAGATGATGTGATCGGAATCGCCGAGCTGGCCGCGACTTTTGCGGGAGTCACCGTCGAGTCGCACGCGAATACCGTTGGCTCGACAACAGTATCGTTCGCGCGAAGAATTGCCGGACGACTCGAAGTCGCCGTAGGGCTCGAAACGATCCATCCCGTCGCTGCCGCGCAACTCAATAAGCGCCTCGATCTGGCGCGTTTCGATCGGGCGGCGGGAATTCTCGCCGACAATGGGATCGATCTCCGCGTGTTCGTGCTTCTGGGCGCACCTTACGTTCCGCCTGAAGAATCCGTCGAGTGGAGCGTGCAAACCGCGCGTTACGCAGTAGAGCGTGGCGCGGCCGTCGTCTCGATCATCCCGGTGCGCGGCGGCAACGGAGAGATGGAACGACTCGAGGCGTCGGGCGATTTCACTCCGCCAACGCTGTCTCAGCTGGAGCACGCTCTTGAAGACTGCATCGGGTTCACGCCTGGCGTTGTGACAGCCGACATTTGGGATGCGGAGCGTATCACGACATGTGAGAGTTGCGGGCCGGCGCGGATCGATCGGCTGCGACGCATGAATGTCACCGGGCGCGGGGAACCGCGAATTGCTTGCACCGCCTGCGAGGAGTCGTGATGCAGCGCTGCGAGGTTGCAATCATCGGCAGCGGGTTCGCCGGCTCGCTTCTCGGCCGAGTCCTCGCGGTGCTCGGCTACGACGTCGTGCTTCTCGAGCGCGGGACGCATCCACGGTTCGCGATTGGTGAATCATCGACGCCTCTGGCAAATCTTTCTTTGGAGCGTCTTGGACTCCGCTACGGACTGGCCGACTGCTATCGCCTCGCCACGCACGGACGGTGGCTCGCGAACTATCCTGAGATTCGCCGAGGTCTGAAGCGTGGATTCACCTTCTATCGGCACCATCCGGATCAACCGCTCGCGAATCGCGGGCTCGATTCGGAGCGCCTCCTCGTTGCCGCGAGTCCACACGAATCGATCTCCGACACGCACTGGCTGCGCGCCGACGTGGATCACCATTACGTGCGCGAGGCGATTGTCGCCGGCGTCGATTATCTCGATCGCGTAGACGTGAAGAAGGTCGAGTTCGAGCCCGACCGCGCGATCCTCACGGGGGCCAGAGAGGGCGTACCATTTGAGCTGCGCGCGGGCTTCGTGATCGACGCATCAGGACCAGGTGGGTTTCTGGAGCGCCAGTTGTCGATACCGTCCGCGCTCGATCAAACCATGACTCGCTCGTCGCTCGTCTTCAGCCACTTCGAAGGCGTCCGGCTGATGAGCGATGTCGTGGAAGGGTTTCCGGAAGGTCCTTATCCGGACGATTGGGCCGCCGTGCATCACATCGTGAACGAGGGGTGGATGTACTCCCTTCGCTTCGATGATGGCGTGACGAGCGCGGGATTTCTCCTGACTACAAAGGCCACGGGGGCGCTGGGTCCGGCGGGCGCCGCCGACGCGTCCGCATTGTGGCATCGCTTGCTTCGGCGGTATCCGACTCTCGAGCGAGTATTTGCAGACGCGACGCCCCTGATGCCGATCTCGTTTCGTCCTGTCATTCAGCATCGCCTTGCGCGAGCAACCGGAGAACGGTGGGCGCTGATGCCACACGCTTACGCGTTCGTAGATCCGCTGTTCTCGACCGGAATCGCGTGGGCGCTTCGCGCGGTCGAGCGTCTTGCACTCATGTTTGAATCCGCAGCGTCCGGTCGACGTGCGCCGGGTGTAGCGGAGCTTTCCCGGTACGACGCGGCGTTGAGCGTGGAAGCCGATCAGATAGATCTCATGGTCGCAGGTGCGTACGAAGCAATGGCGCACTTCGATCTGTTCGCCGTGCACGCGATGCTTTATTTCGGCGCGGTGTCGTTCGCCGAGGTCAGCCAGAGACTTCACCAGCAGGATTTGGCGGCGTGGAGCGGATTCCTTGGCGTCGGCGACGAGGTCCTTGGATCGCTCCCCCGCGAAGGTCTTTCCCGCCTCAGAGAGATCACACACTCCAACGGAGGCGGGGGTACGTCTGACGACCGGCGCCGCTACGCCGAGTGGGTCAGAGAAGCAATCGCCCCGCGAAATATTGCCGGGCTTGCCGATCCCTCGCGACGGAACCTGTACGCCGTGGATTTTGACGAGCTGGTGGCGCGCCACGATCTGCTTGGGATGAGCCGCGACCAGCTCGTGGAAGCGCTACCCATGCTGCGCGGCATGGAGCCGGCACGGGCGTCGCAGGTGCCGGTTCAGTCTTGACGGTCGAGTGCCCGTTGCCTATCGTTGCCCGCGGCTTTCATCCAACCCCAGAGAGGGAGACATGTCCGGCTCCAGCTCCGCCATTCAGCACATTTCTGGGCATGCATCCGGAAGTTTCAGCGACAGTCTGAACACGCGCTGGCACGAGGTTGCCCTCAGGAGTTTTCTGGCAATCGTGCTGTTGCACTGGGCCGAGCACATCGTGCAGGCGTATCAGGCGTTCGCGCTACACTGGCCGCGCCCGATGTCGATGGGAATTCTGGGGATGTACTATCCGTGGTTGATGAAAACCGAAGCGCTGCACTACGGGTTCGCGCTCGTGATGCTGATCGGATTGTGGGTGCTGAGAAAGGGATTTACCGGCACCGCGTACAAGTGGTGGATGGTGTCGTTCTGGATCCAGTTCTTCCACCATTTCGAGCACCTGATCCTCTTCTATCAAGCCAACACGCATCATTACTGGTTCGGCGGAACCGTGCCGACGAGCATCGGCCAGATCTGGATTCCGCGGATCGAGCTGCATCTGTTCTACAACACTATCGTGTTCATTCCGATGGCTGTGGCGATGTACCTCCACACGTACCCGCCGGCACGTGACGCAGTAATACAGATGTGCACGTGCGCTCGCCACCGCGAGCCCGTGAAGGCGGCGGCCTAGCGCCGCAGATCGAGCCACTTCGCCACTGGGCCTACGATCGCCAGCGCCAGAATCGGCGGCGCGGCGTTGAAAGCAGTGGGCAGCGCCCAGCCCTGGTCGGAAGCGAAGCGAATCAGCGTCTCCGTCACGGCAATCAGCACCGCGACCACTATTTGCCCGCGCTTCCCACGCACCACTGTGCGCGGATCGGTGATCATGAAGAACACGAATAGCTGATACATCGGTCCCGTTATCGGGGCGATCTCCGGTATGACCGGCTGGCCAAGCGCGGCGGCGCGGGCGGCGCCGAGCAGCAGGAAGCTTGCGACGTAGGCGAGAGTGATGTGGATGACGCCCACGCGCGCGGCGATTACCAACCCGAACATCCAGATCACGAGATTCGTCGTGAGGTCGTTGCCGAACTGGTGGCTCAGTATCGACACACGATCCGGCGCGGCGAGTAGCAGCGCGCTGATCGCGAAGTTGGTCGGATTCCAGAGGTGGTTGCCCTTGTGGCGCAACACGTACTTCGACGAGATCGCCAGGAAGCCACCGAGCACAAACGGCCAGAGCGCCCCACCTTGTGGCTTGATGAGGAGCGTGAGGCTGATGCCGCTGATGTAGGCGCTGAGCAGGTTGACGACCTTCCCCCGGTCGAACCAGGAAAGCAGCGCTTCGGTTGCCGTACAGACTGCGAGGGCCAGCACGAGGCGGTCGTAGCTGCCGAGCATGTGGTATCGGAGCTGCGCCGCCACGAGCACCAGCGTGATGAGAAACGCAATGAGATATCGCGGATCGATCTCGCTCGCGCGCCGCCACGAGCGCGTGAGCGGATTTCCGCCGGCGGCGGTCGCTTCGGTCACCTCCGTCACGTCGCCAACATCGTTAGCGCCGTGGCTCCGTAACCGTGACGAAGCGATCGATGGCCGGGCGCAGTAGAATCTGCTGTGTGCCTGAGGGCCAATGAATTACCACACGATCCACCCATTCGTGCGAGCCGAGCCCGAAGTGAAGCCGCCGGTCATTCTGGCTTGCGAACCCGGATCCGCCATCGATAACGCGCCGTTGCCTTAGATCTCCTGCCTCCAACACCACCTCCGCGCCGATCGCGCTGCGATTGCTGCGAGTGCCGATCAATTTGAACGCAATCCAGTGATTGGCACGGTCGGGATAGTCACGATAGAGGAGAGCCGGCTGGTTCTGATTGGCAACGATCACATCTACCGCTCCGCGGCTCGAGAGATCAGCGAGAGCTACCGCGCGGCCGTCGTACAAGTCCTTTACTCCAACTTTGCTCGCGACATCGATCCATCCGGCGACGCCGCGATTCAGGTAGACGCGGGACTGCTCGTAGCCCGAGAGGCTCGCATTCCCGAACGCGGGCCAGGTGGCGGCGTCCTCGAAGAGTCTTCCGTTCGCTCCCGCGATCTTGGACATCGCGTACCAATAGCTCTTCGTTCGATCGGCCGAGATAAATCCGTTGGCGACGAAAAGCTCGTTGGCGCCATCGTTGTTGAAATCCCCGAACTGTGACCCCCACGCCCAGCCGGCGTCGGCGATCTCGCCTTCGGAGACGTTACGGAACCGGCCACGCTCCGACATTTCGTTGACGCGGAGGTTGTTGTTCTGAAACAGGTATCCGCGCTCGGAAATGTTGGTGACGAAAGCGTCGATTCTCCCGCGATTGAAGGCGTCGCCCAGCGCGACGCCCATGCCGCTCTTCGATTCGCTCTCGAGACCAGCCGTCGCATGAACGAACCTCCGCCCGTGATCGTTGAGATAGAGCTCCTCCGGGCCATAATCATTGGCGAGATAGATGTCGGGCCAGCCATCGCCGTTGAAGTCAGCGGAAGCCGCGGCCAGGCTCCACCTCGTGCTGCCGACGCCAAGCTTGTCGGTGACATCCTCGAACTTGCCGTTGCCGAGATTGTGGAACATCAGGTTCTTCCCACCGTTGGTGGCGAACTCGAAGCTGTTGTGCATGATCCGTGTGTCGGCGAGGTGCCAGAGATCGACATCTCGGAAGTACGCCGTCACGTAAAGATCCAGCAGCCCGTCACGGTCGTAGTCGAGCCAGATGGCGCCATTGCTGTTCACCCAACGATGCAGGCCGGCTTTCTCCGTGATGTCCTCGAAATGGTGACCGTCGATGTTCCTGAACAGGGCGAGATATCCATAGCGGTAAACGAGGACATCCTCGCGACCATCGTTATCCATGTCGCCCCACACGGCGCCCATCGACACTCCTTCGCCAGGGCGATTGAGATCGGCGAGTCCCGCGCTCGCGGCGACTTCTTCGAACGTCCCATCGCCGCGATTGTGGTAGAGCGCATTCGGCTCGCCGAAGCGGCTGTTCGTGAAATAAAGATCCGGCCTTCCGTCTCCGTCGAAGTCGGTGACGGAGACGGACGCGCCGACCGCCGCGACGTGTGGCTCTATGCCCGCGATTTTCGGATCGAATGTGGGACGATGATGGACGAAGTGGATCCCTGCCGCCGACGTTTCATCGCGCAGCATGAATCCCGGATGTGCCGCGTCAGTTGCCGAGCGAATGGGCCCACGATCCAGTCGCATGGCGAGCAGGATCGCGGCAAGGAAGGGGACGGCGATGATCGCGCGCCGGACGTTGGGCCCGGGACGGGCGGGAAGGTGTGAGTGAGGCACTGCTCAGAGTATAGCCGTTGGCGCGGTATCTATGCGAGAGTCTTTCCGGCACTTCACCTCGTTGACGTCCCGCCCTTCACAACGCGCGTATCGTATTCCCGGAGATAACGTTGGTGCACGGCGTCGGTGGGGTATGCATCGCCGGCGGAGTACGGATATGTGCGAACGGAATGAAAGGGCAGCGGACCGACCGTCGTGCCGAACGCCGTGTTGAGATCGGAGTCCTTGATCCACCCGTCGGTGTAGAGCAGGAAGTCGCGCTTCCACCCCACCGGAATCGACTTCGCCGAGCCGGCATCGAACTGAATGGTCGCCTCGTCTCCGGGGCCCATGATCACGTACATGTCATCGGGACTCTTGAGCAGCGAGAGCACGTCGCCGAAGCGAGTGAAGCTGCCGGTGATCGGCCGCCAGGGAGAATCCTTTGCGACGTCGTCGTACGCAAACCAGTACGGTCCGTAGCGCCCGCCCTTCCGGTACATGCGTGAGAATCCGCGGTAGTGCAGGTCCGCGGAGAGTGGCGCGAGTTTCGTCAGCCTGACGGTGGTATCGGCGGGAGCGCGAGCGACGAACGCCTGATCCCAGTAAATCTGCATGTTGGTGCGAATGCGCACGTGGTGATCGGCGGTGGGGAATTTTCCCGCCAGGTCGATGACTATAGTTTTGTCCTTCCCCGACGGGAATCCGAACCCTGGAATGGTGGTATGCCACGCCCCTTTCGCGTCCCGCACCTCAAGGGACGGAAGCGCGGGCTTGATCGCGGTTTGCTGCGAGAGGGCGACGTTGATGCTCGCGTCGGTAGGGTAGATCCAGCCTCGCAGGAACAGCGAGGTGTTGGCGGCTCCAGCATCGGGCCCCAAGTCGAGTATAAGGTCGTGCGGAGCGACCACTCCCTGATACTGAGTAGGTGTGAGGTTGGAGACGTAGACGTCGTCGGTCTCGCGCAGCGCGGGCAGCACGTCATTGCCATGCTCGTCGACCGCGGACAAAGGCGGCTCGCGGCGGCCGACCTGGAACAGTTTGAGCTTCACTGGTCCCGGTGGCACGAACCGTTCATCGACGAAAACGTCGACCGAATCCGGATGATCTACCGCTACGAGTCTGACTTCGTCGGCATACGCCGTCTCCCATAGCTCCTCCGTTAGCTGAAGCACATAGCGGCCGTCGCGCGGCTTGAGGGCGTCGCCTGAGATGCGGAGGTATTCCTGCGACGCACCCGCGGGGGCGAAGGCGGTCGCTCCGCCCATGAGTCCGAGTGGCATTCCGAGCGCGCTGCGCCACATCGCGTCGGTCACGAAGCGAAAGCGGCTTCCATCCCAGGTATAGGCGAGCGCGCACGAGCCCTTGAGCATCTCGCGCTCGACGACGTCCTGATCTCCTCCGGGGAAGTAGATCGTTTGCGGGACGCCGTTCGTCCACTCTACCCGGAGCACGTCGGCCTTGAGGTGCTGTCCAAGACCGAAGTGCGTGGTCCGCCCGGTAGCGACGCGAGTCTGATAGATGTCACCCGTCCGAAGCTCCAGCTTCGACCCGATGCCGAGCGCGTTGTTCTTCCCGCTCCCGGTGCGCAGGCCCTTGAGCTCGACGTTGAGCGCGAGGTTGCTGTTCCCGAAATCGTTTCTCAACAGGCGCGGAGCGCCGGTGCCGTCCATAAGCACCAGATCCTCGTCGCCGTCATCGTCGATGTCGAGCGCCGCAATCGCCGTCGCACCCGCGGCCCGCACCGCGCCGGGAATCAGCGTTGAACGGTCGATGAATTTGCCCGTGCGATCATTTCGAAAGAGAAAGTCGGAGGACTTGCCAGCGACCACGAGGTCCAGCCACCCATCATTGTCGTAGTCCACGAATGTTGCCGCCGAGCCAGGTGTCGAGCGAAGCGCCCGCATCGTCGCGCTCGAGCGCGAGTCATGGGTGAAGGTGCCATCTCCCTTGTTGAGCCACAGAGTTGCCTCCCCACCCTTCGCGCTCGCCACGAAAAGATCGAGAAATCCATCGTTGTTGTAATCTCCGACCGCCACTGCGGCGGAACCACCGCTGGTCACGCCGCTTTGTGCGGTCACGTCGATGAAATGCTGAGATCCTCCATTTCGGAGAAGCGCGTCCTTACCGTGCTCGCTGGTGAAAAACAGATCGGTGCGGCCGTCGCCGTCGAAGTCGCCGAACACGACATCGCTTGCCTCGCCGCCGGTGAGACCCATGGCCGCCGTCGCATCAGTAAAGGTTCCGTCAAGGTTGTTGCGATACACGGTCCGCTGAGCGCCGATGAGAAGAAGGTCGAGGTCACCGTCGTGGTCGAGGTCGACGAACACGGCCTTGCGCGCTCCCTTGATGTCGCCAACGCCTGCTTTCGCCGTCACCTCGTCGAAGGTGCCGTCGCCGCGGTTGTGAAATAGATGACCCCGCCCCTCGCTCCCGATGACGAAGAGATCGAGCCATCCATCGTTGTCGTAATCCGCGAATGTGGCGTAGGCCGCCGCTCGCTGCAGTGAGACTCTAGAGTGTTTGGTGACATCCCGGACGAAGCCGCCCTGAACATGATAGAGGCGCACGACGTTTCTCCGGAGGACCGGCGACCACATCGAGATGAAGAGATCGTCCGTGCCGTCGCCATCGATGTCGCCCGCCGCGAGTGCGGTCGGCCCTTGGGGCTGATCGGGCGCAACAACCTCACCCGTGATGATCTCCGGACTCGAGAGGCCGGCGTCGTTAGTGACCTCAGTGAATTTCACCACGTCTACTGCCGCTTTTTCCCTTATGCCGCGAATGGTGATGAAGTTCTTCGGCGCATATGCGAGCACCGCACGACCGGAGATCGGGCCGTCCGTCCATTTCACCTCGTCCAGCGAAGCCTGGTACGGCGCAGTTGTCTCCATCACACTGAACAACCGATCGAGCGTCGCCCACGATTCGACAATTTTGCCAGCGCGGAGGAGTTGAATCGAGCTGTCCAGATATGCGCGCGCCTCGTTTGGTGGCTGTGGGGGAATTCGCCGCACCTCCTCCAGCTCACGGACGGCGCTGTCCGCCTCGCCGCCGCGCGCGAACGCGTCGACGAGCTTGAGTCGCGCGACCAGATTCGCCGGCGCAACCCGCAGGACGTCCCTCAGTCGGTCTTCGTACCTTCGGACCGACGCGCTGTCGCGAGGTTTTGCCTCGAGCACCGCCAACGCGTAGAGAACGTGAGCATTCCCGGTGCTGTCGCGACGGAGCTTCTCCAGAGTTGCGCGCGCCTCGGAGGGACGCCCCGTCAGCGAATAGAGCCTTGCTATCGCGAGCCCCAGCTCTGCGCTTGCCGGGTCCAGCTCGCGCGCGCGCAGCAGCTCCTTCTCGGCGTCCGCGTACCGGGCCTCCTGGAGATACGTGAGTCCCAGGTTCGCATACCCGAGAGGATCGTCGGGCGCGAGCTTCGTGAGTTTGACGAACTCGGCTTCCGCCTCGGGCAGCTGGTTTCGCTGGAGATAGCTGAGCCCTAGCATCCGGGCGGTGTAGAGATCTTCCACCGACGCGGGTTTTTCGGGTCGACACGTAGTGGTCGCGGCGATGAGCACGACCACGCGAAGGCCCGACCATAGCCGACCCATGTGGGGGTTATCGCGTAGTGTCACTCACGACCGGCTGGAGAAAATCGCGCCAAAGTGCGTAGCCCTGGGGCTTCATGTGGAGCATGTCAGGCTGAAACAGCTCACTCGGCGGCCGACCCGTGGGGCCGAGCATCGGCGTGAAAACGTCGACGTAGATGAGCCTGGGATCGGTCGCGACATACTGGCGCACGAGCGCATTCGCCGCGCGCATTTTGTCGAGGAGCGCAACACGCGAAGGACTCGGCTTGATTGCAACAAATGCGATCCTCGTCTTCGGCATCGCGCGGCGAACCGCTCTCACGAATTCCCGGAAGTCGGCCAGCACCTGTGCGGGAGTCCGTCCTTCGGCCAGATCGTTGTCTCCGGCGTACACGACGATGAGTCGCGGACAGTATGGCAGGACAATGCGGGGAGCGTAGTGAATGGCCTCGGGCAGATCCGATCCGCCGAAACCGCGCTGGATCACGTCGACGCCGGGAAAATCCGCCTTGAGGTTGGGCCAAAGCCGGATCGAGGAACTACCGACGAAAAGCACCGCTCCCTGTGGTGGCGGGCTGACCTTGTCGGCTGCCTCGAAGATGCCGATCTCATCCGCAAACGCGGTGGTGTCCGCTACGGAGGCCGGGCGCGGGGGAGGGCACTGAGCGACGGCGCGCGCGCCGAGGCCGGCGGCAAGGGCGCTGACGAGAACGAAGGTTGAACGCATCGACCAACATTACACCGGGGTACCGAGTTAGTCTAATCCCCGATGTAGACTTCAGGCTCCGTTCGGAGCGCGGCTTCGTCGCAGGCCGACAGGTCGGACGGCGAGGTAACGCAGATGCGGAGGTCTCGCAACAGCCCGTCGTGGAGATCGTAGATCCACCCATGGACGGCCAGCGACTGACCGCGCGCCCAGGCATCGCGCACCACCGTGGTCTGGCTGACGTTCACAACCTGCTCGATGACGTTCAGCTCGCAGAGCCGCTTGTGCTTCTGCGGTTCGGTGCGGAGCGCGTTCAGCTGTGCCTGGTGCTTCCACCGTACGTCCTGCACGTGTCGGAGCCAGTTGTCGACGAGGCCGAGGCGGTCGTCACGCAGCGCCGCCAGCACGCCACCACATCCGTAGTGGCCGCAGACTATGACGTTGGTAACGCGAAGGACATCCACAGCGTACTGGATCGCGGAAAGGCAGTTGAGGTCGGCGTGTACTACGACGTTCGCGACATTTCTGTGGACGAACATCTCTCCGGGCGCCAGTCCCACGATTTCATTCGCAGGTACGCGACTGTCCGAGCATCCTATCCACAGATGCATGGGCGCCTGTTGGTTGGACAGGCGGGTAAAGAACTCCGGGTCTTCGCGCGTCATTTCCGAGGCCCAGGCTTTGTTGTTCGCGAACAGTTGGCTTAGCAGGCGCATGGTTGTCACAACCCTGTGTAATTTCGCGCGCTCTTGTCAGCGCAGTTGGGCGAAATCTGACACACTAGCGCCGGCTGGCGCCACCGCGCGAGCCATTAGCTATCCAGGACGTCCCGGAGCCTTCGCCCAAGCTCGTCGGCGCTGAACGGCTTTTGCAGGAAGTGAGACTCGGAATCCAATTCGCCTTGCTGGACGATGGTGTCGTCGGTGTAGCCCGACACATAGAGCACCTTCAGCGAGGGATTCCGCTTCGATAGTGCTGCATAGAGTTGGGGACCGCTCGAGCCCGGCATCATCATGTCAGTCACGAGTGCGCTGAAAAGCTCTCTGTGCTCGTCGAATATTTGTTCGGCGGCCCGCGGACTCGAGGCATCGAATACCTGGTATCCGTAATCCTCCAAGCTGGCTGCAGTCGTGATCCGATATCCTTTGGGCGCTAGCATCGCATGCAGCAGCTCTCTGTTGGCGCGCTCATCGTCGATGATGGGAACGCGCGCCAGATGATTGATTACAGCAGGGGCGCTTATCACACCGGGTTCAGCCGGAGCGCGATCGCCGCAAGGAACTCCTGATACCGCATCGGCTTTGCGATGTAGCCATCGCATCCGGCGGCGCGAATGCGCTCCTCATCGCCCTTCATGGCGAGGGCCGTGAGGGCAATCACCGGAATATCGCGCGTCAGCTCAGAGGCCTTGAGTAGTGCCGTGGCCTCGAGCCCATCCATTCCCGGCAGCTGGATGTCCATCAGAATCAGAGCGGGCTGTTCGTCACGTGCCAGCGCCAGGCCTGCCTCCGCGTCGCGCGCCTTTAGAACCGTGTGCCCGACCGACTGCAACAGGAAAACCGCCAGCGTCATGTTGGCAGGATTGTCTTCTACGACCAGAACTGTCGACACCTCAGGCCACTACCCGGCGACCAGCCAT
>JBDTIV010000049.1:0-20459 GCA_039936175.1 Gemmatimonadaceae bacterium | reverse complement strand
CGGCGTGAGAACGGCCAAATAGTTTACGAACGGGACAGTTTCCTCCAGGCGAACAAGAATCAGATCCTTTCTCTTGCCGGGAACTCGCAGAAACTTAAGCGGCTTCCTACTAAGACGAATCCCATTGGCGGTGCTGCCTCCGCGATTACCGTTCGCCTGCCCAAGAAACAAGTTCGTGTTACGCACGTCACCATTGATGACCTCGACTCCTTCGCTCTAGTTAAGAAGATTGCCCCTTCACTCGATAAGCTGACCGGCATGACCGAGAAAGCGTTCAAAGAGGGTGTGCAACGCGTGATCGGCGAAAAGGGGACGTTCACGGACTGGGGCGGGGAGAAGAACGATTTGTTGTCAACTCGACTCATTTATAAGGGTAAGCGCAGGCGCGTTGCCTTCGCCTTTAAAGGGCCTGGGAAGGGTGGAACGCTGGTGCCCGGCAAGATGGGTAAGAACGGGGATCAGCTTCAACGCCTATTCGACAGCGTCGCCGATTTCTACATCGTTCAGCACTGGAATCGTATCGCCGAAAGCGTCCCCCAACTAATGGAATTAATCGCCGTCACTACATCGTTCCGGGAAGACCGCGAGGTATTCTACGGGATCGTCGACGGGACTGACTCGATTCGCCTAGTAGATGCCTATCCCCGACAGTTCACTGGGACACAACCGAAGAGGGGCAAGCGTGTCAACAAGAAGAAAAGGTGACGGCAACACCGAGAGGAACGCTGGCGCATTTCCGCGTGTCGAGCGGCTTCTTGCGATGATCTTGCTTGGTCAGCAACCAGCAGCAACGGGCTGGGAGAAGATCAGGTTGCTCCGTTCAGCCGGGCTTACGAATACTGAGATAGGTGAAATGCTGGGAATGAGCGGGTTAGCTGTCGGCAAGACCTTCTATGACGCTACGAAGCGAAGCTCTCCCAAGAAGAAAGGCAAAAAGAAATAGGACAGTGGACAGCAGATGAAACCAGTCCCAACAAATCACTATTCAGTGAAGGCCCACTGCCCCGACTGTGGCGCCCATTCGATTTTCGATTACCGACAATCGGATCGTGAGTTCGGCTACATCATGCAGGATGGCAGGCATCGGTATGAAGGCATCCCCTTCTTGCGCGTCCATTGGCGCATGCTCCGCTGTTCCAATTGCGGCCGGGCCGGCTTGGCTAAGTTCCACGAAAACAATGGGCCACCTGTCATCTTCGAATCGTTCCATCCCCGCGCGCTGGAGGTCGCTCGCCTGCCAGCCGGGATTCCCGACGGAATAGAACGAGAGTACCGAGAAGCGGAGTTGTGTGCGTCCGTCGAGGCGTGGCGCGCTGCGAGTGCTCTTCTTCGATCTGCCCTAGAGAAGACCTTGAAGGCGAACAGCTACACGAAGGGTACTCTCCAAGCGAAAATCGACGAGGCGGCAAGAGATGGAGTAATAACTGGCGCGCGGAAACAAAAGGCACATGAGGACGTGCGCGTCCTTGGGAACGAAGTAGTCCACGACGACTACCGGGAAGTGACTGAGGAGGAGGTTGCGTCGGCTTTGCACTACGTGCAGCGCGTGCTCGAAGACTTGTACGATGATAGACCAACAGTCGAGGCGCTGCTGAACGCTGTGGGACGTATTCCCCCAAAATAAAGCTCGGGATTCTCAAAACCGGGGGAGTATCGTTCGTGCTGGGCGCACGGTGGCCACGACGATTCGCGGAGGTCGCAACATTTATGCTGGCTGCGAGCGCAGGCCGCCGGAACAGCGGAACGCGTGGTGTCCATCATGGTGTCCATCGAGCGGAATAAATCACGACATTGTGCAGGACAGTTGTGGGCGAATCGCGCTGTCTGTCTATGAAATCCCGCTAGTGTGTCGTGATTGGAATTACTCTATGAAGGCGAACAAGGCCTTCGCGCACTATCGCTGGTAGGAGCTTCTCCTGAAATCATCGAAACCCTCGCTTTTACCACGGCGAGGGTTTTTTTGCATCAATCAGTGTCCACGCGAGGTTCTTTTGTTCTCTGACCCCTAGTGGGGCGTGGGCCTTCTCGCCCTCTCGCCCGTGCGACGTTCGGTCACAGTTCGAGCCTTTCTTCTTCTCTCGGCCGTCGTCGCGATGACTGCCAGGGCCAGCTCGATCAGGCCATAGGCCAGAGCTACGAGCGACAGAAGGGAGACGACCGCCAGCAGCCGCGTTATCCCCGCCGAGAGAGTGCCCCTGATTACCTCGTACGTAGCGCCAGCGACGAGAATCGCCGAGACGACACATATCGTTGCGGCGATGCCCATGGACATCCCAAGATCTACGCGCGGGAGGACTTCTTGCGGCTGCTCAGCAGACGCGATAGGATCGTTCATCACAGTTCCGGATTGCAGTTCGAGGGTGGCATCCAGACATGAGCATCATGCTTCGTGCCGTTTCGACAAGCAAGTCTGTCGCCGGATGTTTCAGCATCCTCGGGTTCGCGTTGCTCGGCCGTGGCGGAGCTGACTCATCCGTTGCGCCTGTGCAAACAGGGACCTCTCCTGGATAACGACCTGGTCGAAGTGGCGGCACACAGACTCTGCGCGCCTGTCTCCGCCCCTTGATCGATCTGCGCGCGCTGTTCCGGAGTCACTTCGGAACCGAACCGCGGTGATTGCGTCAGCGCCAGGACGCGTGAATGTCATCGGAGAACACATCGACTACAACGGCGGCGAGGTTTTGCCGATCGCTATCGACCGCAGGACGTATCTCGCGGTCGTTCCTGCTTCGAGCGGTGAGCGCAGCCGGCTCGTTTCAACATCCCAACCCAAGAGCGGTGAATTCGACGCTAGAGCCCCTTCCCGGATAGGCGAGTGGTGGGACTACGTGGCTGGTGTGTGCGCGGGCCTCGTTGGGGCCGGCGCAAAGGTTCCTCAGTTCGATGCGCTGATCGTAAGCGATGTTCCGGCCCGGTGCCGGCCTCAGCTCCTCGGCCGCCCTGGAAGTCGCATCAGCGCTGGCGCTGACGACGCTTGCGGGCCACTCGACCACAGCTAAGGACCTCGCACTTGGATGCTGGCGAGCAGAGACCGAGTTCGTCGGAGTGAACTCCGGGGTTATGGACCAGTTCGCATCGACCCTCTGCGAGAAGTCGAGCGCGCTCCATCTCTGGTGCGACAGTCTCGCGACGAAAAGTGTTCCCCTCTCGGAGAGCGTTCTGATCTTCGACACCGCGACCCCGCGATCCCTTCGCGGATCGGCGTACAATACCCGGCGATCAGAATGCGAGGAAGCGCTTTCGCTGCTCCGCCGCGAATATCCCGAGCTCGGCTATCTCGCGCACGCCACTCCCGACCAGATTCGCGCCGCCCGGCTGCCGGCGTTGCTCGAGCGCCGTGCGCTTCACGTGGCCGAGGCAAACGTTCGGGTACAAAAGGTTGTGATGGCGCTCAGGAGCACGGGTCGGATACCCGGAGCGTTGCTCTATGAATCGCACGAGTCGCTTCGATTCTTATATGAGTGCTCCACGCCCGAGCTCGACTGGTTCGTCGATCGCATGCGGACGTCGGACGGCATTCAAGGCGCGCGGTTGACCGGGGCGGGGTGGGGCGGCTGCGCCATCGCCGTCGGTAATTACGGAGATTTGGCTGCGGTGAGTGAATCGGTCGTCGCTGATTATCGCCAGCGGTTCGGTCTGACTCCACGCGTGTGGTTCACCTCTGCCAGCACAGGCGCCAGGGTCGAGCTCGGTTCGGAGCGCGAAGACAGCGCGACAGAGACGGAAGAATGTCGCGGCTAATCAAGGCGCTCATACCCTGTGGAGGAATGGGAACGAGAATGGGCCGCGATCACGAAAGGTGCGGCGAAGGAGCTGGTCGAAGTTGCAGGTGTGCCACTGCTCCTGCGCGTTCTCGAGGAATACGCCGCAAGCGGGATCGAGGAGGCGTTGGTTGTGGTTTCCCCTGAAAAAAACGACGTGATACGCGCCGCGCGATCCGCTGCCGGCCAGTACAGCATGCCAGAGCGAATTCAAACCGTAATCCAGCAACAGCCGCGTGGACTTGCCGATGCCATCAGATTGGGCAGGGAATTCGCCGGGTCGGATCCCATCGCGGTTGCACTCCCCGACAATCTTTTTCTGTCGCGGGTCCCGGCTCTACGACAAGTGATCGAAACGTACGACGCCACCGGGAAGAACGTGGTCGCGTTGGTCGAGCTATTTCCAGCGGACTCGGCGCGTTCCGGACCAACATCGATCTATCCGGGCGAGCTCTTCGGCGACGAATACAGCATAGCGGCGATCCCGTTGAAAGGATCCCGAAGTGCAACCTTCGATCTTGGAGGCCGGCCGTCCGGGTTCACCGGTGTGGGGCGTTACGTCTTTCAGCCGGAGGTATTCGACGCGATCGACGCTGTGGAAGAAAATCTCGCGCCCGGCTCCGAGCTTGACGACGTTCCCGTGTTGGCGCGGCTACTGAAGGCGGGACGGCTTACCGGCCGCCGCATCGTCGGAGAGTTTCTGGATGTCGGGCTACCCAGCGGCTATGCCCAAGCCAACGAACGAATCCCCTCCCGAGGACGCGCGACGCCCCGCTAAAACATACGCTTGCGGCCCCTGCGCCCTTCGTACATCTTCGCTTTTGCGGCCTGATACCGGCGCTGCCGAGCGGCATCACGCTCGTGGAGGATCGATGAAGTATCCTGAAGTGCGGAACTACCTCGCCGGCACATTTGTCGGCAGCGAGCGCCCGCACCTTGAAGTACATAATCCGAGTGATGGAAGCGTCATATCGCGCGTGCCACTTTCGACGCAGGACGATGTGGACGCCGCCGTCGCGAGCGCGGCCAAGGCTTTTCCCGCCTGGTCCGCCACGCCGATCAAGGAGCGCGTTCAGGTCTTCTATAACTACAAGACGCTGCTCGAGAAGAACATCGACGAGCTGGCGGCGCTGATCACCGAGGAAAACGGGAAGGTCGCCAGCGAAGCCCGGGCCGAAGTTCTGAAATCTGCCGAGCTGTGCGAGTTTGCTTGCTCGCTTCCGCAGATCGCGCCAGGAGAGGTGCTCGAGGTCAGTCGAGGCGTCGAGTGCCGGATCGAGCGTTATCCACTCGGAGTCGTTGCAGCGATCACGCCCTTCAACTTTCCGAACATGGTGCCCAACTGGTCGCTTCCCAACGCGATCGCGCTGGGGAACTGCCTGATCCTCAAGCCTTCCGAGCTAGTGCCTCTGAGCGCGGGCAGGATAGCCGAGCTGTTAAAGGAAGCCGGGTTGCCGGAAGGTGTTCTTCAGATAGTGAATGGCGGGAAGGAAGCGGTCGAAGCCGTCTGCGACCATCCCGGAATCGCGGCGATCAGCTTCGTTGGCTCTACCAAGATCGCGAAGGTGGTCTATCGTCGCTCGACCGCGACGTTGAAGAGGTGCCTCGCGCTCGGCGGCGCGAAGAACCATCTCATTGTGATGCCGGACGCCGACAAGGAGATGACATCGAGTAATGTCGTCGCATCCATGTCGGGCTGCGCCGGCCAGCGGTGCATGGCCGCATCGGTGATGGTCGCGGTGTCGAAAACGGACCACATCATCGAGCGAATGGTCGAGCACGCGAAGAAGATCATTCCGGGGAGAGACATCGGACCGGTGATATCCGCCGCCGCAAAGGAGCGGATCGAGAAGTACATCGCCGAGGCGGAAGCCGCTGGCGCGAAGGTGCTCGTCGACGGGCGCCAGACGATCGTCCAGGGAAAGGAAAGCGGATATTACATCGGGCCGACCATCATCGATCATGTCACGCCCAACATGAGAATCGCGCAGGATGAGGTCTTCGGACCGGTCCTCGTGATCATTCGCGCGAAGAACGTCGACGAAGCTCTGAAGGTCGAGAATGCTTCGCCTTACGGGAATGCGGCGTCGGTGTTCACCGAAAGCGGCGGGACGGCGCGTTATGTCATGGAGCACGCCAGCGCCGGCATGGTCGGCGTGAACGTCGGCGTGCCAGTGCCGCGCGAGCCCTTCTCGTTCGGCGGCTGGAACGACTCCAAATTCGGCGTCGGGGACATCACCGGCCGTGGATCGATCGAGTTCTGGACGCAGGCGAAGAAAATGACGACGAAGTGGAACAAGGAAGCGGGCACCAACTGGATGTCCTGATTCGTTGAGCCGCATCACGCGGCTCGCGATACAAATCGGAGGAAGCAGTATGAGCGTCGATCGTTCCATGACATTTACAGGGATCAAGTTCGAGAATCCCTTTCTCCTCTCGTCAGCGCCTCCGACCGAGTCGGAATCCAACATCACGCGCGCCTTTGAAGCCGGGTGGGGCGGCGTCGTAACGAAGACGATCGGCCTGCATCCAGTCGTGAACGTCTATGGGGCGAAGGCGAAATTCATGCGCACCGGCGCGGACGACGCTCACGTGTCCATGAAGAAGCGACCGGGTGCAGCTCTCCACTCGTCGTGGAACTGGGAGCTCATCTCCGACAAGACGCTCGAGTGGTGGGCGCCGCGCATCCGTCGCATCAAGGAATCGTTCCCGAACAAGGTACTCATTGCATCGATCATGGCTGGATCGGGAAATGACAAGGAGCTGCGACATTGGCAGGAGCTCGCCGAAACCGCGCAGGGGGAAGGCGCCGATGGTCTCGAGCTCAACTTCTCCTGCCCGCACATGGACCGGCGCGACATGGGAAGCAACATCGGAAAGGATCAGGGCCTCTGCTCTGTCGTTACCGAGGCGGTGAAGGAGGTCGCGAAGGTGCCGGTGTGGTGCAAGCTCACCCCCGCTACCGCGGACATCGTCGTCGAAGCAGCCGCGTGTTTCCGTGGTGGCGCCGACGGGATAGTATCGTCGAACACGTTTCCGTCCATTCCGCTGATCGATCCCGAGACACTCGAGTTCGAGATCAACGTCGACGGGCTGGTTTCAAGTGGCGGGCTTGGAGGTCCGGCTATCCTTCCGCTGTCGCTCGCGAAGATGGCGCAGCTCACGAAGGCATTCCCCGAAAAGAGCTTCTCCGGGATCGGCGGAGTCTCGGATTTCGGCGAGGCGCTCTCGTATTTTCTGCTCGGCTGCGGAACGGTCCAGGTCTGCACGTCGGCGATGCTCGATCAGGCGGTCGGCCCCAATGTCATCAAGAGATTGTTGACGGGACTGGACGCTTTCCTCGAGGCCCACGCAAAGGACGGCTGGAAGCGCGTCGAGGATTTTCGCGGCATCCGTCGCGACAGAATCGTGCTGCAGTCGGAGATCAGGCGTCCCGAGGCTGCGGACTACCATTCCGGATACGAGAACGTCGAAGGCTACGCCGCGCCGCAACCGGATGAACTCACGGCGAGGGCATAGTCGTGGGAATCGTTTCTACCCCTCCGACACGAGACAAAGCGGCTGCGGGCAAGGGCGCGCCGAAGAGCCCGGACCGTCCACAGATGCCCCCGTCTAGTCACAAGCCGAAGCCGTACACCGGACCGTCGCGGGCCGAGCTCATCGCCATGCGGAAGCAGTACACGAATCCGGCGATCTTTACTCTCTACGGTGAGCCACTACTCATCGTAGAAGGTTACATGCAGTGGCTCTTCGACGAGACGGGGCGTCGCTACCTCGACATGTTCGCCGGCATCGTCACAGTTTCATGCGGGCACTGTCACCCGAAGATCGTTTCGGCGATCGAGAAGCAGGTTGAGACACTTCAGCATGCGACGACGATCTATCTCCATCCGAACTTCCCGCTGCTGGCGAAGAAACTCGCGTCGAAGATGCCGAAGGGCCTCGATGTGACCTACTTCGTGAACGACGGCAGCGAGGCCAATGATCTCGCCGTCACCATGGCGCGGCTCTACACGGGGAACACCGACGTCATCGCCCTGCGCAACGGATATCACGGCGGATCGCCGAGCGCGATGGGACTCACCTCACACAATACGTGGAAGTATCCGTTGCCGGGGGCGACGGGAATCCATCACGCTGTGTCGCCGGATCCATACCGCAGTCTGTTCGCGGGCACGCCCGAGGAGATCGCATCCAAGAGCGCCGAGGACATTCTCGGAATCATCCGGTACTCGACGCCTGGTAAGATCGCCGCCTTCATCGCCGAGCCGATTCAGGGAGTTGGCGGCGCAACGCACGGCGCGCGGAATTATCTGAGAGAGGCGTACAAGATCGCGCGCGACAATGGCGGGCTCTGCATCGCGGACGAGGTGCAGACCGGATTCGGAAGAACCGGCGATCACTACTGGGGATTCGAGAACTTCGATGTCGTCCCCGATTTCGTCACCATGGCCAAGGGCATCGGCAACGGCGTTCCCCTCGGCGCCGTGACGACGCGGATGGAGATCACGCAGGCGCTCACACAGAGGATCCACTTCAACACCTTCGGCGGAAATCCCGTGTGCATGGCGGCGGGGCTGGCGGTCATCGACGTGATCGACGAGGACGGACTTCAGGAGAATTCGCGCGTATTGGGCAAGCGCCTCAAGGACGGGTTCAAGGCTCTCGCCAAAGACCACCACCTCATAGGCGACGTCCGGGGGATGGGACTCATGCTGGGTGTCGAGCTGGTTCGTGACAGGGCGACGAAGCAGCCCGCGAAACAGGAGACCGCGGCTCTGCTCGAAGCAGCGCGCGAAATGGGCGTGCTGCTGGGGAAGGGCGGGCTTGACGGAAACGTTCTTCGAATAAAGCCTCCCATGTGCATCACCGCGGAAGACGCCGACTTCACGCTCGACGTGCTGGACCGCGCGCTCACAGCCGCCGCGCACTAACAACAAGAGAGGAGTACCAGATCGGTGCAATTCGACCGGATCATCAAGGGTGGGAACGTCATCACCCCGGCCGGGGCTTTTGTCGGCGACGTAGGGATCACCGGCGAAAAGATCAGCGCGCTGGGCGTCAATCTCGAGGGCGATAGATCGACGAAGGTGATCGACGCCAAGGGACACCACGTGATCCCGGGCGTGCTCGACGTCCACGTCCACCTCGAGCTGCCCTTCTGCGGAACGGTGTCCGCAGACGACTACCGAAGCGGCACCCGTGCGGCGGCGCGCGGCGGCGTCACGACACTAATCGACTTCGCGATCCCCTATGCCGGCGAGTCGTTGAATGATGCCGCCGACAACTGGATGAAGAAGGCGAAGGGGAAGTCGCTCATCGATTACACGTTCCACATCTGCATCACGCGCTGGAACGAGCACAAGGATCAGATCAAGGGAATGGTCGATCGCGGCTTCACGACCTTCAAGGAATTCATGATCTATGAATCTGAAGGCTGGCAATCAGACGATCGCGCGATGTTCGGCACGCTGGAGAAGATGAAGGAATACGGAACGATGCTTCTAGTGCACGCAGAGTCGGCGCGTGTGCTTGACGAGCTGATTGCGCGATCACACACCCCCGAGCTCATGAAGCAATACGGCGCTCGGCTCCATCCGATGACGAGACCGAACTTCATCGAAGCCGAGGCGATACAGCGCGCCGTGCAGTGGTGTGAGGCAACGGGCGGACAGCTTTACATCGTGCACATGTCGACGGGCGAAGGAGCAGACATCGTTCGTGCTGCGCAGGCGCGCGGCGTGCCGGTATTGGCCGAAACGTGTGTGCAGTATCTGGTGCTCGACGATTCGGTGTTCGAGCGCGAAGACGGACACCTGTTCGCTTGCTGTCCGCAGCTTAAGAAGCCCAAAGACGTTCAACGACTATGGCGGGGGCTCAAAACCGGCGAGGTGTCGGTGGTGTCGACCGACACTTGCACGTTCAACCGCGAGCAGAAGGCGATGTGGGAAGGCGACTGGACCAAGATCCCGATGGGCATGCCGGGCCTTGAGACGCTTCTGCCACTCACCTACACGCACGGCGTGCTCGGCGGGAAGATCAGCATCGAGGAGATGTGCGCGAAGCTCTCGACGAATCCCGCCAGGATCATGGGACTCTATCCCCGAAAGGGCGCGATTCAGGTGGGAGCGGACGCGGACATCGCGATCATACATCCGAAAAAAGCGCACCGCGTTCAGCCATCGGAGATGGAGACGAACGCGGACTGGTCGCCGTATGAAGGTTGGGAGCTAGCCGGTTTTTCACGGACCACGCTCTCGCGCGGGGAAGTGATCGTGGACGACTATCGCGTGGTGGGCCAGGAAGGTCGCGGGCAATGGCTCCCGCGTAAGACCGCGGGTCTCGCGACGTGACGGGCGTGGCCGCGGGCGCGAGATACTCGCCCAAAGCGGTCCCGGTCGCGGAAGACATCGAGGCGAGTCCACTCTGGAACAGGGATCTGGCGCCGACGCCGCTGTCGAGGCGCACGTGGTCGACCTACAACATCGCCGCGCTCTGGATCGGGATGAGCGTGGTCATCACGACCTACACGCTCGCCTCCGGGCTGATGCAGGAAGGCATGACCTGGTGGCAGGCTCTGATGACGATTCTCCTCGGCAACGTGATCGTGCTTATCCCGATGGTTCTGAACGCGCATGCGGGGACCAAGTACGGGATTTCGTTTCCGGTGATGTGCCGCGCCAGCTTCGGAGTGCGGGGAGCGAATATTCCAGCGATGCTCCGCGCGGTCGTCGCGTGCGGCTGGTTCGGAATTCAGACGTGGATTGGCGCTCTCGCTCTCAATACGCTCTTCGTCGCGGTGTGGCCAAGTTGGAAAGCCGTCAGCTGGGGAGTCGCACTGGCGTTCGCGCTCTTCTGGCTTCTTCAGGTCGCGATCATCGCGCGGGGAATCGAGGGAATCAAGATACTCGGCAGCTACGCGGCACCATTTCTTCTGTCGGGCGGGATACTCCTTCTTCTGTGGGGAATCCGTCACGGCGGAGGATTGGGTCACATACTAAGCGAATCGCAGCGGTTGCAGGGCCAGACCTCGAACGTTTCGTTCTGGAAGCTATTTCCTCCGGCGCTCACGGCGAATGTCGGATATTGGGCGACGTTGAGCCTCAACATTCCAGACTTCACTCGCTACGCCCGCAGTCAGCGCTCGCAAATCACCGGGCAAGCGCTGGGCCTCCCGACCACGATGACGACCTTCGCGTTCATCGGTGTCGCTGTGACAAGCGCGACGATCGTGATTTTCGGCAAGGCCGTATGGGATCCGGTTGTCCTCGTGACCATGATTGGCGGGCCGGTCCTGATCATATTTGCAGCTCTCATCGTGCTCGCGGCGCAACTGCACACGAACATGGCTGCCAACGTCGTTTCGCCCGCGAATGACTTCTCGCACTTAAGCCCGAAGCGAATCAGCTTCGTGACCGGTGGAATCATTACCGCGATCATCGGAATACTCATGATGCCGTGGAAGCTCTACGCCGGGGCCGGCGCTTACATTTTCACCTGGCTGATTGGGTATTCGAGCCTCATGGGCGCGCTGGGCGGAATTCTGATCTGCGACTACTGGCTTCTCAGGAAACAGCGCCTCGACGTGGATGATCTCTTTCGCATGAATGGTCGCTACAGCTACTGGGGCGGAGTGAATCCACGCGCGGTGGTGGCACTCGTACTGGCGGTTCTCCCTGTTGTGCCCGGATTTGTACGCGCCGCGGTCACCCCGGGAGGCCGAGTTGCGCAACCGAATTTCTTCGATCAGCTGTATTCATATGCCTGGTTCGTCACGTTCTTACTCAGTTTCCTGATCTATTGGCTGTTGATGCGGCATAGGGTTCATGCCGAGCCCTCAAATCTTCAAAACTCATAGGGAGATAGCGGCATGGCTCGTGTCGTAAGATGTGGTCTCATTCAGGCGTCGCACGCAGGACCGACCGACGCACCTCTCGAGAAGATCCGCGAAGCCAACATCGAGAAGCACATGAAATTTCTCGACCAGGCGGGGAAGGGGGGCGTGCAGATTATCTGCATGCAGGAGATTTTTACCGGCCCGTATTTCTGCGCTGAGCAGAACACGAAATGGTACGATTCGACGGAGCGGATTCCAGACGGGCCGACGACGCGTCTGATGCAGGAGGTCGCGGAGAAATATGGGATGGTGATTGTCGTACCGATCTACGAAGAGGACGGAACGGGCATCTATTACAATACCGCGGCCGTCATCGATGCCGATGGGACGTACCTCGGGAAATACAGGAAGAGTCACATCCCGCATACCGCTCCGGGCTTCTGGGAGAAATTCTATTTCAAGCCCGGAAATCTCGGATACCCGGTCTTCAAGACGAAGTACGCGGACATCGGCGTTTACATCTGCTACGACCGGCATTTCCCTGAGGGCGCGCGCGAGCTTGGATTGAATGGCGCCGAGATCGTGTTCAATCCGTCGGCGACCGTGGCTGGACTCTCGGAGTATCTATGGAAGCTCGAGCAGCCAGCGCACGCGGTGGCGAACGCGTACTTCGTCGGCGCGATCAATCGGGTGGGCACCGAGGCCCCGTGGAACATTGGCGAGTTCTACGGGCAAAGCTACTTCTGCGATCCGCGAGGGAAGACATTGGTTCAGGCGTCTCGCGACCGCGATGAGCTCATCACCGCCGATCTGGACCTGGATCAGATCCGAGAGGTGCGGAACGTCTGGCAGTTTTTTCGGGATCGGAGGCCGGAGACGTACTCTGGCCTTTGTCGGCTCTGATGCTTTGACTCCACCGGATGGCCGAACCTAAACTCAGATTCCGGTCTTGACGTACAGGCTCTGATCCGACGACACGAGACTCGGAAAATAAGGATACGCCACCGCCGTCGCCGTCGGCGAGAACACCAGTTTGCCGGCATCGCCATCGAATCGCAAGACGATGGCAGTGGCGGCTCCCGCGCGAATCACCGCCAGTTCCGTTCTCGGAGAGCTGGAAGTGAGCCACACACCGAGCGTCTGCCCATCCTCTGACCAGCCGGCCAGGAACGCTCCGAAGGAATACGGGTTTGAGTCGAATTGAGCGATGTCCCGTTTGGCGCCAGTCAATCCATCCCGCTCGTAAACCACGGTCCCTATGCCGGATGTCGGAGACGTGGGCGGCTCCACGAACAGCAACTGAGGGGAATTGTCCTTCCAGCGAAACGTAGTTCTCAGGCCATCGTACATCACGGGTTGGGACGAACCGTCGGCGGTTGAGATGACCGCATAAGAGGATTTCGAAGAGAGCCAGTACATGAGCCTGGTACCATCGGGGGAGAAACCGCCCGGGATTCCGTCAGGCAGCACCCTGCTAACACCGGTTTGAGTGTCGAAGAGAACACTCCCATACGCGATCCACCGTTCGTCGTCGGAGACCACCACGTTGAAGCTCCACCCTTGTGAAACCAGCCCAACGGTTTCGACGCCCAGGGTGGCGGGGTGGACCCGGTTGAGTCGTATGTTTGGAGCTCCCGGAGCCGCATTTGGCACTGGAGCGGCGAAATAGATCCATTCTCCAGACCTGGCGCGCGCGGCGCCCTCGATGTTGTCAGTCGGGTCAAGGACGCGCACCAAGCCCGAGGCAACGTTTACCGCCTTCAAACCGGTGGCGTCTACAAAGACGATTTCGGCTCCATCCTTCGTCCAGATGGGGTCCTGTGAGACGAAATCCGCGCTGGTGTTTGGAAGCAGGAGAGTGCCACGGTCCTGTGGGCCTCCTGGCGCATCGATCCCTGATCCACCGCACGCGGCGGTTGCCAGGGTGACGCACATGAACATGACGCGCATGGGCTTCTTTGCGGTGCGCATTGTCGGCCTCTCGGATTGTCGCGGTTACCCAGTCTTGTGAGTGAGCGCTTTCACATGATCGCAAGTTGTGTCATTGGGATGGCGCCGCCAATACGTCAATTTACGTAGAGGGCTTTATGAGGCGTTGTCTTTCCCGCACGCTGTTTGCCCGCGTTGGCATTCAGCTCTTGTCGTTATCGGTTCGGACGTCGAACACCTAGCGTCCAGTTACCCCGATCTTAGATTCGCCACATGACCCCGCGCGATTTCGAGATCGACAAGGACATCCGCCGCGCCTCGACCCTTCCAGGTCGCGTGTACTCCGACCCCGCGTACCTCGAGCTCCAGAAGGATCGCGTTTTCGCGCGCAGCTGGCAGTGGATCGGTGACTCCGCCCGCGTAAAAGCGCCGGGACGCGTGTCGCCGGTGACGCTGCTGGATGGATGCCTCAACGAGGAGCTTGTTCTTACATCGGACGATGAAGGTGCGATTCATTGTCTCTCGAACGTCTGCACGCATCGCGGTGCTCTCGTGGTAGAGGGCGAGGGGCACGCGAGATCGCTACGCTGCAGGTACCACGGGAGGAAATTCTCTCTCGACGGAAAATTCGTGTCGATGCCTGAGTTCGACACCACCGTCGGTTTTCCATCCGAGAAAGACAATCTCCCGCAGCTGAGTCTCGAGAGGTTCGGACCACTGCTGTTCAGCGGCCTCGCTCCCGAGATGCCGTTCGAGGAGTGGATCGGTCCTGTTCGCGAGCGTGTGTCATGGATGCCGCTCGATCAGTTCGTGCGCGATGCCGCGACGTCGCAGGACTATCTGATCAACGCCAATTGGGCGCTCTACTGCGACAACTATCTGGAAGAGTTTCACATCCCGTACGTGCACGCTGGGCTCGCGGAGCAACTCGACTACTCCGGCTACCGGACGGAGAGATTTCGCTGGGGGAATTTGCAGCTCGGCATCGCCAAGGCGGGCGAGCCGGCGTTCGATCTCCCCGCAAATCATCCGAACGCGAAGGAGCGGGTGGGCGCGTTCTATTTCTGGCTCTTCCCGAACATCATGTTCAACTTCTATCCCTGGGGCCTCTCGCTCAACGTCGTCACGCCTCTTGGTCCGGAGCGCACGAAAGTCGCATTCCATGCCTACGTGTGGAACGCGACGCTGCGGGAGAGTGGAGTCGGCGCCGGTCTTCATCGCGTCGAGATGGAAGATGAAGAGGTAGTCGAATCGGTTCAGCGAGGGGTGCGCTCGCGCCTCTATGATCGCGGGCGGTACTCGGAGCGCCGCGAGGTCGGCACGCACCATTTCCATGAGCTCCTCGCGGATTTCATGAGCCGGCCACTCAGCAACAACGGATCATCGCGCCCGAAAGGGCGCGGGTGACGGGAACCGCGGAAGGACGGCAACCGGGAAATACGGTATCGAGCCGGGCGAGCCTCGGTCTGCTCGCGGTGCTTGGAGTTCTGTTCGGCCTCTCCGTCACGATTGGCAACACGATCGGCTCGGGCATTCTCCGCACCCCGGGCCTCGTCGCGCAACTTCTTCCGACACCCTGGCTCTTCATCGGCGTCTGGATCATCGGCGCCCTCTACGCCGCACTCGGCGCCAACGCCCTGGCCGAGCTGGCGACGATGATGCCGGAGTCGGGCGGATACACGGTGTTTCTTCGGCGATCGATGGGCCCTTACGCCGGATTCGTGATCGGATGGAGCGACTGGCTGTCGACCTGCAGCAGCGCCGCGCTTGCCGCAATCGTGATCGGAGAGTACGTCACGATCCTCTTCGTGATATCGAAAGGATTGACCTCGCTGATCGCGTGCGTGGTGATCGTCGTTTTTGCGCTGATCCAGTGGCGGGGGATCAAGACGGGCAGCATGACGCAGAACCTGACGGCGATCGCGAAGACAGCGGCGTTCGTGATCCTAGTCATCGCATGCTTCATGATGGGCGGAGGGTTCACAACGGGCAGCACGATACATGTGCCGACAGGGTTCCCCTTTCTGGTAGCGTTCGTACTCGCGATGCAGGCTGTGATCTTCACCTACGATGGCTATAACGGCATCGTTTACTTCTCGGGCGAGCTGCGGAATCCGGCGCGCGACATCCCGCGATCGATGTTCGGGGGCGTCGCGTCAGTGGCTGTGATCTATCTGCTGGTGAATATCGGCTTTTTGTATGTGCTACCCATCGACAAGATGGCGGGGCAACCTCTAGTGGCGGCGACGGCGGCGAACGAAATATTCGGCTCGAAAGGCGATGCGGTGATCCGTGTGCTGACCATCGTCTCGCTGTTGAGCGCGGTCAACGCGTATCAGCTCATGACGTCGCGGGTGCTCCACCGATTGAGCGTGTTCGGCTTTCTCCCCGGAGCGAGCTACGTGAATAAGGGCGGCACTCCCGCTATCGCCCTCCTTCTGAGCGCGGTGGTGGTGCTCGCGCTGGTGATCACTGGCACCCTCGAGATCGTGCTCGCTGTGACTGCGTTTTTCTTCGTCGCCCAGTACACGCTCATCTTTGCCAGTGTGTTCATTCTGAGAAAGCGCGAGCCAAACGCGCCGAGGCCGTTCAAAGCGAAGGGACATCCGTGGACGACGGGACTCGTGCTCGTGCTTTCCCTTGGCTTTCTCGTAGGCGCCTTCCTCGCGGACACACGTAACAGCATCTATTCTCTGGTGCTGCTGGCGCTGAGCTGGCCGGTTTATCTGATGATGCGCCCCCAATCCCTGGCCTCGACGAGCTAATTGTGGACTTCGGTTGTGTCCGGCGCTTGCGGAAGGCGCGGCCCGCCGTAAAGCCGGGGTTGTGGGCAAGGTGAAAGGGGGATGCTGAGTCGCGCGGCTCTCGCCGCTCGGGCACTCGCATTGAACTCAAACCAACGCCGTGGTGTCGTCGGTGAAGTACAGGCCAACCACTCATTTAGCTGGTCACGCTCTAGGGTCGGTAGCTCTCCTCGACGGGTTACCAGCGTTGGCACAACGTCGTCGGAAAGTTGCGTCGAGTAGAGGGAATCAAACTTTCCCGTTCGCTGCGAAAGGTCGATGTTCCTGTTCACGATCCACGCTTCGAAGTTCCAGAACGCTAAGATGGTGAAGACGCCGAGCGCGATCACACTCGCCCGTCGTCCGAAGTCGACGGTGCTCAGGCCTCTTCCGATCTCGAGCCAGAGCGCGACCAATGCGAGAGCGAGGACCACCATGTACGCCTGCGCAAATACGCGGGTCGTGGTGAAGCCATAGGCCTGTTCGTAAAGAATCACTCTGCGGAAGGCAGAGATGAGCATGAACTCAAGCGCTATGACCAACGCCATTTCAAGGCGGGTCAGGAGCCTGAGTTGGCGCGCGTCAATATCGGCCGGACGCGTCGCCTCGAGCACCAGGATGATCGCTCCAACCAATGTGACTGCCACGGACAGCTGCGCGAACCCGTTGCGAGCGAAGTCCGCGAAGGACACCCCGCTTCCCACCGCGCTCGGCGGCGGATGCAGGAGATAGGATCCCTGTAGAAGCACGAATAGCCAGAGGAGTACCGCAATGGAGGTGAGGACCATTCTCTGTTCGGTGACTCCGATCCTGGTCCGCGTTGCCAGTAGTGGGAGAGAGGGCAGCCGCGGCTCGGTCTGGCTGGCCGCAATGGAACTGGCTCCGAGCGTTAGAGAGGCCAGGAAGAGAAAGAACAGCGCGCGAGCGGAGAACGACCACTGTGGCAGGATGTCGGCTACTCGATCGGCGATCCACGCGAACACCGGATCCGCATTTCGTAATAGGAGTACGAGTGCGATGACGATTGGGATCGTGATGAGCAGTCCCCTGACGATGGGTCGCGCCCGCGCCGACGAAGTGCTGTGTGGAACCATGGCGGCTTCGCGGAACGTTGCCAGCCACACGCGAACCAGCGCCAGGAAGGGAATTGTTGCTAGCAGTTTCGCCGACAACGATCTCCAGCTTGTCGTGCCGGTGACGATGACCGCAAGCCCGAGAAGCATGGCGTCGCTGGCTATGACGAGTACCCGAATGAAGGCCTCATCGGTGACCCCCACCGCGAAGGCGAGAAGGGTCGCCCAACCCAGGAGTATGAGAAGGGGGCGATCGATGGCGAGACCGGAGAATCTGCGGCTGAGGATCACCGCGGCAGCGGCGGAGGCGACCCAGATTCCCCAGTTGATGCCGGCGAGGGCGTCGAAGAGTATCGCGGCGCCAAGGAATGCGGAGAGGAGTGCTCCGATCCAGACGGCGGGCGTGGAGGCGGGAGACGCTAGAGGCTGTTGCATCGTAGAGTACTTTACAACACAAAGTAGAGGAACGCAAGCATAGATTCTTTGAACGGCGGCGGGAGTCAGACCTTCTTGAAACCGGTCCCATTGACTTAGCCTTCTTCGCGACTAGCTTTACAAGGCTATGGCGGAACGCGGTTTAGCAGCGCCCGTCGTACACTAAAAATTTATCGCCGACGGTTGTCGGCGCGCCTCGAGTCCCCACCCGCGAAACAGTTGCGAGTGCACCCGGCGGCTGCGGATGGATACCGGTCCCGATCAGGGACGTCACGGTCCACCCGCGTTTTTGTTGAATTGAGACTGCCTGCCCCAGCTGTTTGGGGCGGCCTACATATAGAGAGACCTCCAGAGATCATGGCTCGTCACACCCCGCTCGACCACTATCGTAACATCGGCATCATGGCCCACATCGATGCCGGGAAGACGACTATGACCGAGCGCGTCCTTTATTACACGGGCAAGACCCACAAAATCGGCGAGGTGCACGAAGGCACAGCGACGATGGACTGGATGGAGCAGGAGCAGGAGCGCGGCATCACGATTACCTCCGCCGCCACGACTGCCTTCTGGACGCGCAATGGCACCGAGTATCGCATCAACATCATCGATACGCCGGGACACATCGATTTCACGGTAGAGGTCGAGAGATCCCTTCGCGTGCTCGATGGCGCCGTGACTCTTCTGGATTCCGTGGCCGGTGTCGAGCCGCAGACCGAAACCGTCTGGCGCCAGGCCGATCGCTACGAGGTTCCGCGACTCGTCTTCGCCAACAAGATGGACCGCGTCGGCGCCGATTTCGATCGTTGCATGCGCATGATCAAGGACCGGCTTACCCGTAACGCGTACCCGATTCAGCTTCCAGTGGGCACCGGCGAGACTTTTACCGGCCACATCGACGTCATCGAGCGCCAGCAATACATCTTCGATGACGAATCGCTGGGCAAGAAGTTCGAGATCACGGAAGTGCCCGAGGAATATCGTGAGGCGATGGAGAAGGCTCGCCACGATGTCATCGAGGCTGCGGTCTCCCACGACGAAGTGCTGATCGAGAAGTATTTCAGCGGTACCGACCTCACGGTCGACGAGATTCGACACGCTATCCGGAGCGCCACCGTTGGCGGCTTCATCGTACCAGTGTTGTGCGGCGCCGCGTTCAAGAACAAGGGCGTGCAGGCGATGCTCGACGCGGTTGTCGACTACCTGCCGTCGCCGGTCGACATTCCGCCGGTCGAGGGTCACCTCCCGAATGGCGAGATGGGCACCAGAGCCCCTGACGACGAAGCGCCTTTCGCCGGCCTGGCGTTCAAAATCGCGACCGATCCATTCGTCGGAAAGCTGACATTCTTTCGCGTTTATTCCGGCGTGCTGCAGTCCGGCTCCTACGTGTACAACGCGACGAAGGACAAGCGCGAGCGGGTGGGACGTCTGCTGCAGATGCACGCCAACAAGCGCGAAGAGATCCAGGAAGTTCACGCCGGCGACATTGCGGCCGCGATCGGTCTCAAGGACACGCGTACCGGCGACACGATGACGATGGAAGATGCGCCGATCGTTCTCGAGGCGATGAAGTTCCCGAATCCCGTCATCGACGTCGCAATCGAGCCGAAGACCAAAGCCGACCAGGACAAGCTGGCAATCGCGCTCAACAAGCTCTCCGAGGAAGATCCGACGTTCCGCGTGCACTCCGATCAGGAGACCGGGCAGACGATCATCTCGGGAATGGGCGAGCTTCACCTCGAGATCATCGTCGACCGAATGCAGCGGGAGTTCAAAGTCGATGCGAACATTGGCCGTCCGCAGGTGGCCTACAGAGAGACGATCAAAAAGAGAGTCGAGAAGGTAGAGGGCAAGTTCATTCGCCAGTCGGGCGGCAAGGGTCAGTACGGACACGTCGTGATCAACATCGAGCCGGCCAAGCAGGGTGAAGGTTTCGTGTTCGAGGACAAGATCGTGGGCGGCACCATCCCGCGTGAGTTCATCAAGCCGGCCGAGCAGGGAATGCGTGAAGCGCTCGAAGGCGGAGTGCTGGCGGGCTATCCCATGGTGGACGTGAAGGCCGAGCTGGTGTACGGCTCGTACCACGACGTCGACTCCAGCGAAATGGCGTTCAAGATCGCGGGATCCATGGCGATCAAGGAAGCGGCGAAGAGAGCCGGCGCAATCATTCTCGAGCCGATCATGAAGGTCGAAGTCGTTTCCCCCGATCAGTACATGGGCGATGTACTCGGCGATCTGTCATCGCGTCGCGGACGGATTGGCGGAATGAATCAGCGCGGCGAAGCGCAGGTGATCGATGCGCAGGTGCCGCTGTCGGAGATGTTCGGGTACTCCACCAAGCTCAGATCAATGACGCAGGGACGAGCGGTGTACTCGATGGAGTTTGCGCACTACGAGGAAGTACCGAAGTCGAAGGCCGATGAAATCATCAATAAAGTCACCGCAAAGGCGAGATAAGAAATGAGCAAAGAGAAATTCAACCGTACGAAGCCTCACGTAAACGTCGGCACGATCGGCCACGTCGATCACGGGAAGACCACGCTGACGGCCGCCATCACGGCGATCCAGGCCAAGAAGGGACTGGCATCCGCGGTCGCATTCGATCAGATCGACAAGGCACCCGAGGAGAAGGCTCGCGGCA
>JBDTIV010000048.1:0-68066 GCA_039936175.1 Gemmatimonadaceae bacterium | reverse complement strand
GGCGCGCGAGAAGGAACATCGCGACGATCAGCGCCACGACATGCAGAACGAGCTCCTTCGGTACGAAGTACCGATCGAGCTCGAAAAGCTTGTATGGAAGCGCGACGATCACCACCAGGATGATTCCCGCCTGCATGATCAACCGTAATACGCGGTCTGCCATGTGGGAAATATGTCTCGGACCAGGTTCGTCAGAAAAAAGGGGCCCGTTCAGCGGGCCCCTTTTTTTATGACTGAGGGTTGGAAAATTCCGCTATGGCGCAACGCTGGCGAAATAAATCTCGAGATTGGTCGGCAAGGCTCCGAACGTCTTGCCCACACCCGTCCACGTCATTCCAGCGCTCGCTGGGAGCGAGACGATTCCGTTGTAGTCACCAATGAAGGGAACCACGCCCGAGCCGGACGGCACACCGTAGGCCGAGGGATCAAAGCCAGCTGTGGAGACGCGCACGGAACGCCAGCTTGTCCCGGCATCGCTCGATGTGGCGTAGGTAAGGTCGACCTGTGCATTCGCCGAATAGCTGCGATCATAGAACGCCACGTCGATGCGCCCGTTGGATGCTATTCCCAATTCGGCTGCGAACCGGTCGCCCCTGGGAACCGGCGCGACAACTTTCGGCGTTGTCCAGGCAGTGAGATCGCCGGCCGCTGCCGAGGTGATGAAGATTTTTGCAACGCCGTCAATATCGATGTCGGCGTAGGCGACGTAGAGACGATTGTCCACGGGATTGTACGCGGGCGCCGGGTAGGAGCCTGGCCCGCGAAACTGGCCGCCGCTGATGTTGAAGCAGTACGGCGGAAAAAGACACACGGGATTCGCAAAGACCGCGAACTGGAAAGGAGCGATCCACGTTTTCCCGCGATCGAGGGACTTGCTGACGAACATCGCGGTGCCCTTACCGCCCTGGATGGCGTTGTCGAACGTGACATACGCCACACTGCCGTCCGCGCTGGTGACGATACGCTGATCCTGGTCGCTGCGAACGTTACCGCTCGAGACCTTTACGGGCCGCGAGAAAGAACGTCCGCCATCGCGTGAGGTGGCGATCCAGACGGGAGAATTGGAGCCAAACCCATGGAATTGCGCCCAGGTGACATAGACCGTTCCATCGGCACCCACCCACATTGCGTCATGGTCGGGGAACTGTCCGTTGGAGCCCTTCGAGATCCCCTGTCCGTTGAAAGCGCTCACAAGTGCCAGAGGATCTACGGCGCCGCCCGCCTGCCAGGTTGCACCACCATCGGTAGAACGACTGAGGAGGAGGGTCGTGCTCGTGCCGTTATAGGAGAAGCACGCGAAATACGCTGTCCCGTCGGGAGCGAACGCCGCCGCCGGGTCGCCGCCGAAGTCGCCGTCCCCGGTTCCTGGAACGTCAGGATTGTCGGTGAAGCGCGTGATCCCGGGAATGAATCCGTTCGGGAGAGTCTTCGTCCACGTTTTTCCGCCATTGAACGAGGCGTTCACGCCGCAGCCGTCGTTGTAGTTCCAGTCATTGTTTCCGGTGATCAGGTTTTGCGGGTTCCGCGGATTGACGGCAAGAGGCGTTTCGTTCTGCGCCGTCGTGTCGCGCGTCACGTTCACCACCGAAAGCACGCTCGGCGTCCCCGGTACAGTCTGCAGGGCGGCAGGACGGGCAGGCGAGGTGACCTGGTCGACTGGGGCTTTGTCGCTGCACGCGGTGCCGGCTAGAACAGTGAGAATGAACAGAGAGCGGGGACAACGCATCGCATGGCCTCGTGGCGGCTGGAAGGGTGGACATAATTTCCATCCGCCACGTGGTTCCGCAACCCCTCTATCTGGCGAACCAGTAGGTCGCTTTCACGAGAAACAGGTTACTCGGCCGCCCGAATATCTCACGCGTGTCGCGTCCGGTGCGGAAATCTCCCTCGAGTGGTAGGAAGTCGCTGCGCTCCTGCTGCCATACGAAGAAGAGCGCGGAGCCCGGTCTGTATTCCCAGCGGATTACGGCATTGCCGCGCAAGGAGTGCGTGCGGAAATCAGGATTGCCTATCGAGAATGGCGCGGCCGCTCCAGGTCCATCCGGATCGACGGTGTACGACATGGTTTTGTTAGTCACCGGATCCTTCACCGTTGTGATCGTGCTGCTGTTGTCGGTGCCGTAGACGAGGTAGTGTTGCGTGCCAGGAGTTGCGAGCTCCTTGAAGCCATTGAAGCGGCCCGCCGATGCAAAAGGCTGCGCGTACATCTGGAAGGAGAGAAGCGGCGTGAGGGTCCATTCAGCGCGCGTCGTCGCCGACAGCGTGGCCTGATGGATGTGACCGAACACAACGCGGCTTCCGTATGTCTCCGTCGCCGGGGGATCGGCCGCCACTTGCACGTATTGAATCGTATTGTGATAGAGCGAAAGGTTGGGCGATACGGTGATGTGGACCGATGAGGTCGCGCGGATATCGACGCCGAAAGTCAGATCTCTCTGATAACCCTTGCGTTCGTCTCCGTAATAGTCCGTGTACAGGTTGTATGACACGGATTTGCGGGTGTCGGTATTGATCTGGGTCCAGAGCCCATACTGCGTGGGCTGGCGGCCGCGCGGCCCTCCCCTCGTGAGGCGATCGTCGATGGCGCTGGGATCGTACTCGCCCACGCCGTAAACTGTCCAGAGATTGTTGAAATTGAGCGTCACCTGATTGAAGAAGCTCGTCCAGATCTTGTCGCCGCCGTAATTCCAGGCATGGTTGGTTCCGACGAAAAGATTGTAGCCTCTGAGCAGCTTGCCGGGCGTGGAATTGTTGTAGCTGCCGCCCCAGCCGAGATTTCGATAGTCGACGCGACCCATGAACCCCAGGTCGTTCACCTCGAAGCCGGGATTGACGGCTTTGGCCGTGGCGCTGAAAGACCAGTCACCGGATTTGTTGAATCCGAGCTTGGCCGAGTATCCGCTCAGGGATCCCGCGGAGGAATCGACTTGCAGGTAGTCGGCGTCCTCCAGTATCGCATCCGGCATTCTGTTACCCGTTACCCGCTGCCCGTTACCCGTACGAGACAATGATGCGGCAGATACCGATGCGTTTACTTCCCTATAGAAGCGACCGGACCCAGCCTCCGTCTACCGCGATAGAGCTGCCGGTTATGTAGCTCGCGCGCTCGGACGCCAGAAACGCGGCGAGTGCCGCGAACTCGCGCGGCTCTCCCAGTCTGCCCATGGGAATTTCCTTTTCCCATTTGGCGACAATGTCCTGATCGGAGCCTCCCGACTTGCCACCTGCCGCTTGGGCGAGCTGCTGAACCCGGTCCGTTCGAGTGTATCCAGGCAGGAGGTTGTTCACCGTGACACCAAACGGCGCCACTTCATTCGCCAGCGTCCGCGCGAATCCGATCACCGCCGCGCGCAGGCTATTGGAAAGCATCAATCCGTCGATGGGTTGTTTTGCGGCAATCGACGTGACGTTGAGAATTCGACCCCACTTTCGCTCCTTCATTCCCGGCAGAATGCTTCGAGTGAGCTCGACGGCGCTCGTGAGCAGAAGCCGCGTGGCCATGTCCCACGTCTCGGACGTAAAGCTCTCGAAAGATCCGCTCGGAGGTCCTCCGGAATTCGTCACGAGAATGTCCACCCTGCCGAACTCGTCGAGCGCTGACCGGACAACGTTCGCCGCGTCGGCCGGACTGGACACGTCGGCCGCGACAGTGATAATTTTGGCGCCGGTCTGTTTCCGAATCGCATCCGCGGTCTGGACGAGCGTCTCCTTGCCACGCGCGCACATCACGAGGTTCGCGCCCTCCGCCGCCAGCTCCTCTGCCACGGCGCGACCGAGCCCCTTGCTGCTCGCCGAGACGAGGGCGACCTTGCCGCGCAGGCCGAGATCCATTCTCTATCGCCTCAGGTAGTCGTCTTTCTTGTCCAGCCAATCCTGACGCGGTGGACTGAATATGTCGACGTCGAGCGTCTCCTCGAGTGCTTCGGCTTTGTGGGGCACGTGCGACGGGATGAGAAGCACCTCACCGGCCCGCACCGTGATCTCCTCCGCCCCATCTTCGCCGATCCAGAACTTGAGTGCCCCGTCGAGGATGTACGTGAGCTGCTCGTTGTCGTGCGAGTGCTTGGGGACGATGCATCCTTTCTTGAGGTAGACGTGCGCTAGCATCATACGGTCGCCCGTGATCAATCTGCGTTCGAGCATGTCCGATACGCGCTCCTTCTTCATCGAGTCCCAGCGATGAAAACTGACCTGGCTCTTCTCCGGGGTCATACTGCTTTGATCCTTTTTCCTCTCATGGTTTACTCCCGCGATCGAATACGATTCGACCGCCGACGATGGTGTACATGATTCGCGCCTCGCGGATCGTCTCCGCCGGAATTCTGGTGAGGTCGCGATCGACGATCACGACGTCCGCCAGCATCCCTGGCGCCAGCGCGCCTTTCTCGTGCTCCTCGAACGATGCATAAGCTCCGCCCGTCGTGTACGCGCGGAGAGCGTCTTCCACTCCGATCTTCTGGTCGGGCACCCAGCCATTCGGATGCCTGTCATCGAGCGTGCGACGCGTGACAGCCGCGTATATGCCTTCCAATGGTGTGGCCGGCGCGACGAACCAGTCGCTGCCGAATGCGAGCGTGGCGCCCGAATCCCGGAGCGACCGAAACGCATAAGTCGTTTTCGTACGCTCGGGTCCGATCACTTTCTCGGCCCAGCGTCCGTCGTCGATCGCATGGTACGGCTGCATGCTGGGTATCACACCCAGCTGCGCGAAGCGCGCGATGTCAGCGGGAGCGATATGCTGGGCGTGCTCGATCCGGAACCGCCGGTCGCGCTGACCATTCTCTTTTTCAACGCGCGCGAAGATGTTGAGCTGAAGGTTTATCGCGCGATCGCCGATCGCGTGCACGATCACATGGAGGTTCGACTTGTCCGCGTTGGACGTCCAGCTGTAAAGGTCTTCCGGGGTGTTGACCAGAAGCCCGCTGTCGGCAGGAGAGTCGGTGAACGGATGCATCATCGCGGCGGTATGCGAGCCCAGCGATCCATCGACGAAGCCCTTGAGCCCGCCGATGCGGAGCCACGAATCGCCGTGACCGCGCGCGGCTATGGTGTCACGCAACCGCGCCCACGTCGAGAGCGGGACGGACGCATATATCCGCGTTCGAAGCTTACCCGCGTCGTGTGCGCGCTGGAACACCGCCAGATCCGACCACGTTCCCATGTGATCGACCGATGTCACTCCGCGTTCCGCCACGTAAGTCATCGCAGCTTCGAGCGCGCGATCCTGCATCGCGGGCGTGGGGTCCGGGACGGCCGGATCGATCAGGTCCTGCGCGTTGTCCTTGAATACACCCGTCGGATGTCCCGAAGCATCGCGCTCGATGGTGCCGCCCGCGACATCGCCTCCGGTCAAGGGGACCTTCGCCGCGCGCATCGCAGCGGCGTTGGCGAGCGCCATGTGGCCGTCAAGCCTGTTGATCCAGACCGGATTGTTCGGCGTGACGGAATCAATCCACGACGCTCGAGGCAGCTCGCCTCCCCAGTTCTGGTGATCCCAATCGCCACCGGTGATCCAGACTCCAGGCTGCGCCGTCGCGGCGAACGCCTTGATCCGGGAAATGAACTCACCGGGCGTTCGAGCATCGCGGAGCTGCACCGAGGCGAGGTTCATCCCCCCGCTTAGAAAGTGCACGTGCGAATCGATGAAACCCGGAGCGACCAGTCCGCCGCGAGCGTCGATGACGCGAGCCGACGCGCCAGCAATCGCTTGAATTTCTGCGTTCGAGCCGACCGCCGCGATTCGATCATCGCTCAGAGCGATCGCTTCCGCCCAGGGTTTGGCGCCTACGCCGGTCCAGACGCGTCCGTTCACGATCGCGAGGGTGACTGGCTTGGACGGCGAGGTCATTGTTGGGGTGCAGGCCTGAAAAATGGCAACGATCGGAAGAACAAAGAGAGCCGACGCCGACCGAAAGTTGTTCGAGCTCATTTTCTGCGCCTGACGAGTGGCAAGGGTTGGACGCGAATATACTCGGCCACGCGGTGCGGTCGCCAACGATCGCCTCGCACAAAAGCAGACCTGCGTTTCCGCAATTCGAATCGGGCGTCTATAGAATAGCGCGCGGTCATTTCGTCACGGGCGTCCTAACTGACCTCAGAGATCAAAAAATGAGATTGAATACTCGTTGGACTATTGTGTTTGCGATAGCAGGCGTGGCGGTCATGGGACGCGCGGTGGCGGCTCAAGTGCCGGATCTTCCAAAGCTGCATCCCTCCTACTATGGATCAGCGGAAGCCGATACCCGCAGCGCCCAGTTCTATCTCCTTGGCATGTACGTTGGGATGGGAGGGCTCGGTTGGTCGCCCTACTTCAACATCAACGGCTACCTGGATCACTATCCGATCGCGGGGGCTGCGGCCCGCAGTCTGAGTGCGGTATCGCCGACAGCGGGTCTCGCGTACGCGGGTCGCACCGACGGCGTGTCTTTCGGCGCCGGCTACGCCTGGGTGCACAATCCCGATTCGGAAGCGCCCGGAGCAGAGGGCGGAAACAGCAACGGCCTCACGGCCAGCTTCGGAGCGTACCACAACGCGCGCGGCAGCAGGCCAATGCACGCACAGCTTCTCTCGAACTACAACTTCGGCAGCAAGTACTTGTGGGCGCGGGGACGAGCGTCTGTTCCCTACGGGCGCTCGACGGCGCATCCGGCGCGCGTAGGCATCGAGCTGGTCGGTCAGGGGGGCGGCGATGGCGCCCTGACCACGAACACGTTGGAGGCCGGCCCCACGCTCGAGTACGCTGCCACGGAAAACCTGCGCCTCACTGGAGTGGTCGGCTACAAGTCCGTCGGTGGCAGCGCTCTCGCGAGCCGCGAGTCGGCAGCGTACCTCAAGCTCGAATTCTCGTTCTCGCCCTGATCATCCGGCCATCGGTGCCGGAGTCAATGGCACCACCGGATGCCTGAGATGGAAGTCGGTCGCGTTCTGATACGCGCGCGCGACCGCGAGCAGCTGCCCTTCCTGAAATAGTCCGCCGAGGAAGGTGAGTGAGACGGGAGTGCCGTCGTCCCGGAAGCCGTTGGGCAGAATCACCGCCGGATGTCCAGTCAGATTGGTGGCGACGAGCTGCGAGAGATTTGCCGCGCCCGTCGGCGTGACGATCACGTCGACCGAATTCATCAGCTCGTCCCATTTCTGAATCGCGACCGATCTCAGGCGGTTGGCATTCACGTAGTCGACCGCCGGGATAAAGCGTGATGTTCTGAAAGTGTTCGGCCAGTCGAATTTTCCCTGCTGCACGAGAAGCTTGTCGCGGTCCGAGCGGGTGAGCTCGTCGAACGACGCGCCTGCTTCCGCGGTGAGAATGATTCTCATCGCGTCGTAGGGGACATCGGGCAGCTCCACGGGCATCAGGTTGATGCCCAGTTTCCTGAAGACATCGAGTGCGGCGTCGTCGAATTTCTTCGTCGCGTGCATCGTACGCTTCGGGTCGGTCGGATCGGTCACTGGGAGATCGAACGCCGACTTCACGTAGCCGACGCGCAGGTGGTGGGGGGAAAGGTTCGCGTTCCAGTGGTAGTCCGCCGGTATGACCGTGCTGTCCTTTCCATCCGGGCCGTAGATCGCGTCGAGGACGAGCGCGCAGTCCTCCACACTTCGACAGATCGGCCCCAGCTTGTCCATTGTCCATGAAAGAGCCATGGCGCCCGTGCGGGGGACTCTGCCGAACGTCGGGCGAAGGCCGGTGGCCCCGCAGCGCGTCGAAGGAGATGAAATCGATCCCAGCGTTTCACTGCCGATCGCGAAGCCTACGAGTCCGGCGGCCGTTGCCGAAGCAGGTCCGGCGGACGAGCCACTGGAGCCCTGATCGACCTTCCACGGATTCCTGGTAGTCGCACCGAACCAGATATCTCCCTGTGCGAGCTCGCCCAGCGTGAGCTTGGCGACGAGTACAGCTCCGGCGGCGTCGAGACGCTGCACGACGGTAGCGTCTTCGTCTATTGTCTGATCCCTGAAGGGTCCGGCGCCCCACGTCGTTTTGTACCCGCGCACTGCCAGCAGATCTTTTGCGCCCCACGGAATTCCGTGAAGCGGTCCGCGATATTTTCCGCGCCTGATCTCGGCATCGGCGGCTTCGGCCTGACGGAATGCACGATCTTCCGTCAGCGTGATAACGCAATGCAGGACGGGATCGTACCGCTTGAGCCGGGCGACGTACATCTGGGTGAGCTCACGCGAGGTCACGCGCCTGCGCCGAACGAGCTCCGAGAGCTCCGTAACTGGAAGAAAGGCGAGATCTTCGGGGTCGTTGGTGAGTGGGTGGAGGCGGACCTTGCTGCGTATCACGGGCCTCCGGTGATCTGGCGCGATCTTCTTACCGGGAGGCAAGGGGTCGAAGACTATGGCCGGGCTCACGGAGTTCGGCAGAGAAACCTTGTGCAGCGCTTCGATCCGCTGTTCCTGCTGCTTCAGACCATCGAGCATCAGCTCCCGCTCGGCGGCATCGAAATGAACGCCCGCCACATCCTCGGCGCTGGCGATCGTCTCCACCGTTATGTCGGCGCCCGCCGCGATCTTAGCCCACAACACGCCAGGAAAGAGCGTCGATGTGAGGCCCGCTCCCGCGAAATAGCCCATGAATGAACGGCGGTCCAGCGTGCTGCTCATCTCGATATCTCCGGTGACGCGCCGAGCCCTTTATCTAACACGCGGATCGGGTCGCGCTAGACCTGCGACTTGCTGAAAGCAGGAGCGCCGTCGAACTCCTGGAGCTTCTCGACGTGCATCCAGCGATGCTCTCCGGCAAGTGTTTGAAGGAGAGCGAGAATGACGGCGTCACCCAGGTCGATGCCGGCGTCGCGGGGAACGAAGCGGCAGCGAAAGTGGTCAACGAGAGAAACGCGCCGGCCAGCGGAGGGAAAGACCACCGCGCCGCGGTTCGTGATCATCTGGAGGCGCAGCGGCGATGAGTTGGTGAGAGTTTCGAGGCTGCCGGCCAACTCATTCGGCTCCAGCACGGACTCGATGTATACGTCCACACCGATGACGCGCCGGCTCTCTGTCTCCACGAGATTGACTCCCAGATGGGTGGGAGGAAGCTCGACCGTTTTGTAGTCGCGCGGGGGACTCAGCTGCGACCGTTTACCGAGGTTGGCGATCACAAGCTTCGTGAAATCGGTTGTCGAGGTGGGGTTCTGAACGCCCATCATATCGCTGGTTCTCACGCCACTCTCGAGTGTGACCAGCACCGCCTGCTCGACGTCGTTGGCGGCTTTCCCCTCGCCGATGTGGCGAAGCATCATCGCGGCGCTGAGGATGACGGCGGTCGGATTCGCCTTGTTCTTCCCGGCGATGTCGGGGGCTGAGCCGTGGACTGCCTCGAATATGGAGACGCCATTTCCGATGTTGGCCGACGGCGCGAAGCCAAGTCCTCCAGTGAGGCCAGACGTGAGATCGCTGAGAATGTCGCCATTCATGTTGGTGGTGACGATGACATCGAACTGCTCCGGACGCATCGCGAGCTGATGTGCACAGTTGTCGATGAGGATGTGCTTTGAGACTATCGATGGATATTGTGGCGCAAACTCCTCGAAGGTGTGCTGAAGCAGTCCTTCGGTGAGCTTCATGATGTTCGCCTTGGTCGCGCAGTGAACCCATTTGCGCCCCTCCGCGATGGCGAAAGCAAACGCGAGCCGCACGATTTTCTCGCAGCCCTCGCGCGAGATCAGCTTCAGACTCTCGGCGACGCCAGGAGTCTGCATGTACTCGATGCCGGCGTATAAATCTTCGATGTTCTCGCGCACGATCACGATATCGAGCTTTCGTCCGGTGAACGCCGTCTGGACGCCGGGAAGCTCGCGGACGGGGCGAATGTTGCCGTAAGTCTCGAACAGCGTGCGGAGCGTCACGTTCGCGCTCCTGTTGCCGTGGCCGATGGGGGTTTCCAGGGGACCTTTGAGGACGACGTGTGTCCTCTCGATCGATTCGATGGTCTCCTTCGGAATTCCCGTAACGACGCCTTTCTGGAAGGCGCGGGCGCCGGCTTCGCACCTCTCGAATTCCACGTTTGCGCCTGTAGCCGCGATGATCGCGAGCGCGGAATCAACAACTTCGGGGCCGATACCGTCGCCGGGAAGTATGGTTATCTTTCGTTTTACGGGTGTCATCAGAGGAAGTTACTCCCTCTGGGAACTCGTGTGTACCGCGCGCGTAGCTCAGTTGGATAGAGCGTCGGCCTCCGGAGCCGAAGGTCGTGGGTTCGAGTCCCGCCGCGCGCACTGCCTGTTCTGGATCGCTGCGCCGGTCAGAAGGGAGACGTCCTCTTCGGCGCTACGCTCGCTTGGTCGGAGCCCCTAACTGCGCTCCTTCGCTCCGCTCAGTCGCGGGTCTCCTCCTCGCGCTCGCTTTGGAAAGCGCCTGCGCAGGACGTTCTCCCTTCTTCCGTGCCGAGCGTGAGCAAAGGCACCACGCAACGGGCAACGGGCAACGGGCAACGGGCAACGGGCAACGGGCAACGGGCAACGGGCAACGGGCAACGCGTAGCGGGTATTTGTTAGCCGGCGACAGAATGCTGCAATTACAATTCGCCAAGAACAAAAAGAAAAAGGCGCGGATCTCTCCGCGCCTTTTTCTTTGCATATGACCGGCGCGAATCACATTCGCGCAGTCCTGTCCTGATCAGAGCCGCGTGTTCGGATCGTTGGTCCCGCTCGGATTTGTCCCCGTGCCGGATGCCGTGCGCGGATTGAGGCTGCGATCGCCAACCGCCGTTCCAGTGCTCACGTTGCGATTCGCCGGAACGGTATTGGTCGACGATGCGTAGGTCTCACGTACCACCGTCTTATCCCGTCCTCGGAAGAGCGAGACCAGGATGAGAAGTACGATTATCGCGACCGCGACGATTCCCCAGAATCCGCCGGGAAAGCTGCGCGTTGTGGTGGTGGTCGTCGTAACGTCGGTCGCCGTTCCCGTGACCGTCGTGCCATTGTCCGTTGGCGTAGTCGTTTGAGGAGCCGCGACTGACGCGTTGGGATTGGTCGTCGGTGTGGTCACCGTGCCGGTTCCCTGCGCGTCCGGCGTCGCCGTCCCAGCCGTGCTGGTAGGAGCAGGGCTCGTAGTGGTCGGTGTTTGACCGTTTGCCGAAACAGCGAAGAGGCACAATGTCGCCCCCGCCAGGCTGGCCATCAGTCTAAAGCGTGCGTTGTGCATGGTCACCCCTCCAAGTGTAAAGTAGATCGATCAGACGTTTCTGATTTGGCAGGTCTCACGCCAGCGGCGGAAGGGAGGCGGGAATAACCGATTTTGGGCGCTTCAGCCTCGTCCAGAGGTGCTTAAGCGCTCTTCAGAGCCTGTCCGACCTGTGTCAGTGACTGCCGTGCATCGCCGAACAACATCCTCGTATTCTCGTGATAGAACAGGGCGTTGTCGATGCCAGCGAAGCCGTGCCCCATGCTGCGCTTGAGCACAATGACGTTGCGGGCGCGGTCGACGTCCAGGATCGGCATGCCATAAATCGGGCTCGACGGATCGTCGCGCGCGGCCGGATTGACAACGTCGTTGGCGCCGACCACGAGCACGACGTCGGTCTGCGGGAATTCGCCATTGACCTGATCCATCTCCAGCAGTTGATCGTAGGGGACGTTCGCTTCGGCGAGCAACACGTTCATGTGCCCGGGCATGCGTCCCGCGACAGGATGGATCGCGTATTTGACGCTCACTCCACGCTTCTCGAGGTCGGTGGCGAGCTCTCGCACCGTGTGCTGGGCTTCGGCGACCGCCAGACCATAACCCGGCACGATCACCACACTTCGCGCGTAGGCCAGCGCGATCGCGGTATCCTCGGGCGTCGTCTGCCGGATGGTGCGGCCCACATCGCTGGAGGCCGCCGCGGTACTGCTGCTCGCCGCGCCGAACGCTCCGAACAGGACGTTGGCGACAGATCTATTCATGGCTGTGCTCATCAGCAGCGTGAGCAGCGTACCCGACGCTCCGACCAGAACTCCGGCAACCACGAGCATCTGGTTGTGCAGAACGAATCCCGTGAGCGCCGCGGCAAGCCCGGTCAATGAATTCAATATCGAAATGACCACCGGCATGTCGCCGCCGCCGATCGGCAGCACGAACATCGCGCCGACGACGAGGGCCGCCGCGAAGAGCGCCCAGAGCGGCGCGGATTCGCCACCAGCCACTACTACGATTCCGAGCGCCAGAACAGCCAGAAGAATCAGCGCGTTGATCAAACGCTGGAGTGGGAACTGAAGAGGCTTGCCGGGCAGGATCTCCTGCAACTTCCCGAATGCGATGATGCTTCCGGTAAACGAGATCGCTCCAATCGCGGTGCCCAGCACGATGGAAGTCGCTTCACCGATACCGATGGCGTTGCCCGCGCGCGTGAGGCGCAGGAACTCCGCGACCGACACCAGCGCGGCCGTTGCGCCGCCCATGCCGTTGAACAGCGCGACCATCTGCGGCATCGCCGTCATCTGCACGGTTCTGGCGAAGTAGATGCCCATCACCGCGCCGATGAGAGTGCCCAGCGCGATCGTCCAGAACGATACGATCTGCGCATCGAGAAGAGTCGCACCGAGAGCGAGAGCCATTCCGACCGCGGCGACACGATTTCCGGAGCGCGCCGTCGCCGGCGAGCTCAATCGCTTGAGGCCGAAGATGAACAGAACCGCGGAGACGATGTAGCTGACCGCTATCACCGACGCGCGGAAATCAAGCATCCGTCTTCTTCTCCGTCGGTCCGGGCTCGCGCTTCTTGAACATCTCGAGCATGCGATCGGTCACCACGAAGCCGCCGAAAACATTGGCGGCGCCAAAGACCACGGCGATGAATCCGAGCGTGTGCAGGAGCGGCGTATCGGCCGAGCCGGCGATGAGCATCGCGCCGAGCACGACGATTCCGTGAATGGCGTTGGTTCCGGACATCAAAGGTGTGTGCAGGACCGAAGGCACTCGGCTGATGACTTCAAAGCCGACGAAAATCGCCATGATGAAGACGTAGATCCCGAGTATGAGCTCCTGACTCACTTTGCAAACTCCACGGTGATGCCGGGCTTCGTCATTCCCAGTCGCTGCCGAGTCGGCGCGTGCCGGATCTTGCCACCGGCCGTGACGGTAACCGCATCGATGATGTCGTCGGCGAAATTGAGCTTGAGCTCACCCTGGGGTGCGAGCAGTGTCACGAGTGCCGCCACGTTCTTCGAGTACATCTGGCTGGCGTGGAATGCCAGCTCGCTCGAGATGTGAAGTGGCGCGATGATCGTGACGTCGTGCTGCACCGTAGTCTCGCCGGGCACACTCAGCTCACAGTTGCCGCCCTGCTCGCCGGCGAGGTCAACGATCACCGACCCGGGACGCATTGCCTTCACCGTTACCTCTTCGATGAGCAGCGGCGCGGGCTTGCCCGGAATGAGCGCCGTGGTGATGATCACGTCGGCCTGCTGCGCGTGCTTGTGAATGAGCTCTTTCTCGCGCTTGATGTGCTCCTTGCTCAATTCCCTTGCGTAGCCGCCAGCGTCCTGCGCGTTTTCGGCGTGGACATCCAGCTCGACGAAGGTGGCACCGAGACTCTGGACCTGCTCCTTAACGACGGGCCTCGTATCGAACGCTTCGACAACCGCGCCGATCCGCCGCGCTGTCGCAATCGCCTGGAGGCCGGCGACGCCGGCGCCGATCACGAGAACGCGTGCGGGACGAACGGTGCCGGCCGCGGTCATGAGCATCGGGAAAAACTTCTGCAGAGCGTTGGCTGCGATCAGGACCGCCTTGTATCCGGCGACGGTGCTCTGCGAGGACAGCGCATCCATCATCTGCGCGCGCGTGGTGCGCGGGACCAGCTCCATGCTGCACGCGATGATATTTCGCTCCGACAGTTGCTCAAACAGCGCCGGATCACCGGAAGGCTGTAGCAGGCCGATCAGCACAGACCCGTCCTTCAGCAGATCTAGCTCGGCCTGGCCGGTCGCTTCGTCGCGCCCGGGTCGCTGCACTTTGAGAACCATCTGCGCGGTAGAGTAGATCTCCGCCGACGTGTCGGCGAGATCGCAGCCAGCGGTGCGATACGCTTCGTCGGTGAATCCGGCACGCTGACCCGCGCCGCGCTCGACGACGACGCGGTGGCCGGCACGCGTGAGCTGGGGAACAACATCAGGAACCAGTGCGACGCGACGCTCGCCGCTCGCAATCTCGCGCGGCACTCCTATGAGCATGTGGTCGGCTCTAGTGGCGTCATCGTCACGCAATAAGATAAGCAGTCATCTACCCGCGCGTTTATATTCACGCTCAATGGCCCGCCAACTTCACTGGAGAGAACTCACACCGGGAATCGTCTTTGCAGGGGTGATCGGATTCGTGATCGTCCTCACTTTCATATTTGCGCGCGTCGGGGCATTGCACGGAAGGAAAGTAACGCTATACGTCGTAACCGCCGATGCCACCGGAGTGCTTTCTGGCACAGAGGTGTGGCTGGGAGGAATGAAGGAAGGGGTCGTAACGGCCGTCTCCTTTCGACCTCCATCGACGGATACGCTGGAGCGTGTGATCATCACGACACAGCTACTGAAGGAAGCACTCCCCAACGTCCGGCGCGATTCCTATGCCCAGGTACGTCCCGGCGGCAGCCTGATCGGAGCTGTTATCGTGTATATCTCCCCGGGAACGGCCCCCTCGCCAGCGCTCCAGAACGGTGACACGGTTCACGCTCGAGTCAGCTCGGCAATTTCAAACCTCGCGACTGACGTCGGCACGATTCGACCGGAGATGGCCGCGCTCCTCTCGCAGGTGAAAGAGCTGAACGCGAAGCTCGCGAGCCCGACCGGAACTCTGGGCAGCTTTCAAGCGTACGGATTCCCACACCTGCCGGAGGCGACAAAACGAATGTCGCGCATATCCGATAAGGCGACACAAAGAAATGGAACGATCGGGCTCGCCATGCGCACCGACCTGATGGGACGCGCGATGCGCGCGATGGCCGGCGCAGACTCGATTCGTGCCCTGATGTCTTCTGGCAATGGCTCGCTTGGGCGGTTCAAGCGTGATACGACTCTCATCATGCAGGCACAGGGACTCATGGCAGACATGGACACGGTGCGGGCAAAGATGTTCGATCCGCTGGGGTCCATAGTCCGTTCACATTCCGACAGCGCGCTCGGCAGGGCCCTCACGCGCAACAGGGCATTGCTCGATTCGCTCATGAAGGACGTCAAGGGTCATCCGCTCAGATACATTAAACTCTGACTTGACCGGTTTTTTGGCGCCCGTTAGCTTCGGGTAAATCGGGCGGCGCGACGCCCAAGAGAACCTCCCTCTTTTTCTCCGCACTAATCCTCCCGCACCTTCTGAGCTCGATCGGGGCTCGGCTGTTTTGCAACTCCCTTCCTTTTTTCTCCCCATAGCGTGGATATCGCCGAACTAAAGCGAAAATCCGTGACCGAGCTTCAGGAGATGGCAGAGGGCCTCAAGATCGACGGCTCGTCGGATCTCCGAAAGCAGGATCTCATCTTCCAGATCGAGCAGAATCTTCTCGACACCGACATCGTGCTCCACGGCGATGGCGTGCTGGAAATTCTTCCCGAGGGCTACGGGTTTCTGCGTAGTCAGGACTGGAGCTACCTGCCGGGTCCCGATGACATCTACGTCTCACCGTCGCAGATAAAGCGATTCGGCCTCAGGACGGGAGACGACGTGCGCGGACAGGTGCGTCCTCCCAAGCCGTGGGAGCGATATCTGGCGCTGCTCAAGGTCGAGAGCGTCAGCGGCGAGGATCCGGAGAAAGCAAAAGATCGAATCCCATTTGACAACCTCCGCCCGCGATACCCGGACGAACGGTTGCGGCTCGAGATGAAGGACGGCGACTTAAGCATGCGCGTCGTCGACATCATGGCGCCGATCGGTAAAGGCCAGCGCGGAATCATCGTCTCCCCGCCGCGCGCTGGTAAGACGATCCTGCTGCACAGGATGGCAAATGCCATAGCCGAGAATCATCCTGAAGTGCACATCATCGTGCTCCTCATCGACGAGCGTCCCGAGGAAGTGACGGAGATGATCGCCAGCACCACGCGCGCGGAGGTGATCAGCTCGACCTTCGACGAGGGAGCGGCACGTCACGTTCAGGTCTCCGACATGGTTCTGGAGAAGGCGAAGCGGCTGGTCGAGAGCGGAAAGGACGTGGTGATACTTCTTGACTCCCTGACCCGATTTGCGCGCGCTCACAACACCGTGGCGCCGCAATCGGGAAAGATTCTGTCCGGTGGCGTCGACGCCAGCGCGCTGCACAAGCCAAAACGCTTCTTCGGCTCCGCGCGCAACATCGACGAGGGAGGCTCGCTAACGATCATCGCCACGGCGCTGACGGAAACCGGATCGCGGATGGACGACGTGATCTTCGAGGAGTTCAAGGGCACGGGGAACATGGAGCTGGTGCTCGACCGCAAGATCGCCGACCGCCGCATCTATCCGGCAATCGACATCTTTCGGTCCGGAACGCGGAAAGAAGAGCTCCTCCTGTCACAGGCCGAGATTAATCGCGTGATGCTGCTGCGGCAGTTCCTCGCAGACATGCCGGAAGCCGAAGCAATCGAGTTCCTACTGCGACAGATGGCAAAATCGAAGAACAACAAGGAATTCTTCACCCAGATGGCGCAGGGATAGGATCGAGTTGAACGCGGCGCTCGCTCGTTTTCTCGCGGTTGACTACGGCCGGAAGCGCATCGGCCTCGCGATCAGCGATCCGCTGGGAATGATCGCATCGCCCGCGGGCTTCATTTCGCGGCGAGAACGCAAAAGACCGCCGATCACAAAGATTCTCGCGCGGGCGACCGAACTCGAGGCTAGAGGCTTCGTAGTGGGGCTTCCGCTCGACGGAGAGGGAAACGAGACCGCCTGGACCACCGAAGTACGCGCTTTGGGCGCCGAAATCGCGAAACGTACTGGCATGCCTGTTCGTTTCTTAGATGAACGCTTCACCACGGCGGTAGCCTTGCGCACGATGAAAGAGCTGGGAGAATCCACCCGCGGCCGGAAGGGCGAAGTCGACTCCCTGGCCGCCACGGTTCTGCTACAGAATGCACTCAATGTTCCGGACTGAGCTTCGCGCGGCGCTTGCCGCGGGATGTCTCATGCTGGCCGCTTGCGGGCAACAACCGCATGGCGCATCGACGCGTGTGATCATACCGCGGGGGGCAACGTTTGCGGAGGCCGCTGATTCGCTGTCGAAGGCGAAGCTGGTTGGCTGGCGAAAGGTGTTCCGCCTCTACGCACGTGCCACCGGTGGAGATCGGAACATCAAGCCGGGTACGTATCTGCTCAAGCACGGCACGCCGTGGAAGGACATCATCAGCGCGCTCAACGGTGGACACGGGCTGGTCAACACCATCACGATCCCCGAAGGCTACACCATTTCGCAGATCACTCCCCTTCTCGCGCGCACGCTAAGGGTCCCTGCCGATTCAGTGACAGCCGCGGTTGGCGATACGGCGCTGCTGGCAAGACTCGACATCCCGACGCCCACGCTGGAAGGCTACCTGTTTCCTGACACGTACGCGTTTCCGATGGGGACGACCGCGCGCCAAGCGGTCCGCGAGATGGTCTACGACTTCGAGCGCCGTTGGAAGCCTGAGTGGGACGCGAGAGCGGTCGACCTGAAGATCAACCGCAACGACCTCGTGACCATGGCATCCATAGTCGAGCGAGAGGCGCGGCTTCCGGAAGAGCGCCCCGTCATCGCCGCGGTTTACTACAATCGGCTCCAGAAAGGAATGCTCCTGCAGGCCGACCCCACGGTGCAGTACGCTTTGGGGCACCACGTCGGACGCGTGCTCTACAAGGATCTCGTGGTGCAGTCGCCTTACAACACATATACGCACAAAGGCCTTCCCCCGGGGCCGATCGCATCGCCCGGCGTCGCAAGTCTTGCCGCCGCGGCCAACCCCGCGAGTGTGCCGTACATCTATTTCGTGGCAGGAAGAGACGGACACCACGAGTTCCGCACGACGCTGCAAGAGCACACGACGGCCATCAAGGAGGTCCGCGCGACGAAGCCGAAGACCGTCACTCCAATCAGGCGCCTGGCGTCAGCGGTGCCCGTGAGGACGTCCAGCAAGACGAGCGCGAAAGCGGTAGTCGCAAGAACGACAACCCCGAAGAAATCGACGAAGAGCACGCCATCGACGAAGAAGAAGGCGACGTCAAAGGCATCACGAACTGCGAGCACCCCAGCGCGTTCAGCGCGTTAGCGTGACGCTCGACCCGAGAATTCTGCGTCTGGTGGCCATAACCGATGACGCAGAGGATCACCGCGCCACGCTTGTCGATAGGGTAGCCGCGGCCGTGCTGGGCGGCGCGACGAGCGTCCAGGTGAGGCTCAAGAATGCGCCTCCGCGCGAAGTGGTCGAGATTACGCGCGCCATAATCGGCCGGGTCTCCGTCCCCGTGATCGTGAACGATCGGGCCGATATTGCGCTCGCCGCGGGAGCCGCCGGTGTCCACGTGGGCGAGGCAGATCTGCCGGTTGCGGCGGTCAGAAGGTTTTCCCCGGCAGATTTCATAGTCGGCGCATCACTCGGGAACGACGCCGAGCTGGCGAACGCGAAGGATGCGGACTACGTGGGAATCGGGCCGGTATTCAGCTCGGACTCCAAGAGCGACGCGGGGAACTCAATCGGAGTCGCGGGATTCGAGCGCCTCGCGGCACTGGTGACGTTGCCGGCCGTGGCAGTCGGTGGAATCACGCCCGACCGCGCGCTCCAGATCACGGTGCACGGTGCCGCGGGTGTAGCCGTGATCAACGCAATCTTCAGGGCTGACGATCCCGAGAGCGCGGCCCGCGCGCTCGCGGCCGCCATCGGAAAGTGACGTCGTCCGCGGACTGACCTCCGCCACGCCTGCGATTCTCGCCACTTTTCTTCTTCGGCGAGTTCGCGTGACGCATGGCCTTTTCGATTTTCTCGCGCACCGGCGGACTCAGGAAGATGTCGACCAGCTCAGGGTCGAATTGCGTCCCCCGGCCTTCGACTATGGCGCGAGTTGCCTCCGCCATGCTGCGCGCGTGGCTGTAGCGGCGTCGGTGAGTAATGGCGTCGAAGCTGTCAGCGATGGCTACGACTCGCGCCTGGACGGGAATTCGCCGGCCTTTGAGGCCCCGTGGATACCCTGATCCGTCCCACCGCTCGTGGTGGGCAGCCACCCCTTTCGGCAGATCGGGATAGAACGTGGCCAGCGGCGCCAGCACGTCGGCGCCTCTCTGTGGATGGGTCATCACCGCACGCCGTTCCTCGGGACTCAGCTTGGACGGCTCGTGGAAGATATCGGTAAGGGCTTCATGCAGCTTGCCGATGTCGTGGAACAACGCGACACGCTCGATGGTGTGCAGAGTGTGTTCATCGAAGCCCGCGGCTTCGCCGAGAATCAGTGAGTACGACGCAACGCGCCTGACGTGTGCGCCGGTGGTCGCGTCATTGGCGTCAATTGCGTTGAGCAGTGTTTCGAACGTCGCCGCACTGAGACGGTCCGCCCTGGTTCGCTTGCTGCGCTCGCGAAAGAGCAATCCTCCCGCGGCAGCGCCGATCGAGAGTCCGACGATATCTTTCATGTCCACGCCTTTCGCAAGAACCGTACGGAGAGCACGGCCGTTGTTACATTCTCCCTCATGACGGTCGCACGGGTCAACGTGAAGGGAGCGCGCAGGTGGCTGAGCGGACACCCGTGGATTTACCGCACCGACGTCATCGAGCGACCGCTCATGGACGCTGGTGCCGTGCTCGTGCACGACAATCGCGGCAAACCGCTCGGATGGGCCCTGTGGAGCCCGCTGTCGGAGATCTCACTACGTCTGCTTGACCGCGATCCTGCCGCGGTGATCGATCAGGCGTGGTGGGATGAGCGCATCGCCTCATCGGTGGCACGACGTATTCCGCTGGAGGACCACACCAACGCGTTTCGGCTGATTCACGGCGAGGCGGATGGATGCCCTTCGCTGGTGTGCGATCGCTACGACGACTGGCTCGTCGTGCAGTTCATGAGTGCGGGACTAGAGCGCTTCAGGGAAGAGATCGTCTCTTCGCTACGCTCGCTCCTCGAGCCGGCGGGAATTCTGGCGAGGAACGACGTGCCCTTACGGGCGAAGGAAGGACTGCCGCGCGAAACCGTCGTACTGCACGGAGATGTTCCGCGCGAGATCGAAGTCCATGAGTACGGCGTGAAATTCCTCGCCGCTCCCTGGACCGGCCAAAAGACGGGTGCGTTTCTCGACCAGCGCGAGAACCGGCATTTTGTGGGAACCGTCGCGCGTGGCAGAGCGCTCGACTGTTTCAGCTATCACGGCTCATTCGCACTGCACCTCGCCGGCAAGGCGACGCACGTGACAGCGCTCGACTCGTCCGGCACCGCACTGCTACGCGCGGCCGAGAACGCCGCGCGGAATTCACTCGACAACATCTCGTTCGTGGAAGCGAACGCTTTCGACTACCTCAGGGAGAAGGAGCGCGAAGGAATCACCTTCGACACGATTGTGCTGGACCCACCCGCGTTCGCAAAGACGCGTGCGGCGCTGCCCGGAGCGATGCGCGGCTACAAGGACATCAACCTCCGGGCGATGCGCCTGCTCGCCCCGGGAGGACTGCTATACACGGCGAGCTGCAGCTTTCACCTGACGAAACCGCTATTTCTGGAAATGTTGGAGGGAGCCGCGGCCGACAGCGGCAGACGCGTGGCGATCCGCGCGCTCATGGGCCAACCGCTCGATCATCCGGAGATCCTGACGATTCCGGAGACCGGCTACATCAAGGGAGCTCTCCTCGAGGTAATGGAGTAGCAGTCAGCCGAGCTGACAGCCCGGACAGAAATAAGTGGAGCGGCCGGCCTGTGTGATCCGCTCGATCGTGGCCCCGCAGCGGCGGCATTCCTTCCCTTCGCGATCGTAGACGGCGAAGCGGCTCGCGCCCCGGTGATCGGTGTATCGTCCCGGAAGACGCTTTCTGGGACTCAGAACCAGCCTGATCGCGGCAACCAGCTCCTCCAGTTTCGCTCGCACTACCCTTGAAGCCGATTTTCGGGGATCCATCTCCGATTCCCACAGCGCCTCGGCGGCATAGATGTTTCCCAGGCCCGCCACAACGGATTGGTCCATCAAAGCAGGTTTGATGGCGATCTTTTTTCGCTTCAGCGTTTCCGACAGGTAGTCGGCGTCGAGCGAGGGATCGTTCGCCTCGCGCCCGAGGCGGGGAAGGGACGAAGTCCCTTTCTTGTCGAGGGTGATCGACGACAAAGCGCGACGATCGACGAGCGAGATGCGTGTGCCATCGCTCAACTCGATCACGGCGCGCGCGAAACGGTCGAGCGCCTCGGATGTCTTGCCGATCTCCCAATCGCCGTTCATTCTGAAGTGGACCACAAGCGTGTCGCCGCTGTCGAGAACGAGGAGCTGGTACTTGCCCCGCCGCTCCACACTCAATATCCGTTTTCCCTTCGCGGCACGCGACTGCGCAGGCGAGAGCTTTCGTTTCAGGGCGGGGTGGATTGCTCTCACGGCAGCGATCGTCTTGCCGAGGGCGGCGCGACGCAATGCGCGTGCGGCGCGCTCGACCTCGGGCAGCTCAGGCAATTGGGCGATGCTGGCGGTTCATGTTCCGCCAACTCCTGGGTGGGAGATTTCATTCCCTTCACAAACGTTGCCACCACGGCGATGAGTCTGGTCGCCGCTCGATTCGGCTCCGAGGAAGCTAGGCCAACGCATCTTCGAGTGGATAACGCAACGTGTCGGGATGTCCCTTGAAGGCGTTGAGCAGCTCGATTCCGTCGAATCGCCGCGCGTCATACGAGCATAGTGTCGTGACCGGATACCGTCGCGCTATTCGCCTGTCGTAGCATGCCTCATAGTGCAGAACATCCTTACTCGTGGTTTTCCGTCGAAGTGCTCTCACATCGCCGAGAACGCGAAAGGATGATGCGCGGGTCTTCGTGGCTTTCTCGAACTGTTCGCGAAAATAATCGCACTGTTCATCGCCCGAATCGCGGTAGAGCGCGAAAACGAGTCGGCGCGCTTTGATGTCGCTCTGAAGCGATTTCCTTTTCTCCTTCAGGAACTTCAGGAGATCCGGGCGAGCGCGTGGCGATGCAATGACGAAGCAGATGCTTTCCTCCTCGAGTCCCCCGAGAATGAAGGGCACCGCGAGAGTGATCAAGCCAAGGTGGGTCTCGTACACGCCGCAGAGGTGGGCACCGGATTTCGCGCTCAATCGCTCAGAGTGCGACAGTGCCTCGCGCACCGGTGTCCGCGCCACGGAAGCCCCGAGCTGCGGCTCGTCCTCCATGAAGGCGAGCAGATCATCGCGGCGAAATCTCCGCTCGCGTTTCAGTCCGACGCGCAAACATGAGAGTTTCCCCGCGTTCGTCCACCGGCGCAGCGAAGTCTCGCTGACGCTCAGAAATGCCGCGGCTCCCGCGATATCGAGGAGCTCATTCGCATCATCCATCGGAATGCTCTGAGGGGTTTACCCAATAGACGCGCTGCACGGGCCGTGATAATTGTGTGTTCCGATGCGCGTGAATGCTGTCAGGGAATGTAGCAAATTGTCAAAGCTCGCCGCAGCTTGCATACCAAAGTAGAGCAAAGTATACTAACTGATAAGGGCAGCTACAACAGGCATTGCCCGTAACCCGAGAATTGCAATGAAGGAACGGCCTCCGCATCGAAGCGCTGCCGCGAATCTGCCTGCAATCAGAAGTGAGTCCAATCGAATGACGAAACCTCTCCGGGTGCTGGTCCTGGATGGCAGCGAGGCGAATGCGGAGCTGATCCGGAGCGAACTCCAGCGCGCGGAAATGAAAATCGAGATCGAACGCGTTGATTCCGAGGCGAGCTTCAGCGCTGCGTTGTCGGTCTTCGCGCCCGACGTCGTGCTGTCCGATCACAACGTCGATTCCTTCGATTCACGGGACGCTCTGACCATTCTGCGCGCGGAGCGACCGATCACGCCCCTCATCGTCGTCACCGGCGTCGTCGACGAAGCAGAGACGGTCGCATGCATCCGCAGCGGCGCCGAAGACGTCATCCTCAAATCAAATCTTCACCGGCTCGCGCCATCGATTGCCGGCGCGGTCTCCATGCGCCAGCCGCTCGAGAAACTCACTCATCGCCAGATCGAAGTTCTCCGCCTGGTCGCCGAGGGACACCGCACGCGTGATATCGCATCGCGGCTCAAGCTGAGCGTGAAAACGGTGGAGAGTCACCGCGGCGAAGTGATGAAACGCCTCGGCATACACGACGTCGTGAGCCTGGTCCGCTTCGCGATGCGAGTGGGTCTGATCACAACGATGTAGAGCGGGAAACCGCTTTCACTACGGTCGAGCTTGTCGAAGTTCGCACTTGCGGGATGTCCCGAGCGGCCTACCTTAAACACCCGATGCCGGCCCGTTCCTCCTGCTCCGCGACATGGCGCAACACACTCCTCGTTCTCTCAAGCACGAGTACGAGCTCTACGTAGAGAACGAGATAGAGAATTACAAGGAGTCTGTTTCACGGTCCGCCATTCTCAAGATTGGCGACGAGGCCGCGGCGTCGCTGCGAGCCGGCGAGCAGTTCGCGATGGACGAGCTACTGCTGTGGGCCGAGGTCGATCGTATAATCAGAAAGCGCCTCCGCATCCCCGCGTATGAGACTTGGCGCCGGAAGCGCGTGAAGCTGCTCGAGGAGTACCGCCGCCCCGAACACTGGGGAATCCGTCCCGATGGCGTTCTGGCGCGCGAGATCCATCCGCCCGCGGAATCCAAAGTTCTCGTCGCCGGCGGCGACATCGATCGCACCGCGCTTTATCTTGCCGCGCACGGTTGCGACGTGACCGCCGTCGATCGCGAAGTGAAGCCGCTCGAGCGCGTGATGAACGCCGCGCACGCCGCGGGACTCGCGGACCGCATCGAGAGCTTCGTTGCCGACGTCACAGATTGGTCCCCCGACGTCCCACTGGGCGCACTGGTCTGCACGCCCGAGGCATTTATGGGGTTATCGCTCGAGGAGCGCGGTCGCGCGTTCGACCTGCTACAGGATGCGACGCCGGACGGCGGCGTTCATCTCGTCGGAACTATAATCCGCGGCAAGCGCGGGATTTCGGTGGCCGAGCTTCGGCGGCAGTACAAGGGCTGGGAGATCTCGATCGAGGCGGATTCGACGTCCTCCAACAGCTTCGTCGCGAGAAAAATCGCCAGCTGATCCTGTGTCCTAACGACACAGGTGTCCTAAAGCCTTGTGTCTGTTTGCGACACATCGGCGCACCGCCACGGGATCGCGTTACGTAACCCCCTTATTTACAATCACTTACAATATTCATCCCCTATGGTATACCTACTGCCATTACTGGGGTCAAGGCACGCGTGTGGCATTCACCCAGAGAGAGACTAATGAAGAAGGATCGTAAGGATATCGCATCGGCTGAGCCGCTCGGCATCATCATCTCCAGGGGAGACAAGACGGAGCCAACTCCGGTTTTCTCCGCGTACATCTGGGGACCCGTGCCCGAAGCATCCTCCGAATCCGCGACACGGGCCGCCTAGTCAGGCTGCTACTATAAGAATGGTGAGGCCCCGCTAAACGCGGGGCCTTTGTTTTTGGCGGGGCCAACTGAGGAAGGCTGGCGAGGAGCCCGGAGCTGAATGCGTAGCATGGAGCATCATGACGTTGTGACCCTTTGTGCGCGATACGTCGTGAACCATCCCGGATGCCTGGTCGCGAACAATGGGGTTACGTAGCAGGCAGCACCATACTCCCGGCCAGCTGCTCCGCTCACCTCGTGAGTCGTCCTAAGTGGCAGTTCAGAAGTTCTCTTTGCCGTCCCCTGATCTGATTGGGTACGTTGCTTGCCCGACTCGCTGCCGTGGAAGAGTCGGCACCCAACTGGGAAGGAGAGCGCCACGCGCTGCTCTCGCAGCGCATCTCCGACATCGGTCTGGCGATACGCGGAACGCTGCTCGAGAAGCTGGTCAATCAGCTGTACGAGGAGCTCGCCGTGAAGGGGCTCGACTTCCGGCCGCCTGTCTATCTCAGCGATCAGTGGGGATGCCCGGATGGAACGCCACTGATTGGCGTTCCCTTCTACCTGGCCGACGCGCGACTCTCGAAGATCGAAGAGGATTATTCCTCAGCCGTCGAGGGTGAAGTGGAGTCGACGCGCTATCTGCGCCACGAGGCGGGCCACGCATTCAATTATGCGTACCGGCTCTACGACCGGCCCGACTGGCGCAAGATGTTCGGCCCCTACTCGCGTCCGTATCGCGAGCGTTACCGTCCCGACCCGTTCTCACACGAATTCGTGCGACACATCCTGGGATGGTACGCGCAGAAGCATCCCGACGAGGATTTTGCTGAGACATTCGCGGTGTGGCTCACGCCGGGGCTCGACTGGCGGCGCGTTTATGACGGGTGGGGCGCTCTCGCCAAGCTCGAGTACGTCGACAAAGTCATGAACGAGATCGCTCATCAGGCCACCGAAGTTCCTGAGCCTTCGGACGACGATCTCCCTGTCACCGCCATGCGGTACACGCTGGAAGAACACTACAAGGATTCGGAAGAAACCATCCCCATCCGCGATCCGCGCATTTTCGACGGCGATCTGAAAACAATCTTCGCGGTCGCGGAGCATGCGCCCGGCTCCGTGTCGGCCGGCGAATTCCTGGCACGGCACCGGCGCGAGATCGTGACGCGAATATCGTACTGGACTGGTGAGAACGCATCCATCGTGCGACAGTTCGTGGACTTCCTCGCCCAGCGCGTAGCGCACCTCGATTTAAGGCTTTCAGGTCTCGAAGCCGCGACGCTCATCGAGCTCACAGCATTTGGAACAGCGGTGATGATGAACTTCCGACACACAAACGCCATCGACGGCACCGAGTCCGCGGACGATCAGTGAAGGTCACCGTCCTGCACAGCAAGGATGCGCTCGATCCACCAGTCGATCCAGTCCTCGATCAGCTCGATGCCGCACTCGCCGCCAACGGCCACACGTCGCGGCGGCTCGCCGTCGATGACGCCGTTCAGCCCTTGATCGATGAGTTGACAAAGGAAGAGCCGGATCTCGTCTTCAATCTCGCGGAATCGTTTCGCGGAAAGAGTGCGCTCGAGTCGAACGTCGCGGCGCTGCTCAACCTGATCGACCTTCGATACACCGGCTCCAGCCCGGCGGGACTCATACTCGCCGGCGACAAAACGCTGACCAAGAAGGTGCTCGCCTTTCACGGGATCCTGAGCGCCAAGTTCGCGACTATGTACCGCGGACAGTCCGACTGGGTGGGCGACATCAAGTTCCCCCTTCTGGTGAAGCCGCCACAGGAGGATGCATCCCTCGGGATCACGCAGAAGTCGGTCGTCAACGACGTCAAAGAGCTGCTCGATGTGATCAGCAGCACGCAGCAGGAGTACCAATCGCCCGTTCTCGTCGAGGAGTTCATCGATGGGCGCGAGTTCTACGTGGGGGTCATCGGAAACAGCAAGGTGGAGGCGCTTCCGATCATCGAGCTCGACTTCTCGAAGTTCCCCGCCGGGCTCCCGAAGATCGCCAGCTGGGAGGCGAAGTGGGGCGACGACGGCGACGAGAAAGGCGCCGAGTTCGAGGGAACTGAGTCGATCTTTCCGACGGATCTTTCCGAAGAGCTGACGACGAAGATCCAGCAGGTGGCGATTGATTCGTTCCAGGCGCTCAGGCTTCGCGATTACGCGCGTATCGATCTGCGCGTGACTGCGAACGAAGAGGTATACGTCATCGAGGCAAACCCGAACTGCTACCTCGAGCAGAAGAGCGAATTCGCGCGCGCGGCGCAGAAGTCCGGACTCGAGTATCCGGCGCTCATCGGGCGGATCGTCGAGCTGGCCAGTGCGCGGTATTCTCGATAACTAAACTGCCACTGAAGACTACCGGCGCAAAAAAGCCGGCGAGGGCGCCGGCTTTTCCGTGAACCCCAATGGGGAAAACTACTTGCGCTTGCGAGCGCCTTTGCGCGCCGACGAGCTACGCTTCGCCTTGCCCCTCGCGCGTGTGCGCGCGCCTTTGCGAGCCGATGCGCTGCGCGCCGCCTTGCTCCGTCCGCGTGTGCGAGCACCTTTCTTAGCCGCCGCCTTGCGACCGCGCTTCTTAGCTGCTGCCATGTTGTCTCTCCACGATGAAGTATCACAATCGCCAGCGCCCTTGATGGAACCGGCGAGTCCTGCATCGCGTCCCGACCGGCACGCGAGTCGCAAACAAAACCACAGTGCGACGACGAGCTTGCATCGCTGCTTGTAACTCGGAACGATTCTCTCAGTGGCCGCCGCAAACTCGACCACGCGCGAATATAGAATGCAAGAGATGTGCGTGCAATCCTAATTCCTGCCTATTTCCGTGATGACGCAATCGTTCTCGAAAGCAGTCGCGCGCCAACTCGTTAGAATTCGTCGCGTACGGAAAAACTTTTTTTCAGCATCCCAACGGAGACTTTGCTCGTGAAAGCGCTGGTAAAAGAATCGGCAACGCCGGGGTTCAAGCTCAAGGATGTTCCCGAGCCGCGGATCCGCGAGGATGAGGTCCTGATCCGCGTGCGGCGCGCCGGCGTGTGTGGCACCGACGTGCACATCTACGACTGGGATGCGTGGGCAAAAGGCCGCTGCAAGCCGCCATTCGTGGTAGGACACGAGTTCGCCGGGGAAGTGATGCAGGTGGGACGCCTCGTGACGGATGTGAAGGAAGGCGATCGCGTGACCGCCGAGGGGCACATCGTCGATGGACGCTGCCTCCTCTGTCGTACCGGTAACGCGCACGTATGTCCGTATACCAAGATCATCGGCGTCGATCGGGACGGCTGTTTCGCCGAGTACATATCCATGCCCGCCACGAACGTCTGGCATCTCGACGACAATATCTCCTTCGACATCGGGGGAATCCATGATCCGATGGGAAACGCCTTTCACACCGTGCTCACTGCCGAGATTCCTGGATCGGTCGTCCTGGTGACGGGCTGCGGTCCGATCGGAATTTTTGCCATCGGCATCTGCAAGGTCGCGGGCGCATCGCGCATCATCGCTACCGATGTGAACGACAAAAGGCTGGCGCTGGCGAAAATGATGGGGGCGCACGAAGCCATCCATCCCGAACAGGCCGAGTCGATCGTGAAAGGCGCTACGGATGGATTGGGGGCGGACGTTGTGCTGGAGATGTCAGGCGTGCCGGCGGCAATTCACCAGGCGTTTGCACTGGTCCGCGTCGGCGGCCGCGTACAGATGCTCGGCATCCCATCCAAGAAGGTGGACTTCGATCTCGCGACGGAAGTCATCTTCAAGGGGCTCACCATCTACGGCGTCGTCGGCAGGCGCATGTACGAGACGTGGCACCAGATGACGCGCTTTCTCCGTTCGGGCGAATTCGATCCCACGCCCGTCATCACCCACCGGTTTCCGCTCTCTGAAGCGGACGCGGCGATCGCCGCGATCAAATCAGGCGACGCCGGCAAGGTCATTTTTGAGGTCGCCTGACGAAACTCTTTCATCCATGAGGGGCGCGTGGCGCTGAACCAGAAGTTCGATTCCGAGCTGAGAGCCGCAATCGAGAAACTCAAGCAGGACAAGGTTTACAAACGCCTCAACTATCTCGCCTCTCCGCAGGACGCCCGCGTGCAGATGGAAGGCCGTGGAGAGGTCGTCATTCTTTCCTCCAACAACTACCTCGGCCTGTGCAACGAGCCGAGCGTGGTGAAGGCCGGTGTCGACGGTCTGGAACAGTTCGGCGCGGGGACCGGCAGCGTGCGCTTCATCTGCGGGACCTTCGCCATCCACCGCGATCTGGAGAAGGCGATAGCTGATCTCGTCGGGACCGAAGCATCGCTCAGCTACGTCTCGGCGTGGAATGCGAACGAGGGGCTCACGGCGACGATCGTCGAGCAGAACGATTTCGTGGTGTCGGATGCGCTCAATCACGCGTCGATTATCGATTCGATCAGGCTTGCGAAGTCGATCACCAAGTGCACGACGGCAGTCTACCAGCACTCCGACCTGGACGACCTCAGAACAAAGCTGGAGAGCGCGAAGGGCGCGCGACGGCGGATAATCTGGACGGACGGCGTGTTCTCGATGGAAGGAAGCATCGCCAGGCTGCCGGAGCTTCTGCAGCTCGCCGAGGAACACGACGCGATCGTCGCAGTCGATGATTCGCACGGGACAGGCGTTCTGGGCGCGACCGGACGCGGGACCGCGGAGCACTACGGCGTGCTCGGAGAGGTGGACATCATCACGTCGACGTTGGGGAAGGCGTTGGGCGGCGCGGCGGGCGGATTTGTGGCGGCAAGCGCGTCGCTGTGCGACATGCTGACGCAGAGGTCGCGGCCACAGCTCTTCTCGAACGCGCTGCCGCCCACGGTCGCATCCAGCGCGCTCGGGGCGATCAATCACCTTAAGCACCATCCGGAGCTGGTGCAGAAGCTCCGCGACAACACCCGCTACTTCCGTGAAGCAATCACCGAAGCGGGGTTCAAGCCGTTATCGGGAGAGACTCCAATCGTCCCCATAATCGTGGGTGAGACGGCCACCGCAATAAAAATGAGTGACATGTTGCTGGACGAAGGCGTCTTTGTGACAGGGTTCGGCTTTCCGGTCGTACCTCAGGGTCAGGCGCGGGTTCGATGTCAGCTCAGCGCCGCCCATTCGCGCGACGATCTTGATCAGGCCATCGCGGCCTTCAAGACCGTCGGGACGAAGCTAGGCATAATCTAGAGGAAGCATTCATGCAGAAGCGCAGATCAGTCGTCGTGGCACTCGTCGCCGCAGTGGTAGTCTCGGCCGGCGCCCAGGCGCAGGTAGTTCGGAACTTCGACGACTCCTGGTTCTGGGGCGCGAAGGGCGGAATTAACACCTTTACCGCGGCAGGGCACGGAAGGGGCACGGCTCCAAATATCGGTATCGACTGGCTGATAACGCGCAGCAAGGGCGGCCTCTACGTCTCAGGAGATCAGTCGATCTTTTCACATGACGTGGATGTATTCGATCCGGCCGCTACGACTGGACAGCGAACGGTCCGCGTGGACGACATGCGCCGGCTCTCCTTTGCCGCTATGGCATTCCCGAAGCACTTCGGCGGCATCACGCCCTATGCGGGAGTCGGATACATGATCGCGGTACTCGGCAACGCGCGAATCAGGCTGGACAGTCTGAACGCATACCCGAGCAACGCCTTCATCGACAACGTCGAGAAGGCGCGAAGCCGCGGTGCGGTGCTTGGAATGCTGGGGGTGCAGGTTCAGACGAGGCGAGCGGCGATATTCGCGCAGGAGACCATGCTCCCCGCAAATTCACAGTTCCTGCTCAACAGCGTGTTGTCGTTCTTCGAATTCGGTGTTCGCTACAACTTTGGAAGCTCGATCGATCGGGATTAGCAGCTATCGGCGCACCCGGCGATAGAGTCGAACGGCCCCTTCGGGGGCCGTTTTTTTTCTGCTCCTCTGTATGGATCAGGGGCGCGAGCGGGCATCCCGAAAACTGACGCTTCCGGCTGGCCGTAACCCAAGTGGTCATCTGGACAGCTTGCCACTAAATGGATCAGCCGGAGAGCTTGCCTCTCGAGACAAATCGATTGCCGCGAACGATCCATCTCAGCGGCCAGTCGGCGGAGCGGGTGATGCCGATTCGGGTCGTGATTTCCACTCTTTCGTCGGCGACTGGCTCGCCTTCGCGGATGACCAACGGCTTTCGCTGAAGGGTCTTGCCGCTTGATTCGCCGCTGATTCCGAGGGCAGTGCAAAGCTTTCCTGGGCCGTTGGTGAGGTCCACGTCGCTCCTGGTGCGCGGGCGGCGCTTGTGCATCAGCGAGATCCCATCGAGCGGCTCGAGGGCGCGGACCAGTACGGCGCTCGGCAGTCCTTCCTCACGCGTCACGGCGTTGAAGCACCAGTACATGCCGTAGATGAAATAGACGTACGATGTGCCCGGTGGTCCGTACAGGAGCTCGGTACGGCGTGTGCGACCCGCCGCGGCGTGACACGCGAGATCGTGCTCGCCCAGATATGCTTCGGTCTCCACGATGATGCCGCTGGCGATGCCGTCAGGCGTCTCGCACTCGAGTACGGCGCCCAGCATCTCGCGCGCGACGATCTCCGTCTCACGCTTATAGAATCCGCCTGGAAGAACGCGTCCCCGGTGCAGCCTGGCCACACTACTCGCTAGCGCTCTTGCTGCTGCGCTTCCGAGCGCTGCGACCCGGCGCGGCTTTTTCGCCCGCTGTCTCCGCAGATGCGGCCTTCTTGCTGGCACGCCGCGGTCTCGTCGCGCGCTTTCTCGGGGCTTTGGGCTTTGTCTCGTCGTCGGAGACTACGTCGTCACGCATGATTGAAGCTTCGGGCGGGATTTCGGCGAAGACTGGCGCTGACGGAGCGGGCTGCCATGGCTCTACCACTCCAACGGACAGAAGGTCTGCCGGCGGCGCACCTCCGCGCGCGCCGATTGGTCCGCGTCCCCTGCCCCGACCTGGAGGCGCACTGCGCGCTCCCATGCCCGTGGGCATCGACGGCGTCGCTGACACCGTTGGCTTGGCCGCCGGCTCGCTTGCAGCCAGCTGCTCACTAACCGATGTACCAGCCGCGGCGGGGGCGACTTCGAAGTCAGCGCCACGACGACGGAGATCTATCAGGTCGGCGTCGTGCGCATCCTGGAGAATGCGAAGAAAGTTGCGCTCGCTCAGGCTTTCACTGTCGCGGCCGAGAAGCTGTCGCGCAGTGGCGCGAACCTGACTGGCGCGCGCGGGACCACTTTCCCCAACAGCACGACGAACGAGATTAAATGCATCTTCACGCGTCAGCCGCAAGCCGCCGGAGCCAATGCCGTCTCCGTTGTTCGATGGAGGCGCCGCGGCGCGCGGGGCTTCTTCAGCGGCATGTGCTGACTCGCTCTCGACGCTCGGCTGCGCCTGGGCCTGGGCCTGGGCAGCGCGTGGCGTGCGATCGCGATCGCGTCCCCTGCCGCCTCTCCGACTGCGGCGCGGACGATCGCTCGGCTCGCCTTCCTCGGGGTGGGCGTGCGCCTTTGGAGCGGGAGTTTTGGAGGTCGATTCTGGCGCCGGCAAGGCGCCGCCGGATCGTGGCGGTCCGACCTCGAATTGGCCGTTCTCCAGCTTGGTGAGCGTGAGCAAGCCACGCTGCGCTGCTTCGGATACAAAACGAGAGAACTTCGACATGCCGAGGTTCTTCTCCTCGAACGAGCTGTCGATCTGCTGCATGACCTGCTTCAGGCGGTCGGCGCGCATTACGTCGCCATTGCGCTTCATGCGGGTGATGGATTCAGTAACCAGCTCCCACGGGTCGCGCTTGACGACTTCCTCTTCGCTGGACTTCACGAGCCCGGCGAGCGCGTTGTAGCTGTAGTACTCGTCGCAGTTCTGCACGAGGAGGTCGCTCGACGACTCGCGAATTCCCACGCCGATGACGTACTTGCCGTACTCCTTCAGCTTGATGACCAGGCTGGAAAAGTCCGAGTCTCCCGAAAGAAGGATGAAAGTTCCAATTTCCGGTCGCGTGAATACGAGCTCGATCGCGTCGATCGCCAGGCGGATGTCCGTGGCGTTTTTCTTTGCGGAGCCGTAGGCGGTGGCGAAGATCAGATCGATCGACGACTCGGTGAGGGGTACGACGTACTGCGGATAGCGTCGCCAGTCGGCGTACGCCCGCTGCACGGCGACTTTGCCCTTTACGATGTCGGATGAGAGGAGGTTTTTCAGCTCCGTCTGGAGATCGGAGCGAATGCCGAGGGTGACGTTGTCGAAATCGATCAGCAGACAGGCATTTGGAGAGTGGTGCGGAGCGGATAAGGCCGCCGCGGACATTGCCTGTGGCCCGCGATGAATCGGGGCGACATGGCGGGGCGCGCTATGTGCTGGCGCGGCCCGGTGGGGTCGTGGTGTCATGAATTGTATGGTTTACGAGTGCTCGGCTGCGTACCAACTAACCCTTCTTGGGCGGGTGCACGCCATGTTGATCCTGCGACAGTCGCCGCAGGCGGTGCGTCTTCAGGTCCAAGCGAGCGCGTCAACCTGATGGTTGACCGGTCGCCGGATCCTCGAAGTCGCGCCGTACAGGTATAATTTATACTCGAATCCCCATGAATCAACTGCGATTCCGTACGCGCCTCGTACTGATCCTCTCGTTGTTCGCGATCGTACCGGCGCTTTTGCTCACGCTTTTGTGGAGCGGAACCGTGAGCACTGCGCTTCCTCTGGTGACCGGACGGTCGGCCTGGGACAGCGTGGCAGCCAGCGGCGAGAAGGCAATTGCGGCCGCTCGCCAGGCCCCGTTGACGGTTTCGCAGAGACGCGCTATCGACGCCCACGAGCGTGAGCTTCGTCTTTCGGTCGAGCAGGCGCGGCGTTACAGCTTTCTGGCAACGCGCACGGTGCGCGTGATTGCAATCGGGGGAATTCTGGCGCTCCTGGTGCTCACGGGCGCCGCATCGCGCGTAGCTGGACATCTGAGCCGGCAATTGAGCAGGCCGCTCGACGAGCTCGTACGATGGACCGAGCTGATCGGACACGGGGAATCGCTGCCCCCTCCGCCGGAGCGGACGGTGATCACGACCAATCGAGAAAACGGCAGTCACGGCGACGACGCGACGACGATCGAAGTAACGACGAGTCGCGTGCGCGGCGCACCCGAGTTCGAGACGCTGCGGCGCAGCATGCGTGAGATGGTCTCGGAGCTGGAACTCGGGCGAAGGCAGGCGGTGGAAGCAGAGCGACTCCACGCATTCAGGGAGAGCGCACGACGGGTGGCGCACGAGATCAAGAATCCGCTGACGCCCATACGTTTTGCGCTCGCGCGACTGCGCGGACGCGCTCCTGCGGAGCTGCAGGAAGACGTGACGGTCATCACAATGGAATCGGACCGGCTCGATCGCATGGCGCGAAGCTTCGCCGAGTTTGGCAGACTGCCAGAGGGTCCACCGGCGGAGATCGACATTGGAGAGCTCGTGCGCTATACGGCGCGCAGCTGTGTACCTTCGACCATTGCCCTCGATCTTCAGATAGACGAGAATCTTCCGAGGGTGCACGGCCACAACGGCGCGCTCGCGGGAGCGCTGAGCAACGTGCTGCTCAACGCGGTGGATGCGTCGGGCGAGAATGGTCGAATCACGGTGAGAGCCAACAGCGCATCGCTGGCCGGCACTCGCGCGGTGCGAATCTCGGTCGCCGACAATGGCAAAGGCATCGCGACCGACAAGCTGGAGACGATCTGGGAGCCGTACGTTACGAACAAGCCGGGCGGTACAGGACTCGGCCTGGCGATCGCGCGTCAGGCGGTGTGGGCGCACGATGGAACCGTGACCGCAACCAGCACGTTAGGGAAAGGAACGGAAATTCAATTCACGATACCTGCCAACGACAACGCCGAGAGGGAGAGCTGACATGGGACCCGAAGTAGCCGTTCCGCTGGGCGCGTTCGCCACCGCGATCATTTGCGCAATCGGGATTCCGCTCTCCCGGGCGTACTCGCGGCGGATGGAAGCAGAGTCGAAGAACCCCCGCATCCCCTCAGAAGTGACGAGTCGTCTCGAGCGGATCGAGCAGGCCGTGGAAGCCGTCGCCATCGAGGTCGAGCGAATCTCGGAAGGGCAGAGGTTCACGACCAAGCTTCTCTCCGAAGGCAAAGGATCCGAGTCGCGCCAGAGCTCGCCTGCGCGGGACCGCGCGACGTAGGTGCCGATAGTCCTCATCGCCGACGACGAGCCCAACATTCGGCGGATGGTCGGTGCGCTGCTCACAGGCGAAGGCTACGAGGTGACCGAGACTCCCAGCGGAGTCGAGGCGGTCGCGAGGGTGAAGGACGGCGAGCCTGATGTCGCGCTCGTCGACCTGATGATGCCTGGAGACCTTGACGGCATGGCAACCCTGGCGCGACTCCGCGATGTCGCCCCCGATCTGCCGGTGATCATGATGAGCGGGCGCGCGGGACTCGCCGATGCAGTAAAGGCGACCAAACTCGGCGCGTTCAATTTTCTGGAGAAGCCGCTCACACCGGAGGGCGTGCTGCTCGCGGTCGCCTCAGCGCTCGAGCTGAGGCAATCGCGCCGAGTCGCGCGAGCGCTGCGAATGGAGCTGGGTTTCACGGGCGAGATGGTGGGCAAGAGCGAAGCGATGGCCATCGTCCGGCAGATGATCGCGCGGATCGCTCCGACGGATGCGCGGGTGCTCATCACCGGTGAATCGGGAACCGGCAAGGAGCTGGTGGCGAGCGCGATCCACGAAGGGAGCCCACGGCGCGAGAAGCCATTCGTCCGGGTGAACTGCGCGGCGATCCCGCGGGATCTGGTTGAGAGCGAGATGTTCGGTCACGAGCGGGGGGCGTTCACGGGAGCGACGCAAACGAGGATCGGCAGATTCGAGTTGGCGCATCACGGCACGCTCTTCCTCGACGAAGTGGGAGATCTTGGCCCTGACGCGCAGGCAAAACTGCTGCGCGCAATCGAAGCCAAGGAGATACAGAGAGTCGGCGGCAATCGGATCATCCGGACCGACGTGCGCATCCTCGCGGCGACGAATCACGACCTTCAGCGCGCTGTGCGGGGAGGCACGTTCCGTGAGGATCTCTATTTCAGGCTGAATGTGATTCCACTCGCGATACCTCCTCTGCGCGAGCGAAGTGAAGACGTGCCCGAGCTGGTCGCGCATTTCTCGGAACAGTTTCTCCAGCGCACGGGCCAGGCACGACCGAAGTGGCGGACCGACGCGCTGCAGCTGATGCGGGACTACCTGTGGCCTGGTAACGTGCGCGAGCTCGCCAACATCGTAGAGCGACTGGCGATCCTCCATCCGGGCGCCGAGATGTCGGGACAACAGGTGGAGGACGTTCTGATAGTCGAACACCACGAAGAGGAGGCGCTCCCGATAACGCCGACTCGCGGCCAGCAGGCAATCGCAGATCGTGCACCAGGCTCATCGGATCTGACGGTGTCATTGGCGGACAGACTCGACACCTTCGAGCGGACGGTGATCGCGCGCGTGCTGGCGGAGGCGGGCGGCAACGTCGCCGACGCCGCAAGGAGGCTTCAGACGGACCGGCCAAATCTGTATCGACGCATGAAGCGGCTCGGAATAAACGCGACCAGGGTATAAGGCCGACATGACAAAAACCACACGAACGACTCGAGCGATCTGTGTTCTGCTCATGTGCGTCGCTGGTCTCGCGCGCGCGCAGCAGCCCGACTCTGCGCGCGATACGACGATGCGTGACTCCACGGCGGAGCGGTTGGGACTGTGGGCTCGATCGAGCCGGGCCAGCGGACTTCTCTTGAGCTCGGCCAAGACTTACAACCGCGTCGAGGGGCTGCCAGTCTACCTCGGGCCGATCTTTCGCGACAGCTCCGGTCGAGTGGCGTTCAACATTTCGGTGCTGGGAATCATTCGCAGCGCGGACACGTTCCACTGGGACGACCAGAACCTGGGCCACAACGTCGTGGCGGAGATGCGGGCTGGCCGCGAGCGCGGATATGCGCTCGCAATCTCATCATACGACATCGTGAGTCCGGTCGAGCCGTGGCAGATCCCGGACCCTGACGCCGCACTCGCCGCGTTTTTCGTGCGGCGCGATTTCCGGGACTACTTCACGCGACACGGCGCGAAGTTCACCGGCACGTTTCACATGAGCGCACGCAGCAGCCTTTCGGTCGACTGGGGCGATGAGCGGTGGTCATCGGACGACGTGCGAAATGTCTTTACGATCTTCCGGAACGGACAGGCGTGGCGCGCCAACCCGGTCGTTGATGCCGGGCGCTTTCATACCGCGGTGCTGCGCGCCAAGGTCGACACGCGAAACGACAAAGTCAATCCATCGACTGGCTGGCTGATTCTCGCCGAGTACGAGCGCGGATCGGGCGGGGTTACAGATGCAGGGGCGGCATCGCCGCTGGCGCGCCCATCACCGGTGTCGCAGCTGACGTACGGGCGCATGTTCCTCGATCTGCGGCGTTACAACCGGCTCTCTCCGACGACCTGGATCAACGGCAGGATCGTGCTCGGAGGTTGGCTGAACGGCGACGAGCTGCCGCTGGAGCGTCGCTTTTCAGTGGGCGGAGTCGGCACCATACCTGGTTTCGACTTCCGAAAATACCAGCCGGGCATCGTCGATGTGTCGCAGTGCAGCGATGGAGGAGCGCCGCCGTCGGGCAATCCCGCCCAGTGCGAGCGCGTCGCACTTGCGCAGCTCGAATACCGGAACGAGCTGCACTCGTCGCTTCTCGATTTCCTGAATTCGAGACCGATTCGCCTGCGCGGCGTGGGGTTCACGGTGCAGCCGACCATCGTGGCGTTTGTAGATGCGGGCAGAGGGTGGCTGGTGGGCCAGCCTTCGGGCACGCTCGAATACTCCAGCCACAGCTTTCCGCGCTTCGGAACGTTCAGGACCGATGTGGGTCTGGGGCTCGACCTCGGGATCTTCGGGATTTACGCAGCGAAAGCAGTATCGAGCTCGAAGGAACCCGCGAATGTCTTCCTGCGCGTGCACCGGAGATTCTAAAGTTGCGTAGAACGCTCCTCATCGCTTGCGTAGCGTTCGCGTCGCCGCTCGGCGCGCAGAAGGTGCGCATCGATGTGCTCCCGCCGTTGGGGAATGCGTGGACGGAAATCCCCCCGTCGATCTCATCGTCGGGTCTGCTCGCGGATGGGTCGATGCGTGATCTGCTGCTGAACGGGTTCCCCGCGCGACTGCACTATCGTCTGGAGCGGTGGGCCGGGGGAAGGTGGTTCGACGATCTCAAGGCATCCTACGAGTGGGACGTCATCGTGAAGTACGATGTGCTTGGCAAGAAGTACCAGGTGGTGCGCGTCGTCAACAAGAAAGTGGAATCGCTCGGGGAATACACCGCCGTGGACGAGGCCGAGGGTGCGGCAGAGGGTCCGTACTCGCCGGCGATACTCCTGCCAAAAAAGGGGCAGCGTGGCTACTACAATTTGCTGCTGGATGTGGAGACGCTATCGCTCAGCGATCTCGACGAAGTTGAGCGTTGGCTGCGGGGAGAATTGAAGCCGGCGGTCAGCGGCAAGAAGAATCCGGGCACCGCAGTGGGGCGTGGGGTGCGGACGCTGGTGGTGAGGCTGCTGGGGGGGGAGAAACGGCACTACGAAGCCAGGACGGGGACGTTTCGGCCTTAGAGACCTGCAACTGCAACTGAACACTACCGGCCAGTGGCTGATCGCGGGCCGGCCGGTGGTTGCGGGCTCGCCATGAATAACATCTAGAGTCAGCCCGTAACTCAGGGCCGGCTCGCCCAAGGTCCCTAGCCGGTAGTTTTATGTTGCAGTTGCTTTAGTCGAACTGTGCGGGCCGGTGTGCGGGCCACGATGCTCCAGATCTTCGAGATGATGGAGCGTCTCCTCACCGTAGAAGAGTCTGATGTACTTCGCCTGAGTCGCAGTGAGGCGTCTCACTGCCCAGCTCAGATGCACGAAGTGTGGCTCGACGGGCGCGTGCATCGGGTGCATCCCGATCTCGCTTGGCAGGTTGTTCGCCTTCTTTGTGTTGCAGGGGCTGCAGGCGGTTACGACGTTGGTCCAGTCATTGGCGCCACCGCGGGAGAGCGGGATCAGGTGATCGCGCGTGAGTGACTCGCGCGGCTTGAGCTCCATCTGGAGTCGCCCACAGTACTGGCAGCGGTAGCGGTCGCGCGCGAAGAGGAAGGTGTTCGTCACCTGTCTGCGGAAGCGGCGCGGGACGTGAATGAAGCGCGTAAGTCGGATTACCACGGGCCGCGGCAGCGTCAATCTCTCGGAGCGGACGACGCGATCAGAGTCGGCCTCGACGATTTCCGCCTTTCCATCGATCACGAGCCGCAGGGCGCGACGAAGTGGAACCATCGTCAAAGGCTCGAACGAAGCGTTCAGTGCCAGACAACCAACGATCAAGCACTCCTCCCGGGAAAACCCGCCAAAATATACGACTCGTACGTACTTCTATTGCGACGACGCCGGCGCGGGCCGGTAACAGCTTCTACCCCGCAAAAGCTACTTTGGGCAGCCCTTTACCCCGCGTAGTACCCGACGCCTTGCGTGAAGGAACGGGCGTCAGCCAGCCATACCGGTCTTCGAGCGCGCCCGTCGCAATTCCCATGTACTCACGCTGGATCGCCAGGGTGAGCGGACCGGGCTTTCCGGTGCCGACGGAAATCCGGTCGACTGAGCGGATCGGGGTGATCTCCGCGGCAGTGCCGGTGAAGAAAAGCTCGTCCGCAATATAAAGCATTTCGCGCGGGATCGATCCTTCCACGACTTCGACTTTCATGTCGCGCGCGAGGCGGATCACGCAGTCGCGCGTGATACCGTTCAGAATTCCGGAGCTGATCGTGGACGTGAACAACTTGCCGTCGCGCACGAGGAACAGGTTCTCGCCGCTTCCCTCCGACACGAGTCCGAAGGAATCGAGCATGATCCCCTCGACGTAGTTGTCGATGCGCGCCTGCATCTTGGAGAGCTGTCCGTTCAGATAGTTGCCGCCCGCCTTTGCCAGCGACGGAAAGGTGTCGGGTGCTGGACGCCTCCAGCTCGAGACGCAAACATCGGCGCCATTCTTGAGCGCGTCCGCGCCAAGGTAGGTGCCCCATGTCCAGGGGATGATGAACACCTCGAGGGGCGTGTCGTTCGGGAGCACACCCATCTGCTCCCCGGTACGAATCGCGACAGGCCGCAGGTAGCAGTGCGGGAGCTCGTTTTCCGCGACGGTCTCGATTGCCGCGCGCGAGAGGTCTTCCATCGAGTACTTGAGCGGCATCCGGTAGATGCGGCACGAGTCGGCGAAGCGGCGCATGTGCGCATCGAGCCGGAAAACGGCCGGACCGTCCGGCGTCTCGTAGCAACGGATCCCTTCGAACACGCTGGAGCCGTAGTGGACGACGTGGCTCATCACGTGAATCGTGGCGTCTTCCCAGTCCACGAACTTCCCGTCGCGCCAGATACGGTGGTGATTATCTACTGCGGCCATTGAACAGGCTTCCCGCTGTGAGGATAGTGGAAGATATCAGAGGGGCTTCCACGAAGCGAGTGCAGACCCCGCGTTACGCACGCGCTGAGCAAGGGCCGCATCTGTCGCAAGGGCACGGGCGCGCTCGACCAGAACTTTGCCGCGGACCGTTACGAGCGCCGCCGACCGGCCCGGAAGCGCGAAGATCGCCGCGGAATAGGGGTCGCCTAGGGGAGTCGTGCGCGGCATGTCGACGTTGAACGCGGCAAGATCCGCATCCTTTCCCACTTCCAGCGAGCCCACCCGCGACTCGAGGCCGAGAGCGCGCGCGCCGCCGATAGTCGCAAGCTCGAGCGCCTGGTGGGCGCCGAAGGCATCGTGCTTTCGGGCAACCGCGCGATGAATCAGAACGGCGAGCCGCGCTTCGTCAAGAATGTCCATGCGGTTATTGCTGGCGACTGAATCCGAGCCGATGCCCGCGCGAATTCCAGCATCGACGATCGACAGCAACGGCGCAATGCCGTGACCGAACTTGGCGTTTGACGCGGGGCAGTGCGCGACGGAACAGCGCCGGCGCGCCATGATCTCGATGTCCGTTGCATCGACTCGCACACAATGGATCAACAGCGGCCCGTCCACCAGCACTCCCAGACGCTCGAGGAGCTCGATCGGTGAGTGCGCCCGACGCACGGTCGCGATTCCGCGGCGGCGCCAGCGATCCGCAAAATCTCCGCTGCCGCTCGCCACGATCTCATGCTCCGGCTCGCTCTCGGCGATGTGCATCGCCATTGGGAGACCGCGCGCGCCCGCAAATTTCGCGGCCAGCTCGTAGAGGCGATCGGAAACCGTGTATGGCGCGTGGGGCGAGACGCCGAGCGATACGAGGTCCGTCTGCTCGGGCTGCAGCTTCCGGATGCGATCCTCCAGATCGTGCATCGCAACGTCCGCCTGACCGGGCTCGGGACCGAACACCTCCTGGTACATGATCCCGCGAACACTCTGTTCGCGCATGGCGCGCATTACGACGCCGCTGGAGCATGTATCGGCGTAGGTGGTGATTCCGGCATCCAGGCCTTCCACGATTCCGAAGCGCGCCGAGTCCAACAGCATCTCTTCATCGAGCACTTCATTGCGCGCCTGTCTTAGTCTGTCTATCCAGTCGGTGAAACAAAGATCCTCGAGGAAACCGCGCATTGCAGTGAGCTCGAGGTGCGTGTGCGCGTTCACGAGGCCCGGCATCAGGATGGATTCGCCGAGCTCGTAGTCATCGCCGCGCGGAGCGGCGCCACGCGGTCCAACGTATGTGATCACTCCGTCGTTCTCGACGACGGTTCCGTTCTCGATCGGCGGCCGGGTAATCGGGAGCACCCAACGCGCGTGGTAGCGCATCAGCGCGTCGTGTTTAGTGTCGGAGGAGGCGGTGAAGTGCCCGCCCGCGTTGTATCGCGCCGAAAACGACTGGTGTCGCGCCTGATGAGATTGCCGCGTATGGTGTCACCCTGCGGCAGGTGCCGGCGGGTCGTGTCGAACACGGTGGGGACTCTGCGCGACGGTGGGACCGGCGCGTACCCGGGCTGAATCGTGGGAGAGGTCGGTCGCACCTGCTGCGGGTACGCGCTCGAAGGCGGCGGCGTGTACGGGACGGTGCTCAGCGTATCTATTCCGGGGAGGCCCGGGTTCGCGTACGGGCCGTGCTTGTCGCAATCGCGCGTCGGCTCGGTTCCGGAGATATAGAATTCGGTGGTCACCAGATTGCGCGGGCAGTACGGCGTCTGGAGAAGTCCGCTGCTGACGTCGATGTCGCGCGTAACGATGGATACCGGGCGCGGCCAGTCGGGCGGCGGCGGCTTCCGGCGGTAGACCTCGGTCATGAACGCCGTCCAGGCGGGCGCGGCGAGCAGGCCTCCCTGCGCGTTGTCCTTGATCTTCTGGGGGCGATCGAAGCCCATCCACACGCCGGCGACGAGGTCGGCGGTGTAACCGATGAACCAGACGTTGGTGCCGTCGTTCGTCGTTCCGGTCTTTCCTCCGGCGGGATAATGGAAGCCCGCGTCCCACACGCTTCCTGCCGCGGTGCCGCGCCGGACGACGTCCTTCATCATGTCGACCATCAGCCACGCTTCCTCCGGCGAGAGCACCTGCGAACGCGTCGGTGTGGGCTGCCACAGAATCTCGCCCTTTGCGTTCTCGACCCTGAGGATTGCGTTCGGTGTTGCGCGCACGCCCAGGTTGGCGAATGCCGTGTAGGCCGAGATGATCTCGATCGGAAAGACGTCCGCGGCGCCGATGTGAATGGATGGGTAAGGCGGAATCGGCGTGGTAATGCCGAAGTTGCGCGCTTCGTTGATGACGGTCTGCTCTCCCAGCTCCATGCCGAGTCGAATGGTCGAGACGTTGCGCGACTCGTAGAAAGATTCGCGCATCGGAATCTCACCACGGTATTTCAGATCATAGTTCTGCGGGTTCCACTCTGGCTGTCCCGGTACCTGAAGCACCAGCGGGCTGTCGTTCACGATGTACGACGCGGGCCTGCCGTTTTGCACCGCGGCCGCATAGACGATCGGCTTGAACGTCGACCCCGGTTGTCGAAGCGCCTGGACGGAGCGATTGAATTTGGAATCGTCGAAGTCGCGGCCGCCGATCATGACGCGGACGGCGCCGTTGCGCGGGTCGAGCGCGAGGAAGGCGCTCTGGAGGTAGGGCGATGTGCCGTTCCCCTCGTCGCCTTCGCGGTGCGCGAGGTAGTGCTCGAACGTCTCGTGCGGGTATGGCCCGAAACGACCGCCTTCGATCAGCTTCACCTGACGCTCCAGCGCCCGCTCGGCGGCGCTCTGCTCGTCGAGATCGAGTGTGGTGTAGACCTTGAGTCCCTGCTCGTACAGTTGCTTCCCGAATTGCGCGTCGAGCTGCTGCCTCACCCATTCGACGAAGTAGGGCGCGGTCTCACCTGAGACGGTCTTGTTGGCGAGCTGGAGCGGATACGCTTTCGCGCGGCTCGCATCGGCGTCGGAGATTTTTCCGTTCTGCCGCATCAGCTCGAGCACCGTGTTTCGGCGCTGGATGGCGCGCTCGGGGAAGCGGACCGGATTGTAGCGCGCGGGAGCCTTTGGCAGCCCCGCGAGGGTCGCGGCTTCGGCGAGATTCAGATCGCGGACAGATTTGCCGAAGTAGCGCTGCGATGCGGTCTCGACGCCGTACGCACCGTGGCCGAGATCGATTTGGTTAAGGTAGAGCTCGAGAATCTTTTTCTTGTCGTACTTGGCTTCGATGGCGCGCGCGACCTTTGCTTCCTTGAGCTTGCGGACGATGCTCTTCTCGCGGCTGATCTGCTCGGGGAAAACGTTGCGCGCGAGTTGCATCGTGATCGTGGAGAATCCCTGCGAGTAGCCGCGCAGCGGGGAGCGGATGACGACGCTCGCCGCGCGGTGCCAGTCGATGCCGGCGTGCTGGAAGAAGCGCTTGTCCTCGGTGCTGACGAACGCGTCCTGCACCATCTTCGGAATCTCATCGATCTTCACCAGCGTTCGCCGCTCCAGACCCAGCTCGGCGATGAAGCGTCCATCGACGGCGTACAGCTTGGAAGTCTGGTGCGGCGTGTACTCAGCCAGAATCTCGATCGACGGGCACTGGCTGCCGCGACAGATCAGAGCCCAGCTGCCATAGACGGCGCCGGCGCCCAGAGCGACGAGGAAAGTCAGTAAAAGCAGCACCGCCCGGATGAACGTGGGGTGGCGCTTGCGAAATGGAAGTTTGTTGTCGATGTCGGAGGCCATGCGGAATGAAAAAAGATAACTGTGATACACCGAAGGTGACACCGCGGTCGAGCGTCCCTATCTTCCCCGCATGCACTCGAACAAATCGCTGCTGGACGAGCTGGCCTGGCGCGGAATGGTCTACCAACACACTGACGGATTGGCTGATGCACTCGCAACCGGATCGGTGAGCGCGTACGCGGGCTTCGATCCCACCGCATCGAGCCTGCACGTGGGCCATCTCGTGCCTGTGATGGGACTTGCGCACCTCCAGCGATCCGGACACCGGCCGATCGCGCTCGTGGGCGGCGGAACGGGAATGATCGGTGATCCGAGCGGGAAGACGGCCGAGAGGCAGCTGATATCCCAGGAAGAGATCGACGCGAATGCGAAGGCGATCGGAAAGCAGCTCGAGCTCTTTCTCGATTTCACCGGTTCGCACGCGGCGCGCATGCGCAACAACGCTGTATGGCTGCGTCCTCTAAAGGCCGTCGAATTCATGCGCGATGTAGGCAAGCATTTCACCGTGAACTACATGCTCGCCAAGGATTCGGTGCAATCGCGCATCGAAGGCGGTATCTCGTTCACGGAATTCTCGTACATGCTGCTTCAGGCGTACGATTTCCTGGAGCTGAGTCGGCGCGAGGGCGTGACGCTCCAGATCGGTGGAAGCGATCAGTGGGGAAACATTACCGCGGGACTGGAGCTGATCCGACGCGCGGATGGGAAGGCAGCGCACGCTTTGACGATGCCGCTCGTTACAACCGCCAGCGGAACCAAATTCGGCAAGACCGAAGCGGGCGCGGTGTGGCTCGACCCGGCGCGTACGTCGCCGTACAAGTTTTACCAGTACTGGATCAACATCGACGACCGTGACGCGGGCAGATACCTGCGTCTTTTCACTCTAATGTCGCGCGAGGAGATCGAATCACTCGACGAGCTGATCGCGTCGGCGCCAGAGAAGCGCGAGGCGCAGCAGGCGCTGGCGCGCGAAGTGACGGCTCGCGTGCATGGAGACGAGGCGACAAAAGTGGCGGAGGAAGTGTCCGGGGTGCTGTTCGGCAAGGCGAATCCGACATCGCTGGCGGAGCCAGTGCTGCGAGCGCTGAGCGAGGAGGTACCGTTTGCGGAGTCGCGCGAAACGCCTTCTCTCCTCGATGCGTTGGTGACGCTCAAGCTCGCGGCCTCGAAGAGCGCGGCGCGCCGACTGGTCGAGCAGGGCGGAGTAACGCTCAACGGGCAGAGGGCTGCGCCCGATACTGACTTGGCATCGACGAAGGCACTTGGCGGCGGCTACCATCTGCTTCGTAAAGGCGCACGCGACTACGGGTTGATTCGGGTACGGTCGTGATCAACGGCGCGCACTTTCTCCTTTATAGCAGCGATCCCGATACGGATCGTGCGTTCATTCGTGACGCACTGGGTTTCCCATCCGTCGATGCAGGGAGAGACTGGCTGATATTCGCGCTGTCACCCGCGGGGCTGGCGGTGCATCCCTCGGAGACGATTCATCCGCGGCAGTCGCGGCCGATGGAGTGGTGGGCGCGTCACTTTACCTGATGTGCGACAATCTTGCGTCCACGATGAAGTCTTTGCAGGCGAAGCAGGCCGTGTTCTCGGAAATCGGGGAGACACGGTGGGGAACCGTTACAACGTTCGCTCTCCCCAGCGGGGCGAAAATCGGGTTATATCAGCCAAAGCATCCGACAGCTCTGGATCTCCGTTAGGTCCTTTCCATTGAAGTGAGGCGCGCATGCTGTTCATGGTCATCGAGACGTACCGGGAAGGCGATCCGAAGCCGATGTATCGCAGATTCAGGGAAAAGGGACGAATGGCACCGGTCGGCGCACGGTACGTGTCGAGCTGGGTGACGACGGATTTCGAGCGCTGCTACCAGGTGATGGACTGCGACGATCGGGCCCTGCTCGATGAGTGGATGGCTAACTGGAGCGACATTGTCGATTTCGAGGTCATTCCGGTGCTCACATCCGAGAAGGCTAATGCGGCGATCGCGCCGCATCTGTAGGGCAACGACAGCTGCAACTGCAACAACAACAAAAAGAACACCAGTTGTCGTTGTTGCAGTTGCAGTTCGCTACTCCTCGGCCTTCGCCTTCCTCCTCGGCCTAACCTCCTGAGCGTGATCGTACCAGTTCTCCAGCGTCCGCGACGCCAGGTCCCTGCCGCCCAATCCGAACGCCAGCCCGAGCGCGATCGCCAGCGCGCCCACGAATCCCGTGAACAGCGTGTTGATCAGATTCGTTGCGATCCCCAGCTGATTGATCGCGACGACGATCGCGAACGCCCACACCGCCGTGCGCGCGACGTTCGCGAGCGTCTCGGGATTCGCGAAACCACTTTCCGCCGTTGCGCCGCGCACGATGTTGCCGAGCGCGCGGGCCGCGATCCCACCAATGAAGAGAACGAAAATCGCCACTACCAGATCGGGGAGCCAAAGCAGGAGCTGTCGCATCACGTCGGAAACCGCCGGCAGTCCCAGCGCGTCGAACGCGACAAGCAGGACCACAAGCCGGACAATCCACTTCACGACGCCGGCGACGAGTCCCGCCGAGTCGATTCCCGCCCCCATTTTGGCAACGAAGTCGGCGAGACCTGAGCGCTGCATCAGCTCGTCGAATCTGATCGCCCGCAGGAGTCCCACAACGGCGCGCGCGAGGAGTGTCGATACGAACCACCCGATCGCGACGATGATGATGAAGCCGAGGATGCGCGGGATCGCGCCCACGACCATGGAGAAAGCGTCGCGGAATGAGCCGACCAGCGTATCGGTGAATGAGGGTTGTGCGACGTTCGTCTGCACTTGAACGGGGGGAGCGGTATTCTGGAGCAGCATGGTCATCCTCGTTCTGGGGTGATTGCCATCGCCCGCTGAGCGGGCGAGCCGTGTGAGAACTTTCCTTCTGCCTCCGTCGTTTGTGGTGAAGAACTGCCCCTATGCCTCCTTCTTCTTCGCCTTGTAGTATTGCCGCGGATCGAGCGCGTCCCGCAGCGCATCGCCAAGCAGATTGAAGCCAAGCACAGCCGCCCCGATCGCTACGCCCGGAAACACCGACGTCCACGGAGCGGTTTGAAGTTGGAAGAGATCGCGGCCGTCTGCAATCATCGACCCCCAGCTCGGCGCCGGTGGTGGAACGCCGAGACCAAGAAACGACAGCGCCGCCTCGGCCATTATTGCGCCGGCGACGCCCAGCGTGGCCGTGATCACAACGGGCGCGATGACGTTGGGAAGGACGTGCTGGAGCATGATCCGCACGTCGCCCGCACCAAGCGCCCTGATCGCCTGAATGTACTCGAGCTGCCTGACGACGAGCACCTGACCGCGAACGATGCGCGCCATCCCGGCCCACCCCACGATGCCAATCGTCGCGAAGACGACTCCTTCCGACGGCTGGAGGGCGGCTACCATCGCGATCAGCAACAGCAGTGTCGGGAACGCGAGCGTGACGTCGGCTAGGCGCATCACGATCTCATCGACCCATCTGCCGTAGAATCCCGCGAGCAGACCGAGTGTAACTCCGAGGACGAGCGCGATTCCCTGCGAGATGAGTCCGACCGTCAGCGAGACGCGCGCTCCGAACACCAGTCGCGACCAGATGTCGCGTCCCTGAATGTCGGTGCCGAGCCAGTGCTGCGCCGACGGACGCTGAAGCGTATGCAGCAGGTCGATCGTGATGGGATTCTGGCGCGCGACCAGGGGTGCCAGGATCGCGGCGAGACTCATGACCAGGACGATGCCGATCCCAATGCGAGCGCGATTGTCGCGGAGAAATCTCTGTCGCTGTTTGGGGTCCAGCATCGCCCTCCCTGGTTAGGCCGACGGATCTCGAAGCGCGACCGGCGTATCCGGCGGCTGCCGCTTCCACCGGCGATGCTGCCAGAAGTACTGCGCTGGAACCACGCGCACCCAATGCTCCAACCGTTCAGTGAACCGCGCGACTATCGCGTCGACGTCCCGATCCATGTCGCCCGTTCGCCTCGTCTCGATGCGTTCCACGATCAGACGATAACGTCCGTTCGGTTTCCGGAGCGCGACCACGAACAATACCGGTACCTCGAAACGCAAAGCGAATACCGCGGCACCGCGCGGAGTCTTGGCGGGCCGTCCAAAGAATGGGACGAAGGTGGACGCGAGACCCAACACCCCCTGGTCGGCGACGAACGCGACCGCACGTCCCGCTCGGAGGGACCGCGGCGTGCGTCGAACCGCCTCCGAATCGTGCACGACGGTCATGCCCAGGTCTTCGCGCGTGTGGTTGATGTACGCGTCGAAAAGGGGGTTCGCCATCCCGCGCACGATCGCGTCGAGTGGAATGCCGCGAGCCGCGACATACCCGCCCGCCAGCTCCCAGTTGCCGATATGGCCGGTGACCATCACTGCTCCCTTCCCTTTCGACATCACATCTTCGACTTCTTCCCACCCTTCGACACTTTCCACCAGGGTCTGGAGTCCATCCTTGCCGATGGAATCGAGCAGCGCTGTCTCGATGAAAGTGCGCCCGAGATGCTGGTACGACTCGCGGGCGAGATTTACGACCGCATCGCGATTCAGCTCCGGGAAAGCTGCCGCGATCTGCCGCTCGACGACGCGCTTTCTGATGCCCAGCGGACGGTACCCGAGCGCGCCGAGTCGCTCGCCGACCTTGCACGCCGCGTCCCAGTTCAGCGCGCCAAGCGCGCGAATTGTCGCCCGCATCGTGTAGTACTCAGCGCGGTGCGCGAATGTCGGTTTGCGCACCGGCCTCTCTGGCTTCCTGGCTGGATCAAGTGTGCTGGCGCCCGTCGCGGTCATTGTCAGTTCAATGGGTTAACGAACTCTTCGCCCGACAGCAGATTGTGAATTCTCTGGTCGAAGGTATGGTACTGCCGCACGAAGGCCTGCCCCTCTCTTCTGACGCGCTCGCGCGCCGCGGAGTTCTCGAGGTAGTACGCGCACTGCGTTAGGCAGGAGTCGACATCCTTGTACCAAGCGCAGTGATCGCCATCGCGGAGCATGTGCTTGAGCTCCGGCGTTCCATGCCCGAGAAAGAATCCGCCGGCCAGGACAACCATCCAGGTACGGCCGGAAGTCATGTGTCCTTCGTCGCCTACGTATCGCGACGGGTTCGCACCGAGGATGATCTTGGAGCTGGAGCAGACCGCCGCGAATTCCCTCCCCTCGACGGACTTCCCAGCCCAATGGAGCGGTTTCCGCCATTCCTCCCAGTCGCTGCCCCACACTTTGAAGTCGTACTTGGCGGCGATCTTGAGCAGAAATTTCGCGCGCGCCGCATCGTGACCACTGCCGATGAACGCGACATCCGATCCGTATTTCTTCCTCGGAGCGACGGGACTCATCGCGACGTCGGCGCACGACGGGAGGAATTTCGCGCGGAGCCCGAGAGACGCCCATTCCTTCTCGAAACCAGAGACGAAGAACGTGTCCGTCAGCTTCCCGATCTTGATCGCGTGCGCGATGTCGGGACGGTAGGTGCTTTTGAACCACTGAGCATCCTGAAACCACATCGCGTTCGGCTTGTCCCTGATGATCTCGGCAACCGTCTCGGGAGAGAGTCCCGAGCATTTCGAGAGCAGGACGAAGTCAGGTTTGAACCTCTTCGCCTGGGAAACCGCCCAGCGCTGCGTCAGATTCCCTCCGATCAATCTCCGCGCGCGCGCGTCATCGATCAGTCTCGTCGCGTGACCCGCTCGGCGCAGGGCACGCTGCGTCCCACGCTCAATGCGCCACGGGTTGTCACTGCCGATTATCAGGACTCGCACTAACGATAATCTAGGCTCTTCTCCCAGAGACGGGCGTACTTGGCCATCACGCTAGCCGCCGCGAGACACGAAAGAAGCAGCCCGTGCGCTCCGTCGAGGAAGCCTCGCCGGAACAGATACATGCTGACGAACCTCGCCGGTGGCTTGATGAACACTTGTGCCGCGCTGCCACGTCTGCCCTTCGCGTAGTTTTGTTCCGCCCACCAACGGCTGTACCTGTCGAATTTCTCGAAGTACTGATCGAGCGAGCGGTAGGTGAAATGAAGGAGCGCCGCGCTTGTTTCTTCCGTAAGCGCGCCGCCCGGAACGTCGACGTGCTCGTGTACGAGGTTGGCGTTGTAGCGCAGCTCGCGCCTGAACAACCGCACCGGCTTGTCGCTCTCCCAGCCGCCATGCCGAATCTCCTTGCCGAGGAAGAAATTGCGCCGCGGAATTCTAAATGCCTGCACATCAGTGGTGGCGATGGTCTTCTGAACTTCGCTCGCCAGCTCCGGGGTGCAGCGCTCGTCGGCGTCGAGTACCAATATCCAGGGCGTGTTAGCTCTCACGATCGCCTGATTGCGCGCCGACCCGATAGTCGTGAAGGGCGGGCTGATCACCGTCGCGCCCGCCCTTTTCGCGCGGTCGATCGTATCGTCGGTCGAATCGTTCTCGACGACGATCACTTCGCCGGCCCAATCGACGCTCGCGATACAGGCCTCGATGTTGGCGGATTCATCGTGGGCCGCGATGACCGCGGTCACCCCCGAGGAACCGCCGCCGGGAGAGCTCACCCCGAGCGCCGGCTTCCCGTGCGCGCGCTGTTGGCGGCGCGATCGAAGCCCTCGATCATCGCGCTTTCGGGGAATTCTCGCGCCACGCGCGTGCGCGCGGCCTTGCCCATTGCCTCACGCGATTCCTCGTTCTTGAGCAGTCCGGCGACGGCAGCCGCTGTCGACGCCGAATCGTCGGGTGGATAGAGAGCGCCGCTGATTCCGTGCGCGATGTAGCGCTGCGCGATGCCACTCTCGCTCGCCACAGCCGGAATTCCGAGTGCCATGAGATCCAGAATCCCGTAGACTCCAGTGTCGGCCTCTGCCACCACCCATCCGAGATGCGCGTCGCGCATGAGACTCGTCTGATCGTCGCGCTCGCCGAGGAAGCTGACTAGATGCAACACGCGTAGCGCCGCGGCCTGCATGCGCAGATCTTCGTCGTCCGAGCCCGGGCCGACGAACATCAGCCTCAGGTTGGGATGACGCGGCGCCAGCATCGATATAGTTCGAATTGCGGTGGCCGCGCGTCCGCGGGCGGTCGAATCGTAAACACAGACGATGTAGTTGAGCGGGGTCGGGGCCGACTCGCTCCCAGTTTCTTCGATCTCGTGCTGTCTGTCGACGTCCGCGCGATAGTCCTCGACATTCACGCCAATCTCGGCGACGCTGCTACCAGACGCGTTCTTCGGGATTTCCGCGACGCGTCGGTCCGTCTCGCTTGCAAACAGGTACCAGGTCTTCGCCAGTCGCGAGCCCCAGCGTCCGGAGCTACTCATGTCGAGCCGTTTGCCGGCAGGAGTCCAGCGGACAACGGAGCCGTTTCTGCTCAACCAGCACGCTGTCGACGCGATGAGGTGCTCGCGGTCGCTGCTGACGAAAATCGTGTCGGCGTCCCAGCGACGAAAAATTCTCTTGAGCCTGCGCGCGGCGGCGAAGAACCACCCTTCGGTGGAAAACGGGATGATCTCGAACGGCTCGGGGATCGGCGTGTGACGGGGCTGATTGGGATCACGCCGCGGCGACACCGCGAGGTGCACATTGCTGTCGGGCGTGACCAGAAGCGTGACTTTGGCGCCACGCTCGGAGATGCCGCGCCCAGCGCGCGCAAAAAGACGTGTCGTGCCGGACCACTCGCGACCTGCATGGAGAAACAAGACGTGCAATTGAGCTTACCCGGCTGAAGGAACCATCGATGCCTCGTCGGCATCCCCGAACTGCATCGAATAGAGACGATAGTACGCGCCGCGCCGCGTCAGAAGCCCGGCGTGCGTTCCCCGCTCGGCAATCTCACCACGCTCGAGAACGAGAATCTGATCGGCATGCGTGATCGTGGACAGCCTGTGCGCGATCACGAACACCGTCCTCCCTTGCAAGAGTCGGTCAACCGCCTCCTGCACCAGACGTTCCGACTCGGTGTCGAGGGCCGACGTCGCTTCATCGAGAATGAGGATCGGCGGATCGCTGAGCAAGGCCCGCGCGATCGCCAGCCGCTGGCGCTGGCCCCCGGAAAGGCGCGTTCCACGCTCGCCGAGGAGAGTGTCGTAGCCGCGGGGGAGCTCGACGATGAACTCGTGCGCGTTGGCCGCCTTGGCCGCGGCCTCGATCTGCGCCTGCGTGTATTTTCCGGTCGCGCCGTAGGCGATGTTGTTGCGCACGGTGTCGTGAAAGAGAACCGTCTCCTGGCTCACGATGCCGGTGAGCGAGCGCAGCACGGGAAGCTTGATCTCGCGGGTGTCGATTCCGTCGAGAGTGATGCGACCCGAGGTCGGCTCGTAGAAGCGCGGGATCAGATCGACCATTGTGCTCTTTCCCGACCCGCTCGGCCCCACGAGCGCGACGACCTCTCCCTTTCTGGCGCTGAAATCGATGCTGGTGAGAACAAGCGCGTCGCCATACGAGAAGCCGACGTTCTCGAATCTCAATTCGCGGTTGAAGGTCGCCGCGTCGCGCGTCCCGCTGTCGCGTTGAAATTCGGCGGGCGAGTCCAGGATCTCGAAAAGTCTCTCTGCCGACGCCAGGGACGACTGGGCGGTGGTGCGCATCTGCGAGAGCTGCTTGAGGGGCTGGAGGAGGCGCAGCACGAGCGTGAGGAACGCGAGCAGCGTCGCGCCGGTCATCGATCCACTTCTCAGCACTTGCCACGCCCCGATCCATAAAATCAGGACTGCGATCAGGGTCCCGATGACTTCCGTGACCGGCGGGGCGACGAGCGCCAGGCGCGTCATCTTCAGGCTGCTCAGCGCGTACTTGTTGCTACCGTCGGCGAAGCGGGCTTCCTCGTACGCTTCGGTGCCCGACGCCTTGACCAGTCGAATGCCGCTGATCGTCTCCTGGAGCACGCTCGTCATCTCGCCGTGGATGTTGCCGCGGCGAAGATTCCCCCGCCGGAGCCGCTTGAGCATCGGCTGGAGCGAGAACCCGAGCAGCGGCAGGATGACGAGCGCGATGAGTGACAGCTGCCACGAGATACTGAACAAAATCGCGATGTAGACGATGACAAGCGACGCGCTCTGCAGCGACTGCGTGACGATTTGCGTGAGAATCAGCCGCGTCTCGAACGTGTCGTTGATCACGCGCGACAGGATCTGTCCCGCCTTCATCTGCGTGAAGTAGCCGAGCGGAAGGTGCGCGAGATGGCGATAGACCGAGTTGCGGAGGTCGCGCGTCACGTACTCCTGGAGCGTCGCGCCGAACTGCCCCGCGATCCACACCAGCAGGTTCTTGAGAATCACCGCGATGAGAACGACGATGATCACGTTCCGGAGAGATCGCATCTCGTCGCCAGGAATGATGCGTCCGCCGATCACGGCGTTGATGAGTCTGGCCACCATCCCGTTGGGGATCGCCGTCGCCGGCTGGTGGAACAGGATGTTGAGGAACGGTATCAGCAGCGCGATCGAGAATCCGTCGAGGAGTGCCGCGATGAGATTTGCGGCGATGGTGATTGCCATGCGCCAGCCGTGCGGGCGCAGGTAGGGCAGCAGCCGTTTGTAAGCCGATTCGCCGCCGGGCATTTACCGGCGCGGAGTCAACAGCGCCAACGGGAGAATTACTTCCTCCGGCGTCACGCCGCCGTGGAGGAACGAACCGCGATACCGGCTCTGGTACTCGCGCAGCTTCGTCGGATAGACGAAGAAGCAGTCATTGGTCGCGAGAAGCGTATTCCCGCCACCGCCGCGACGCGGCAGGCGCAGCATGTCCTCGCTCGGAAAGAGCAGCGCCTGATCTGGACGCTCCGCCCGTAAGTCTTCGCCGAACTTGTAGCGAAGGTTCGCGCTCGCATCGCGCTTGGCGTACACCGTCGCCGGCGTGTTGCAGTGGATGGAACCGTGATCGGTGGTGAGGAGCACGGAGATCTTCCGTCGCGACGCTTCCTTCAACACGCTGAACAGTGCCGAGCGCTGGAACCACTGGCGTGTGATCTGACGGAGAGCGATCTCGTCGCGCGCGACTTCGTACAGGATCTGCGATTCACTGCGTCCGTGCGTCAGCAGGTCGACGAAATTGAACACGAACGCACTCACACCTTCTGGTCCGATCGCGGTGCCGAGATGTCGCTCCAGCTCGTCGGAGTTGCCGGCGGTCGAGATCTTCTGGTAGCGAACGGGCGTCTTTCCGCAGATCTCCTCGAGATGCGACTCGAGCAGCTCCTTCTCGTGCGCATTGAGCGATTCGTCCTCGCGGTCCGCGTTGCCCCACCAGTCGGGCAGACGTGCCGCGATCTCGCCGGGAAACAATCCGCTGAACAACGAGTTGCGCGAGTATGGGGTCGCCGTCGGCAGCACCGCGTAATAGTGTGTCGTCTCCACGTCGAAGAACGGCGCGAGAAGCGGCTCCAACACACGCCACTGGTCGAGACGCAGGCAGTCGACGACGATGAACACTGCCGCCTTGTCACGCTCCAGAATCGGCAGCAGAAACTCGGCGACTATATCGATGGACAACGGGGGACGATTTCCCTCGAGGTTCTTGAGCCACTCGGGGTAGGCATCCTTCATGTAGGCCGCGAACTCGCGGTGCATGTCGGGATAGAGACCCTGGAGCGACTCGTAAAGTCCCATCTCGCCAGCCGCGGCGAGGTCGACATCCCAGCGCATCAGCTCGTCGTAGCGGTCAATCCAGCCGCGCCAGTCGAGGTTGGTGTCACGCTCCAGCTCGATCGCGCGGAATCTCTCGACGAAGCTTCGCGCAATTGCCTGCTGACGGATGCGTGGACCCTCGAGAATCCGCGTCACCACCGTGAGCACCTGACGCGGGTTGATCGGCTTGACGAGATAGTCGCGGATGTTGGCGCCAATCGCTTCCTTGAGCGTCGAATCCTCTTCGCTCTTCGTGACCATCACCACCGGCATGGTCGGCGAGATCTCCCTGACCTCGCGATGCACCTCCAGTCCTCGCCTACCCGGCATCTGTTCGTCGAGCAAAAGGATGTCGAACGGACGGCGTCTCAGCATTTCGACGGCGTCGTCCGCGTTGCTCGCCCACTCTACGGTATAGCCCTTGGAGCGCAGGAAGATGCGGTGAGGCTCGAGGAGCTCACCTTCATCGTCTACCCAGAGTATCGATTTTGGGGGGTTCAGGACCGGAACGGCCATAGATCGGAATGTAGCCGAGGGGTGAGTCCGTGCCTAGATTCGGAGAGTGATCGGCCAGGCTCCCCGTTTCGCTCTTGCTACCCCGACATTCCGATTTCGCTCTCTTGCAGCGCTGTCGGGGCGGGCGTCGCTTGGCGGTGACCGGGAGACCCTCCTCGCCTGCCTCCAGCTGGGACGCCTGTGCGCGAGCATACTTCCGCCACACGAGCTCCCGCGCGAGGTCACGCTGGAGCGGACCGAGCACACGAAGCAGTGGCTGTCGTCGCTCGCGGTGCCGAGCGGAATAAGGTCCACCGCATTCGGAGTGTTCGGGGGTTTGACGGGTCATGACAGGGCGCGGTGCGCATTGGCCTTTGAGGATCTTGTGAAAGCCGCCGTCGGGCAGTTAGATGAACCTTCGCGTGCAGAGCTTAATGCTCTGGTCCAGGAGCTTTCGGGGTCCCTGGCGTCCGGACACCCGCGGCACACAGTCACACAATTTCAACCGAGCTGAACATGGCCGGCCACAGTAAATGGAAGCAGATCAAGCACTACAAGGCGGCGACCGACGCCAAGCGTGGCGCGCACTTCACGAAGCTCATTCGTGAGATCACGATGGCCGCGAAGCTGGCGGGCGGCGATCCCGCCGGCAATCCGCGACTCCGCACCGCGATCGATGCCGCGAAAGCCGCGTCGATGCCGAAGGAGAACATCGAGCGTGCAATCAAGAAGGGCACGGGCGATCTCGAGGGCGTGACCTACGTCGAGGTGACTTACGAGGGCTACGGCCCCGGTGGCGTCGCCATCCTCATCTCGGCGCTGAGCGACAATCCCACGCGTACCGTCGCCGAAGTTCGGCACAAGCTCACTCGGCTCGGCGGCAACCTGGGTCCGCCGCACTCGGTGTCGTACCTGTTCGATCGAAAGGGCCAGATCTACATCGACGCGACGAAGTATCCCGAGGATCCGGTTCTCGAGGCCGCTCTCGATGGGGGCGCCGAAGATTTCCGGGCGGAGGGAGAGCAGTACATCGTAACGACCGATCCGCATTCGGTGCATCTGGTCGAGGATGCGATCAAGAAGGCGGGTTTCGAGATCGCCGAGTCGGAGGTGGCGTTCATTCCGAAGTCGACGGTGCGCGTCGAAGGGAAAAACGCCGAGTCGCTGGTGAAGCTGCTCGAGGATCTCGAGGATCTGGATGACGTCCAGAAGGTGTCGGCCAATTTCGACATGGACGTCGAGCAGATGACCGGTGCGTGAGTCAGAGCCGGTCGTAGTCATTGGGATCGACCCGGGCACGGCAGTCACCGGTTACGGCGTAATTCGAAAGGACAGGGGCAATTCGCTGGCGCTGATCGAGTGCGGCGTGATTCGCACCAAACCGGGCGACGCGCTGGCCCGGAGACTTACAGAGATCTACGAAGGCGTGTCGGAGCTGATTCGGCGCCACAGCGCGACGGTGCTCTCCATCGAAGACATCTTCTACGCGCGGAACGTGCGCACGACGGTCGTGCTCGGCCACGCTCGCGGTGTGATTCTGCTGGCTGGCGCGCAGGCGGGGATGGAAATCCACGAATATCCGCCCGCGGAGATCAAGAAAGCGGTTGCCGGCACCGGTGCCGCGACGAAGCTTCAGGTGCAGTTCATGGTGACGCGATTGTTGAGATTGAAATCGGCGCCGCAGCCGACGGACGCGGCGGATGGAGTGGCGGCAGCGCTCACCTGGGCGCTCACGCCAGACCTGCCGAAGATCGAACCGATGCGGCGCCTCGCGGCCACCGGGAACGGGCGGCAGAATTGATCGGTCAGATTCATGGCAAGTTGTTATCGAAGGACATCGACGCGCTCGAGATCATGACGAGTGGCGGGGTCGGATACGAGCTGACGATTCCACTCGGCGTGTACGAGACTTTGCCCCGCGTCGGGGACGATCTCACGCTGCACACATCGCTCGTGGTGAAGGAGGATTCGTGGCAACTGTTCGGATTCGCGAGCGTGTTCGAGAAGCGACTTTTCGAGAAGCTTCTTACGGCGAATGGCGTGGGACCGTCGCTGGCGATCGGGATGCTGTCGGCGCTCTCGGCAACGCGTCTCATCAGGGCGATACGCGAGAAGGACATTCCGACGCTGCAGAGCGTTCCACGCGTAGGGAGAAAGAAAGCCGAACGACTAATCCTCGATCTCGGCGACAAGCTCGATGGGTTGGGGGAATCGACTGGGACTTCGGCGGCACCCGCGACTGCCGCGGCGGACGACGCCATGCGGGCATTAGTCTCGCTGGGTTATTCCAGCGCCGACGCCGAGCGCGGGGTTCGCGCGGCGCTGGACAGTGGTGCACCTTCAAAGGGAGCGGCCGAGCTGATTCGCGCCGCCCTGGCCAAACTGGGAGGGAGATAATGATGCGGTCGATATCGCTTGCAGTTCTCGTCGCCGGCGCGGTGCTGGCGTGCTCTCCCCCTTCTTCGGCCGTGCCGCGAGACATGCGCAATCCGAATGTCATAACGCGGGCAGACATCGAGAAATCCAACGTCTTCAACGTCTATGACGCGGTGAGCCAGCTTCGTCCGGCCTTTCTCAACTTTCGCGGCTCGACGACCATCAGTGGCTCGGACACCGGCTATCCGAGGGTGTACCTGAATCACCAGTTCTACGGCGATCTTCAGTCGCTGCGCGCGTTGGACGTCCACGGAGTTAGCGAGATCCACTACTACAACGGCACGGAGGCGTCGACCCGATTCGGGCTGGGGAACGTCTCCGGCGTGATCGAAGTCATCACCGACGCAAACTAGAAATTTGCGGGGATCAGGGAGCGGGTGGCTTGCCCCGCTTCCAAAGTACGGTGGCGAGGATGATCGCCAGCACTATTCCGAGGATGACGCCGACTCGCATGTTGGCCTGTTGAAGAGGGAGGCGCATCTCCATACGCGAGCGCGCATTTGTCAAATCCGGCCATCGACGCGTAGCCTCGCGCATCATTGATAAAGTGATATGATTTGTCAATCAGCTCCCGCTCACAAAACCCGGAGGTAGTTTATGTCAGGCAGATTTCTCTATCTGATGGGAATCGCGGCCGTGATCGGTTGCGCCGCATCTGCAGCGAACCCGGGGGATCCCACCGCGGTCCCTCGGATGGGAAGCGTCCTCAGCGCGGAGGAGATGACCAGCGCTCATGCTGACATCAACAGCGCGTACGATGCAGTGGCGCGTCTGCGACCGAACTGGCTGGCGCCGCATGGATCGATGTCGTCCAACAGCGCGGTCAGCCCTTACGCGATGGTATTCGTGGACGATCAGCTGGTGGGAGACGTGAACGCGCTTCGCAACATCCAGGCTTATCAGGTGGGCGATATCAGGTATTACGATGTCACGCAGGCCGGCGCGCGTTTCGGGGTGCGGGCGGGGACGATGGGAGCGATCGAAGTCCTGCTGAAGTCTCCGACGCGTCGCTGATCGGTGAGGAAAAAGAATGACGCCTGAGAAAGTTTCCGCGCGCGCCGCGACGGCGAAGAGAGCGAGCACGTTCACCGAGTCGGTGATCCGCGAGATGACGCGCGTGGCGAACGAGTACGGCGCGATAAATCTGGCGCAGGGGTTCCCCGATTTCCCGATGCCGGAGCCGATGAAGAACGCGGCGTGCGCGGCGATCCATGGCGACATCAACCAATACGCGATCACGTGGGGAAGTCCGGCGCTAAGGCTGGCGATCGCCGAGAAGTATCGGACGTGGTACGGGATGGAAGTGGATCCGGAGCGGGAGATCACGGTAACGTGCGGCGCGACGGAAGCGATGGCGTCGGTGTTTCTGGGCCTGATCGATCCGGGGGATGAGGTGATCATCTTCGAGCCGTATTATGAGAATTACGGACCCGACGCGATCCTCGCGGGGGCGAAGCCGGTGTTCGTGCCGTTGGAGGCGCCGGACTGGCGTCTCGATCCCGACAAGCTGCGAGCGGCTTTCTCGAATAAGACGCGCGCGATTGTGGTGAATACTCCGCACAATCCGACCGGTAGGGTCTTTACGCGCGAAGAGATCGGTTTGATCGCCGAGCTATGTCAGAAGTGGGATGTGATTGCGATTACCGATGAGATCTATGAGCACATTCGCTACGCCGGGGGTCACCACGTTTTGGCCACGTGGCCGGGGATGCGGGAGAGGACTGTCACGATCTCTGGACTTTCGAAAACCTTCTCGTGTACGGGGTGGAGACTCGGGTACGCGATTGCTCCTGCTCAGTTCACTTCACCGATTCGGAAGGTTCACGATTTTCTGACGGTGGGAGCGCCGGCGCCGTTGCAGGCTGCAGGGGCGATCGGGATGGCGTTCGATTCGGACTACTACAACCATCTCGCCCTCGAGTATCGGGCTCGGCGGGATATCATGTGCGCGGCGCTCGATGAAGCTGGGTTCAAGTACGCCGCGCCCGAGGGGGCATACTATATACTGGCGGACTTCTCGGAGATCTCGGATCTCGAGAGTCGCGAGTTTGCGATCTGGTTGGCTAAGGAGGTTGGGGTCGCGACGGTGCCGGGGATGAGTTTTTATTCGCGGCCGGAGCTTGGTAGGTCAGTTACGAGATTCGCGTTCTGCAAGAAAATGGAAACGCTGCAGAAGGCAGCGGAGCGGCTCGTAAGTTTGCAGGTGAGAGTGTGACGGAATTCGGTTTCACCAATAGGCAGTCACCGTACAATACGGTAAAAAAGCGCGCCCCGAGAGGCGCGCTTTTTTTGTTCGTCCAACTTTTCACTTCGACCAGGCGTATCCCGGCCCCGAGCTCGTTCAGCTAGCGCGGAACGACGATCGTAACTCTGCGGTTGGTGAATACTGTGAACTCGGTCCCGGTGGGGATCACGGCCGACAGTCCTTTCTTGGTCGCCCCGATGCCGAGCGTGAGAATTCCGAGCGCACCCGCCTGCGCCTGGCGATTCTTCCCCGACACGGCCTTCATGCCGCGCAGTGGAATGTAGGTTCCATCAACGGCGCGCACTGATTTCACCTGCACCGCTACAGTGCCCGGGTTTCCGCCCGCTTTCCGGCGTCGAACGTTTGCAATGGTGCCGCGTACTTCTGTGCCCTGAGGAATCAGGACGTGACCGAACTCCGAGTAGTCGGCGGCCATATGGAACGAGACGGTGTCGCCCTTGTTGACGGACGCGCTCGAGATATCGCGGTCCAGTGCGACCTTGATCGGCGTTCCTTCCGGAATGATGACCGGCATTTCAGTCGCCGAGTTTGCAGCGGCGGCAGCGCGGCGGTCGTTGCGTGTGGTCTGCGCGGCGGCCGGGACGGCAACGAGCGCGGCGACGCCTAACAATGCGATCGCGCGAAATGAGTCCTTCATGACTTCTTCTCCTGTTCGGGATGTTTTTCTTTCTGGGCCCGCTCGAAGTCCGCAACCGCGGTTCTCCGTGCCATAAACCTTCAATCAGGCTGGGCTAGCCTCTACAGCGATGGAGTTACGGCCACCGCTGACGCTTCCGACAAATGGCGGGTATACGCCTTTAACAGGCACGAAGCAGACCATCCCGGGGTCGGCGTTGACCCCCCTTGACCGTTGACAACGCAGGTTTGACGCTTCAGGCGTAGGCCTCCCCGATGGTTAAACAGGCGCGATAAATCTTGGCGTCAACGTCGGGTGACGTCGGGCCGTACCTATATTCGAGTTCAATATCAAAATGGAGCGAGTCTCACACATGAAGCGGATTTACGTTGGTCTCTTCGCGGTGCTGCCTGTGATTGCGTGTTCCGGCAGCGGGCCGCAAACGGCGTTCGCCGCCTCTGGAAGACCGCAGAAGAGCGAAGTCGCCGAGGCTTCTAGTGCGGCCACCCTTCGTTTCGTGCTGTCGCCGACGGGCAGTGCGGCGCGGTATCGAGTGCGCGAACGGCTCATGGGACACGATTTCCCCAACGACGCCGTGGGTGAAACAAAAAGTCTCACGGGCGCGATCGAGTTCGATGCGAACGGCAAGGTGATTCCAGCGTCGTCGAAGTTCACGCTGGACGCCGCAACCTTCGTGAGCGACCAGAATCGTCGCGACGGCTACGTCCGTAACCGGGTTCTGGAGGCGGACGAGTATCCGAGCATCGTCGTGGTGCCTACCGATGTCCGCGGAGTCAAGCTGCCTCTCCCGACATCCGGCACGTTGCCGATTGAGATGACGGGAAACCTCACCGTCCATGGCGTGACGCGCCCAACCACGTGGAAAGGCTCCGCGACGTTCACGAATGGCGGAGTCACGGGCTCGGCCGCTACGATGTTCACGTTCAACGACATCCAGATGGAGCAGCCGCACGTGCCGGTTTTGCTGAGCGTCGCGGATACGATTCGCCTCGAGATGGACTTCAATCTCGTTCGCCAATAGCGGGGTCTGACTTGGGTGAGTCATTACTCAGGATGAGATCAACGATGCGGAATGGCAGGATTTTGCGAACTGGCACTTCGGATTGTTCTATTTTTCGCCAAGGGATAACCGCTCGTTCGTGCCGAAACGGGAGCCGGGGTTCGGCGCCACTGCGAACTTGGCGAGACCTGTAGGGGTTGCGTTTGTGCTGGCGATCCTGGTTCTTCTGGGGGCTGTGGTTTTACGCGGCTCAAGAGTTCTCTGACAGAAATCGTCAGTCATATTTGGTTTTTGCCAGTCGACCAGGTACTGCTCGCGGGTGCAGATTATATCATGTCCCGAGCCGAAATCACGACGCCTGAAGTCATGCCCGACGAGAGCGTAGTCGAGCTCTCCCTTCGCCCACAGCGCCTCTCCGAGTTCATCGGCCAGGACCGCGTGAAGGAGTCACTGCGCATCTATATCGATGCCGCATCGGAGCGTCGCGAGCCTTTGGATCACACCCTCTTCTTCGGCCCCCCGGGACTCGGCAAGACCACGCTCGCCGAGCTCATTGCGCGCGAGATGGGAGTCAACATCAGAACGACGTCGGGACCGGCTCTCGAAAAACCCGGCGATTTGGTCGGGACGCTCACGAATCTCCGCGAGGGCGACATCCTCTTCATCGACGAGATCCATCGCCTGCGGCCAGTCATTGAAGAGTTCCTCTATCCGGCGATGGAAGACTACAAGATCGAGATCCGCCTCTCCGAGGGACCCAAGGCGCAGACGATCACCATGGCCGTCGAGAAGTTCACCCTCATCGGTGCCACCACCCGCCTCGGCATGCTCACTCCGCCGATGCGCGCGCGCTTCGGCATCGAGATGCGGCTCAACTACTATCCGCCCGCGGATCTCGAGCAGATCGTGCATCGCACGGCCGAGGTGATGCAGGTGGAGATCGATGAGGACGGCGCGAAGGAGATCGCCAAGAGATCGCGCGGAACTCCGCGCGTCGCCAACCGTCTGCTGCGACGCATTCGCGACTACGCACAGGTGCGCGCCAACGGCAACATCAATCGCAAGGTCGCCGCCGATGCACTGCAGCTGCTCGAAGTCGATCAGTTCGGGCTCGACGACATGGACTCGCGCATTCTCAAAGCCATCATCGAGAAGTTCGACGGCGGGCCGGTCGGTGTGGGAACGATTGCTGCTGCCGTCGGCGAAGATGTCGGAACGCTCGAAGAGGTCTACGAGCCATTCCTGGTGCAGAATGGATTTCTCCAGCGCACACCGCGCGGACGCGTCGCGACGGCGCAGGCGTATCGTCACTTCGGGTTCAACCCGCCGCCACTTCCAGGCTCTGCGCAGCAGCCGACGCTCTTCTAGTCGGCGATAACTCATCACCGGTCGATCATGCGCCGCATCTCACTGAAGCACGCGCCCGTCGCGGCGCTCGTCGTCGTACTCGCTCTGCTTGCGGGCGCCGGAGTCGCCGCCGCGCACGAGACCTGGATCCTGCCGGCGAGCATGCGCGTTCCCGTCAACAAGCCTGTCGCGCTCGATCTCACCAGCGGCATGGCCTTCCCCGCCGACGATTTCGCGATCGACCCCAGGCGCGTCGTCAAAGCCAGCGCCCGACTCGGCGGGACGATCGAGGAGATTCAGCGGCGAATCGTGCGCCCGAAATCGCTTCGCTTCGTCTGGAGTCCGCGCACCGATGGTGTCGGGACAATCGCGGTGGAGCTCGCGCCGCGCACGCTGCTGCTGGATCCGAAACTGATCAACGAGTACTACGGCGAGATTCACGCGTCACCCGCCATTCGCGCGCAGTGGGACAGCATCCCCGCGCCCAAGCGCTGGCGCGAGAGTTACGTCAAGCACGCGACATCGTTCCTGCGCGTTGGATCCCCCGTGAACGACACGAGCTGGGCGATACCGTTAGGCCTCGGCCTCGAGATCGTGCCGAGGAGGAATCCTACGGATCTCTCAGCGGGCGAGACGCTTCCCGTTCTGGTCCTGCGTCACGGCATTCCCCTTGGCGGATTTCAGGTCGGGGCGCGGAGAGAAGGCGCGCCGGATTCGGCCGACGTCTTCGTCACTGCCGACGGCACCGGACACGCTACGATCGCGCTGCCGCGCGAAGGGCGCTGGCTCATCTTCGGGACGGATCTGCGACGCGCGCGCGAGCCGGCGCTGGAGTGGCGGAGCGATTTCGTTACGACGACGATAGGCGTCGGTCGCCGCCGCTAAGCGGAGCTACTCCACCACGCTCACGAGGATTGCGTTCGCGAGCTCCATCTGACCTGATTGGTTTCTGTTGAACACCCAGGCGTACTGCGACCATGTCCAGCCGGCAGGTCCAGCCGAGCGCTCGTCGACGAGCGTGGTCCAGACTTCACCGCTAAGGGAGAGACGGTGCCCGCGCACATCGCGCGCGTTCCTGAGCCCCGTTGGCTGTCCGCGCACGGGAAGTCCCACGGTGAAATAGTAGACGGGAGTCTTGGGACACCCGGCGTGAACGTCCAGCGGCCTGGCGCGCGATCTCGACCTTGATTTTGGGGGCGGAGGCGTGGGCACGCGCACTCCGGCGCACTGCGCGTAGACGAGCGGACCGCCGGCAGTCGCGCCCTTTGCGTCGAGGACTCGTCTCCGGTTTTCAGCGAGACGGTCGATCTGCCGCTGGCTCGCGCGCGCGAAGGTCAAAGTGGGATCGATCCCCTGCACTCCCGCGAACATCTCCGGATAACCCGACGGGGTTCCGTAGGGCCGAGGGTCGATGCGAAGAGGAGCTCGATGAACAGGATAGTCGTCGTTCGTGGCGGCTAGCTGCGCGCTCACGACCGCGGCGAAAACGAGCGAGTCAGCGCCGGCGAGTGTCAGCTCGTCCAGCGGATTGGGCACCCCGACGACGGGCTCGCTGGACGAGGGCGCGGCGGTACGGCACGCGGACGCTCCGACCAATATCAACGTCAGAATTCCAATGGGCCCAGTGAGCCCGGCAGGCAGATTTTTTCTCATTTCGGGCCGAGCAGGTGCACAAACAATACCTGAGCAGTGAGAGTGGGTGTGGGATGTGATTCGACAAGCTACCGGGTCGGCTTGCTTCAGAGCGAAATGGTTATGAGTCCGTAGATTTCGTGCAATGTATTCAACCTGTCTCTTCTGCCACAGCGAGCTTGGCGCGAACGAGGCGGTCGAGCATTTTCCGGTCGGCCGAAGGCTGGCGTTCGACGCGGCGAAGGGGCGGCTGTGGGTAGTGTGCAGGAAATGTGAGCGGTGGAATCTCACGCCGATCGAGGAGCGGTGGGAGGCAATCGAGGAATGCGAGCGATCGTTCCGGGAGACGAAGCTTCGGGTTTCGACCGATGAGATCGGCATGGCTCGCCTCGGCGAAGGGCTGGAGCTGGTGCGGATCGGCGAGCCATTGCGGCCGGAGTTTGCGGCGTGGCGCTACGGGGATCAGTTCGGGAGACGGCGGCGCAATACGATCATCAAAGGAACGGCAATGGTCGCCGCTGCCGCAGCAGTTCCTTTTGTTGGTCCTCTTCTCGCCGCTTCGGCAGGCGGCACAACCATGCTCATGCCGCAGATCTGGAATCTTGGCTATGCGATGTATCAGCGAACCATCATAGTCGCGCGAGTCCCGGATAAAACGGGGAGCCTTCTGTATGTCAGAGCTCCGGATGTAGCTCAGACAGTCATGCTCACTCCCACTGCTGACCAACCGTGGGGTTTGCGAATCAGCCACCGGGCCAAACGGCTGTCGGGTGCTGCCTGGCTCCGCTATGCGCCGGATACCCTCAAAGCGGACATTCGCGGTGAAGAAGCAATCCGCCTCGCGGCGCAGCTTCTGCCCCGACTGAACAAGAGGGGCGCTTCTCGAAAGGAGCTGGCGCAGGCGCTCGTGCTCGCAACGGAGCACGCAGACCCATCGATTGCTTTCGAGAAGGCGGCGCGTCTGGCAGCCACCAAGCGAAGCTGGAATGAGTTCGGGAAAGGTGCGCTGCTGAGTCTGGTTCCGAACGAGCTGCGTCTCGCCCTGGAGATCGCATCGCATGAGGAATCTGAGCGCCGCGCGCTCGAAGGAGAGCTGTATCTGCTTGAAGACGCGTGGCGGGAAGCCGAGGAGATCGCCGCCATTTCAGACGACATGTTTCTACCAACCGAAGTGAGTGAGAGCCTTGCCGAAATCAAAAGTCGCGTCGAGAAAGAAGCCCGCTAGGAAGACGACAGCGAAAGCTGCAGCTAGGTCGACCACGCGCTCATCCCCAGCCGACCTCGCGCCGGAGAAATTCCGCGCGATGGGCCACACGCTCGTCGACGCCGTCGCGGATTTTCTGGGACGCCTGCCCGACGCCCCCACCGCATCGCCGCTTCTGCCCGACGACATTCGGAAGCTCCTCGGCAGACGCGACCTCCCTGAAAATGGCACGGACATCGCGCCCGTTCTCAAGAAATTCAGCAAGCTGTTCTTCGAGCAGTCCACTCACAATGGAAGCCCACGGTTCTTCGGCTACATCACGTCGTCCGCGACGCCCGTGAGCGCGTTGGCCGAGCTGCTGGCGGCGGCCGTGAATCCGAACTGCGGCGCGTGGGCGCTGTCGCCGATCGCGACAGAGATCGAGAACGAAGTGCTCCGCTGGCTCACGCAGTTCATGGGTTTGCGGGGCAAATGGGACGGGACACTCGTGAGCGGCGGCAACATGGCTAACATCGTCGCCTTCATCGCCGCGCGAAAGGCGAAGGCGCCGTGGGACATCCGTGCCAAAGGACTGGCCAGCCAGGACAGCAAGAAGATGGTGCTCTACACGTCGGGGGAGACGCACGGATGGATCAACAAGGCGGCTGACATCTGTGGCCTCGGCACCGACGCGATTCGCTGGATTCCCACCGACGACCAGCAACGCATGCAGACGGGTGAGCTGCGAAACCAGATCCAGGCCGATCGCTCGTCCGGGCTCCGCCCATTTCTCGTGATAGGCACCGCGGGCTCCGTGGCGACGGGCGCGACTGATCCGCTGAGCGAGATCGCGAAGATCTGCACGGCGAACGATCTATGGTTTCACGTCGACGGCGCGTACGGAGCGCCCGCCGTGGCGCTCGACGACGCCAGCGCCGACCTCAAGGGGCTTCGCCTCGCTGACTCGATCGCCATCGATCCCCATAAGTGGCTCTACAACTCTATAGAAGCGGGCTGCACCCTTACAAAGCACCCCGAAGCGCTGCGCGATGCGTTCTCCTTTCACGTCTCCTACTACCAGTTCGAGGACAACGAGGGGCAGGAAGTAAAGAATTCCTACGAGTACAGCCCTCAGAACACGCGTGGATTCCGGGCGCTCAAGATCTGGCTCGGATTCCAGCAGGTCGGCGCGAGCGGATACAGGCAGATGATCGGCGACGACATCGCGCTCGCGCATCGCATGCACGACGCGGTCGGAAGGCAGAAGCTGCTCGAACAGGGCACAGTGAATCTGAGCATCTGCACCTTCAGGTATGTGCCCGAAGATCTGCGGTCGCGCGCACGCGACCGCGCCGTAACTAACTATCTCAACGAGCTGAACGCGCGGATCGTCACCGCCATGCGACTGAGCGGGAAGGCCTTCGTCTCCAATGCCCAGCTCGGCGACAATTACCTGATGCGCGCGTGCATCGTGAATTTCCGAACCACGCTCGCCGACGTCGAGCTGGTGCCCAAGCTGGCGGTGTCGCTCGGCCGCGATCTCGACAAAAAGCACAGGCCCAAGTCGATTCGATAGTGCATCTCTTACTCCGCCCACGACAACAAAACTTTCTCGACCAGAGCGAGCCGTCCATCCTGCGGATCACGCCGGAGAAGCCACGCGTACTGTCCCCAATTCTGGCCGCTGGGCCCGACGGAATTCTCACCGACCAAAACCGTCCAGACTTCGGCGCTGGAGTCAGGTAGCGGAGCGAGCTTTCGAAGCTTGTCGACAATCGCGGCGGCCGCACCGCGATACGGGATTCCGACGGTGATGTAACGGCGCCAGGTCACAGGGCACGCGTCCGGCGATGCGCGAGCCGAATCCCCTGACCTGCGCGAGCGGGCTCCCGGGCAATCCGGATAAGTAAATGGACCTCCCTCCTCCACTCTCAGATCTCCAAGAATCGCCTTTCGTTGCTCGGCGATCCGAGCGACGCTCGCTTGGGAAAGAGAATCGACCGGTTGCTCGAGATCAAACCCGGTCGGCCGCGCTGAGTTGGGCGCGAGGTCGCCGTTGTCGGTCACCGGCCTGGAGTCGACCCGCATGACCCGCAGAGACGCGACCGAGTCCGCGGGATCGGGCGAGATCTCGTTGCGGACGACCGTCTCGAACACTTCCGCATCCGTTGCCAACACAGCCCGCTCGGCTCTCGACGGCGCGCCGCAAACTTGACCGACCGCGAGCACCACCACCGCTCCATGCAGCGATCGACGACAGTGGAGTTGGATACTTTTCACGCAATGACTCCGCTGCAGATTCGAGACCGGCTCTCTCCCCTTTCCCTTCCGGCGTGATCAAGGACGGCTCCCGCACCTCGCATTACGATTTCGATCTCCCTGCCGATCGTATCGCCCAGGAACCAACCGAGCGACGGGGTGATAGCCGCCTGATGGTCGTCAACAGGTCGAGCGGCGAGATCTCGCACCGGCAATTCAGCGATCTCGAGCAGCTCATTCCCGCCGGCGACACGATCGTGCTCAATACCACGCGCGTTTTCCGCGCACGTCTGCTCGGCACTCGCGACAATGGGACTCCGGCCGAGGTGCTGCTGCTCCGCCAGATGGGGGGCGACGAATGGGAGGCTATGGTACATCCGGGAGGAAAGCTCAAGCCGGGTCGCATCGTTTGGATCGCCGATGGATTCGAGATCGAGATCGTCTCCACGACCGAGCGACGCACGCGCGTTGTGCGTCTGAAGACGTCGTCCCCCATCGACGAGGCGATCGAGAAGCACGGGCATGTCCCGCTCCCGCCGTACATCACACGCTCCGATCAGGCGGCTGA
>JBDTIV010000047.1:0-21489 GCA_039936175.1 Gemmatimonadaceae bacterium | reverse complement strand
TTGTTCGGATTTTTGTTGAGGTTCGTCAGCTGATCCCCGTTGCACGCCACCGCGAACATCGCGGTAGCGAACATGGCGCCGACGGCTCTGAGATTTTTATTGATCATCTGTCTTGAGTCTCAAAAGGGCCAATTACGGCGTGATTCGGAAGCTCAGACCAATGGTCCGAGCGTTAGGCAGGGCAGCGAATTCAATACCCTGGAAATTTCCGACAGTATAAGAGAATTCCGGATCGATGTTTGGAACCTTCGTCCAGGTGTGCAGGTTCCGGCCGACCAGCGAAACGTTGACCGCACGCGCGTTCACCATGCTTGCCCAGGCAGCAGGCAGGTCGACGCCGAAACGAAGCTCTCTCAGCTTCACCCAGTCATCCTTATAGACGTAAGGCTCCATGACCGGAAAGATGTTCTGGAAATACTGCTCGGACGTAATGTTGGTGGTGTTGGCCGAGCCGTTGCAGGGACCAGTCGCCGCGCACGTGTTGATGTCGATGCCATCGACGACAACACCCGGTTTGTTCCAGTCAACTTCGCGTCCCTTCAGCGACTGCGCGGTCACTCCGGCATAGTCACCGAAGAAATTGGTAACGCTCACGATGTTGCCGCCGCGGCGGACGTCGATCAGCCCACCCAGCGTCATGTTCTTGTAGGTAATGGTGTTGTTCCAGCCACCGGTCCAGTTCGGTTGAATATTGCCGAGGACCTGGCGACCTCCCAACACAGTGTAGCCGCCGTCGGTGTATATCTTCCCCGTGGCGCTGTCGCGAGCGAAAGCGTAGCCATAGATCGACCCATAGGGTTGGCCGGCTCGCGCCTCTATGTTGGTGTACCAGCTCGTCCCGATGACATACGTGTCGATGCCGGGCGCAAGCTCGTTCACCATGCTCTTGTTCTTCGAGAAATTGAAAGTGGACGTCCATTGAGCGCCGCCGGCGGTCTGGATTGGAGTCACGGCGAGGAGGAAGTCGATTCCCTTGTTCGTGATCTTACCGGCATTGAGCGCCTTCGACTGGAAGCCCGACGTCGGCGAAATCGGGATCGTGAAGATCTGATTCTTCGTCGCCTTGTCGTACCAGCTGAAGTCGAACGTCACCCGCCCGTCGAGCATGTTGAGCTCGAGGCCAAGCTCCTTGGCGTCGGTGTTCTCAGGTTTCAGATCGGGGTTGGCGATGAAATTCTGCAGCGAGAACTGCGGTCTTCCGCCAAACTTCGTTCCGAGGCTCGGATACGTTGCCCGAAGTTGATAAGGGTCAGCATCATTACCTACGCGCGCCATCGACGCGCGGATCTTCGCGTACGACAAAACACTGTTCTTGAGCGACGGGAGCGCGTCCGTCAACACGGCGGCGATGCTGCCAGACGGATAGAAATAAGAATTGTGTCCAATCGGCAGCGTCGACGACCAGTCGTTGCGCGCCGTGCCGCCTAGAGTCAGCCAATTGAATGCCGTAAAATCCGCGGCGCCAAAGATGCTCTTGACCTGGCGGTGCGAATCAAACTGCCCGAGGGTCGGAGTTACAGCCGCGTTCCCTACATTGTAGATGCCTGCTACCGAGATGCCGGTGGTCGAGATTGTCTTCCTGTCATAGATCTCGCTCCGGTTCGATCCTCCGAACGTCGCGTTCACGTTCAGCCGTGAGTTGAGGTCCCGATTCGCAGTCATCAGCAGGCTGCTGCTGTTGTCGTTGCTGTAGTCATTTACGAAATCGAATCCGCCGAAATAGTTGGGATCGATTCCATTACCCTGAATGTTCTGGGGTCCGAAGCGCTGATCGACGTTAAACCGATAGATGTCCGAGCCTGTCTGGCCGATCAGGTTCACACCATCGAGCAGCTTGTACGTCGCCGAGACGCTCCCAAGGAATCTGTCGCGCTGATCCTGAAGCGGGTTCTCGTTCATCACCCAGAATGGGTTGTTGTGGTAATTATAGTTCCAATTGAACTCGCGATTCGCGGGGCCGCCATTTGATGCGCCGCCCAGTTGGTAGTTGCGCAGCGCGTTCATGTCAACCTGGCGACCGAACCACACGAAGGTCTCCAGCAGACCATTGTTGTAGCCGGTGCCGGGACGGTTGGTCGCGCCGTTCTTGATGTATTGCAAGGTCGCATCGGTGGTGAGCCGATCGCTGACCTTGATCGATCCGTTGAGCAGACCGGAGGTCTTCCCGAAATTGTTGTTGGGGACGTAGCCGGTGATGTTGTCCCTTCCGAGCGATACGCGTGCGCTCGCCCGATCGTTCCCGCCGCTAAACGCTATAGTCGTCGAGCGCGTGTGGCCGGTGTCGAAGAAGCTGCTGACGTTGTCAGGCTGCGGGATCCATGGCGCTCCGTTCACAGCGTTGAACTGATGGCAGGGCACACTGGTATCGTACGTCGTGGTCTTTGGTACAAACACGCATCCGGTCGTCCGGCCGTCGAGGCGCGGGCCAAAGCTCTGATCGAGCCCGTCATTGACGCCGCCGCCCGCGCCATCCACAAAGTCGAACTCACCGCCCGCACCCTGCCCGTAGAGGTTCTGGTAAGTAGGAAGGATCGACGGCGTGTCCCACGTATAGGTCGTGTTTAATTCTACCCGGGCGTGATTTCCGCTCGAGGATCCCTTCTTCGTCGAGATGACGATGACGCCGTTGGCAGCGCGAGATCCATATAGCGCCGCGGCATTGGGACCCTTCAGGACCGACATCGTCGCAATATCGTCGGGGTTGATGTCTGCAATGCCGCTTCCAAAATCCCAACCACCATTCGGGTCTCCACCGTTGGTTGCCGATCCAGTTCCGCGCCCGCGGTTATTGAGCGCTACGCCGTCGACGATGAACAACGGCTGATTGCTCCCAGTGATGGAGTTCGAGCCGCGGATGACGATGTTGCTGGATCCACCCTGAGTTCCTGACCCAGTGATCGTTACGCCCGAAACCTTCCCCGCGAGCTGATCGACGACGCTCATTGCCTTCGTCTGGTTGATTTCGGCGCTCGTAAGTTGCTGTTGAGCGGTTCCGAGTCGACTCTTCTCTCTCGTCAGACCGAGCGCCGTCACGACAACTCCGGTGAGTTCCGTCGCGGTCGGTGAAAGGCTGAAATTCTGACTCACCGCTGTACCTGCCAGCGGGACGGACGCGGAGCTCGGAGAAAATCCGAGTCGTCGGGCCGTCAAGGTTACGGTGGTGCCTGTGGCCGACGCCGGCACAACGAACGTGTAGTGGCCCTGATCGTCGGTGAATCCGCCGACGCGCAGCGCCGGGATACTCACGCTCGCGCCTACAATTGGTGCTCCACCAGTGCCTGTCACTTGGCCACTGATGGTCGTTCCTTGCGCCTGGGCCAATGCCGGGACAACCCCGAGCACGCCCGCTATCGCAAGGAAGCGATAGACCTTACCTGTCATTCCCATACAACACCTCGCAGAAAGTGGGACTGGGATGAGATTCGTCGTTCCGCGAGGTGCGTTGATCACCACGGTCGCAGAGCGGCATCTATGTTGGCGTCGCTGGCAAATTGGGAGGACGGGGGCCCAGTTCGCAGCCGACGCATGCGGCGACAACCCCAGCATCCCACCATTGGGAATCGGGGCTGCCTAGTGGGAAAAACTTATAGGCGGGGTAACGGCAATGTCAACGACCGGTCAACGATCGTTAACAAGGGGCTCGTCGGCAAAAGGCCCCTATCGCAAGGTGAATCGGGTCTCTGCCGACGCGATTCAGAGGGCCGTTGCCTTCTCCGTGACTACACGAACGTCGTTGTTCAACACCTGCATGAAACCACCACTCACGGTAAAACGCGGCCCCGAGCCGCTCCCGAGACGCAGCTGCCCGTCACCGAGGAGCGCCATCAATGGCGCGTGCCCCGTGAGAATGCCGATCTCGCCGTCGTAGGCGGGCGCGACGACCGAATCCGTCTCGCCCTCGAACAGAACGGCTTCGGGGGAGATCACCGAGACTTTGAGCATCTCTACGAGTTCGCCAGACGCTGCGCCGCTTCCACCACGCCGTCGATCGCGCCCTGCATGAAGAACGCCTGCTCCGGGTACTGATCGAACTCGCCCGCTACCAGTCGCTCGAACGATGAGATCGTCTCCTCGAGCTTCACGTACTGGCCCTTGATGCCCGTGAACTGCTCGGCCACCGCGAACGGCTGCGACATGAAGCGCTGAATGCGGCGGGCGCGACCCACTACTAGCTTGTCCTCTTCCGACAACTCGTCCATGCCGAGGATCGCGATGATGTCCTGGAGCTCCTTGTAGCGCTGGAGAATCCGCTGCACATCTGTCGCCACCTTATAGTGGCGGTCGCCGATGAACTGCGCGTCGAGGATTCGGGACGACGACGCCAGCGGATCGACGGCGGGATAGATGCCGAGCTCCGTGATCGCGCGCGAAAGCACGACGGTCGCGTCGAGGTGAGCAAACGCGGTGGCAGGTGCCGGATCCGTGATATCGTCCGCCGGAACGTAAATCGCCTGCACCGACGTGATCGATCCGTTCTTGGTCGACGTGATGCGCTCCTGCAAATCTCCCATCTCCGTCGCCAGCGTCGGCTGATAACCCACGGCGCTCGGCATGCGGCCGAGCAGTGCGGACACCTCGGAGCCGGCCTGCGTGAATCGGAAGATGTTGTCGATGAACACGAGCACGTCCGCGTTCTCCACGTCGCGGAAATACTCCGCGACCGTGAGGCCCGACAACCCGACTCTGAGTCTCGCGCCCGGCGGCTCGTTCATCTGCCCGTAGATGAGGGCGGTCGAGTTCAAGACTCCCGACTCCTTCATCTCGAGGTACAGATCGTTCCCTTCGCGCGTGCGCTCGCCCACGCCGCAGAAGACGGATCTTCCGCCGTGCCCCTTCTGCACGTTGTTGATCAGCTCCATGATGACGACGGTCTTGCCGACGCCGGCGCCGCCGAAGAGTCCGATCTTTCCACCCTTCACGAAAGGTGCAATGAGATCCACGACCTTGATGCCCGTCTCGAATATTTCGGTCTTCGGCTCGAGATCGGCGAACTTTGGCGCCGGACGATGGATTGGCCAGCGCTCGACGCTGTCGGGGATGGCCGGACCGTTGTCGACTGGATTGCCGAGGACGTTCAGGATCCGTCCCAGCGCGGCGTTGCCGACGGGCACCGTTATCGGACCACCCGTGTCTTCGACGCTCATTCCACGCACTACGGCGTCGGTCGAGGACATCGCGACCGCACGGACCTGATTGCGCCCGATGTGCTGCTGCACTTCGACGACTACGTCAATGTCGGCGCCCGAGTCGGACTTCTCGCGAATGCGCAGAGCGTTGTAAAGCTCGGGCAGGTGCTCCGACTCGAACTCGACGTCGAGCACGGGGCCGATGACCTGCACAACCCTTCCAAAGTTCGTCTTCTTCGTCTCGGTGGCGGGCTTCTTTTTCTCGGTGCGGACGGCTGTAGCCATGATTACCCCTGTAACGCGGAAGCACCGCCGACGATCTCGGCGATCTCCTGCGTGATCTGCGCCTGACGGGCGCGGTTGAAGGTGCGTCGTAGGACGTTGAGCATTTCACCGGCGTTGTCGGTCGCGTTCTTCATCGCCGTGCGCTGCGCGCTCTGGAATCCAGCCTCGTTCTCCACCAGCGCACGGTAGACTGAGTTGCGGACGTACGAAGGCAGCAGCTGTGTCAGAATTACTTCGGCCGACGGCATGAGTATGTAGTCGGGCTGCGGACTTTTTCGTTCGGGGGACGTGACCGGAAGCACGAGCTGCGACGTTGGCGGCGTCGAGAGCGCCGAGTTGAACTTGGAGTAGATGACGTAAACAGCGTCGATGTCGGCCGAAGCAAATCGCTCGATCAATGAATCGACGAGCTCCGCGGCGTTGGCGGCCGTCGGGTGCCCGGTGATGTCGGTGCGGCTCGACGCGACCGCGCGTGCGATGTAGCGGAAGTAGCCGAGTCCTTTCTTGCCGACGACATGAAGCTCCTGCTCGACACCTTGCTGTGTAAGACGCGCCAGCAGATTGCGCGCTTCCTTCAGCAGGTTGGCGTTGAACGCGCCGGCGAGTCCACGATTGCTGGTGAGAATGATCACCGCCGCCTTTTTTATCGTGGCGGGTTGCCGCATCAGCGGAAACCGTTCGGCGAGCTCGGAAGTGTAGAGATTGGCGATCACTTCCGTCAGCGAGTTCGCAAAAGGACGCGCCGCAACGACGCGGTCGTGCGCGCGTTTCATCTTGGATGTGGCGACCATCTCCATCGTCCGCGTGATCTTCCGCGTGTTTTCGACGGACTTGATCCGCCCCTTCAGCTCACGGCCCTTTGCCATGCGTCAGGCCTTCGGTGCGTTGAACTGTGCGTTGAAGGCTTCTATGCCGCGCTTGAGATCGGCCTCGATCTCCTTCGAGAGAACCTTCTCGGTGCGAATCTTGTGCGGCACCTGCGGAAACTGGCTCTCCATGAACTCCAGGAATCCCTTCTCCCAATCCTTGAGGCGGTTGACCGCGATCTGATCGAGCAAGCCGTTCGTCACTGCGTAGATCACCATCACCTGTTGCTCGACTGCCATTGGCCGATACTGTGGCTGCTTGAGGATCTCGACGGTGCGCGCGCCGCGCTCGAGCTGCTTCTTGGTCGCCGCATCCAGGTCCGAAGCAAACGAGGAGAACGCTTCGAGCTCGCGGTACTGCGCCAGATCGAGTCGCAATCTGCCGGCAACCGAGCGCATAGCCTTCACCTGCGCCGAGCCACCGACGCGCGAAACGGAGATTCCGACGTTGACGGCAGGACGAACACCGGCGAAAAAGAGGTCCGCCTCGAGGAAGATCTGTCCGTCGGTAATCGAGATCACGTTGGTCGGGATGTACGCAGAAACGTCACCCGCCTGCGTCTCGATGATGGGGAGCGCGGTGAGCGAGCCACCCGGCTTCTTGATGAGTGTGCCATCGACGATCGACGGATCTTCGCTCAGCTTGGCGGCTCTCTCGAGCAGGCGGGAGTGGAGGTAGAACACGTCGCCCGGAAACGCTTCGCGGCCCGGAGGTCTGCGGAGAACTAGTGATAGCTGACGGTAGGCCGCAGCCTGCTTCGACAGATCGTCGTACACGCACAGGGTCGGCAGCCCCTCATCATACATGAAGTACTCGGCCATCGCGCATCCGGAATAAGGCGCGATGTACTGCATGGGCGCCGGGTCAGACGCGCTGGCGACGACTACGATCGTGTATTCCATCGCGCCCGCCTGACGGAGTTTCTCGACTACGGAAGCGACGGTCGAATTCTTCTGGCCGATCGCGACGTACACGCAGATGACGCCGGTTCCCTTCTGATTGATGATCGTGTCGACCGCGATCGCGGTCTTCCCGGTGCCACGGTCACCGATGATCAGCTCTCGCTGGCCTCTGCCGATCGGAATCATGGAGTCGATCGCCTTGATGCCGGTCTGGAGGGGCTCCTTCACGGGCTGGCGAACGATGATTCCGGGGGCTTCGGATTCGACCTTTCGGGTGTGCCTGGCGTTGATCGGCCCAGCGTCATCGAGCGGGCGACCAAGGGGATCCACGACGCGGCCTACGAGCTCACGTCCGACCGGCACTTCCAGTACTCGCTTTGTGCGCCGGACCTCGTCGCCTTCCTTCAGCTGAAGGTAATCGCCAAGGACGACAGAGCCGATGTTGTCCTCTTCGAGGTTGAGCGCGAGGGCGGTGATTTTCTCGCCGGTTTCGGATGCGGTGACCTCGAGCATCTCCCCGGCCATGGCCTTTTGCAGGCCATAAATGCGGGCGATTCCGTCCTTGACCTCGAGAACCGTTCCTACTTCCTCGACGTCGAGCTCCTGGAGGTCGGCAGCCTCGATCTCGCGGAGGAGTATGTCCTTGATTTCGCCGGGGCGAAGAATCGTTTCAGTGGCCATGATCTGTGTGCTCGGAGCTGGGACTTGGCAGGGGCTGGGAGGCGCCTCTGCCAGGGGATTTTTTAGCTTGTGAAATTTATCACAAGCTCGTTTTTCTTGCAATAAGTGGCTTGCAAATCGGCGTCGTCTACCGATTTAACGGCAAACTGAACACTACTGGCCGGAGGCAATCGGCGGACCGGTCATTGGCTACGCGCTGAGCACGAACCGCACCTAACGTGGGCCCGGAGCCGCCTGCCGCTCCGCCATCGGCCCCAGGGTAGTGTTCAGTTGCAGTTCCAAGTATTCCCTACGTACGACTGCGCGTCCTTCCCTGAGCGAACCGATCGATGAGATCGGTAGTACGGAGTCGCGCGAGCGAGGCCGGCCGGGTCCCGAAGATCCTCTGCGCGGTGACCGACAGGTGCGACGAGGATGCAAAGTCCAGAATACGGGCGATGTCCCGAATGTCGTGTCCCGGATTCTTGGCCAATTCTGCGGCGGCAATCAGCCGGACCAGATCGATTACGCGCTTGAGATTCGGCGCTCCGGGTCGCGAGAAGTTCCTGCTCAAATGCTCGCGACTCAGGCCAACCGCGTTTGCCAGCTCCTTCGTCGTCACGGGCCGTCCCGAATGGGCAACGACCACTTCCCAGGCACTTCGCTGCAATTGTGTCGAGAGCCCGAGCGCACCCGGCGGCTCGCCTAGAGCCTGACGAAAACGGCTGGAGAAAGCGTGAGGAAGGACGAGATCGCGCGCGGCGTTGTCGTCTATTCCCTCGACGATGATGTCGACGAATCCCAGACCGGCGCACCGCGCTACAGCAGGAGAATCCGATGGTCGAAGCGGCAGGATTCCGAAAAATGGAGCGCTCGGAAATTCGGCGGCGAAGGCGGCCGCCTTCCAGGTGTCTTCGGCCGGAGCGCCGAGATCGATTATTGCCGCATCGACCAGAACACGACGAAACACGGATTCGAGCTCGTCCGCCGATCTGGTGGAGATGATTCTCCAGCGGCGGCGCGGAAACGCCGCCCTTACTAGGGCTCGGGCGCGCTCGCGTTCGAGATGAACGAGAAGAATCGGCAGCATCGAGCCGTCAGTGGACGCCGCCATCCCTAGACTCCGGCTTCCACGGTGTCGAGATCGGGCTTCCCTTCTATGAATTGTCGAACTATCGGATCCTTCGTGTGCTGAATCTCATCGACGGTTCCCACCTGCCGCACTTTCCCCTCGTACAGCATCGCGATGCGCGACCCGACGGTGTAGGCGCTCCGCATGTCGTGCGTCACCACGATGCTGGTGACGCCGAGCTTCTCGCGCATGCGAATCATGAGCTGGTCGATGATGGCACTGGTGACGGGATCGAGTCCGGTCGTGGGCTCGTCGTAGAGCATGTACTTCGGCTGGCGGGCAATCGCGCGCGCGATTCCAACGCGCTTTCTCATTCCACCCGACAACTCGGCCGGGAATTTGGACTCAACGCCGGGAAGGTCGACGAGCTCGAGCGCCTCGCCGACGCGCTGCATGATCTCGCGCTCGTTGAGCGTGCCCTCTTTGCGCAGTCCCATTGCGACGTTGTCGCAGATCGACAACGAGTCGAACAGCGCCGCAAACTGAAACACGTATCCGATGTGCGATCGCAGCGCATAGAGCTCGGCGCGACTGAGCCGGGGAACCTCTTCGCCGTCGACGAAGACGGTGCCGCGGTCGGGCTCGAGGAGGCCGACGATGTGCTTGATGGCGACGGATTTCCCGGTGCCGGAGTAGCCGATCAGCACCATGGTCTCGCCTTCGTCGACTTCGAGCGTGAAGCCTTCGAGGACTTTCTTGGAGCCGAAGGCTTTGTGGACGTCGTTGAGCTTAATCACAAAAGTGAAACTAACGGGAAGGGCGGAAAGGGCCAGCCGAAACGACAAGATCAACTGAACCACCAAAAAAAAAGGACGAGCAATGCTCGTCCCCCTTCCGTTGCTATTTCGAGAGTAGTTACGCCGCGAACGAGCCCAACGCGCGTCCGACGTCCCCTTCACGGAGCCGCTTGAGCGCGCGGTCGCGAAGCTGACGCACACGCTCACGCGTGACGCCGAGCAGCGAGCCAATCTCTTCGAGCGTGTGCTCCCGCCCACCCTCAAGACCGAAGTACAGACGCAGTACCTTGGCATCACGCGGTGGCAACGTCGAAAGGGCCGTTTCAATCTCGTCGTTAAGGAAGCGATTCATTGCCTCCTCTTCGGTGTCCGGCATCTCGTCGGCGACGAAGCGCTCGATCAGCGAACGATCGCCTTCGGGATCCATGGGCGCGTCGAGACGGACGTCGCCGGTGTTGAGCGCGGCGAGCGACTGCACGACATCGACCGAAAGTCCGGTGAGCTGCGAGAGCTCTTCAGGAGTCGGCTCACGACGCATCTTCTGGCGAAGAATTTCCGACGCCTTGATGATGCGGGAGAGATCCGCGGTGCGGTTGAGCGGCACGCGAACCGTTCGGCCCTGGCGCGCCAGCGACGAAAGAATCGCCTGGCGAATCCACCACACTGCGTACGAGATGAACTTGACGCCCTGATCGGGATCGAACTTCCTCGCAGCAGTGAGCAGGCCGACGTTTCCCTCGCCGATGAGATCGATGAGGGGCATGCCACGGTTCTGGTATTTCTTTGCTACGGAGATCACGAAGCGCAGGTTGCGTTGCACGAGCTCCTGGAGTGCATCTGGGTCACCAGCACGAATCCGACGGGCGACATCGATCTCCTCGGTACCTTTGAGCAGCGGATAAGTGCTGACCTCATAAAGGTACTGATCGAGTATGTCCCTCTCGGGCTCACTTGGTGCGATTCCGGCGACGGCCGACTTGCGGCGACGCTTTACTTCTGTCATTGGTGCATACCTCTTGGGTACTTCTGTGAAAGCCTATTCGAATGCCGACGATTCCGGCCAGCAATACGAGCGAATTTGAGTGTTGTCTTTACATCCTGATTGAGCATCAGCGATCTAGCTGCTGAGACATCATAAATTCAGACTGTAGAAGCGCTGCAAGATACCGGCCGTTGAGTTTTCTGCCAGAGTAATTTTCTTGACTTAGATACTACCCTTGGATATCCTTCGCGGTTCCTGTCGGGCAGGTAAGGCTCGTCGGAATTGCCGGGGGTGTAGCTCAGTTGGGAGAGCGCTTGAATGGCATTCAAGAGGTCAGGGGTTCGATTCCCCTCACCTCCATGGCTAGGCGTGGCGGCCTTGAACGGCTGTTTGTTCGCGGGAATAGCTCAGTTGGTAGAGCACAACCTTGCCAAGGTTGGGGTCGCGGGTTCGAGTCCCGTTTCCCGCTCTCTGGTGCGAAGAGGGGCGGTTAGCTCAGTTGGTTAGAGCGCCACGTTGACATCGTGGAGGTCACAAGTTCGAGTCTTGTACCGCTCATAAGCAATCTATAGTTCCGGTAGGAACCAAGTTGTCCGCAGCTCGGAGTTGTCCGCGGTTCGGAGTTGTCCGCGGTTCGGAGTTGTCCGCAGTCCGCAGTTTGCGCCCGTAGCTCAATTGGATAGAGCATCTGACTACGGATCAGAAGGTTGGGGGTTCGAGTCCCTCCGGGCGCGTTGTAATTCATTGTCCCCGTGCCATTTATTCGGTACGGGGTTTTTTCTTTCCCGAAGGTGCGTCAGTTCGTGTGTCAGTTTGTCCCCCAATTAGCGCGCATTTGCCATTTCTAGAATCTTTCTCGGCTCGCTCATAACTCTGAGCAAGGCCTCGTCATCCGGCTGTTGGTAGCAACGGATCAGCGTCGTTGGATCGCTCCAACCGCCGGCTGCACACACGTCTTTCATGGGCAGAACGCACCACCGAGCTTCACCGAAAGAACCACGATCGGACCAGGCACCCGCGCCACAGCGCACCGGTCCCGCTCAGATCGAGTGAGATCAGTAGTTCCAACTTTATCGAGGACCAGTAACACAGCTCAGATTACTAATGCTTTATCAAGCGAGGTGTTGTGTTCGTGGACCTCACGCCCATCGGGCGAGAGGTCTCGGATCTAGCTCCTGCAAATCCGGTGCTCTTCGACTCGTCAAGCATTTTTCGAAGTCGTACTTTGCAAAGGACAAGTCCCGATCTTGTGCTCGACGGATCTCACGCTTGATGAGCGGCGCGGCCATGGTTTAAGCAAAGGCTTTCGCCGCTCTTCGGTTTCCACGGGTCGAGCGTCGGGAAAAAACTCTTGCTCGACTCTTCTGTCAGCCCGATATTGGCCCGCAACCAGGAGTCAGTGAATGGTGGACAAGGCTTCGTTGCTCGCGCTGCTGACACTGTCCGGCTCCCTCCTCGCGCAATCCTCCCCGCGCGACAGTCGTAACGCATCTTCGAATCCGTCGCCGTCGGTCTTCGCGCCCAAGGATGACAAATCAAATCCGCCGGTTCTCGTAAACACTTCCAGGCTGCCGAAAACGGTCGAGGTGAGCATCACCGCTGCCGTCACAACGCTCTCGTTGCAGCCGGGGGTCACCAGCGAAGTCTTCGCCTACAACGGCAGCGTTCCGGGCCCGACTCTCGACGTGCGCGAAGGCGATCACGTCATCGTGCACTTCCGCAACGACCTGCCTGAGCCAACGACAGTCCACTGGCACGGGATCCATCTGCCGTTCGAATCCGATGGCAGTCCGTTCCACCCGATCAAGCCGGGCGGAACCCACGACTACACCTTCACCGTTCGACCCGGGACGGCGGGGACCTACTGGTATCACCCGCATCCCGACCACCGCACCGGATTCGCGATAGGGAAGGGCCTCTTCGGCGGAATCGTCGTCCACGCCGCGGACGACCCATTGCCGAAAATGCCGGAGAAGCTGCTGATCCTCTCCGACAACAGGTTCCTCAAGGATGGGGCGATCGATTTCCCGGATGAGCACTCCCAGCACGGTGGGATCGATGAGGAGAACGGACGCGAAGGTCCGGTGCTCTTCGTCAATGGACATCTGATGCCGACCGTATCAATCCGCAGCGGAGAGGTGCAGCGGTGGCGAATAGTCAACGGATCCGCGGGGCGAATCTACCGCATCGCTCTCCCCGGACACTCGTTCCTGCACGTGGGGAGCGACGGCGGGCTGTTCGAGAAGCCCGTCGAGGTCAAAGAGATCCTGCTGACGACCGGAGAGCGCGTCGAAGTCCTGGTCCACGGCACCGATCCCCCGGGCACGAAGACGATTCTCAAGGATCTTTCCTACGATCGGTACGCGCCGCAGACGAGACCAGCGGACTGGGACGTGACGCGCGACCTCCTGACGCTACAGACGACGAATGAACCGGCGGTCACTCCGATCGCCATTCCCGCGACTTTGCGGAGGATCACACCGCTCGACACGACGAAAGTGACGGCGGTGCGGACGGTGGTGTTCTCACAGGGCCTCATCAACGGCAAGACGATGGACATGGCCCGGGTCGACTTCAGCACCAACGTTGGCGCCACCGAGATCTGGGAGATCGAGAACGTAGTGGGGATGGACCATCCATTCCATCTCCACGGCTTTCAGTTCCAGGTGCTCGATCGTGATGGTGTACCCGAGCCGTACCGCGCCTGGAAGGACATGCTCAACATCCCCAAGCACACATCAGCGCGCATTATTGTTCGCTACGACGACTATCCGGGAAAGTGGATGTTCCACTGCCACATCCTGGACCACGAAGATCACGGCATGATGGGAATACTCGAGGTCAAGTAGGAACACTCAACAGGGGGCGGAACGTGACGCGACGGTCGACGGAATGCATGCGGTGCTCAAGCTCGTTTCTGGCAATCCTCTTTCTCCTCGCGGCCTGCACGGCTCCCGCGCCGTCGTCCATGAGTAAAGGCAGCTTGCAATCCGGCCAGTCACGACAGGATCAAATCGCGCGCGGTCGATACGTCGTCATCAGCCATGACTGTGGCGGCTGTCATGGCGGGGGCTCGGATCCAGCCGCTCTCGGTTGGCTCGATGGGGTGCGAGACACAGTCAATCAGGTCTTTCAGATCGGCCCCTTCAAAACCCGCCCGAAGAACATCACGCCTGACAACACCACGGGAATCGGACGCTTCAGTGAGCGCCAGATCTTCAACTCGCTGCGCTATGGGTTGCGGCCCGAGGAGACCGCGGACGTCGAGATAACGTCTATAGTTCCCGGTCAGGGAAATTTTCCGCTCCACCCCCATTATCTCGCCGTACCGATGCCCTGGCCGTCATGGCGCCACATGCCCGATCAGGACCTGTGGGCCATCGCTGCGTATCTCAGGGACGGGGTCAAGCCGTCTCGCAACAAGGTGCAGGACAGCGATGGGCCGCCAGATTTCTGGGCGAGCGAGTACACCGTCGAGAAAATAGGACCAAATCCATCACGTCCGTTCCCGACAGTGAACGAGAAAGGTGGTCCGGCGCGGTAATAATTCGGGCGCGGTGCTCCCAGGAAAAACGGGTTCTTGTCGGCATTCCTTTCTACGGCCACGGCTATGGCAGCATGCCGAACGTCGCCGACGGGTTGTTTCAGCCGGGAACTGGAAGGCCCGCTGACTGGCACGCGATGGACGGGGACTGGAAAGTCCTCGCGCGTACACGCCTTCTCGATTCGCACTACGTTCGACATTGGGACCCGCCAAGGTGCGCTACGTCCGGGATCACAAACTAGGCGGTGTGGTGATCTGGGAGCTCGGCGGCGACAAGGGAGCGCTCATGCGCGCTGTCGCGGGACGCTAGCCGCCAAACGAACGAAAGCTCCAGATTTGGCTGAGTTCAGGCGCCTCTAATTACTGGACCGGCTCAATCGCGAATCTTGAACCGGGTCCACAGGAGAACCGTGACGCAGCCATTGCCCCGGATATATCGGCCCGGTGTCTCGACCGACTGATAGACTTCAACCGCGACGACTTCGCTCCCATTCACAAACTGGTCGACATCTCCTGGCGTGGCCTCCTGGTACGGCATGTCATCGAGATAGTACTGCACACATCCCTGATCGAATCCGCGCGAGCTCGAAACCACCTCACCGCCGAGAACGCTCGTCACCCTGAGGCCTGGCACCCTCTTGAGGATATCGCTCACGCGTTGCGCCCGCATTTTCGCGAGACGGTCGGGACCCAGATAGTAGCCGAATCCCGTTCTCATCCGCTCGTTGAAGCCGACCTTGTCGAGTGCTTTCATTCTCCGCGCAGTCACCAGGACTGGATCCATCACCGACACGTATTTCGGGAGGCGGATCGTGACGTGCTGTTCCTGATGCGACGATAAATCCACCGGAACTATCTCCGCGCCAAAGCCAAGGTGCCTCGCCAGCAGGATCCTGCTGCCCGAGGGAAGGTTCCGCATCGTGAACTCTCCCTTTTCATTCGTCATGGCGACGACATCGGTCCCCACCAGCGCGACTCGAGTTATGCCGCCCGCCGGTTGACCCTCCAGCATCACAATACCGGAGACCGTGGCACTCCCCACTTTCGCCGTTGATTCGGCGGAAGAGAGCAAGACCGTTCGGACGAGCAGCTCGATTGGCTTGTCACCAAGCGAGACAGGAATCTCGGCGGTAACAGCCGGTCCCCGACGCGCCTGCAGAGTCGCCTGCAGGGAGCTGGGTAGTCCGCAGAACTTGTAGGCCCCGGAGCCGTCGGTTGTGTCGCGCAACAATCGCGAGGTTTGCCGAATGCCGGTTTCCTTCGATACTGAGATCTCTTCCCATGCGATCGACACCTCGGCCTTGGCGACGGGGCGAAGGGTTTCGGGATCATTCACGTGTCCGGTGACGGCTGAGCCGTTTTGCATTTCCCCGACCGCCGGGCACAAGCCGTGGATGATCGTCGCCGCTGACGGAATGGCGAGCAACACGAACGTGGAGCTGTCGGGACCAAGGTGAAAGCGCTTCGTGGCTAACGAGATTCCCAGGGTATCGAGCAGCGGATGGAATACGCCAATCTGGTAATTACCAGGCGGCAAGCTGTCGATCTCGAATTTCCCGAGGGAATCCGTCCGGAGCAGAGTGCCGGCGCCGTCGATTAGAACATCGGCAGCGCCGAGATAGCCGCCATTCATGCTGTCGACGACGACCCCGACGATTTGCGCCTTTCCGTTGAGAGGTCCCGTCGGAGATGGCGTTGAGACTTTGTCCTGTGCGACAACCGGGAGCGCGAGAATGACGCACGCGATCGCAGCGAGGGTAGCCAGCCAATCGGCTCTCGGTCTCGAAGATCCACCGGACTCGCGCATATGCCATGGATATATAAGAAAACCCCCCGCTTTCGCGAGGGGTTTCCGTACGTGTCATCCACAGGTCAAACGAAAAGTGCCACGGTTTACTGGCTGCCGCTCTTCACCTGATTCCTGTACGCCTCGCTCGCGTAAATCGCGATTTCCACGCGGCGGTTTTGCGCTCTTCCAGCATCCGTGTCGTTCGGCTGGATCGGCTCTGATTCACCTTTGCCAGTCGCCTGAAGCCGGGTCGAAGGAACGCTCAGAGTCTCCAGATAGTTCTTCGCCGCCAGCGCTCTGCGCTGAGACAGGTCGAGGTTGTAGGCATCGGTGCCGACGCTGTCCGTATGTCCAACGATGAGAATATCCGAGTTTGGATACTTCTCGAGGCTGCTCGCGAGCTGCTGCAGATTCGTGCGGCCGTCCGGCAGTATTTCCGTGGAATTGAACGGAAAGAGAATTCCCGACGCGAAGGTGACGGCGATGCCCTCGCCCACACGCTGAATCGTGGCGCCTGGAATATTCTGCTGCAGTTCTTTCGCCTGCTGGTCCATCTGGTGACCGATGACCGCGCCGGCGGCGCCGCCAACAACTGCCCCGATGATTGCTCCCCGCGCCGTCGAGCCCGTCTGGTTTCCAATCACTCCGCCGACTGCGGCGCCCGTCGTCGCACCGATGACTGCTCCGCGCTGCTGCTGGCTCATTCCCGCGCAGCCATTCATGACGGCAGCAGCGATGAAAAGCCCGCCCAGATAGCGCGATTGTGTCTGTATAGTCATTACATGTTCTCCTTTAGGTGGTAGCCCTTCGCTTTACAAGTTGGGTGCCACCATCCGGCCGCATTTGATCGCGTTTCCCGCAACCGCTCAGAACCCCTGCCCCACGCGTCCAGCGAACTTCCATGCTCCACGCGTGTCGATCGGGCGAGTCACTCCGACGCCCAATGCGCCATCGAAGAACGTGACCAGGAATTCAGCCGAAGCGCGGACTCCGCGGGTTGGCCGCGACACGGGGACTGGCAGTCCGGTGACGGGATCAGTCGTGGTCCCCAGCTCGATAAGCGCGCGCTGCGCATCCGGTCCCGACACTCCCGTCCACCCCGCGTGAACTCCCGCGGCGAGACCGGGCGAAATTCCAGGAACTATCAATCGACTCGGGAAATGCATGGGCGCCTGAAGGAATGGAAATGTGTAACCGATCACCGCTCGACCGAGCGCGGCGCGGTCGCCCGCAAATTCCTTGTACCCGTAGGCGTTGAGTCCCTCGGCCCTGCCGATCTCGAACATTGCCTGCGGGACCGGCGCGCCGAAAAGCGTACCAACGTCGGCGCGGGCGTAGAGCTGAAACGGGCCGACCTCCCGCCGCGCCGCTGCGCGCATCTCCAATCGCTGCCAACGAATCCCGCCGTCCGCGCGTTCGTAGCTGATTCTCGCACCGATGCCGCGATCGACATACAGCCCGCTCACCGCCGGGTTGATCTCGAGCGCGGTTGCTGTCCGGAAATAGTTTCCTTCACGAATCCCGCGATTGGGACGGAAGCCCCCGTTCTTCGCGACATAAAGTCCACGCGAGATGTGCTGTTCCACTGCTCGATCCCGAGCCGGACCGGCCTCCAGGCGAATGAGAGATCGCTGCTGCACCCCGAGACTGCGGGTCACGAATGCGGTCGCGCTGCTGCGATCGAGGTAGTCGAAATCGTCGATGCTTCCGAGCAGCGCGGAGAGCGTCGCGCCCCAGGAGAAGGGCATCTGGAAGTCGTTGGTGTTGGCCAGCGACCGCTCGAACCTTAGACCGGAGGTCGTGCTGCCATGTCCACTCTGAAGGTCCAGCTCTCCACGCGCGGTTTCTTCTGCCCACGCCCAGCCAACGGATCCGTGAGCGACGAGCGCACTCGTGGAGTCGCCAAACTCTCGCTCGACGGGAACCGCGGTGAACAAACCTTCGATACGATTGAATCGCACTACCTCGGCCAGCGCCCTCGGCCTGACACGAAACGCGCGTGTCTCCCCCACCGTGCGCCATTCCTCCGGGGCCAAATCATCGAACTGCCCGTAATAGACATCGCTGCTCGCCGCTCCTATTGGCCGCTCCCAGGCTTTGAATCGGTCCTGACTGGCACCGGAGGCGAAGGTGAGACTGTGTCGCACTCCCAGAGGCGCAACTGGCCCGGCCCAGGACGAATCGTTAGTCCTGTAATCGTTGAATCGGGAGACGATGCGCACGATGCTTCGGAAATCTCCGAACAACGCGATGCGAGCCTGGAGCTCCGCGCGCTGGAACGCGGGAAGCCAGTATTGCCCGTCTACTTCGACGTTGACGAGCTCCACGAATGAGGCGCCACCGACTCCCGGCAGACGGCTGCCTGACTTGAGCGTGACCTTCCCGTCCCGAACCTCCACGAGGCGCCCGCGCATCCGCACTATCTGCTTCCAGTCCGCATCGATATACATGTCGCCGAAAAAGAGAACCGCGTCGCCGTGAGGATTTGGGCGGGGAGATACCCGCACGTGCACTATCGGGATTCGCCTTCCATTCGAAAAGAGCGTTACCGCGGTGTCCCCGCCTGCAAAGACGTAGTACGTATCCCGATTTGCGGCGAGCGGGTGGATGGCGATGCTCTGGCTGGTTCCGCTCACCGTTTTGTTGGGATCGCTCGCCGACGTCACTCCCAACTGGAGACGGTTGCCGTACAGCGTCGGAATTGTCCATCCCCCAAAGAAGCTCATTAGGGAAAACGACGGAGCGACAGCCTGGTGGCGGTAGCCCACGACGCGCTGGTCGTAGCGGTCGGGCGCTCGCCACCGGACGTCGCTGGCTACCTGCTCGAGCTGGACCGTACGCTCCCGTCCTCCGGAGTCGAGGACGACGAGCGACATCTCGGTCTCGACGCGTGCGCGATACGCGCGAAGGCGATCGGGAATCTGCAGGTTGACCCGCGCAGCCTCTGCCAGAAGCGTGGAGATCCCCGGAGATGTGTCAGCCGGTGGTCGAGCGAGAGGCGTCTGTGCCGGACTCGACGTGCTGAGCGCTCCGGCGAGGAAAGCGAGACAGACGCGGCCCCGGAGGCGCGTACCGCCGAGTGAGTGAGGGATCATCGAATTGCCATTATCGCAATATCCTTTCCGGCATTCCCGCACAGGCTTCATATTGGTGCATCTCCAACAGTTTCCGCCCGCAACACGAAAGACATTCGTCGGCCATTCCCTTCACCCGCGAGCCATGCTGAACAAACCCGTCGCCGTTTCAGTCATTTTCCTTGCTGTTGCCTGCTCTACCACGCAGGGGCCAAAAACCGCCCCCGCTCCCGAGCGCGCAGGAGTCTCCGAAAGCCCCAGAGCAGGCGCCGATTCGGGCCGAGCCGGAGGCAACGCACCCGCCCGGCCGCGACCCTACAATCGAGTGATCACGCGCGATGCGAAAACGCGACGCGGAATGTTCGCCGTGCACCGGGTGAATGAAAAGCTGTATTTCGAGATTCCGAAGAGTGAGATGGGCAAGGACATGCTCCTCGTTGGTCGGTACACTCGCGCGGCGGCAGCGAATCCCCGTCTGCCGGGCGGCCAGTTCGGAAACTACGGCGGAGATCAATTTGCCGAGCGCACGCTCCGGTGGGATCGGAGTGGAAACAGAATAGTTCTGCGATCGCCGTCGTTTGCGATCGTTGCGGACACGTCGGCGCCCATTTATCGCGCGGTGGAAGCGGCGAATTATCCACCTGTCATCGCCGTGTTCAACGTCGAAGCCTATGGGCCCGACAGCGCAGCGGTGATCGATGTCACCCGACTTTACACGACGAGCATTCCGGAATTCGCCGCGATCCGCGGCTCACTGGATGACAAGCGGTCGTTCGTCGAGAATGCGCTCGCCTTCCCGGACAACGTCGAGATCGAAGCTACACAGACGGGCACGCCGACCCCTCCACCGGGAGCGGGTGGAGGCGGTGGAGGCGGTGGTCAGGCAGCCCGAGCCCAGGAAGCGCAAAGCGTGCTTGCCCACTGGAGTCTGGTTCGGCTTCCCGAGCATCCGATGACGCCGAGGCGTTTCGATGAGCGGGTGGGTTATTTCTCGATTGCGCAGGTGGATTTTGGAACCTCGGAGCAGAGATCGGCGGACCGGTCGTACATCACGCGCTACCGCCTGGAGAAGAAAGATCCGAGTGCGGCGTTGTCCGATCCGGTCAAGCCGATCGTGTACTACGTCGACCCGGCGACGCCCGCGCAGTGGAAACCGTGGGTGAGAAAGGCGATTCTCGATTGGCAGCCGGCGTTCGAGGCGGCGGGCTTCAAGAACGCGATTATTGCTATGGACCCACCAGCGAACGATCCGGATTGGTCTCCGGAGGACGTCCGCCACACAGTTATTCGCTGGCTGCCGTCTACCATCGAAAATGCCCAAGGCCCACACGTCAGTGATCCGCGAACGGGCGAGATACTCAACGGCTCAGTTCGCATGTTCCACAACGTGCTGAACCTCCAGCGCGACTGGTACTTCACGCAGGCTTCGGTGCTCGATCCGCGCGCGCGCACGCTTCCGTTCCCGGACTCGCTGATGGGACGGCTGCTCGAATTCGTCGTCGCGCACGAGATCGGACACACACTCGGGCTGCGTCACGATCAGATCGGAAGCTCCACGTATCCTGCCGACAGCGTGCGGAGCGCGAGCTGGGTGCATCGCATGGGACACTCTCCATCGATCATGGACTACTCGCGCTTCAATTACGTCGCGCAGCCCGAAGACAATATTGACATTGCCGACATCGTCCCGCGTATCGGGCCATACGACAAGTACGCAATCATGTGGGGATACACTCCGATCCCGACGGCCGGCAATTCGGATCAGGAGCGGCCGACCCTCGACCAGTGGGCGCGGATGCAGGACACGGTTCCCTGGTACCGCTTCTCCGAAAACAACGAGGGTGGGTACGGCACGCAGAGCGAAGCCGTCGGTGATGCGGACCCGGTCAAATCAACCGGACTCGGATTTCGGAATCTGCGAAAGGTGGTCACGTACATCTCGTCAGCCGCGACCAAGCCCGGCGAAGACAACGACGATCTCAGGGAGATCTACAACAGGACCGTTGGGCAGTGGGCGACGGAGGCGAATCACGTGGCCACCGTCATCGGTGGCGAGCAGGTGCAGTACAAGTCGGGAAGCCAGTCGGGAGCGGTGTACACTCCGCTTTCGCGCGCCCGGCAGCAGGAAGCGTTGCGTTTCCTGAACGACAACGTGTTCCAGACACCGACGTATCTCATCCAGCCGGACATCGCGCGCAGAATCGAGGCAGCAGGCATGATCACCCGGATCACAAACGCGCAGTCGCGAGTTCTTGCGAGCGTTCTGAACGACGAACGAATGAACCGGCTTCTGGAGAATGAAGCGCTCGCGCCCGCCAACTCCTACTCGCTGGCCTCGATGCTCGACGACCTGAGGCACGGGGTCTGGACCGAGCTCTCGCAATCGCGGGT
>JBDTIV010000046.1:0-7821 GCA_039936175.1 Gemmatimonadaceae bacterium | reverse complement strand
AGTCGAAGCTGAACGTGATGTTTTGCATGGAGTCGGTGAGAAGATGCATCGCACCCTTCTGCAATAGCCAACCCTTGCCGGTCCGATATCGCGCGGTACTCGCATTGATCACATAGGAGGGATAGTCAGGTCCGTTGCCCTTCCGCTCGATCTCCATCCCTTCGATCGCCGGCGTGGCGAGATGCAGCGCGCCGATCTTGTAAACGCGTCCTCGGTCGGCGGCATAGGCGAAATTGTACCGGTCGGAGCTCAGGTTGGCCTGGTTGCCCTGGAGAATATCAAGGCGCTTCTTGTTGGTCAGCGGCGCGAGCTCGCCGAGTACGAGCCCAAGCACGGTCGCGATGATGGCCCCGACAAATATCGGTGCGATGAATCGGTAGAAGCTGATCCCCGATGCCTTTGCGGCGGTGATCTCCGAGTGACGCGTGAGTGAGCCAATAGAGAATACCGTCGCGAACAGGACCGCTGCCGGAAGAACCATGAACATCGAATCGGGCAGCCAGTACAGATAGCTGAGCGCGATCCTGCCCGCGCTCAGATTCTGGCCAAGGTACCGGTCGAGATTGTCGGTGAGATCGATGATGTTCACGAGAACCGGAAATCCGAGCGCGGTCGTGACGAAGATCTTCCAGAACTCCGTGAATACGTAGCGGTCCAGCGCCCGCACCATTCGACTCAAGCCGCGGCTCTCTCGGGCTGAGCTACCGTTTTCTTGCGGCCGATCTTGGACCGCGCCCAACCGCGAATTGCGTCGAGCATTTCCTTCATGTCGCCCCCACGAGCCGTGCTGCCCTCCTTACCCATCTTCGCAAGAAGAACGAGCGCGATCGACGCGAAGATCACATTCGCCATCCACATCGAGACCACCGCCGGCATCAAGCCGCGTTTCGCGATCGATTCGCCGGCGATGAGGCACACGTAGTAGAGCGCGAACACGAACAGGCTGACTCCAATCGTGAGTCCAACTCCGCCGCGCGGAAATCGAAGCGCGATCGGCGCGCCCAGGAGGACGAAAACGAAACACGCGACGGCCAGCGCGAACTTCTTGTGTATCTCGACGCCGTACGAATTCATTAGCTGCGAGCTATCGTCGAGCCTGGCGCGTAAAGCCTCGATCCTGACGCGCGCGCTCACGGTGTCCGGCGGAGGCTGCCGGTATGCCAGCGGTCCCTGCGTCGGCGGTGCCTGCGCGTGCGCGGCCTTGGGCAGGAACAGCGCGGCCACCTTGCAGTAGAGACGGCCCAGCCCAATGTCCCACGGTGCATTCGGGTCTGTGCCCAGCACATCCTTGCTCAACTTCACCTTCGCTTTCTGGAGAGACGCGAGCGTCTTCTCGAACTCTCTGCGCGTAAGCTCGTGCTCCACGCGCGCCTTGTCCTGGGCTGCCTGCATCTCGCAGACCGTCATCTCACGGTCGCTCTTGTACGAGTCGGCCGTGGTTTTCTGAAACTGGTTGCCCACCCCGCGAACGCGGATGAGATCGGTATTGAAGTACAGCCGCTGCAGCTCGTCGGGGTTGTTCGTCGGGACATCCTGCGTATTGCCATTGTAGAGCGTGAGCTCGAGGTCGGTCATCCCCATGCTCATCCCCATGTTGCCGCTATCCGCGTAGATGGTGCGCCGCCGCGTCGGGTCGGACATGTCGTAGATGGTCACTTCGCGCATGCGGTTGGATCCCTCGTCGAGGTGACCCGCGCGCAGGTAGAATTTCCCGGGGCTCACCTCGTTGATCACCTGCTCGCGCAAACCGAACGTGGGCTTCTTCTGCGCGATGTCCCGTTGCAGCGTCGCCAGGCGGTGATTGGACCTGGGGAGCACCTGGTCGTTGAAGCCCACCATTATGACCGTGATGCCAAGCGCCGCCCACAGCACCGGCTTGAGCACGCTGACCAGACTCACTCCGCTCGCCTTCAACGCCGTAATCTCGTTCTCTGCCGCCAGCCTGCTGAACGCATACAACGTCGCGACCAGCACCGCCATCGGAAGGGTGAGCGCGACGGTCAGCGGAACCGACAGTCCGAAGAACTCCGCGATGACCAGGGTCGGCAAGCCCTTGCCCACCAACTCCCCGAAATGCTTGCCGATGTACTGCAAAAGGAGAATCGAAGTGAGCGCCGTAAGGGCAAAGGTGAGCGGCCCTAGATGTTCCTTTAGAACGTAACGGTGCAGTATCTTCACAGAGTGAAATATACCGTGCGCTCTGGGGTAAGCGACACGCAGACAACGAGTTCCACGCATGCGGCAGGACACGGCGCGCCGTTTTTCACATTCGTGATTGCGGCGCTCTTGTCGCTCTGTGCGGTGAGCTCTGCCGCGCGCGCGCAGGATCCCCGCGACACCACGCGAAAGATCACACCGGCTCAGCCAGTGACACCGCCGACCGGTACGCCCGGGACGCCCGGCATTCGCCTCCGACTTGGCCGCGACACGCTCCCGCTCACTTTGCCGTCAGTCCTGTCGATCGGCGATAGAGAAGCCTTTCGCCAGGCGCAAGCGCAGATCGAGGCGGCGCGCGCCACTGCGTTTCAGCAAAACATGCGCACGATCCTCGAGGCGGTCTGGGGCCAGGTTGCCACGAGCAACTTCGCTACTTCCGCCCGGTCGCCATCCTATCCCGGCGACCTGCCGCCCAAGCCAAAGCCGAGCGTCACGCCAAAGCCCGTGCCGATCCTCGGCGAGTACGCCGATCTCGGACTGCAGCTCGACGGACGTCTGGAATTCCGCGGCGAGAAAAATCAGAGCGCGTTGTGCTCGTCGACCGTGTTCTTCGATCCGAGCGCCAACTGCAGAAGCGCGTTCGAGCCATTGGTCGACTTCCAGTTCGCGGCCAAATCGGGTGGAACCGTCGCCGACAGAGTTCACGTCAATCTCGACTACGACTCCCAGCGCGAGTTCGACGCCTCCAACAACATCTCGATCTACTACGAAGGGAAGGGGAACGAGCTGGTGCAGAGGCTCGAACTGGGAAACGTCACATTCCAGCCCCCCGCATCGCGCTACATCACCGCGGGAATACCGAGCGGCAACTACGGCATTCAAGGCGTCATGAAGCTCGGATCCATGCGCCTCAAAACCATTCTCGCGCAACAGAAGGGCAACATCGTTCGCGATCACGTCTTCACGGTTGGTGACCGCACGCTCCAGGCGATCGACAGAAAGATCGAGGATTATCAGTTCGAGCCGCGCCGCTTCTTCTTCACACTCGACCCCCGCGTTTTCGGAAGCGCCTATCCGAACATCGACATTCTCGATACGCACCGGATGTCCCTACTCTCAGCATCGCTTCCCGACACGCTGCGGCCAACCAGGATATTTCTCTACCGCCTCCTCATCGGCGGGCAACCGCCAAATCCAAGTGGCCCGCAATTCCGTCTGCTCGGCAATCCGCGCTCGCGGCGAGGCCAGGTCTACGAGTATCTGCGCGAGGGAATCGACTACTACGCTGATCCTTCGTTGCTCTGGATCGCGCTGGTCCGGCCTATCGCCCTCAACAACGAGCGTCTCGTCGTAGCGTATCGCGTTCGCATCAACGGCCGCGATACGACGTTTACCTCGACGGGCGGAACACCTGATCTCTCGTTCACACCTAACCGCGAACAATTCGCGAATCTGATCTGGGATCCCGACGTGCAGCCCGGAGATCCGGCATTCGATCGCGAAATCAGGAGCGTCTACCGGCTCGGAGGCTCCGACTTGCGGAGGCAGAGCGTCACGCTCAAGGTCGTGACGGGCAGCAGCGAGGATCAGGAGAAGCCCGCTGCCGGTGGCGCTGACACCTATCTCAAGCTTTTCGGGCTCGCGCAAGCCACCAACAGCTCGAGCTTCGATCTCGAGAATCGAATCTGGCCGCGGCCGAGCGATCCGAACTTCGAGCTGAGCCTGGGGGCGCCCGGCTCCCGCACCATTCGCGACCAGTTCCTGATATTCCCGTCCGCCAAACCCTTCGCATCGAACGGGCTCGCTATCTCCGGAAATCCGACCAACGATACGATCTACACGACGCCACCCGAGTACGTGCGCTCCGCGCAGCGGCCTGAAGCTGTCTATCACATCCGCGTGCGCTATCAAGCCGAGGGGAGTGGAGAGGGGGGAACACTCATGCTCGGCACGGTCCAGGTGCGCCCGAACTCCGAGAGGCTGCTCGTCGATGGCGTCCCGCTCACTCGCGGCACGGACTACTCCGTCGACTACGATCTTGGACGCGTTTCATTCAATCGGCCCGACACGCTTTTCCCTCGACCCAGGCAGGTGACGGTCCAGTACGAGGAGAACCCCGTCTTCGAGGAGACGCCGACTTCCATTTTCGGCGCGACAGCGGAATTTCCTCTGGACAACGGGGTGATCAATTTCACCGCGATCTCCCAGAGCCAGCGCACCAACTTCACGCGTCCGCCGCTCGGCTTCGAGCCGGCTGCGTCGCTCGTCGCAGGAGTGAGCGCGTTATTCAGCTTCGATGCGGAGCCACTCACCACTCTCGTATCGAAGCTTCCCTTCGGTCCGACGACAATTCCCTCCCGCATCGGATTCTCCGCCGAAATCGCGGCTAGCAAACCACAGACGAGCGCGTCGCAGCAGGCATACCTCGAATCATTCGAAGGGGAAGGCGGCCTCACAATTTCTCTCACCGATCCGCAGTGGTATTTCAGCAGCCAGCCTGCACTCGGGACGGCGGTTCCCGCCCGATTCGGGCCCGGAGTGTTCGATCTCAATCGCGCCACGACACTTGCCTGGCTGAGCAACGGCGTCGACGCCGATGGAAAAGCGGTTCGCTACCGGATCGACCAGATCGATTCCCTCGTCGCGCAGGCCGGAACCGGCATCGCCGGTCCGGAACAATTACTCTGGCTCACCTTGTATCCACTTTCAGTTGGGGGCCAGCTCGACAACACCACCAATCTTTTTCGCTGGACCGTCCCGAACACCCCCGCCGGGCGCCGCTGGCGATCCGTGCGGACTGTGCTCGGGGCTGCGGGAACGGACATCTCGCATGCGGAGAATCTGGAGTTCTGGGCGCAGATCCCGATCGGCCCCTCCAGCTCGAAAAACCCGACACTCGTCTTCGATTTCGGAGACATCATTTCCGAGAACTCGGTCTCTTTTGGCCCGGACACGCTGTTTATCGTGCGCGGCGGAGCCACGCCCGCATCGCGCGACACGACGTATCACGGAAAGAAGATTCAGGGCTTGGACAGGCTCGACAGCGAACGCGATCCGTTCTCGCGTGCTTTCAACGTTGCCACCAACGACAACGGATTGCCGGGCGACGTTGTCGATACTCTGATCGTGGTAACGGACACAGTTCCCGGTGGAGTGCCGAAGATCGATACGGTGTACTCGGCAAAAACCTGCAAGGGAGGCTTTAGTCTTCGGCAGGTGCTCGGCGATTCCAAGACGGATTGCACGATCAACAACAACCGGCTCGACGAAGAGGACATCGATGCCGACAACGTGCTGAATCTCACCACGGCGGAACGGGATCAGGAGCAATTCTTCCGGTACGTCGTCAACCTCGCGGATCCTGCCAAGCGGACGCGCACCGGAGTCTGCGGACCCCCACCCCACCTCGCGGGCCAGCCGAGCGGCCCTCGCGAAAACGTATGCTGGGTACTCTTTCGCGTCCCGTTCCGGCCTCCCGATGATTCGCTCGGGCATCCTTTGCTTCGACGAGCGCGCGCGCTGCGAATCACGATGATCTCGGGCGATGGTCTTGGCGATGACGAGTTCAACACCGTCCCGCTCGCGCGCCTCAGACTCACTGGAGCTCCATGGCTCAAGGTGAGCGACAGGACGCTGCATGGAATTGCGAGCGATCAGACGAGTCTCGGCTTCGTTCAGTCCGGCGTCATTGGCACGCAGGACAAGAACGCGCGGAACCCGGGCATCTCCTATGAATCGCCGCCCGGCGTGACCGACGCGCCGACAAGCAAGACCGTAGCGTTCCAACCCGGGAGAGTCCAGATCAATGAGCGTTCGCTCAGACTGACCGCCACCGACGTCGCGCCCCTGGACCGCGCCGAAGCGTATTTCCGGTTCCCGGAAGGCGAAAGGAATTTCATGAGCTACAAACAGCTGCGAGTGTGGGCCCGCGGCGTCAGCAGCGGCTGGGGTCCCGACGGCGAGCTTCAGTTCTACATCAAGATCGCGCGCGACGGAAATAATTTTTACATGTACCGCACGCCACTCAATTTCGGGCCCGGCCAGCAGGCGTGGCTCCCCGAGATCATCGTGGACTTCAATCGATTGTTCGCGTTGCGGGCGCAGATCCAGAACGCATACCTGCAGGGCAAGCAGAGGAACACGTGCACCGGCCTGGATTCCACTCTCATTGCGAACACCCCGCTCCCAGCGGGCGCGACGGCAGCAACGCGCTATGCCGCGTGCGACAGCGGATACATCGTCTACACGCTCGACCCCGGAGTGAGCCCGCCCAATCTCGCCGCGGTGCAGGAGCTGGCTGTCGGGATGCTGCGCCTTCCGACGTCTTCCGGATCAAACCCGATAATCCCCACTGATACGCTCGAGATGTGGGTTGACGACATCCGGCTCGCGGGCGCCGTCAATCAGATGGGATTTGCCGGTCAGACGGGCCTGACGATAATCGCAAGCGACTTCGCCGACATCCGCATCAACGCCAGCAGGCGCGATCCCAACTTCAGGCAACTGGCCGAGCAGCCGACGTTCCTTACGGACAACAGTTGGGACTTCGGTTCCGCGTTCCACCTCGAGAAGCTGTTTCCGGCATCACTCGGGCTCTCGATTCCGGTCACCGTCAACTACACGTCTGCGTCCGAGCAACCATTCTACGTCTCGCAGTCCGACATCCAGGCCGACGCAGTGCAGGGTTTGCGCACCCCGCGATCCGCCGCGACATCAGTGACCTTCAGTCTGCGCCGAACGAAACCGTCGACGGGCTCCGCGTGGTCGCCAATTCTCAACAACCTCGCACTCAACTCGTCCTATACGACTGGCGTCTCGCGGAGCGAATACGAGGACGGCAACGCGAAGAACTTCGTAATCGGTCTCGACTTCAATCTCACCCGCGCCCTTGCTCCTGAGCTCTCGCGGTGGTCACCGACGGAGATCCATCTCACCAGCGCTTACACCAATGGACACGACGACCGCGTGTCGTTTCTCAAACCCGCGGCCGCATTCGACGATACAGCGCGCGCCGTAAGAGGAGTTACTCGCAGCTGGCGCAACGGAACCAGTCTCGTCTTCCACCCGTTCAAGGCCGCATCGGTAAGGTGGGACCTCACCTCGGTTCGCGATTTACGTGGATACGGGACTGATTCGCTGCTTGGCATCGTCGCCGCCAGCGACCGCGACCGTCTGCTTGGGGCGAACACCGGCCTCGAGCGCGAACGCGCCATGCAGGCGGGAATCAACATATCACCGCCGATTTCGGCGTGGTTCAGGCCAAGGCTGGATTTCGGAACATCGTACAACATGCTGCGCGATCCAAACACACTGAGCTTCGCGCGCGAGGGCGACAGCACGGGCAACCTTCGCATCCCGCGCCGGCTTGGAAATTCCCAGACGACTACCGCGGGGCTCACGCTCGACCTTCCCCGCGCGATCAAGATCTACACGGACAGCGACAGCTTCCTGCGCGGATTTCTCGGCGGCTTGCAGCCCGTCGACATCAACTTCAACCGCAGCGTGCTTTCGGTGTATGAGGGCAGCGCTGTCGCGGCGCCGCTTGGATACCAGTTCGCCGTCGGGGGTATCAACTCCTTTCGGGAACTCGGCGGCCAGCTCGCGACGAGCGTCGGCGTAGTCACCCAGCTGTCCCTCAACCAGTCAATCAATCTTCCCCTTGGA
>JBDTIV010000045.1:0-22872 GCA_039936175.1 Gemmatimonadaceae bacterium | reverse complement strand
GCCGCGGTGTGCTTCATCTTCGCGGCGGTATACGCGTTCTCGGCGTTCAAGTAGTCGATCACCTGCGGGTCGGTCTTGTTGCGGATCCAGAAGTAGTTGTCGGTGCGGACGTCGCCGTGCAGGGTGTCGAGCTTCGGGATGACCTTGGCTTTTGGTGGGGTGAGGTCTTGAGCTGGTAGCGGGACGACGGTGGTTACTACTATAGGGAGGGCGGAGAGGGCAAGGATGCGGCGGCAGCGCATAGGGACTATTCTCAGGGATGGAGGTGGTGGTGGGCCTCTGTTTTTATCCTTGGGAGCGCGATGGTGTCAAGCGCACGCGTGACCCGGGCATCCACAATACTTAAGCAGGCAGCCGTAAGCGGGACAGCCTTCAAGCCGCAAGCTCTTCTTGGGGCGCTTTGGGACCGCGATGCTGCGGCATCAGTCGGGCTTGTGTCGCAGTCAATGGATGTTTGTGTCCGGCGTGCTGCGGCTATTCTGAAGCGTGACCGATTTCAAGAAACTAGCGGTCTGGCAAAAGGCGCATGCACTGGCGGTGCACGCTCATGCTGTGGCGATGGGGATTCGCAGATCGCACGACGTCGCGCTCCGCAGCCAGATAATCCGCGCCGCGCTGTCGATTCCTGCCAACATCGTCGAAGGCCGGCATCAGGAGAGCGAAAAGGAGTTCGCGCGGTTTCTGCGGATTGCGCTCAACTCCGGTTACGAGCTGGAGTACCACGTGATGGTTGCCCGCGACTTCGAAGCAATGTCCGATGAAGAGGCGACCGCAGAAAAGCGGCCAGCTTAGAGGCAGCCTTAGGCCATAAGCAATGCAGCTGGCAGCCATTCTTCAGGACTTACGGTATGAAACCTGAAGCTCTCATCGCGATTGTTCGTGATGCATCGTCGCGCGGACCCCGACGGCCTAAAGAAGAGCTGCTGGCTTAAAGGCTGCCACGCTTGCGGCTGCCTGCTTCAGTATTGAAGAATTCCAATCGAGTCGCGATCCCGAATAGGCGACAAGCTCACAGCCACAGGCTTATAAATGATTCCCGCCATTATTTCCATCGCCGTCCTGCTCTTCGCCATCGCGCTGGGCGTCTTCATCTACACGACCCTCGCCGTCAACGCCGAAGCCGATCGCGAGCAATCGATCGTTTCAGTGCCGTTCGTCGAGCACGACCCCGCCGCCTTCATGCGCGCGCTGGCGGGCGCCGCGGGCCACCACGTGTTCGACGGGAATGCGATAACGCTCTACCAGAACGGCGTCGAGATATTTCCCGCGCTCCTCGAGGGGATCGCTTCGGCGAAGGCGAGTGTCAACTTCTCGACTTTTATTTACGAGGTCGGAGATATTCCGACCCAATTCGCCAATGCCTTTGCGGACGCTGCGAGGCGCGGTGTAGAGGTCCGGGTCGTTCTCGACGGGCGCGGGAGCAAGACGATTCTGCCCGAGCTGATTGGCATGATGAAAGCGGCGGGATGCAAAGTGGTGTGGTTTCGGGTGATTCGCTGGAACACCTGGGCCAAGTACAATCACCGGAATCATCGGAAGCTCCTGATCGTCGACGGCACGGTGGCGTTCACCGGTGGGGTTGGTATCGCGGATGAGTGGGGAGGCAACGGCGACAGTCCCGAGCATTGGCGCGACAGCCATGTGCGCGTACTCGGTCCTTCCGTGGCGGCGGTACAGGCTGCATTCGTGGACAACTGGAATGCAGCGACCGGAGAGCTTCCCGTGGGAGATGCATTTTTCCCCCTGCTGCCCGTCGCGGGGAATACTCAGGTGAGCGCGGTGCAGAGCAACCCGGCGAACGGCACCAGCGCGGCACAGAGATCGATGGCCGTGCTCATCGCCGGCGCCACCAAACGACTGTGGATTACGAACGCCTATTTCATCCCGAGCCCTCCGTTCGTCCGGGCGCTGTGCGCGGCGAAAGCGCGCGGAGTCGATGTGAAAATCCTGGTGCCCGGACGCTACCTCGATGAGCCTCCCGTGCGGTGGGCGAGCCGGCGCACCTGGCGGCCGCTGCTCAAGGGTGGGGTGGAGCTACTCGAATTCCAGCGGACGATGATTCATGGCAAAATCGTGATTGTCGACAGTCTCGTCAGCTCGATCGGCTCGATCAACTTCGACGCCCGCTCGTTCGCGCTGAACGCCGAATTCGGAATCGTGGCGCTCGACGCTGGGCTCGCCCGGCAGTTCGAGGATGCGTTCACCGACGATCTTCGTTCCGCTCGTCGCGTAGTTTTCGAAGATCTGGATCACCTTTCGATTGGCACCAGGCTCGTCGACGCCGTCTGCTACTGGATACGGGCACAGCTGTAGACCAGAGCGGGTCGGGGATTCCTTTTTTAGCAGAGAGCGATTCAGCTTTTCGCCTGGTACGTGACGCGACGCCTAGCTGCCTATCACAATACTGAAGCAGGCAGCCGCAAGCGTTGCAGCCCTAAGGCCGCAAGCCATTCTTGGGGCGTTCGGGGAATGAAATCTGACTTTCTCGTCAGAATTGCTCGCGATGCGTGGCCGCGCACACCCAGAGCGCCCAATGAGAGGCTGCCAGCTTAAACGCTGCCCCGCTTACAGCTCCCTGCTTCGGTATTGTGGATGCCAGCTACACGGCGCGGCCCATAATAGGTGAAAAGCCAACGGCTATCTGCTTTCCTCACCGACCGACATCGCCCCGTCGTCCTAAGCAGTCGTCCTAAATCGGAAACCCCGACTATCGGCAGACTCACGCTGACAGGATCAAGGTTCCTGGTTGGCGACGGTGTCTTTGCGAGAACGAGGATCAACGTGAGGCTCGCGCATAACTCCTAGCCCGGCACTTCTCCAAGATCTGGGAAACGCGCCCAAATAATGTGACAACCCAGGTGCGTTTGCCGTCTTACTGACATGCAACCGCGCAAATCCCGATTGCTCCGGGCCATCCCGCTCTGTGCTACGATCCTCTCCTGCACCTCGACGCCCGTGCCGCCACCAAAACCCGTGCCTACCCCGATCCAGGAATTGTCCGGCTGGTACACGAGCACCACTCGGGAGGACTGGTTCGTGCCATGTGGAGTCAAGGGCGTAGGCGACGGCTGGTCGCTCGACTTCCCGCGCTCGCGTGAAGCGCCATTTCTGAAGGGTGAAAGTGCGGTCCGCGGCTTTCCCGCTCTGTCCCATTTCATTCGCGTTCGCGGAACCCTCGGCCCACCCGGCCGCTACAACCTCGGATTTCAGAGCCGGCAATTCACAGTCGACACTGTGCTCGATGTGAAAGAGAGCATGCAGCCGTGCCAGAGCTACGAAGATTTTCCTGAGCCCTGGAGCGGGCTGCCGCAGAAGGGGAACTTCGTCGGAGTGACGTTCAGCGACGACAGATCACTTGTGGCTGTGCTGGATCGGAATGGTCACATCGAGGTTTGGGCAACAGACCGCGGACAACGACTGAGAGCATTTGCGGACTTGGGCAAACAGAATCTTTCTTCGAGGAGCGACGTGCCCATGGCGTTCTCCCCAGACCGGAAGCTCCTCGCAGTCGGAGGGATCGATGGAAAGGTGCGCATCTGGAGGATCTCGGACAGGAAGGAGATCTATACGCTCAGTCGAAGCGATAGCGCTTCGGTGGCCTACCAGAAGGCGCACAATACGCCGGTGACTATAGACCAGGTCGACTTCAATAATAGCGGGAGCCTTCTCGCGAGCACCAACATGTATTCTACGATCGTCTGGTCGCTCGAGACGGGTGAACCAGTCGGTGAGTTGCATCGAGGGTTGGGATTCTACCACAGAGCATTCTTTCTGGACGACACACGAATGCTCGTGGCCGGAGACAGCGGGCAAATAACGGTCTACCCCAGCCCGACTGGCGCGCCAGCATGGAGCGCAAAGACCGGCGCGGCCGTCTCCCAAAACGTTGCTCTGGCGCGAGATAGGGTCAGAGTGGCAATCAACGGCCGGAGCGACACGATCTATCTATGGTCTGTTGGTGACGGACTAACGAGACCGGCGTTTCTGACGCCCAACTCCTCCAACAAGGATGCGATCTCGTTTAGTCCGGACGGTCAGATGCTCGCAATTCCCGGCGACGAGCGCGGGCTCTATCTCTGGGATACGCGAACCGGCGCGCCAATCAGGAGCTTCCACAAGTTTCCTGCTGGTGTAGCGCGCGCGTGGTTCTCCGCCGACGGGAGATCGATCATTTCGTATGCGACATACGATGACCGGTTTCGCGTCGTGCATCTCGATCCGCGTTCCACCGCCCTGATAGTGGATTCGGCGATGCTTGGCCCCTACGCGGTTCCTTCGACCCCGGGGAATCAACCTCAGACAATAGCTGCGATTGTGAAGGGATCCAGCGATCGCGCGGTGCCAGACGCCGAGGTGACGCTCAGCAATGGAGACGCACCCGACGTCGTGCTCCAACGTGCGACGACGTCTTCAGGTGGCTACGTCTCATTCACCGGCGTGAGATTTCCGCACGCAATATTTCGCGTGCGCAGGGCTGGGTTCGAGCCCGGCACAAAGTACATCCACGTTCATCGAGGAGCCCAGGGGCCGTACTCGATAGTTCTCAAGTCGGAGCTGTCCGCGCCAGCGGAGTGACCGGACGCAGCGCGCTACTGTCGCGCGTCGCAACGGTGCTGGCCATCGGGTAATCTGTCGGCGCTCCGGCAATTCACGGTGATCATTTGCCATGCGCGAACGGGCCGTGGATCCCTGCCTCCGGGATCCTGCCTGACGATTTCCATGAAAGTCACCGTCCGTGGCGTCGTCGGGAAGAGGTGTCGGACGGTCTCCGCGCCCCGCACGACGAAAGTCAGCTGACCGTTCTCTACGCTTGCACCGAGACTGGCCTGATCAGTCCTGACATCCGCCACAGAGTCGTGTTCGCAAGACAGGCAGTCGATCATGGCCTGAAGCCTTTGCGCCGCAATCAGCTCCGCGAGCGATCCCTTTTGCGAGCCGCCAGTGTTCCATCTCTTGATGAGCGAGATCATGGACGGAGCGACTCCGTATCCGGCATCAGGGATCTCCCAGCGGATATCCCATGCAAACTCCGCGACACCGGCCTTCATTCCGGGAGTGGGAAGGTCCCACGAGTACGAGTCGGTTGCCTGTCTGGGAAAGACGAATTGCGCCGAGTCGGGCCAAATGAAAGCTTGGGCGCCCGACAACGTCATCAGACCATCGTACGGCGATGGGAAGTCGCACTCTACGAAATTGACTGCGAAATCCATCGTCGAATCGAGTCCCTCCGACACGGCAAACGGCGCGCTGAACACGGGATGCTGCGGCGCCTTCGGGCAGCCGACCAGCAGAGAAAACCAGTTCATCAGCGGCAGATTGGTGAACGAGTAGTGCCCTGAGGAGTCCGTGCTGATGGAAGGAGCAACGGTGTGTCCGCCGCTGGGGAGCATGCGGGTTATGCGCATGGGGTAAAAGGCCAGCGGAAGTGTGGTCTGCTCGTCGGTCAGAACGCCCTGCACGCGGCGCGGGCTGTACGCGTTCGGCTTCGCGTCGACGCCGAGGTAGCGCAGCGCATCCAGTTGCCTGGTAGGGTCGGTTTGGCCCGGAATCCTTTCGACGATCCGCCATGCGTTACCAGTTCGTTCGAGAAACCAGGTATCGAGGTTTAAACAGCTCTCGCCGCAGACGTGAGTTGTGTTGACCAATGCCTGTGTGCGCGCCGGATTGAATGCGACGCGGCCAAGCGTGAGGATGCCCCACGCGAAGGGATACCGTTTGGTAAAGGAACGCCAGGAGGATGCATTAGGCCGCGCGCGCGGATCGAGAGTCACCCCATTCACGGTAAAGGCCGACACTGAATCAGCGGGAAGAACTGCGATTGGGATCCGGTACTTCGGCCTTGTGTCGAGCGGTGCTCGGCTGGGCCCCAGCATCCCGAAGCTCTTGACGAGTTCAGTGTCAATTGGGCTCGTGTGCGCCTGAAGTGTATAGGTGAGCCGGAATCCATCGCTGAGCACGATTCTCTTCGGATGCTCGCCCTGGAATGAATACAGACTGTCGAGGACGGATCGATACACCGCGGCGCGGGCGCTCGCATCCGTGAGCGCCAGCGGTCGGCCGGCTGGAATGATCTCCGATTCCTTCGGATTGGACCCCGTCGGCCCCACGTATCGAACGTCGCCAAAGGGCTGCCCTGTTTGGGATTCGCTGGGAATGCGTTCCACGACCCTCCACCGACCAGCGGTTTGCTGAAGAAAGAGAATCTCGTCGCTGCGACATTCGTCGCCGCACCATTGGCGCAACTGCACAAGCGCCTCGGTGTGTCGCGGGTTGAAGCCAACCTTCGTGATATAGGTAACTCCCCATGCACGCGGATACTTGTGGTGAAACTCGATCCAGAAGCCGCGATACTGATTCGCGTACTTCGGCTGTGGATGCGCGGCCATGAATTCCTGTCCATCCGCTTCCATGCGCTGAACGTCATCGAACGATATGAAGACAATCGGAATCGGATAGCCGAACTCGCGGATCAGGGGTTGTCTCCGGTTGAGCCTCGCGAACGACATGACAGTCGCAGTGTCCATCTTCGATTTGTGGTACCACGAGCTTTCGACGCACTTCGTGAAGGGGCAGGGGCCGGTCGAACCCATGCGACCTACGACGCTGTCGTGCATGACGATGATGGGCGGTCGCTGATTTCCGTCGAGGTACAGTAGGTCGAGGACGGCGCGGTACACCGGGATCGCATCGCCGACGGGATAGATCGGGGATTCCGCGCTGGTATCCATCCACGCTGGCGATGCAGCTGCACTCGCCTGTGCGTGGGCATACGAGGCAACCGTTGCCGAGACAACGACTAAAAGGGCGAATCCTTTTATGTAGGCGAGACCCAAGAGATTATCCTCGCGGATTGTGGGCGAAATCGGCTATAAGTAGGACGATCTGGAGCCGGCTTTTTTTACAAAAAGCTGCCGGCCTTTCGCCTGGTATCTGTTTCGACGCGTAGCCGGCACCATTAGAGAGGGAAAGGCAACTCGGAAATCCCGGCCAGCAACTACTTTCGAGCATCGCAGCGTTGCCGGGCCGCCCTCGATACGTTGGAGTTCCGACAATTGACGATCACGGCCTGCCCTTGGTGCGTCGCAGAAGGGCCGTAGTCGTTTTCCGGACTGTCTCTGATCGTTGCATGGAACCTGACCGTAGCTGGTATCGTCGGAAAAATTCGTCGCACCGCCTCGGCGCCACGAACAACGAAAACCAGACTGCCGTCCTCCACCGTTGCGAACACGTTGTTGTGATCGGTTCCCGGATCCTCGAATACTGCGCCATCGCAAGTAACGCAGTTGATCATCGGTTCTAGCTTCAGTCCTGTTATCAGATCCTTGAGTGAACCGATCCGTAGCCCGCCGGATCCCCAGGGCTTCAAGAGCCAGAGCGTGATCGGATACTTCCCGTCGCTGCTGTCGGGAATCTCCCACGTCACATCCCACATATAGCCCTCGCCTCGCGGACGCGGCCCTTTCGAAGGCACATCCCATACGTACAAGCTCAACGACTGGCGGGGGAAGACAAACCGCGCTTCGGTCGGACCGATGAACGCCTGGGCGCCGGACAGAATATTGCGCGGCACGACAGGCGACTCCCGTATGCATTTCCTGAAATCGATCGGCACGTTCACCGCGGTATCGAGACCAGGCACCACCAATATCGATGCAACATTCAGCGAATCGTGGTGCGATTGATCGGGACAGCCGACCATCATCTCGACTCCCCCGGCCAATGGCAGATCTGTCAGTGAGAAACGACCCCTCGAGTCGGTTCGGACGATCGATTCGGTCCTGATGACCGGGGCGTACACGAAATTTCGGCGGACCCTCATCTTGAGAAATGGCAAGCGACGGTGCGTTACCGCATCCGTCACGGTTCCCCGCACTCGGCGTGGACGATATGCGTTCCTATCCGCATCGAGACCGAGGTAGCGGAGGCCTTCCAGATCCAGCTCCGTGTTTCTTATTCGTGGCATCCGCTCGGCGATTCGCCACCGGCCGCCCGTGCGCTGAAGAAACCACGTGTCACCGTTCTCGCAGCTCGACCCGCAAGTGTGATCGGCATAAACCAGCGCCTCGGTGCGCTGAGCGTTGAAAGCGATCCTGCTCAGACCAAGCATGCCCCATGCGCCAGGGTACCGCTCCAGAAACGCGAGCCAGAAAGGTCGTCCCACGTAATGGTTGGGGTCGAGCGCTTCCCCGCGCTTTTCAAGTTCGGGCAGTGAATCCCGCGACAGTCGTACGATCGGTATCCGGGATTCGAGCGCGACATCCAGCGGAGACCGGAGCATACCCAGATAGGCGTATTTCTGAACGACGATAGTGTCTACCAGGTTTTTGTGGGCGGGAAGAGCGCGAGACGCGACCTGAAATCGATCGGTGAGCACGATGGTTCTGGGCTTCTCGCCGTAGAATGAATAAAGGCTGTCGATAACCAGCCGGTAGACCTCCGCGCGATCGGTCGCCTCGGAGATATTGCCAGAGTCGTTGTGGGCAACGAGCTCGGACTCTTCCGGAATCCCACCGGCCGGTCCGATGTATCGGAGACTGCCCGTCGATTGATCTTGCCCGGCACCATTGGGAATCCTCTCGACGACGCTCCATCGCCTGTTCGTCTGCTCGAGAAAGAGAATCTCGTTGCTGTAGCACTGGCCCCCGCATTGATGACGAACTTGCACGAGCGCCTGCGTGTGGCCAGGGTTGAATCCAACCTTTGTCAGCATAGTCTCACCCCACGCGCCGGGATGCTCTCTGTCGAACTCCACCCAGTACGGTTCGATTCCAAATCCTGACGGGGGGTGCGCTTTGACGTACTCACCGCCGTCGGCGCGCATGCGCTGAACGTCGTCGTTCGACAGAAACACGATCGGGATCGAATAGCCGAAGTCTCGAATGGCGGGGCGTTTGCGGCTGAGGCCTGTGAAAGCGAGAATCGTAGCAGTATCGATCTTGGACTTATGCGGCCACGCATGGCCGCACAGCTCGAGGGCGCAGGGGCCTTCGGAGCGGCCTTCCACACTGTCGTGCATCATAATCGTCGTGGGTCGCTCGCCGCCGTTTTTATAGAGGAGGTCGAGCACCGCCCGATAGACCGGAATCGCATCGCCGATGGGATAAATCGGTGATTCGCCGATGGTGTCGAGCAATGGATTGGACCCGGCAGCCGAGTATCCCTGCGCGGCCGCAGGCGAGGTGAGCGCCAACGAGACGGCTACCGAAAAACGGAACGCGTTGGCTGAAAAAGTGACCAAGATAGAGACCCCGACGTTGGCTGACTTTGGACGGCTTGCAGCTATTAGTAAGACGACTTGGGGTCGTCGCTTTCACACTAAGCCGTCTGCCTTGCTCCTATTCGCTGTCTCGCCCCGCAACTGGCACCCTCCAACACCGAAGCAGGCAGCCCTAAGCGTGGCAGCCTCATGGCTCCAAGCCATTCTCTATTGTGGATGCCAGCTACACGGCGCGGCCCATAATAGGCGAAAAGCCCTTAGCCAAGTTCCTCTAAGCCCAACGCTCAGGCTAACTTTGAACCTCACAGCCGAGCCAACGAGACAAACTTGACGCAGTTGCAGAACCTGCCCGTCCTCCAATGGACTCTATGGGCGCTCGCGATCATCGTCGGAGCGCTCGTCGTGTCCTTTCTGGTCCCGCCCCTCATCGGCATCCTCCGCGACGCGCGCGACACCCTCTCGGCCATGCGCCGCCAGGTCGCGGCGTGGGCGCGCGAAATCGTCGCACCGCTCTGGGACAACTTCTGGCTGCGGCGACAGCACGACCCCCGCGAGCCCGTGCTCGCCGGACTCAATCGCATCAACATCGCCGCCCGAACACTGGGCGCCGAGCAGGTCGCCTCGCTCCGCCAGCTCGACCAGAGCCTGGAGAGCCACGTTCGACTGTTGAGCCGAGCGGTGACACCGGAGGCGATGACGGACGTAGATAGAGAAAGGATGACCCGCATCCTCGTCTCGGGCGGCATCATGAAGCTCATTTTCCTGGCGCTGATCTCGGTTGCGGTCGGTCTCACCAACGCCGCGCTGCTCAACGTCTTCTTCCGCGAATTCCTCGGCACGCGCTCGCCGATCCCCACGCTCTTCCCGAGTCTCCAGATCGGCCACGTCATCGCGGCGCTGCTTTTTCTCATGGAGCTGTCGACTGGTGTTCTCATCTACTGGTTCGGCCCCGACACGCACGACGACGCCGGCGACCTGAAGCTTCCGCACCGCTCCGCGCCGCACCGTTTTTACTACGCCGGTGCGTGGGGCGCGCTGGTGTTTTTCGCGCTCGTCGAGTTGGTCGCATATGCCGTGCTGTCGGACCGTCTCTCGATTCCAACGCAGCTCCAGATCCCGACCACGAGCGTGATGTACCCGCTCATGCGCTACTTTTTCGCGACGTTCGGGCTCGCGCTCACGATTCTTCTTTCCGCGCTGGGCCACGAGCTCGCGGAGACTTTCGCGCGGCGCAAGCGCGCTTCGGTCGAGCGCAGCGTACTGCGCGCGATGGAAAAGCGCGACGAGTCGATCGTTCGCAACGTGCAGCGCGTGCGACAGGCGTTGCAGGCGATCACCGAGCTCGCCGGCGGACTTCCGAAACAGGTCGCGGAGTCGTTTCAGAACGATCTCCAGTTGCTGCAGCCATTTCCTGGCGCGCCGGTCGCGTTGTACGGCGGGACGGTAAAAGTTCTGGCCTCGACCGATCCGTCGGCGTCGGCGGTATTCGAGGTTGCGGGACTCCAACCGCCCGAGCCCCCGCCGGTTCGCGACCGCGATCACATCGCCGCGGACATCCTCATCAACCTGACGCTGCTCGCGGTGCTGGGCATCGTCACCTGGCTGACGTCGTCGGAGATCGTGAGGTGGCTCACTACCGAGAGCAGTCCACTGCCGCTCCCCATGGCGCAGGCGACGGGGATCTTCGTCCCGGCTGGCGCGATCGCGCTGGGATTTGCCGCGCGCAACGCGCTCTCGCGCCTGCGGTACGCGTCCACGGTCGAGCAGGCGCTGGTCGAGCCGAGGGCGAAGCGGGTGTACGGGATGTTGGTTGCAGCGGCGGCGGTGGGAGTGTGCGTATTACTGGGTACACTGACGTTCGAAGTAGGGGTTCTGGGCCAGGGATTGCTGCTTAACGTCCTCCTGGGGCTAACGCAGGGTGCTGTGCTGGTGGGACTCGGTGGCTTTCTGGACAGCGCGCTCGTCTCACTTAGTGACGCGGTGCTCCTCCTCTGGATCGCCGTGATTGCGCTTTTTGCGCTCCTTCTGGAAGGGCTGGCGTTCGTCGTCAGCGGCCTCTTTATAGTGTTGGAATTTGCGCTGCGTTTGATCGCCGTCCCGGGCGATGTTCTTCGGTCACCCTGGCGTCGAATAGGAGCAACATGACGGATTCTACGAGAGTTACGATGCTGGTTATTGCGGGCGTGGTCGTGGCGGGCGCGCTGTGGATTGCGAATTCGTCGTCCCCTCCAACGAGATCCGCCGCATCAACGACGAGTCCCGTAGAGTCGGCGGCACCAGCCGTTCAACCGCCGTCGCCGGTAGATCCGGCCGCAGGCAGAGTCGACGACCGCACCGATCCCGTCAAAGCGGAGTTCGTGTATCTGTTCGACGTCTCGACGTCGACGCATCCCGGAACGCCCGACGATCCGTTCGCGCGCGCCGCGCGCACTCTTTTCCCGACGATCGTCGCGCTCAAGCAGGACGAAAATCTTCTGCCGCAGCGGCACCGCGTGGGAACGATCGGCGCGGCGAGCCTGATGCAGGAGCCGATCTGCGACATCCGTCTCGAGCCGGAGACGATCTTCGCGCGCCGCGACACGACGATCCCGGGCGCGCGGGTGAAAGCATGCGCCGATTCGCTGAGCGTTCACCCGCCGGAGAGGGCCACGGACATCAGGGGCGCGCTCCACTTCGCCGCGCTGACGCTGCACGGCGACCGGCCGATCGTGCGCGGAATTGTGTTGGCGACCGATCTCGAGGAGGCGCTGCAGCCCGGTCAAGTTGGAGCGACGCCGGATCTGCGCGGAATCTGCGTGGTGGTGTTCTCGATGGTCACGCCCGACGCGGTGGTGAGACCCGATTCACTGAGTATGCGCGAGCAGGCGTGGACCGCGCAGGTAAAAGCGTGGGGGGCATCGAGGGTCAGGGTGCAGTCGATACTCGGGTTCGACGCGGGGGATATCGACGCGTTCTTTAGAGCGTGCCCGGCCAGTCGGGCGCCGTGAACTGCAACTGCAAAGAACGCGATCCGAGAACTTAGACGCACGGATCTCAGATCTGAGACAACGGCGCTTCCGACCTTTCTACGCGCGCGCCGAATGGCACCAATTGCGTTTTGATAACGCCACAGCGGACGGTCCCGGCGCAGTTGTCCGAGATCTAAATTCTATGCTTCTGAATTCTGGGATCGCGTTCTTTGGCTGGTGAACTTCTCTCCCGCGACGCAAACGCGCGGATCCATCGCTTCAACGCGGGCCGCGAGCCCGAACGACTTGCGCTCAAGTATCGCGAGATGTGCAAATCGCAGTTCTCTTTTTTTCGGGGCACCGCGCATCTGTTCTGGGAAGATCTCGCGAAGCGAAAGGCATCTCTGACCCCGAGCCCGCTCGTATGGGCGTGCGGCGATCTCCACCTCGAAAACTTCGGCAGCTTTCAGGGCAATAACGGCCTCTCCTACTTCGACCTCAACGACTTCGATGAGGCGGCCCTCGCTCCGGCCTGCTGGGAAGTCTCCCGCTTCATTGCCAGCATCTACGTCGCGGCGCCGTCTCTCGACTTCAAACGCGCCGATGCCAACGCGCTCGCGACCTCCTTCCTCGGTGCGTATCGCGACGCGCTCGCCGACGGCAAGCCCAGCGGTATCGAGCGCGCAACTGCCACCGGAATGGTACGCACGCTCCTCCACCGCTTGAAACGACGCAAGCGCGCGATGCTTATCGACTCGCGGACTGAGATGCGAAAGGGAAAGCGAAGTCTCGTGATCGACGACAAGCACACGTTGCCCGCTACGGACGCCCAGCGCCGTGAGGTTTCGCTTTGGCTCGGCAGATTTGCGAAATCACAGCCGGATCCCAAATTCTTCGAGATAATCGACGTCGCTCGACGCGTTGCCGGGGTCGGGAGCCTGGGCCTCGCGCGCTACGTGGTGCTGGCGCGAGGCGACGGAAAGAGCGACGGTCAGGTGATCCTCGATGCCAAGCAGGCACCGAGCTCGAGTCTGGCGCGATTCGAGAAAACGCGGCAACCGCGATGGAAGAGTGAAGCCGATCGCGTTGTCGCGATCCAACACCGCATGCAGGCAATCGCGCCGGCCATGCTCGACGTCGTGAAGATCGCGCGAGACGGTTTCGTGCTGAGGGAGCTTCAGCCGACCAAGGATCGTCTGACGCTCAAGGACGCCAGAGGCGACGTTGGCCGGCTTCATTCCGTCGTCCAGACGATGGGCCGGCTCACCGCGTGGGCGCAGCTCAGAAGCAGCGGACGCCAGGGCTCGGCGACGATCGACGATCTCATTTCTTTCGCTGGCGGCCGGGAGTGGAGATCGACCGAGCGATCGCTGATTGCCTATGGGCAATCGTACCAGGCCCAGGTGAAGAGGGACTACGCACGGTTTATGGGGTCTTAACGAAGCGTGCTCACGTGTTCCCGCCGAAACCCAAGCCCAACGAGCCTGGCAGGAATTCTTCTCAGCAGCGGAAAGGATGCAAAGACCCGCAGCGCGAACGGCACGCGCATCCGACCTTGAGCGCCGAGCACTCGCGTGACGATCCGGTTCTGAATGAAGAGCTGTGCCCCCTGCGTGATGCGCGTCGGAAGCTCACGACGCGCCTGAACTTTGCTCAGCGTGCTTTCCGTCGGGACGATGCCTTTGCGCAGCTCGGGCGCGAGTATGTTCGCCGCGGCCACGGCGTCCTGGATCGCGAGATTGATCCCGATTCCGCCGATCGGCGACATCGCGTGCGCCGCATCTCCGATGCAGAGCAGGCCCTGCCGGTACCATTTGCGCAGGCGATCGACCTGCACCGTCAGCAGCTTGATCTGCGACCAGTCTTTCAATTCATCGACGCGATCAGCAAGAAAGGGCGCGAGCTCTACGAGGCTCGCTCGAAATAAATCGAGCCCCATTTTCTGAATCGATTCGAACGCGCCTTTGCGGATCACCAGAGCGCACTGCCAGTAATCGCCGCGATCGATCATGACGAAGATCTTGCCGTAGTCTATGCGTCCGAGGAATTGATCCCGATCGTCGGGGCGCCGACTGAGTCGCATCCAGAGCGCGTCCATCGGCGCGCCGAAATCGATCGACTCGAGTCTCGCTGCCTCGCGGATTATCGAATCCCGGCCGTCCGCGCCGACGACGAGGTCGGCGCGGATCTCGCGCGCGCCGGTAGGGCTGTCGACGCGCACGCCCGTCACACGATCGTTGTCGAAGAGCAACCCCTTCGCCACGGTCTCCATCTCCAGCTTGAACGACGGGTACTCTTTGGCGTGCCGCACCAGGAAATTAAGAAAGTCCCACTGCGGCATGAACGCGATAAACTTGCAGCGAACGGGCAGGTGACCGAAGTCGGCGAGACGGATGGTCGTTTCGCCGATCTGCCCCGTGAGAATGCGAGCTTCCTGGTGCGGCAGCTGGAGGAATTCGTCGAGCAGCCCGAGCTCGTCGAGAATCTCGAGTGTCGAAGGATGGATGGTGTCGCCGCGGAAGTCGCGAAAGAAGTCCGCGTGCTTTTCCAGCACGGTGACGCGAATGCCGGCGCGCGCTAGCAGAAAGCCAAGCATCATTCCGGCGGGACCGCCGCCGACAACGCAGCAGTGGCATTCGGCGCGTGGCGAGGTCATAGGATAAGGTACGATAACAGCGGTTTTATCGCTTCTTGGGCACTCTGCAAATGGGGCACGGTCCCATCTTCGGCTCCTTGCCGTACACCAGCGTCACCGGCCCGAGTACCCGCGCGGTATCGTTGAGCGAGACGGTGAGCGTCATAGTCTCACCGACGATCTGACCCGTGAACGTAGCAGGGTGCGTGATCCCTCGATCGACCGGATACGCGTCGACGTTGTATGTCCCGGTGGCCGCGAAGCGGCCGTCGGCGTCGGGACGGATCGGACCAACGGCATCGCCGAGTGTGCACCCGATATGCACGTGGACGTCAGTATCGTTGACGATCAGACCGACGTTGTCGCCGCCCCACGTTCCGGCAACCTGCGTGATGGGCGTAGATGTAACGGTGGTACAAGCGAAGAGTGTAGCACACAACATCGACACCGGTGTGCGCGCTCTCATTTGAGTGCCCGCGGAAGCGTCAGCGTGAATGTCGATCCTACCCCGATCGTGCTCTCAACCTTGAGATCTCCGCCCATCGCCCTCGCCAATTGCCGGCTGATGGCCAGGCCAAGCCCGACGCCCTGATCGCTTGCCTTGATCGCGCTCTTCGCCTGAACGAAGGGCTCGAAGATGCTTTCGAGCTTTTCCGTGGGGATTCCAATTCCGGTATCGCTCACCCCAATTGCGACATCCTGCCCGGTTGGGCTCGCGGTGAGTGAGATCGTCCCATCCGTCGGGGTGAATTTGAGCGCGTTCGCCAGAAGATTGAGAAGAATCTGCCGCAGCTTGTCTTCGTCGGCTTTAACGCAGAGCCGCGACGGTGCGCCGGGCGGAATCAGGTGCAGATGCTTCTCTCCGAGTTGCGGCGTCACCATGTCGATCACCGACTGGAACATCCTGTCGACATCCACGTCCTTCACCCGGTATTCGATCTTGCCGGAGCCGAGCTTCGCAAAATTGAGCACGTCGCCGACGAGGGTATCGAGGTGGTTCTTGCTGCGCTGAATCTTCACGAGGTCGATGCGCTGCTCTTCGGTGACAGGTCCGCGCAGTCCCATCTCGATGAGCTGAGCATATCCGCCAATCGCGTTAAGCGGCGTGCGCAGCTCGTGGCTCATCGCGGCAAGGAATGCACTCTTCGCGGTGTTTGCCTCCGTCGCCTCCGCGGTCAGTCTCCTCAGCTCCGACTCGGCCTGTTTGCGATCCTCGATTTCGGTATTGGTTCCGAACCAACTGATGACGTTTCCATTCTCATCACGCTGTGCGGTCGCTCGGCCGAGGTGCCACCGGTAGCTCTGGTGCTCGACGTTCCAGAGGCGGAATTCGACCTCGTAATCCTTGCCGGTCTCGAGTGAATTGCGCCAACGGAACAGAGTGCGCTCGAGGTCGTCCGGATGCAGCACCGAGAGCCACTGATCCCCGATGACCTCCTCGGCGGTCTTCCCGAAGTACTTCGCGGCGCGGTCGCTGACGTAATCGAGTGTCCCGTCGGCGTTCGCCGTCCAGACCTGGACGGGAATCGCATTGGCAAGAAAACGATACCGCGCGGCGCTCTGCTGCACTTCAGAGCGCACCGCTTCGCTCTCGCGCAGCAGTCGCTCCATTTCATACCTCGCCAAAACGCCGGTCGTCACATCCGATCCATGCGCCACTATCCCGACACGCTTGCCCGTCGAGTCGGTGAGTGGCTGGTAAACGAAATCCACGTAGACCTGCTCCGGTGGCTCCCCCTCGATGCGTGCAAGCATTACGGGAATCTCGCGGCCGATGAATGGCTCGCCCGTCTCGAGCACGCCATCCAGGATGCGGATGAACCCCTGATTGCGTACCTCGGGCAGTGCATCGGCCAGTGGTTTGCCCACGATGTCCTGACGACCAACAAGGGTGAGGTAAGCGTCGTTCACGAACTCGAACACGTGGTTTTCGCCGCGCAAGACAGCCAGGAAGGCCGGTGCCTGCACGAACACCTCGCGCAGCCTGCGCTCGACGAGCTCGGCCGCCGCCCGCGACTCCGTCAGCTCGCGGTCGGTAAGCACGCGCTCGGTTGTTTCGGATGCGATGTTGAGAAACGCGACGATCTGCCCACTTTCCTCGCGTATGGGACTCACGCTGAACGTGAACCACGCGTCGGTTGGCACGCCACCGGCACGCTCCATCGAGAACTGCGCATCTTCGGCATACGCCGCGGGGCCGCCAGCTCGAATCGCGTCGAACATTTTGGAGATGTCCGGCCAGATTTCGGCCCACACCTCGCGTCCGGGACGGCCCAACGCCGCGGGGTGCTTGGCTCCGAGTACTGCGCGGTAGCCGTCGTTGTAGATGAGGAGGAGTTCTGGGCCGCACCAGAGACTTATCGGGAACGGCGATTCAAGCGTCATCTGAACCGCGGTGCGGAGCGAAGCCGGCCAGCTTTCGACGGCACCGAGCGAGGTCTTCGACCAGTCGATAGCGCGCGCCCGCGCTGCCATCTCGCCGTTGCCGACGAAAAGGTCAAGAGAGGTTGATTCCAGCCCGGGAGTGGTCATCTCTTTGAACGATACCTGACTTTCCATCCCGGAGCTAAGGGCAACTTCCGTACTGATGCTGCCTGGTCAGGATCGGTCGGGAGCAAAAGAGGCATGTATTAGAGGGCCCAGCGGATTATCGCGGTCGTATCGAACCGCGCGCCCTCGCAACTACATCCAGTGAATCATAGACCGCGCGCTTAACAAGCGTCCGCGCCGCGATCTCGGGCCCGATTTCGAGGATTGCATCGGTCGTCGAGTTGTAACGCGGCCACCGCGGCCACTTCGTCATAGTCGGTCGCCCGTTCGGATCCCCACTCGTCGCGAAGGCGACCCAATAATCGCTCATCGCATCCGCCACCGTCGCATCGTACGGCGTCGTCCCCGCGCTCGCCTCGATCGGATGTGGCCGGCCGAAAACAAAGGTGATCTCGGCGCTGTGATAAGCTCCGCGCTGGCGGTTCACGCTGTCTTCACCGACGCGGGAGAACATGTACATGTAGATCGGCGCGCCGTGCGCCAACGCGAGTCGGGCGAACGCGCGCGACGGTGCGCCCGCCCACGCATCGCCTTCGTCGCGATTGGTGCCGACGATGATGGGGACGATGTTCGCCGTCCCGCGCAAGAGCGCCGAGTCGACGGGATGTGGCAGCACCCATCCATCTACGTCGGGATAGAACACAGGGGAGCCTGGTTGTCCCAACTGCAGTGACGCCGCGATCAACTTGTTCGCATCGATAGAGCGCAGCCGCTGCGCCGCGTCGGCACTGGTGCCGTGCACGCCCAGCGAATCAGCAAACCGCATCGCAATGGCTTGCGCGGTATCGCGTGACGCAACCCCGGTTCCTACGCCGGTGCCGCTCTCGAGGATCGCGCCCTGAAAGAGTCCCTTCGCCAACGGCGACGCGACGAGCGAGCCGACGCTCATTCCGCCCGCGGATTCTCCGAAGATCGTCACGCGCGAGGGATCCCCGCCGAAGCGAGCGATGTTGCGCTTCACCCACTGCAGCGCGGCGATCTGGTCGAGGAGTCCATAGTTGCCGGCCGCGTGATGGGGCGACTCAGCCGCGAGCGCCGGATGCGCCAGAAACCCCAGAGGCCCGAGCCGGTAGTTGAGCGTGACGACCACCGCGCCCTTTTTCGCGAGCGGGCCACCGTTGTGACGCTCCTCGCCGCCGAACCCCGCCCAGAATCCGCCGCCGTGAATCCACACCAGCACCGGCCGCGGCGCCGAGCGCGCGCCAAGCGACTTCGTCCAGACGTTGAGATAGAGACAGTCCTCGGACACACCGGCGGTAAACGGATCGATGTCGCTGTACGGCTGGTGCTGCATGCAGTTGTGGCCGAGCGCACCGGCCGGGCGAACTCCGGTCCAACGGGGGGCGGGTTGCGGAGGTTGCCAACGGAGCGGGCCGACGGGCGGCGCGGCGTACGGAATGCCGCGAAATACGTTCACCCCACTGGCGGAATCCACAACGCCTTCTAGGGTTCCGGTGTCAATGGTTACGCGCGGGGACTCGGCGAAATTCGCGGCGGCGAGGACGCTGGCGATTACCGTCGCGCCAACGATTGCGGGTCGGAGGGTGGGTGAGATCATGGGTCAACGATGTGGACGATGCCACTCAGGGTGCAAGTGGTGTCCTGGCTTGCACAAAACTGAAGCAGGCAAATCCGAGTCTTCGAGGAGGGTCGCGATTTGTTGCAGTTCATTCTCCACACACCAATCCGAAAGCAGACTCAGACCGCCTAAAGAAAAGCTTGCGGCTTACAGGCTGCCCCGCTTACGACTGCCTGCTTCAGTATTCGAGGGCCCGACTGGCGAAACGAAACCATTCAACACTAGTCCGACCACCCTGAGTCGAGCGACGATATCTTATCACCAATGCAAAAACTCGATATCCGAATCGCTCTGTGCTGGCTGCTGGCCGCCTGCGCAACGACACCGTCCCCATCGCTCCGGCCGGCGACGCTGACCACGCTCACGCCCGCGAGTCCCGCGAGCGTCGGAATGTCCCCCGATCTGAGCGCCCGCCTCGATTCGATCGTCAATGCGGGCATCGCAAATGGCGCGGCGCCAGGCGTCGCGCTCGCGGTCGGCCGCTGGGGAAGGCTCGTCCATCTGCGCGGCTACGGTCGGATCGACGTCCCGACCGACGCGCCCGCCGTCACCGATTCGACGATGTTCGACATGGCGTCGCTCACCAAGGTCGTGGCAACGACCACGTCCGCGATGATTCTCGAGGACGAGGGCCGGCTGAATCTCGACGCGCCGATTCGTACCTATCTCCCGGAGATCACCGACACCGCCAAGTCGAAGATCACGGTGCGCATGATCCTCACCCACAACGCCGGGTTCGAGGCGTTCGCGCCGCTCTGGCGTGACAACGTTGGCCGCGCGAAGTATCTGGAGCAGATCAATGCGCGTCCGCTCGCGTACGCGCCCGGCGACAGCGTGATCTACAGCGACTGGGACTTCGTGCTGGCCGGCCTGATCGTCGAGCGCATCACCGGCATGCCGCTCGACGATTTCGCGAGAACGCGCGTCTGGCAACCGCTGGGCATGCGCGACACCGGATTCAACCCACTCGCGCCGGGCGCGATTCCGACCGATAGCGCGTGCACCGCCGGATTTCGCGCCGACAATCCGCTGCTCGCCCGCATTGCCGCAACGGAAGTGGACACCGTTTATCGCCACACCCACGTGCACGGCATCGTCCACGACGAGAACGCGTGCGCCCTGGGCGGCGTCGCCGGACACGCGGGACTTTTCTCGTCCGCGCGCGACGTCGCGATCTTCTCCCAGATGCTCCTGAACGGCGGACACTATGGTAGCGCGAACCTCATTCTGCCGGCGACCGTCGCGCGCTGGACTGCGCGTCAGATGCGGAACTCGAGCCGAGCTCTGGGTTGGGACACGCCGTCAGGCAGTTCGAGCGCGGGCCACTTTTTTTCGCCGCGCTCCTTCGGTCACACCGGCTTTACGGGTACGAGCATCTGGATGGATCCGGAGCGCGGCATCTTCGTAGTGCTGCTCACGAACCGCGTCGATCCCACCCGCGCGAACACGCGCGTGGATCCGCTGCGCCGCGACATCGCCGATGCGGTGCAAGCCGCGATTCAGGATGCGCCCCTAATCGAATGGCTGCCGCCCACGTAGCCCCGAGGATGGGCCATTCTTCCCGGTATCCGCGTACCCCGACCGCATAAAGAAAAGCTTGCTGCTTGAAAGCTGCCCCGCTTGCCGCTGCCTGCTTCAGTATTCGAGTGGCCGACAAGGCGGTACTCTGTCGCTTGCTATCACTCCTCATGGCCAAAACGACGTCCCCCGCCCAGCTGTTGTCCCTTGCCCGGGAACGTGCCGGACTCTCCCAGCGCCAGCTCGCGCGGAAGGCCCGCACCGCTCAATCCGTAGTCGCACGCGTCGAGCTCGGCGAAACGAGCCCGTCGTGGTCAACGCTGACTCGATTGCTCCGCGCGGCGGGCTTTCGGCTCGCGGCCGATCTCAAGCGCGTCGAGGTCGATCCGGCGCCACTGGACGACGTCTCGCGGATACTCGGGCTGACGCCCGAGGACCGGCTGCGCGAGGTCGGTGCCGTGAGCCGCTTCATTACTGGAGCGCGGCGTGTCTGAGATCGCCCCATTTGATCCCGAGCGTCTACTCGGCGCGCTCGCGCGCCACAAGGTGAAGTTCGTGTTGATCGGAGCACTCGCCGCGCGACTGCACGGCTTTCCGCGGCTCACTGCCTACGCGGACATAACTCCGGCCGGCGACAAGCAGAACCTGGAGAAGCTCGCGGCAGCCCTCGACGATCTCGAGGCCAGAGTCTATACCGAGTCCGTGCCGGAAGGTCTCCCGTTCGATCGCTCCCCCGCGATGCTCGCCCGCGCATCGATGTGGAATCTGGTCACGAACGCTGGAAGGCTCGACATCGCCTTCACGCCAGCGGGCACAAAAGGCTACAAAGATCTCGCCGACGACGCCGAGCGCTTCGAGGCGTTCGGCGTGCATTTTCTGGCGGCTTCGCTCGACGGCATCATCCGCTCGAAGGAAGCCGCGGGCCGCGCGAAGGACGAGGACGACGTCCTGATTCTTAAAGCGCTCAAGCGGGCCAGAAAGTAGGGAGACGGCAAGCATCCCGTCTCCCTCGTCTCGCTCGCCTCAGTTGGCCCCGTTATCGTCCGGACTGGTGAAGACATGATCGTTGACGGTGATGTTATCCAGGAACACATATCCCGGATTCACCGCTATGTCGGTTCCTTCGTCGAAGACGATCAAAAGCTCACTGATGGTGAGAGCGTCAGACGGATTGAACGCTGGAGTAAACCCTGTCGCCGGAAGACTGGCGATCGCCGTTCCCGCTGGATACGAATCTCTGATCCAGTTGGCAGCGCTGCCTGGAGTGTGTACCGCGGCTGCGCATCCGAGAAAGATCACGCCGCGATTGCCCGCCTGATCGGTTACGATGATATCCCAGCGGGGCGCGCCCGCGCCACACCAACCGTCCGTTCGATGTTCCCACGACAGGCCGGTGATTACCGAGAGCGGCTGGCCCTCAAGTCCGGTGATCTTGGCGACCCCGGCGGCGTTCGTGGACGTGGCCGTCATCTTTTGAAAGTAGAGCGCCTGATCGGCGTTCCCCCTGCGGTCGGGAAGGCCCTCATGCGCTTTCCACGCAGCGTACGAGTCGGGACCGAAGCCGTCGGGATGGAGCGTCAGATTATCGCCGGATCTGGCGGCCGCTAGCGCGGATGAAGTTGGCGACGGACCGGAAACGCTGGATACGGTTCTGTCGGCGCAAGCGGTTAGAAGGAGCGCCACGGCAGTTGCCGGCAGCAGCGCGAAGGTCTTGCTCATAATGTCTCCATTTTAAAGTAGGGTAGGGTTTACATCTGGCATTTCGTTCACGCCATGTAGAATTCCCACGCGATCCGATCCGGATCCTTGAACGCGACGTATCTCTTGCCGAGTGTGTCGTCCATTTTGGTGCCGGTGTTCTCGATTCCCGCGGTCTTGAGCGCATCGGCAACGCGCTGGAGCTCCTTCTCGTCGCTGCACGCCAGGGCGATGTGGTCGACGCCGATCCGGTGTGGATTGAACTTGTCGTTCCTGGGCATCTCGTCGGTGGGGCCGCGGAGTCCGAACGCAGTTCCGCCGGCGAGGAAGAGCGTGATGTTGTCGGCGTCCATCAGGTGTTTGAAGCCGAGCGTGTCGCAGTAGAATTTCTTGGCCCGCTCGCGGTTGCTGACTCGGAGCGCGATGTGGTGGACGCCGGAGGTGTTCATGTTGACAGGCATGCTTTCCCCTCGAATGGGAGTCTCTGGTTCTATCCCCGTGGAGTGGAAGGTGTCAAGTCGTCGAGCTGATCACGGCGAAGCCGCGGGTCCGCTAAGTGCAACTATAGTATCATCCTCACTGCCGGGAAGGCCTCTTCTTGGGGGTCTGGCGCAAAAAGATGTAACTGCAGTTACATTGGAGTGTAACTTAAGCGGTACTGAACAGTCCCATTACAGAGCTTCAACAGGGTGCGATAATGGCCGCTATTACCACAACCGTCCGCCAG
>JBDTIV010000044.1:0-11403 GCA_039936175.1 Gemmatimonadaceae bacterium | reverse complement strand
TCTTATTCAGCTTCTTACAGGCTGATTACGGAACGTGGGTTTAAACCGGGCGGGGGTTTTTTCTAATATGAGCGCAAAGATCCAGCATTACGTGTGGAGTGTAGCCACCGCGGCGATCGTTCTTTTTTGCGCCGTTTATTTTGCGCAACCTGCGATCGAACCGGAGTACCTGCTCGCTGCCGCATGTTTTTCTTTACTCTGCCTAGGAGCGAGTTCCCTCTCCTATCAGCCATCGAGGAATACTGGAGGATCGATCGCGTTCCTTCCGATTCTCACTTGCGTTCTGCTAGTACCGAACTGGGTGGGTGTCGCCGGAATAGCTGCCTCTCTTCTCGTCGGAGAGTTGATTAGCCGCCGGGCTGCGATCAAGCAGTTGTTCAACACTGCACAAGGGTTGCTCGGGGCTTGCGTTAGCGTGCTCACATATCGTGTTCTCGGCGGTGTGTCACTACTTGAGCCCTCTACATTGAAAATCGTTCCATATGTTGCGGCGATCCTCCTGTTCTTCGCCGCGAACAGTATGACGATAAGCGGCATTGTGGCTCTCCAAGAAAACAAAAACCTCTGGCGGCTTTGGTTGAAGCGGCTTCGATTCACCCTTGTTTATGATCTACTCTCCATCCCGTTTGTGTTTGTGTTCGCGTACGTGTATGTCCACTTCGGGGTGCTCGGAGCCGCGCTTTTCATGATTCCCCTATTGGGCGCGCGCCAGCTATATAAGACCAACTGGCAGCTTGAAAAGACAAATCAAGAACTGCTGGAGCTGATGGTCGCGGCGATCGAAGCTCGCGATCCTTATACCTCCGGACATTCTCGACGCGTCGCTGACATGGCTCGTGTCATCAGCCGCGCACTCGGACTCCGCGAACGCGAGATTGAACGAATCGTGGTCGCCGCCCTCCTTCACGACGTCGGAAAAATTCATGAGATTTTTGGTCCAATATTGAGCAAACCAGGCCGCCTCACCCCAGAGGAGGCCGCGATAATGCGTACGCATCCGTTAAAGAGCGAGGAGCTAGCACGTAATGTTAGCTCCCTCAAAGACGTCCTACCTTTGATCCGGCACCATCACGAGAACTGGGATGGATCAGGTTATCCTGACGGATTGTTTGGAGCCGCAATTCCGCTCGGATCCCGGATTATTATGTTCGCTGATACAATCGACGCCATGACGACAGATCGCCCATACCGTGCCGCGTTAGATGAGCGATCAGTGCGCAAGGAGCTCGAAAAGTATAGAGGCAAACAGTTTGACCCAAAAATTTACGATGCGCTCGTCGCGAGTCCACGTTTCAGTCTCATATTCCGTAGAGATTTAGAAGCGCATGAAACGCCTACAACTGCAGTGAAGCCAGTCCTGACTTTGGCGCGCCAAGCTTAAGGACTGCCTGCTCATCCCCTTACTGATGTTCCGACCCATTGTGTCTAGCGGGGTAACCGGTAACGCTCACGATCGGAGTTTCCTCGTCAGCCATATGCAAATCTTGAAGGACTTCTGGAGGCAAGGGCCATTTGGATCTCCGATGCTTCACGTAGTCCCGCAATAGCGTAAGACCTCGACTTCTCTCCCCCACCGCGCACAGGCCAAGATAGAGGGCGTATGACTCGAAATCTTGGACCCCAGAGGCTCGCATCCGGCAGTGATGCTCCTCCAACTCGGCTACAAGCGGCCAGATTATGTGTGTCATTCCCTGCTGCAGTCGAATGCGAATCTCGAGTGCAAGATAGTATCCCTTTCGAGTGACGCTAAATGTCGACGACGGTCTGTCGACAGACTCGAACACACTCACTGCCCTGGATAAATCCCCATTTGCTAGAGCGAGTGTCGCGATATAGATCTGGATTTCATTGCGAATTTTGCTGTTCCCGGCCGCTTTCGGGTATCTCTCAAGTTCGCGAAGAGCTTCGCCAGCTTCAGCGATCTTACCTGCGGCGAGATGCAGCAAGAGAGCTGAAATCGTGATTTCAACGCGCCTTGAAGGAAGTCTGTTCGTTTTGGCGTGATCCGAAGCGTTTAACACAAACGCCAATCCTTCGTGATACCGTGCACTATGCCGGCATGCAGTCGAAGCAGTGACCAACGCACGTGAGTAGCCAACCTCGCCGTGCCTGACGCGCGCGGCGTCTGCAAACAATTGCAGATCCTCCAGAGGAACGAAGCCATCGCCCCGATCCGTCCGATAGATGATCTGCAATTCAAGTCGATCGCACTCACTAACACTTTGATCGTAAAGTACCGGCGAGACTTGCTCGTAGATCCAGTCAACGCATTCCATCTGCCCAAAGTCCATCGCCAATTTCATTGCAAGGACGGCGGCGCCAACCCGATGTTGAGCCGGTGCTTCACTGCTTCCCACACAAGGAAGTGTTTCTTCCAGTAGATTCGCGAAATCGAGCGCACTTCGGTGTCTCACGTCCAACAGGAGCAGTTCATATTCGTTGTGTTGGCTATTCGATGGATCCTGTTTGATGAACAGCTGAGTACACATGACTAGGGCCTGCTTGCTCTTTTCCCAATCCCCGTCGAGCTCAAAACTGAGGGCCAGACGAGGCAAGAGCTTTAGCCGCTGTGCGTCGCTAACGCAATATTCTAGAGACCTTTGAAACCCAATCGACGCTTCTCCTGTCAGGCCGAGCTCTAGCAAATGCTCCGCGCATGACATGCTTAGAGAGAGAGCCCGGTCGCGGTCGCCAGCGTGATGCCGGTGACTGGCGCACGCCCACAATAGTCTGGCGGGCATTTTCTCATGTACAATCTCCGATTCCAATGCGTCTGCAGACCGTCTATGGATGAAAGCCAGCGATAAGGGAGCCAATCGGCTGATTGCGGCGGACGCGAGGAAATCGTGCCGGGGTTGAAGAAGACTGTCGAGTGAGCCGTTCCGATCCGCGTTCACACCGAGCATGGCCCCTTTGTTCAACTCTTCGACAGCAGACAGAATCTGGTGCGGACGATACTTAAGCACTTGCTCGACCCGATCCAGCGTTGCGTGTTCGCCCAGAATGGCGCAAGCTTGAAGAACTTGCAAAGCCTCTTCGCTGAGACGAGAGAGGCGCTCCTGAAGGACTTTCGTCACGGAGGGCGGGGCCTCATAGCGTTGGCCTGTCTCTATCCACTGGCGTGCCAGTTCCTGAAGGAAGAATGCATTTCCTTCCGCTACAGCGAGGCACCAATTGATAAACTCCGGTGGTGGCGCATCTCCCGGACGCAACGCGATCGAGGTCAGCAGTGCCGTGGACGCGGTTGCCTTAAGTGGTCCGAGCCTCAGGGTATCCAGAGTTGCTTTCTCGGCGTACTCGAGAAACGCATTCCTATCTACCCGGGAATTGACCAGAAAGAAAAGGCGTCTGGACGCTGACCATTCTACCATGCGCATGAGGATTGTTGCCGAAGCATTGTCGAGCCACTGGATGTCTTCAATCAGAACAACCAGACAGCGTTCTTCAGCTACACAGTCGAGAAGGTCGAAGAGAGCAGCCCGTACGTGCTGGAAGAGCGACTCGGCGTCGATTTGTCGCGATGTATCTCCGCCCCTTTGCTCAAATTCGGTGAGCCGATTCAACCAAGAAAAGGTTTCAGGATCGCATCCTAGTGCTCCCGGCATATCTCGCAATTGCGGGACGATATCAACAAAAAGAGAGAGCGGCCGGTCAATGTCGGCGCGACGGCAGGTTGCCCGCTGCACTCGGGCACCCTGAAGTTCGGCAAAACGAGCCAACTCCGTGCTTAGTCTAGTTTTGCCGACCCCGGGCTCTCCGATCAACAGCACGCCCCCACCTTTCCCGTTCCGGGCGTCATTGAACTTCTTTGTCAGTACCTCCATTTCTGGTTCGCGTCCCACAAAAGGAGGGTCTACGTTTAACAGCGCCGGTCTTTCCGGAATCCGCTCGACAACCCGCCGGCGTAAGAGAGTCGCGGGTAACCGGAGATCCGTCTGGCTGATTCCAACTTCGGCGATGTAACGATCTAAGATTGAGACGGCTTTTAGTTTACCCCCCCGCATTGCGGCAGCTTCTGCTTGGGCTAGGACTGCTGTCTCATTGAACTCGTCGAGGGACAAACATTTCGCAGCAAGTTTTTCAACGGTTGCCCAATCCCCCTGTAGGCGATGGCGTTCGAGCTCGCGGACTAGAACTGCTGTCGCAGCTGCATGGGCGAGATCCCGCTTTGAGTCAACCCAATCCCGCAACGACTCAGAAAATCGCGGGCTATACCCGGGCAAAAACTCCAGCGATTGCTGAGTGACCACATCCAACGGGTCCGCGGAGGGGAGGATGTCGGCATCGCTCCGTACGCCATGGGCCGACAAATACAAATTGTCTCTGTCAGCCGTGACCAATACGCCTAGCTTTTTCAGCTGGTGAATCGTCTGTCGGAGTCTGTGCCCACGTGCCTTCTCCCCGACGCGGGGCCAAAGTAAAGACGCGAGATGCTTCCGGCTCACTCGGTTCCCGCGCTCCAGAGTCAGATACAAAGCCGCCGCGAACACCATCTCCTGCGAAGGAGTAATAGTCACAATACCAGTGTCGATTTCAGCTGTCCCCAGAGTACGAAGTACAATCATGTCCACCCCCCTTCCGCGTTGGCTGTAAGATCTCGAGCTGCGTCAGAACTGCGTCAGAGTACTTCTAACACGCCAAGGTGTGGATATATTCGTTTCTTCGCGAGAGCAAAGTTTACCCAGCAGGAATAGATTGCCGCTATAGAGGTTAGCCAGCTCACTCGAGATCATCTCAGCCGTAGTTCTCTATCCCATATTTTTCCTCGACCCACCTTTGAGGCCTGCTTCGCGTGCTTCGGAGAATCTTCAGTTAACGCCTGACAAGTGCTCCGGTACTACAACTCCCGCCTTCGTGAGGCGGTCAGGTTAGCAGCCAAATAGAAGGCGGAAGTTGGTCTCTTCTTGATGCAGCCGTTCTATTTAGATCAGAGCAAAGGTTACGGAAGTTAAGCAATTCCACTCGATGGGGACGCGCAATCGGCTCCAATCATGACCCTCACATTCGATGGCCGACGGTACAAGTTTCGTCGCGTTTCAACTCCAGTGGCGCGTTAGTCCAAGCATGGTTACGCTGAATCCAGCGCGCTGAGAAATGAAATGAAAAAAGTGTCCTGGTGGTGTTTTGTTTGCTTAGGCGTCGTTGGATCAGCCTCGGCGAACGCGCAAGCTCCTGCTACTAGAGTCACCGTTGCGAACCCGCGATCCCCGGGAAAAGCCGGCGCCGCGCACGGGCCTGACATCGGCATGATACCGGCGACGCTTGCATTTTCTCAAAGTCCCGCTGCTCAGACCAGCCATAAAATGGCAGGTCGGGAGCCAAGTGCCTCACGGGCTGATCGGCGCCAGCATCGGCGTCGTCGCTGGTGCAGCGGCTGGCTACTTGAGGGTACAGATGTACTGCGATAACGGTGTTCACTGCGATTCGACACGCAGTACGCTGAGCGGCGCGGCCATCGGCGCGGGCGGTGGGAGCACTCGTAGAGTATGCCTTCCGCAACGGATTCAAATAAATCCCGGAGCAAAGCGCGCACTGGAGCCAACGATCTAAGCCTTTCACGTGTCCAAGCGTCAACGTCCAACTGCCGCCGGTCGTGCACATCGCAACGTCATGTGCCAGCACGAAACCACCCCTCATATCACGCCTTAGATGGTTGGAATGAAGCCTCAGCAAACTCGACCGGCCAGGTGCCTTCGCAACACATCGGCGGCATCCGTAATTGCCCTCGCTTTGGCCCTCAGTCCAATGATTCTCGCGTCTCAGGATTCCTCATCCGATGTAATCCGCGGCCGCGTCGTCGACGACTCCTCACACGCCCTACCCGGCGCAAAGATCGCCGTGACCCGTGGCCCCGACCGACTCACACAGCAAACCACCACCGATAGCGCCGGGAACTTCCGCGTCCGCTTCGACCCGGGCACCGGCGACTACCTGGTCTACGTCAGCGATAGCGGATTCACCGCCGCCCGGCGTCGCGTACAGGCCCTGAATGGCGAGCACGACCTCGTCGCCAATTTCACCCTCGCACGTGCCGCCGTCGCCACCCTCGGTACGGTCAAGATCACCGGACAAAAGGCCGTCCGCGCCGATAATCCCGTCGGACCCGGCCAGCTCGAGCCCGGATCCGCCGAGAAGTGGCGCGATGGCGTGAATGGTCAGGTACCACCCACAATCGCCGGCGACCTCAATGCCATCGCGGGCACCATGTCCAACGTCACCGTCACCGGCAGCGGCCCCTCCATACTCGGCGCCGGATCCGAATCCAATCTCAATACCCTGAACGGGATGGGTCTCGCCACCGGCGCCATTCCGCGCGCCGCCCGCACCGAGACGCGCGTCACCGGCGCCACCTTCGATCCAACACGCGGCGGATTCTCCGGCGCCAACATCGACGTCCGACTCGAGGGCGGCGACCGCAACTACCAGCAGCGCCACGCCTTTCTCACCCTCGACCCGCGCTACCTCCAGTTCACCGACCCCGTCGGACGATCGCTCGGCGCCACCAGCGGCGGCGCACGCGGCAGCTTAGGTGCCGACGGCGAGCTCATTCGCGGCGCGCTCACTTACAACGTCGCACTCGACCTCGGACGTTCGCTCAGTGAGCCGTCCACCCTGCTAAATGCCGACGCGCAAGCGCTGTTGAATGCCGGCGTCGCCCCCGACTCGGTCGCGCGGCTGCTCGCGCTCGCCACTCCCATGGGCGTGCCACTCGTCGCGCCGGGCGTGCCCGCGAACCGGCAGCACGATGCGCTCACCTGGCTCGGACGCCTCGACGACACGCGCGACACGCTCGCCACCCGCGCACTCACCACGTACGCGGGGTTCACGCGCGATGGCGCGCTCGGGTTCGGGCCACTCGCCGCGCCATCGGCGGCGAGCGAGAGACGCGAGCGCACGCTCGGGACGCAGCTAACAGTCGGCGAATACGTCGGCGCGGGACACCGCACGCTCAACGAGACGCGGTTCGCCCTGAGCGGTGTGCGCTCCGATGTCTCCCCGTATCGATCGCTGCCGAGCGCGAACGTGCTCGTGCGATCGGCCAACCTCGGCGCCGGCACCGACGTCACCTCGCTTCTCCTCGGCGGCGGATCGTCGCTGCCGACGCGCGAGTCGAAGTGGACGGCCGAGGGGAGCAATCAGACCGAGTGGAACGCGCATGGGAGGACGCACCGCTTCAAGGCGCTGGTGTGGGGACGCATCGATGGCGAACGCCAGGAAGGATTCTCCAATGGACTCGGCACGTACACGTTCAATTCCATCGATGACTTCAACGCGGGAACGCCGAGCAGCTTCTCGCGCACGCTGGCGCAGCCCGCGCGCGAGGGGAAGGTGTGGAACGTGGCGACGGCGCTCGCCCACACCTTCGGGGCGACGCAATACTTCAACCTGATTTATGGGGCGCGGCTGGAGGGCGACGGCTTCATCGGCAGTCCGGCGCGGAATCCCGCGCTCGAGCAGGCGCTCGGCGTGACCACAGGCGCCGCGCCGTCGCGCGTGCATCTGAGTCCGCGGATGGGCTTCACCTGGACGTACAATCGGGACAAGGACAATGGAAACGGGATGATGGTGAATCCGACCGGCTCCTATTTCCGCGGCATGTCGGGAACCATTCGCGGGGGAATTGGCGAGTTCCGCGATTTGCTGCATCCTGGACTCCTGGCGGATGCGTCGGCCTCGACTGGACTTCCCGGGGGAACGCTGTTCCTCAATTGCGTGGGCGCCGCAGTGCCGACGCCGGACTGGTCGCTCTTTACCAGCAATCCTGGCGCGATACCCACGCAGTGCGTGGATGGCAGCGGCGTGCTGGCGGAGAGCGCGCCGTCGGTGACGCTGATAGACAAGTCCTACGATGTGCCGAGGAGCTGGCGCGCGTCGCTCGACTTCAACACGGACATCCATAGTTGGCTGCTGAAGGTGGGGACTCTCGCATCGTACGATCTGTCGCAGCCGGGAACCGTCGACGCGAACTTCGGTGGAGTGAGCAAGCTCGTGCTTGCCGGAGAGGGAAATCGTCCCGTGTTCGTGTCGGAGGCGTCGATCGATCCCGCGAGCGGCGCGGTGTCGGCGGTGGAGTCGAGAAGGTCGAGCCAGTACGACGGAGTGGGGATGAGGGTGAGCGATCTCCGCGGGTATGGCGGGCAGCTCAACGTCGCGCTGTCGCCTGACGTCTTCAAGTTTCGGGGCGGAGCGTCGTTCTACGGATCGATTGGCTACACTCTGCAGGCGACGAAGCGGCAGTATCGCGGATTCGACGGCGCGGCGTTCGGCGATCCGCGCGTGCGTGAGTGGGCGGCGGGATCCAACGATTCGCGTCACGTCTTTGTTTTCTCCTCCGCGTTCTCGACGGGGAAGACCGGAACCGTGACGATGTTCGCGCGGGCGCAGTCGGGGCTGCCGTTCACGCCGCTCGTGCACGGAGATGTAAATGGCGACGGGCGCGGCGGGGATCGCGCGTTCATTCCCGATCCCGCGACGGAGACCGATGCGAATCTCGCGGGGCAGCTGCGCGCGCTGCTTGCGAGCGGGTCGTCGACGGCGCGCGGGTGTCTGGTCGCCAACCTGGGGCGAGTGGCGCCGAGGAATGGATGCAGGGGGCCGTGGACGGAGACGCTGAACATCCAGTGGCGTCCGCCGACGCCGGACCGATGGGGGGATCGCGTGAGGCCCAACGTGTATCTCGAGAACGTGCTGGCTGGGATCGATCAGGCGCTGCACGGGAGTGCGCTGCGCGGGTGGGGCTCGCCGGCGTCGCCGGATCCGGTGCTGCTGGTGCCGCGCGGATTCGACGTGGCGAACAAGCGGTTCAACTACGACGTGAATCCGCGCTTCGCGGATACCCGCCCGGGCCGGACGCTGCTCAGAAATCCATTTCGGATCGTGATCGACTTCTCGTTCAATCTGTCGACGGACTATCCGTTGCAGCAGCTTCGCCGAGCTGTGGAACCCGTGAGGGGACCCGCGGGATGGCAGCGGCGCTCGGCAGATTCGATCGCGGCGTTCTATCTTTCGAACACGTCGAGCGTGCACAAGATGTTTCTGGAGCAGACCGATTCGCTATTCCTGAGCAAGACGCAGGTGGCCGCGCTCCAGAAGGCGGACTCAGTATTCTCGGCGCAGGTGAGGGCGCTGTACATCCCGCTCGGAGCGTATCTCGCGCGCGGGCAGGGCGGAGCGGGAAAGGCGGAGCTCGATAGCGCGAATGCTACGTCGAAGGCGTACTGGAAGGTGTTCTGGGTTCAGCCCGAGATCGTGGCGGCAATCGTCACGCCGTCGCAGCGCGAGCTGATTCCGTTTTTCAAGGGGATGCTGGCGACGCCGCAGAAAGAACGCGAGCACAGTCAGTGGCAGTTCGGGAATCCGGTGACGTTGGCGGACAAGGCGAAGGGGACGGCTCCTTAGCGGCCGACATCGCTGAGGCCAACGCGCAATACTGCGTTCACTAAACGTTCTTGATAGAGGCTATGATGAGAGGATTTGCGGTCGCACTGACGCTATTCGCGCTCGGAGGACCTGGCCTTTGTGCGCAAACATCACAAGTGCCGCTGGTAGAAAATTCGATGGCAGAGTATGCCAGGGCGCATATGCTTCACGATAAAGTTGTATTCGACCCAAGATCAACATTCGAGAGGGGAATGGCAGCACCTCGGCGGGCCGCGGAGGTAACGGCGCTCGCGTCTTCTCTTGGGGCAGACATCGTAGCAGATCAATCACGCCATTTGGCCTGCCCGGCCCGACCTCATTCATTCTGCCGAATCGTAGGAGCGGACATGATGGTGTCCATGAACCGGCCGGTGATAAGTGGTGACACCGCTTATGTATCCATACGGATTCTCACGCCTACCACTTTTCCCCGCATGCCGATTCCCGACCGGGTTGAGCGAATGCTGCTGGAAAAAAGAAATGGATCATGGGTGGTGATGGGACCGGTGGGGGCGGGAGTATCAACTAGCCTCCCGCAAATCCCCTCGCAGTACGCAATCGCTCTACCCGTGATTCGCCCAGGCTTTCTCGCCGACCTTGTAGGGCACGCAAGGATCGTAGTGACCCGGCGATTCGACGTAGCGCTGGCCCTGCGTCATCCCGATCTCCGGGGTGAAGTAGCCCAGTAGCGCCAGCTCCTTCATCATGTGGAAGTACTGCTCCGGCGGGGCTTCGGTGGCGGCGCTGGCGGCGGCGACGTTGGCGCCATGCGTCTGTGCCTGCTGTTTTTCGGGCTGCGACGCATCGAGCTTCTTTTTTGGGAAGACGCTTGGCCTCCGCGATCAGAACTCTTCGCTACGACTGGCAAGCGGACGCGCTGGCTCGGCAGTAATAGCAGCAGCGGTCTCGCCACGTCGCGCGGCCCTGTACCGAAGCCAACCCCGACGCGAAAGTTCCGATAGCCAACATGACGACCGGCGCGACACCGATCGATTGGCGAATCGAGTCAGCGGTGGAAGGCCACACCATGAGCACCACGATGGCCAAGGTGAGCACAAAATCACCAACTACGCCAACGTGTAGTCGCGTCTGGTGGCGCGCGACTATCCCTCGTCAGCCAGTCCGTTCGTGCAATGTCAGGTGTTGTATTTGCTTGCCTCTTCCCGGACAGGATCGACGCTTCAACTCAGTTGGATCTATTCCCGAGATAGCGCCATTGGGAATCGAAGAAAAAGAAGATCGGAGCGAAAATCAAGTCATCTGTATTACCCTGCTCTGATCCACGTCGGTCACCACGTAAAGACTTCCGGTTCGGTATAGATAGAGTTCGCTCTTTTCCGCAGGAGCTACGCTCTTAGTTCCTCCCATCTTGATGAGAGCTGAATAAAGTGCGCTGTCTGCGGAGGCACACATTTTAGGATCTGTGACAAGAGCGATTTTGGAGGAATCTGGCGGTGAGAATCCGAAGGTGCTGCGCTTCGCCTTTCGATCCGCCGCGAAGATGGATGCCAAAATACGGACATGCCCCGCGCTGTGGACCGGTAAGGCAGGGTGCTGCGAGCACGTAGCGCCCGGAAGTGAGCTCTCTTCGCTCTTCCTGAGACAGGCAAGCGGAAATACGCCAAGCATTGCAAAAAAAGCAATTGACTTCATGGCAAGGCATCTCATCGCTTCCAGTGGCGGTTTCTACGCGTGGCTTGCCCACGCTTTCTCGCCGACCTTGTAGGGCACGCAGGGATCGTAGTGACCCGGCGACTCGACGTACCGCTGCGCCTGCGTCATCCCGATCTCCGAGGTGAAATAGCCCAGTAGCGCCAGCTCCTTCATCATGTGGAAGTACTGCTCCGGCGGAGCCTCGGTGGCGGCGCTCGCTGCGGCCACGTTGGCACCCTGCGTCTGGGCCTGCCTTTCGGGCTGGGTCGTATCGAGCTTCTTTTTTGCCGCCGCGTCCTTTGCGTCGTTGAACGTCTTCTGATCGCGATC
>JBDTIV010000043.1:0-25127 GCA_039936175.1 Gemmatimonadaceae bacterium | reverse complement strand
ACGAGGTTGCCCCGCTCCTGATGCTCGCCATCGGGCTCGCCCTCCGTAAGAACTGACCCCGGAGCATAGACGATATGATAGAAATCAATCTCCTTCCCGGGGACGGCAAAAAGAATCGCCGCAAATCTAAAACCAGCAGTGGCTCGACCTTTCAGTTCCAGCCAGCGCAATGGTTCTCGGGGATTACCGAAAAGATCACAGACAAGTATCTGCTAGGCGCGATAGGCGCGGGCGCACTTTCCGCCGCCCTGATCGCGTTCATGTTCATCCATCAGACCGCGCAGGCCTCCAGTCTCGGAGAAAAAGAGGTGAAGGCCGTCAAGGATTCTACGCAGTTCAGCGCCGTCCTCACCGCCAAGGCCAACGCCGAAGCGACGCGTGATTCGTTGTACCAGCAGATCGCGATCATCAAATCGATCGATGATTCGCGCTATCTCTGGTCGCATCTGATGTACGAGATCTCGAATGCCCTGCCACAGTACACGTGGCTCACCGAAATCACGCAAACCAGTCCGCCACGCAGCGTCGCCGCGATCGACACGACCGCCAGAGCGGCGCCGGCCGACACGACCACGCCCACGCGGGCCCGGACCGCGGAGCGCGAGCGCGCTCGCAGGGCACGCTCGGATTCTCTGCTCGCATCGGCGAAGGACGTGAAATTCAGAATCGTCGGCCACACGGTCGACATTCAGGCGCTCACGCGCTTCATGAAATCACTCGAGGCGTCGCCGTTCATACAGAACGTGCAGCTCACGCGCTCCGACCTGGTTCAGGCCGAGGGCAAGGAAGTCACGGAGTTCTCTCTCGAGGCGGAGACGCAGACTCCACCCGCCTTCGCGATCAAGACAGTTCCACTCGTAGTCTCGGCGGTACACTAAAATGGCAATCGGCGCCAACATGACGAAGAAGGAGCAGATGTTCGGATCGCTCGGCATCGCTGCTCTCCTGCTCGCCGCGGCTTACTGGTACTTCCTGTATAAACCCAAGGCGGCGGAGCTCGCGGTAACGCAAGCGCACGTCGATTCGCTCGACAAGAGAAATCAACAGGCCCGGGCCGACATCGCTCAGGGAAGCCTGCAGAAGCTTCGCGCACAATCGGCGGAGTACGACCAGAGTCTTAAGGTGATGCGCCAGTTGGTGCCAAGAAGCAACGAAGTGCCAGCGCTTCTCGAGGACATCTCCACGGCAGCTCGCCGCGTTGGGCTCGACCTGGCGACTGTCGAACCGCTGCCGGTTCTGCCGGGTGAGCAGTTCGACACCTATCGCTACAAGCTCGCCGTTACCGGCGGCTATCACCCCGTTGGCCAGTTCCTCAGCAACGTCGGTTCGCTCAATCGCATCATCGCTCCGGTAACCATATCGATCAAGCTGCACCCAATGGCCGCGCAGACAAAGGCGCGGGTGAAGAGCGGCGAATCGCTGGTGGATACCGAGTTCCAGGTTCAAACCTACGTCGCACGCACGACGCCATACGCTCCGGCCACGGCGGTGAAAAAATGAAACGCTCACTCTCCTTCGCGCTGGTTCTCGTGGCGGCGCTCGCCAGCGGCGCTTCGGCGCAAGCCAGTGCCCAGGCGGCACCAAGACCCACTGCAAACGCGTCGGCGAAATCGCCAGCCCCCGTTACGGCCAGGGCGGCGACTCCAGTGCCCGTGGATACCACGCCCAAGGTGTTGATAAACCGGGAAGTCTTCCAGTACGAAGGCTCGGGACGTCGCGATCCATTCATATCGCTGCTGACGACCAAGGATCTACGGCCGCTTCTGAACGACCTGAAGCTGGTGGCCGTGGCGTACGATCCGCGAGGCCAGAACTCTGTTGCGGTTTTGCGGGACGTAACGTCTAAAGACCAGTACAAGGTGAGAGTTGGCCAAACGATCGGCAGAATGCGGGTCGCGGCCATACAGGAGAAAGCTGTGATTTTCACGATTGAAGAGTTCGGCTACAGCCGTCAGGAAATCCTGCCGTTCGTCGTCGATTCGACCAAACTGAGGCCCCGCCAATGAGCTTTCTAAAAGCGCTGCCAGCTGCAGCGCTCCTGTTTCTGCCCTCCACGACAGCAACCGTTCACTCAGTCAGTGTAGTCCCATCGTCGGGGAAGACTGAAGTGGTGATCGGGATCAACGCCGCCGTTGACGTACAGAACTTCACGCTCGATGCTCCCGCACGCGTGGTTGTCGATTTGAAGGGTGCCACACTCGCAATGGCCCAGCACAGCTACGACAAAGTGTCGCGCGGTGGCATTATCAACGTCCGCTACTCCCAGTTCCGTCCGAACATCGTTCGCGTCGTCATCGAAATGGGCGCGAAGCAGTCCTATGACGTAAAGCGCAGTGACAGCGAAGTGCGCGTGGTATTTTCGGGTGGCAAGACCGACGACTATTCTTCCTGGTCTTCGAATAAGTCCGGGTATGCAGCCGCGCCCGCGCCCCCGCCTTCGCGCGCGACGACCACAGTTGTCGCCGAGAAGAAGCCAGCCAATGTCGCGACCACCACCCCGGCGCATACGTCGTCGCCGAAGGTAGTCGCGCAGGTCGAATCGCTGTCAACGCAGCCAGACCCCCAATACGAGACACCCGGACCCGTGACGACGCCGGCGCGAGCCGTGCGCGTCGACAGCAGGCCCGTCGACAGCAGGCCCGTCGCGCTCTTCTCACAAGCACTGCAGTCTCAGCAGCCCCCAATTACGGTGACCTTCCAGGACACCGACATCCGCGATGTGATCGCATCGTTCGCGGCCTTTTCGGGCCGCACGATCGTCGTCGGTAAGGATGTGGCAGGCAGCGTGACCGCCGAAATCCGCAACCAGCCGTGGGACGTCGCGCTGCGCGCGATACTCCAGGGTCAGGGGCTTGCGGCCGCTGAAGATCCGATGTCCGGGATCATTACGGTCGACAGCTACAGGAACATTCAGAACAGAGAGGCTTCCGAGCCACTCGTAACGCAGCTCATCTCGATCAATTACGCCAACGCCGGACGTCTGGTGCAAACCGTCCGCTCGCTGCTGCTCAAGGATTGTGGCGGTGGCACGCAGCAAGGCGGAGTGCCGTCGAGCGGTAACACCGTCAACAACGGGCTGCCGGCGTGCGTCGCGCGCGGAATGGTGGCCTCTGACAGCACCACCAACACATTGATCATCACTGAGACGGCCTCCCGCCTCGCCGACGTCCTCCAGTACGTGCGCAACCTCGACATTCGCACGCCACAGGTAGGCATCAAGGCGAAGATCATCTTCGTCAACAGAACGAATATCGAAGACATCGGACTTTCGTACGATCTCGGCACGGGCACCGATCAGTTTTTCAGCCAGCTTGTGAAGAGGCCGGATCCCGCGACCCTCAAACCGATCGACACCAACGGCGATGGAGTACCGGACGCCCTCGGCGGAGGCACGCCCTTCGCGGGAGACAAGGTTCTCCTCGGCGGGAACGCGCTGTCGGCAATTGCGAACGCCAATGCACGCGTCATCAATCCGGCGCTGCAGGTGATCTTTTCGACCGCTCTGGGAAAATTCCAGCTCACGAGCTTCCTGGACGCGCTCCAGGAAGTACGGCTCGCTGACCTTCAGGCGGAGCCGAGCATCGTGACGCTCGACAACAGACAGGCATCGATCCAGGTCGGTCAGGAAATTCCGATCAGGGTGCTGGACGCCAATTCGCAGGGTGCCTTGGGAGCCAATACGGCGCCGCGCGCAACCGTGCAGATGAAGCAGGTCGGTATCATCCTCACGGTTACACCTCACATCACCAACAACCGGCAGATCCTCCTTCTGTTGCACGCCGAGAATTCGGATGCACAGCTTGCATCATCTGACGTCGGCTTCATCTTCGGCAAGCAATCCGGGGACACGCAATTGCTCGTTGGCGATGGCGAGACCGCAGTCATCGGCGGTCTGACCGTCACTCAGACAACTCAGTCCAAATCGGGAATTCCGCTGCTCGTCGATCTGCCGATCATCGGCAGACTTTTTGGCGAGACACGCACCGACGACGAAAAGCGTGACCTGCTGATTCTCGTCACGCCGCACATCATCGATGATGGCGCGCCGATCCCCGGCGCATCCACCAATCCGATACCACCGGCCACCCGCTAAAGGTGACTCGAATGTATAAAGGACGTTTTTCCGCGCTGCACCGTGGCCATCTGCTCGCCGCTGTCGCAGCATCGATCTCTTTCGGAGTCGCGGCGTGCGTCGATTCGACCTCGACCGATGGCACCAGGGACCGCATTCCGCCAACGATTACACTTACCGCAGTTGGGAATCAGGTCGACACGGTCATCGCCTTCACGACCCAGGCGAAGGACAACATCGGCCTCAAGACCATCCACATTCAGGCGATCGGAGCGGTCGGATTCGTCTACGACACCGTTTTCACGAGCGCTGTCACCGACATTCAGCTCCCGTTCACTCTTTTCTCGTCGCGGTCAGTCCCGCCGGGAACGCCGGTCATCGTCACAGCCACAGCGATCGACGGAGCAGGCAACAGCTCCGGCGTCGACACGCTCAGGCTCGCCACCGGGAATCTCCCGCCTCCGGACGTCAAGGTAATCAGCCCCTCGTCAGGGAGCTCAGCGGTCATAGGGAAATCGATAGTCGTTACGGTCAGCGGCAAGACAGCGGTCAAGGTCAGGTCGCTCGGCCTGCAAACTACGGGACCGGTGGTTCGCGCTGATTCGGCGATCTATTCCAGCCCGCTCCTCGACTCCCTTACGATGCAGGACACGATCGCTATTCCAGCTGCGGCAACCTCCGGCACCCTGACGATCGCACCGTTTCTCAGGGATTCTCTGGGCCAGCGCACGGTTGGTCCTAGCATTACGATCACCATCCAGACGGCGGCCCAAGTCAACTCGGTACCGGTTGTGAACCAGTACTGCGTAGGCAACTCGGTGTACAACAATGCCTGCGGCCATCTTGTGCGCGTTGAGGTGGGCGATACGGTGCACGTCGAGGCCGATGACCCGAGCGGCATAGCACAGCTCGGTTACGAAGCTCGGAGCACCGTAGGCGGAGCAATCGATGATTCCGCGACGTTCGTATCGAATGGGCAGCTGACGTTTCAGCCGCACACGTTCTCGATCAACCTTCCGTACACGGCGTTCCCGACGACCGCTTACATCCAGGTCTTCGCTCGCAACAGCAATGGCGTGCGCGCCTACGCGAAGCTTGCGAGTGGTGTGGACCGTGTCGATACCGTGACAGTAGTGGCTGGCGTCACCCGACCGCTGCCGGTTGGGGGAGTCGTCGCCGACGCCATGTATCATCCTGGCAAGGACCGGATTTACGTCACCAACATCAGCCAGAACCGGGTCGAGGTATTCGACCTTGCTACACTCTCGTTTCAGTCAGGGATCAATGTTGGGTCCCGGCCATGGGGCATCACGGGATGGCCGCTGGACCCTACCGGCACGATGCGCGACACCGTGCTCGTCGCAAACTCCGGCGGTACAAGCATCAGCTACGTAGGTCTGGACGCGGGCACCAATGGGGCCGAGCTGTCCCGTTATCAGCTGCCCAATATCATCGCCTACACAGTCACTACGACCACATCGGCGACAAGCGGCTTGCCGATCCAGGTCAGAACCGCATACGATTTCAGCGACCGTCCTCAGTACGTAGCTGCCACCTGCAGGCAAGCGGGCGGAGTCTGCGGGGATATCATTCTCGCGTACTCTACGACGCCAACCCAGGGGCAGTCGGCGCCATTCCAGACCAACAACGGAACGCTCCGATGGGAGGATCTGACCAATAAGACTTCCCACTTCTTCTTCGAGCAGGCCCAAGGGCAGAGCGCAGGACGCAGCGATACCCTCGAGATCATTCGATACGATGCCAACGGCTTCAATCAGGACACGCTAGTACATTACGTCGCCGGTGACCCCGCGTCAGTTGTCGTCGACATCTCACGACTCGGATTCCGCGATACGACGTTCGTGCGCGGCTCGGGGAACTTCAATCGCGCCATCTTCGGCGAAGGTGGATCGGTGAACGGAAGTCGTGCGCTGACCTACGACGCCTCGCGGGGCCTCGATCCTGCCGGCGTCATTGACAGGGGCGTGTCCCCGGCATCGAGTGTATCCGATTTCATTGCGAACGCGTTCTCGAAGGTCTTGGGCGTAGCTATCAACTTTGATGGCTCGCTCGTCGCGGTTCGTGGGGATTCTACCTATCTTCTGAACGGCGCTCTCAGGCTGCAGGCGGTTCTTCCGACGAGTGCTGGCGATGCGGGACTCGACTTCCATCCGCGGAACAATTCGACTCTGTTTCCGCTCAACACGCGTCTGATTTTCGCGGCGTCTTCGGAGCCGCTGATCGATGTGTATGACACGAATTGTTATCAGAAGGTCGCCACCATACAAATCCGGGATCCGATAATCGGCCCTCTCCGGGCGGCGCTCCGTCCCAACGGGCAGCTCGTTCTGGTCGGCGCCACGGCGCGAGGGGTTGTCATCGCTACGCTCCCGAATACCTTTACAAGCACCTGCACCTAGCTTTCCCGCAGGATGCGGGTGATGATTTGAACGAGCCCGGTCAAAACCCGGGCTCGTTCTTTTTTCCCCGGAGATGCATGCTGCGATTCACCACAGCCGGCGAATCCCATGGAATAGCGCTGGTGTCCATCCTCGAAGGAATGGTTGCGGGCCTGCCGCTCGTCACCGCTGACATCGATGCCGAGCTGGCGCGGCGCCAGCAGGGATACGGGCGCGGCCGGCGCATGAAAATCGAATCGGATCACGCGGAGCTTCTCTCCGGCGTTCGCGCGGGCGAGACGCTCGGCTCTCCGATCGCGATGCTCATTCACAACCGCGATTGGAAAAACTGGCAGGAAATCATGGATCCGGCGCCGCGCGAGGGCGATCCTGACCGCAAGCGCGTCGTCACTCGGCCACGACCGGGTCACGCTGATCTGTCCGGGATGCTGAAGTACGATCGCGATGACGCGCGCGATGTGCTGGAGCGCGCGTCGGCCCGCGAGACGACCGCGCGCGTTGCGGCTGGGGCGATCTGTAAGAAGCTGCTTCGCGAATTCGACGTAACGGTGGGAAGTCACATCGTCCACCTGGGCGGCGTCGATGCTCGCCGGCCGGACAGGATGCCCGCCGAGCTGAACGCCGCCGCCGACGCGTCTCCGCTCCGCACACTCGACGCCGAAGTGGAGGCCGAGATGATCGCGCGCATCGACGCCGCGAAAAGTGAAGGGAATACGCTCGGAGGAATCGCGGAAATCATCTGCGACGGAGTGCCGGTCGGCCTTGGCTCTCACGTGTCGTGGGACAGAAAGCTCGATGGAAGGCTGGCGGCCGCGCTCATGTCGATCCCCGCGGTGAAGGCCGTTGAAGTCGGGCTCGGGGTCGAGAGCGCCCGGAGAAAGGGCTCCGAGGTCCACGACGAAATCGATCCGGACGAGCGCAACGTGAGAGCCGGGCGCGTGCGGAGGCGAACCAATCGTGCCGGCGGACTGGAAGGCGGTATAACGAACGGCGAGCAGATCGTCCTCCGCGCGTCGATGAAGCCGATCAGCACTCTCATGCGTCCTCTCGGGACCATCGAGATGAAAACGCGGGAACCGGCTCAGGCAGTAGCGGAACGAAGTGATGTCACAGCCGTTCCAGCGATGGGAGTAATCGCGGAAGCGATGACAGCATTCGTCGTTGCGCAGGCGTTTCTGGAAAAGTTCGGCGGCGACTCACTCGGCGAGACACGTCGCAACTACGAGAATTACGTCGCGTCGTTGAGTGACAGATCGGGACGATAGGACAGTTACGCCACATCTGATCCTCGTTGGACTCCCGGGGGTGGGCAAGACGACGATCGGAAGGGCGGCAGCGCGCCAGCTGCGGCGGTCCTTCCTCGATTTCGATCAGGAGATAGAGCGAAGAGCGGGAATGGAGGTGCGGGAGATCTTTCGGGTCCACGGAGAGGAGCACTTTCGAGCCCTGGAATTCGCGCTGACGGAGGAGCTGAGCACAAAGGGAGGGATGGTCCTCTCGCCGGGGGGTGGGTGGATCACTCAACAGCGGTCAGTCGAACTTTTGCGTTCTGCTGGGCGTATCATATACCTTAGAGCGTCACCCGAGGCGGTTGCACGCCGGCTTCGTCGGGTGGAAACACGGCCTCTGCTGGCCGGGCGGGACCTGGTGGCTACACTCCGGGACCTGTACGAAAAAAGGCATACTCTGTACGAAACCGCGGACGCGGTTCTGGACACGGAAGCCCTTGTCAGACAACAACTTATAACAAAAGTCGTCGAGCTCGCCTCGACCCTCAAATAACTTTTCGACGAACATGGACGAACGAATACCAGGACAGCCCACGTTTCGCGTGATGGGACCTCACGAGCGGGGACGGTTTGCGCCAGAAGCGTGGGGACATCTGCTCTCCCTCAATGGCTCGGGCGCAATCAACGGCGTCGAGCTCGAGCACATCATCGAGCGCGCGCTCATGCAGTTCGAGGGGCGAATAGCGCTCGATGACCTGCGCGGCCTGCTCGAGGGGACTGGCCTGGAAGACTCGTCCGGAAGCGGCGACAACATGACGGTGCACTAAATGGCGAAGGCCAAGACTGCCAGAAAAAAAACAACGGTGACCAAGCGCGCGAAGAAAACGGTCGTGGCGACGAAGGCACGCAAGTCAGCGTCGAAGATCGAAGACGATGGGGCAGCGTACGAGCCAGGCTCCACGTCGCTTGTCATCGTCGAGTCTCCGGCCAAGGCAAAGACCATCGGCAAATACCTCGGCCGCGCGTATCGCGTACGCGCGACCATCGGTCACGTGCGCGATCTCCCCGAGAAGAAGATGGGGATCGACATCGAGAACGGGTTCGAGCCCGAGTACGTTACGATTCCCGGCAAGGAAAAAACTGTCGCCGAGCTGAAGAGCGCGGCGAAGGATTCGCGCGAGATCTTCCTCGCGACCGATCCTGATCGCGAGGGCGAAGCAATCGCCTGGCACGTCGCGCAGCAGATCAAGTCGAAGAACGGGGCGCCGGTGAGGCGCGTTCTTTTCCACGAGATCACGCGTGACGCCGTGCTGGCCGCGATCGCCAACGCCGGAAAGATCGACGAGCGAAAAGTGGACGCGCAGCAGGCGCGCCGGGTTCTCGACCGTTTGGTTGGCTACAAAGCGAGCCCGGTTCTCTGGAAGACGGTAAAGAAGGGGATTTCCGCGGGACGAGTACAGACTGTTGCGCTCCGCCTCCTGGTCGAGCGAGAGCGCGAGATTCGCGCGTTCAATCCAGTGGAGTACTGGACGGTCGAAGCGCTGCTCGAGAAAGACAAGCAGCAGTTCACTGCCAAGCTGCACCTGCTGGACGGCAAGAAGCCGGTGATCAACAACGAACAGGAAGCGAGTGAAATCCTCGCCGCTCTCAAATCCCGCAAAACCTTCCAGGCCACGGAAGTAAAGCGTCGTGAGCGCCGGAAAAACCCTGGCGCGCCCTTCACGACGAGCACGCTGCAGCAGGACGCCGCTAAAAAAATGAGCTTTGGCTCGAAGCGGACGATGCGGCTCGCCCAGGATCTGTACGAGGGAATCGAGATCGGTGAAGAGGGCGCGGTCGGCCTTATCACCTACATGCGTACGGACTCTACGCGCGTCGCGCCGTCCGCTGTAGAGCAGGCGCGCGACTACATCAAGATGATGTACGGCCAGCCGTATCTCCCCGATGCCCCCCGTCTGTACGCGGATGGCAAATCAAAGAACGCTCAGGATGCTCACGAGGCGATCCGTCCAACCGATCCCACGCGCAGGCCCGAGCACATCAAGAAATATCTCAAGGAAGACCAGTACCGCCTGTACGAGCTGATCTGGCAGCGGTTCATGGCGTCGCAGATGTCGCCGGCCGTATTTGACACCACCACGGTCGATTTCGATCTCGGACGTTTCCTGTTCAGAGCCACAGGCAGCGTCGTCAAGTTCGACGGCTACCAGAGGCTATACAAGGAATCGCGCGAGGCCGAGGAAGGAAAAGCGCTCGAGGAGGAGCAGGGACTTCCGCTGGTGGAGAAGGGGGAAGACATTCCGGTGAAGGAGATCACCCCGTCGCAGCACTTCACCGAGCCCCCGCCGCGCTACTCCGAGGCGAGTTTGGTGAAGGAGCTCGAACGACTTGGAATCGGCCGGCCATCTACTTACGCGTCGATCGTTTCGACGCTCGTCGACCGCCGCTACGCCCAGCTCGAGCAGCGCCGGTTCTTTCCTACACCGCTCGGCGAGCAGGTCGAGAAGGTGATGGTGAAGAGCTTCCCCGACGTCTTCAACGTGAGGTTCACATCTCTCATGGAGACGGACCTCGACAAAATCGAAGAGGGAGACGTGAACTGGCGCAAAATGCTCGGCGATTTCTACGGGCCGTTTGCGGAATCGGTGAAAGGTGCCGATATCGTCGCCCTCATCGGCGAGGCGCACGATCTCTCGTCGCTGGCGACCGAAAGGTGCCCGACCTGTGGCGGCAAGCTCGTCCCCCGGGGAGGATTCTTCGGACCATTCCTCGCCTGCGAGAACCACCCGAAGGAATGCAAGTTCACGAGGCCGTTACGCGGCGACCGCAAGCCGGCTCAGCCGACCGACGAGATCTGCCACGAATGTGGCTCGCCGATGGTGATCCGTCATGGCCGCTCGGGAGAATTCCTCGGCTGCAGCACCTTTCCGAAGTGTCGCGGAACCCGATCGATGCCCACTGGAGTCAAGTGCCCGAAGGACGGAGGCGACATCGCCGTGCGCCGCTCCAAGAAAAGGGGGAAGGCGTTCTACGGATGCTCCAACTATCCGAAGTGTGATTTCGTCGTCTGGGATAAACCGGTTACCGAGGTTTGTCCGGAATGCGGGTACATCGGTGCCGAGTCGAAGTTTACGAAGGCGCGCGGTGACTACAGGCGCTGCATCAAGTGCGCGAACGAGTGGGACGTCGCGCCGACTCCCGAAGCCGTGGCGGTGTGACGCAGGAAGTGACAGTGGTCGGCGGCGGTCTCGCGGGCTCGGAGGCCGCCTGGCAGCTCGCCGTGCGCGGATTCAACGTAACTCTGCGCGAGATGCGACCGGTAACCACTACTCCGGCGCACAAGACTGACCGGCTCGCCGAGCTGGTCTGCTCGAACACTTTCAAGAGCACCGAACTCACCAACGCGCACGGTCTTCTGAAGGCGGAGATGCGTCTCCTCGGCTCGCTCATCCTCGAAGGCGCCGATAGCGCGCGCGTGGCGGCAGGAAGTGCGCTGGCGGTCGACCGGGATGTTTTCTCGCAGTACGTCACCGAGTGCATCGAGGGCGAGGCGCGGGTATCTCTGGTCCGTGGCGAGATCACGCGCATCGCAGGTCCGACGGTCATAGCGACTGGTCCGCTCACGTCCGATAAGCTCGCCGAAGCAATTCGCGCCAGGCTCGGCGTGGACGCGCTGGCGTTTTATGACGCGATTGCGCCCATAGTGTCGCGCGAATCCATAGACGACTCGATCGTCTTTCGCGGCTCGCGTTATGGGAAGGAAACGATGGAAGGGGCCGACGATGGGGGCGCGTACCTCAATTGCCCGATGACACGCGAGCAGTACGATGCGTTTCTCGACGCACTGGTCTCGGCGGACCAGTATCACGGCCACGAGTTCGATGAAGCCCCGTACTTCGAGGGCTGCATGCCCGTCGAGGTCACGGCGCAGCGCGGCCGAGATACTCTCCGCTTCGGGCCGCTCAAGCCGGTGGGGTTGCGCGACCCCCGCACCGGCCGCGACGCCCACGCCGTTGTGCAGCTGCGACAGGAGGATCGCGCGGGCCGCATGTGGAATCTGGTGGGGTTCCAGACGCGACTACGCATCCCCGAGCAGCAGCGCGTGTTGAAGATGATTCCCGGCCTGGAGCAGGCCGAGTTTTTCCGTTACGGATCGATTCACCGCAATTCGTATCTCAACTCGCCCGCCGCGCTGAGCGGCCACCTCTCCGCTCGAGACGATCCGACGATACTCTTCGCCGGGCAGATCACTGGAGTCGAAGGCTACACCGAAAGCTCGGCGACGGGCCTGCTCGCTGGAATCAACCTCGCGCGCATTCTGTCGGGCGACGACCCCGTAATTCCGCCTCCGACAACGATGCTCGGCGCCCTCTATCGCTACATGCGGGAGGCGGAGCCGAAACACTTTCAGCCGATGAATGCGAACTTCGGGCTCGTGGACGACCTGCCCGTTCCCGTGCGCGACAAGAAGCGGAAGAGGGAAATGTTGGCCGAACGAGCCCTCAGCGACATGAAGCGCTGGATCGAGGCGAACGCCGTGCTCGGCGTGACGGCCGCGGGAAGCTGATGAGCGAGCCGAAGGCGGTAGCAGAGTTTCTCATGCACCTGGAGAAGGAACGTGATCTTTCTCCCAACACCGTGATCGCCTACAGGCGAGATCTCGAGGAGTTCGTGGAGTTCCTTGGCAGGTACTATGGTGTTAGCGAATGGTCGTGGCAGGGGCTCGACAGGCTCGCGATTCGCGGATTTCTCGCGCACCTGACGAGGAAGAAACTCAACAAGCGCTCGATTGCGCGCAGTCTCTCGGCCGTAAGAAGCTTCTATAAGTATCTGCACCGCAACGAGCAGGTGGAGGCGAATCCAGCGCGCGGCGTCGGTTCTCCGAAGCAGGACAAATATCTGCCCAGCTACCTCGATCGCGCGCAGGTCGATCTGCTTTTTCAGTCGGCAGGACTCAAAGCGCAGGGTGGGAAGTTCCCGGATGTGCGCAACGCGGCGATCCTCGAGCTCTTTTATTCCACAGGGATGCGCCTGTCCGAGCTGCGTGGCATCAACAGGATGGACATCGATCTGCTGTCTCAGCAGGTGAAAGTCCGGGGCAAGGGGAGAAAGGAGCGAATTATTCCAGTGGGTGATCACGCCCAGCTCGCTCTCCGGAACTACGAGTCCAAGCGCGACGAGCTCCTGCGCGGAATCGGCTCGACGGGTGACCGGACGGCGTTCTTCCTCAGCAATCGTGGCAAGCGGCTTTCGGTTCGCGCGATCCAGAACGCGGTGACGGGATTTCTCAGCAAGATCGACGAGAACTCGGGCTTGTCCACGCACTCTCTCCGCCACACCTTTGCCACGCATCTTCTCGACGCGGGTGCGGATCTCCGCGCCGTGCAGGAGCTGCTAGGCCACGCATCGATCTCCACCACTCAGATATACACGCACACGAGCGTACAGCGGCTGAAGGCCGTGTACCTGAAGGCTCACCCGCGCGCATGACCGGGAGGCAGTCGCCCTGACGAAGAAACGTCACCACTGGATCGTTCGCGTCACGCACTGGGTGAACGTCGTCGCCATCACCATCATGGTCGGCAGCGGCCTACGCATCTTCAATGCGTATCCGGCGTTTGCCCGAAAGGGCGAGATGTTCTGCTGCTATCCGTTCGAGCACAAGGCAATCCCCGCGTGGCTTACGTTCGGCGCCTGGCTTGGCGGAGCGCGCCATTGGCATTTCGCGATGATGTGGGTGCTCGTCGTCAACGGATTGATCTATCTGTCGTTCGTGTATCTGCACGGCGAATGGCGCGATCTGGTGCCGACCAAGGGTGACATCCGCGACAGCGTGCAGATGGTGAAGTTCTATCTGTTCGTCAACAAGAATCATCCCCATCAGGGCAAACACAACGCACTCCAGAAAAGCGCCTACTTCATGCTGCCAATTGCCGGAGCTCTCGCGGTCATCAGCGGCATCGCGATCTGGAAGCCCGTGCAGCTGGCTCTGCTCACCAACCTTCTGGGTGGATACGTGTGGGCGCGGTATTGGCATTTCGTCGCCATGCTCGTCATCGTGATACTGAGCGTGGTTCACGTCTTCATGGTATTCGCGGTTGACCCTTACTCCATCCCGTCGATGATCACGGGCAACTACAACGAGCGGAATTCTCCCGAGGCGCGGAACGCGCGGCCTTTCTACCACCTCTTCTCGCGGCGGGAACGGACGTGAAGCCGGACAAAGAGAAATTCGTGGTCGTCGGCGGAATCGACCGCCGCGATTTCCTCGCGTTGGGTGGAATCGCGTCGGCCGCATTTCTGGCCGCCTGCAACTCCAGCGGACCCAGGGCCGCCGACAAGCTGCTCAAGTACGCGGAGCGGAGGAACAGGACTGTAGAGCGCGCGCTGTTCCGGCACACCGCGATGGACGCCGTACCGAGTAGCGCGTATGAGGCTGGAAACAAGCTGCCGAGCTACTACGTCGCGCCGACCGTTCCGGTGTGGGACGAGAGGATAAGCGGCAAATGGAAGCTCGAGGTCAGCGGACTCGTATCAAACCCGCTGCAGCTCACGCTCGAAGACCTCCAGCGCCTGCCTCAAGTCTCGAGACGCGTCAATCATTACTGCGTCGAGGGATGGACCGCCGTAGAGACGTGGACGGGCTGTTTATTCAGCGATCTCGCGAAGGTGGCGCGCGTTTCGCCCGAAGCGCATTTCGTGGATTTCCAGTCTTTCGACGACGGCTATCACGAGAGCTGGGATCTGGAAAGCACGATGCATCCGCAGACGGTTGTCGCGTATGGGCTCGACGGAAAAATGCTCGAGCCCGCTCACGGTGCTCCCGCGCGCGTCTTTTCCCCCATCAAGCTCGGCTACAAGAACACGAAGTACCTGACTCGCATTGCGTTCCTGCCGAAGATGAACGGCGGATATTGGAGCGACCGCGGCTACGAGTGGTATGGCGGCACTTAGAGCCCCGGCGTCGGGATCGAGACGGAGATTCTGGCTGCTCGAATACTGAAGCTGGGAGCTTTCAGAGGCGTAGCCTGGAGCTAACTAGTTTCATACTCGCGTTCAGGAACAGCTGCCCGTTACGAGCCAAGATCTATCTGATGCGCGTTTTGGGGGGCGTCTGGTTGATTCGCGAATTTTTTTCTCCCGTGCCCGTGCCACGGCGCGCGGCTCCGCGGAAGAGGAGGACTTCCTTGAGATAGGTGCGATTCATTATTGCACCTATCACGAGCAGTGCGCTGCCTGCCAGTACGCTGATCGTTCCCCAGCGCCACGTGTCCCGGCCGATCAGAGCGGCGGCCATGCAGAGCGTGCCTATCGCTACGAGCGTCTGCCCGGCCTTGTGGGGCACTGCGCGGGTGCGCCGGCGCCGTTCGCGAAGGGGCGCCACGCCGCCCGTCTGCCAGGCGTCGAGCAGGATCGAGAGTCCAACCAGAGCAATCAGGACTCCGATAAGTATGGGTAGTTGTTCGAGCCTCATGCACGGGGAGAATGCAAGAACGGGGCGCAGTCCCGGGGCACCAAGAGGCCGAGTTGAGCCGCCCCTGTTATTTTGAAGCGATGACGAGACAGCTGGAGCGGGTGAGATCGACCACCATACTCGCCGTGCGCCGCGATGGCCAGGTTGCACTTGGCGGCGATGGGCAGGTGACCGTCGGTCAGACCGTGATGAAGTCCAACGCGCAGAAGGTCCGAACGCTGCGCGGAGGAAAGCTGCTCGCGGGATTCGCGGGCGCTGCCGCCGATGCGTTCACTCTCTTCGAGAAGTTCGAGGAAAAGCTGGAGCGTTATCCGGGGAATCTTCCGCGCGCGGCGGTCGAGCTGGCCAAGGACTGGCGCAGCGACCGCGTGCTGAGACGCCTCGAGGCACTCCTCGCCGTCACCGATCGCGAGCACGGCTTCATCATCTCGGGCACGGGCGACATCATCGAGCCCGACGACGGCATCCTGGCAATCGGCTCCGGCGGTTCTTACGCGCTGTCAGCGGCGCGCGCGCTTCTAAAAAACACCGAGCTTCCCGCGCGCGACATAGTGCAGAAGGGACTGGAGATCGCCGCCGAGATCTGCATCTACACGAACGCGAACATCACCGTGCTGGAGCCGAGCTGATGGCTTCGGCGCGCACGCAGCAGGCGCTCGAGCGACTGGCCGGACTCACGCCGCGACAGATCGTCGAGGAGCTGGACCGGTACATCGTAGGGCAGAGCGACGCGAAAAAAGCCGTGGCGATCGCGCTCAGAAATCGCTGGCGCCGACAGCGCGCACCGGAATCGATTCGCGACGAGATCTCGCCGAACAACATCATCCTGGTGGGTCCAACCGGGGTCGGGAAAACGGAGATCGCGCGGCGTCTCGCCCGGCTGGCGGGTGCGCCGTTCGTGAAGGTCGAGGCGTCAAAATTCACCGAAGTGGGCTACGTCGGGCGCGATGTCGAATCCATGGTTCGCGATCTAGTCGAGAGCGCAATCAACATGGTGCGCGCCGAGCGCGAGGGAGAAGTGCAGGAGATGGCCAAGGCGAAGGTTGAAGAACGCCTGCTCGATCTCCTGCTTCCCTTGCCTTCGGACATCAAGCACTCCGCTCCGACTCCGTCCGCCGCCGCGGGCGGTGCTCATCTTTTTGTCGTGTCGCCCGCCGGCTCGGTTTCGCAAGAGAGTGATGCCTCCGAAGTCCGCTACAACCGCACCCGCGAGAAGCTCAAGCAGCTGTTGCTTGACGGACAGATGGACGAGCGTGAGATCGAGATCGAGGTGACGCAGCAGTCGCCAATGATGTTCGACATGATGGTTCCGCAGGGCGCGCCGGAGGGAATGGACAACCTCTCCGAGATGCTTCAGGACATGCTGCCCAAACGCAAGAAGCGAAGGACCGTCAAGGTTTCCGAAGCGCGGCGCATCCTCCTCGGCGAAGAGCTCGAAAAGCTGATCAACAAGGAAGACGTTACCGCCGACGCGCTCGAGCGCGTGCAGACCATGGGCATCATTTTCCTCGACGAGATCGATAAAATCGCGGGACAGCGCGGTCCGAGCACGGGCGGACCCGACGTGTCTCGCGAGGGAGTGCAGCGCGATCTCCTGCCGATCGTCGAAGGCTCCAACGTCCAGACCAAGCACGGCATGGTGAAGACGGACCACGTCCTGTTCGTCGCGGCGGGCGCGTTTCACGTGGCGAAGCCGAGCGACCTCATTCCGGAGCTGCAGGGAAGGTTCCCAATCCGGGTCGAGCTGCAGTCGCTCACCGAAGAGGATTTCGTGCGCATCATGACGGAGCCCGAGAACGCGCTCACGAAACAATACTCGGCGCTCGTCGCCGCCGAAGGTGCGACACTCGAATTCACGCCCGACGGAATCGCCGAGATCGCAAAAATCGCCGCGCACGTCAACGAGAGAATGGAGAACATCGGCGCGCGCAGGCTGCATACGGTGATGACCACGCTGCTCGAGGACGTCCTGTTCGGGCTTCCGGACAGTGGTGCTCAAACCGTCCGCGTCGACCGGACGATGGTGCAGACCCGGCTCAAGACCATCGCCGACGACGAGGACCTGAGGCGCTACATCCTCTAGACTCCGGCCAGTACCCGATCGATCGCTCGCAGCTCGTCGTCCGAGATACGGAGATTGTCGAGCGCCTTCACTCCGTCTTCGATCTGCGCGACGCGGCTGGCGCCTATGATGGCGGAGGTGACGACATCGTGGCGCAGCACCCAGGCAAGAGCGAGCTGCGCGAGAGTCTGGCCGCGGGTCTGCGCGATTCCATTGAGCTTTGCCAGCTTGCCACGCATCTCGCTAGTGACCGCGCTCGAATCAAGCGCACCATGTGACTTCGCGGCGCGCGAATCGGCGGGGATGTCTTTCAGGTAGCGGTTTGTCAGAAGTCCCTGCGCGAGCGGAGAAAAGACGACGCACCCGAGCCGTTCATCGCCCAGCGTGTCGAGGAGTCCCTGCTCGATGTCGCGAACCAGCATGCTGTACTTTGGCTGGTGCACGATCACGGGGACTCGCAGCTCGCGGAGAATGCGCACCGCCGCGCGCGTCTCCTGCGGGTCGTACGAGGAGACTCCCACGTAGAGCGCTTTGCCCTGGTGCACTGCCTGCGCGAGAGCGCCCATGCTCTCTTCGAGAGGCGTCCTGGGATCCGGACGGTGATGGTAGAAGATGTCCACGTAGTCGAGTCCCATGCGCTCGAGGCTCGCATCGAGGCTGGCGAGCAGATACTTGCGCGAGCCCCAGTCGCCATACGGCCCCGGCCACATGCGCCATCCCGCTTTGGTCGAGATGATCAGCTCGTCACGGTGTCCAGCGAAGTCGCGACGCAGCACAGAGCCAAACGTGGTCTCGGCGGTCCCGGGCTCGGGCCCGTAGTTGTTGGCGAGATCGAAGTGTGTGATACCGAGGTCGAAGGCACGGAGGAGCATTGCCCGCGATTCGTCGTACGGGTCAACGCTGCCGAAGTTGTGCCAAAGGCCGAGCGCGATGGCCGGCAAGTCGAGGCCGCTCGCGCCGCAGCGGCGATACTGCATCTTCTCGTAACGGTCGGGCGCAGCCATCGCTAGCGGCAGCCTATGATCAGGATTCCGGCAACTGCTGTATTGGCTGGCATGCGCGCGAGGGTTGTCGGCGTCGGATCTTTCAGGATTGGCGAGCCGGCGTTCGTGAGACGGAAGCTCAAGCCGCAGTGATCCGGAGACACGACGAAAAGCTGTCCCTCGCCGGTCATACCCCGTGGATTCCTGAGGCGCAGCAGCCGGGTGAGCGGCGTTCCGACGTGCAGAGAGTCGGCCGTAGCGAATCGCGGCGATTGGATCTCAATGCGCCAGACTTTGTCATCGACTATTTCCGCTTCAAGCGTGTCGCGAGGGAACAGCACCGCAACCCTACGCGACGGCATTCCCTCCGCGCCGAGTGCCGTGGTATCACCCAGAACGGTGCATTCCCTACCCAGCGATGCAACGGACATTCCGATTCGAAGCGTGCCGACCGCTTCATCGGTCACGATCTCGTCGCCACAAGCCGCCGATCTCTGTACGGGAGAGGCGGTAACCTGACGCGCCAAGGAGCCGGTGTCTGAAGTTGACGGCTGCCTCTGATTTCCCGCTTCACAGGCTGCCGCCGTGAAGGACACCATCCACGCGATCCGCTTCACGCCGATCCCCGGAAAGTGTTTCACGACTGCTTTCCGCATTCCACGCAGCCCAGGTTAGTTCCAATGAACTTTGCGCGCGAATTCCCACTCGTCACCCACGGCCGATTCTGCCAGGGCGGATCGTGACGCACGTGCTGCGTGTGGCCGCACGCGAGGTCCGCAACCCAATCGCCCTCCTCGTCGGAGTGGAATCCGACGATCTCGCGCGGAATTGCTGGACGATCCGAGAAGCTCAATTTGCGCTCTCAGCCCGGTGCGCGAATTTCTTCGAGGCCCATCTTTCGCGTCAGCGCTTGAAAGCGCGGCTCACCGCGAAGTGGATCAAGCGTGCTCAGCGGGGAAGTGGTCGCGTTGGGCATGCCGTGAATATAGTCCGCCCACACCAACCCTACCTCCCGCGCTTTAGCAACTGCACGGCGCCCTACCCGCCCCGCTTGAAGAACTGTACGGCTCGTTCGTGCTTTTTCGCGGCAGCAAGACTCTTGAACGTGCCAAGATTCCTCCTCTTACCGGTTTTTGCGTTCTTCTTGCGCGAGTACAGTCTGTACTGGCCCGTCTTGAGTTTCCGAATCATCGTGTCTCACGCCCCCTGCGCGATTTTGAAGATGCTGCTGCCCGATATTACCTAAAGCTCTCCCGCCGCGTCGACGCCAAAGGACTCGACCGAGCTCGTCGTCACCCCCCAGTCGATCTTGTCCACCGCGACGCCGTTCGAGTATATGAAGCTCCGCAGAAAACCCGCGCAGTAATCGGAGTAGAAATAGTGACCGACGATGCCCGGGATCTCGCTTCCCCAGTATACGTATCCACCCGTGATCGAGCAGGCGCCGGCGGTGTGGCCGTAGTCGAGGATGGGAAGCGTCAATCCGGTCTGGATGCAGGTCCCCGCGTTATAGCAGCTCAGTCCTTCCATGATGTTCCAGCCGTAATTGAGACCGCCGGACATTGCCGGCTGCACATCCACTTCCTCGTGCGAACCCTGACCGACATCCGCGATGTAAAGGAGTCCCGTCGCGGGGTCGAACGCATACCGCCAGGGATTTCGCAGCCCCTTTGCCCAGATCTCGCCACGCTTGCCCGCCTGTCCGACGAAGGGATTGTCGGCGGGAATCGCGTACGGATCGCCGTGATCGACGTCCAGTCTGAGAAGCGAGCCCAGGAGCCGCGTTGAAGTTCTGGCCATTTCCGTCGGGGTCACCGCCGCCGCCGCCGTCGCCCAGTCCGGCATAGAGCATCCCGTCGGGGCCGAAGCGGAGTAGCCCACCATTGTGGTTGGCCTGCGTCGAATGCGCGGTCGTAATAATCAGCTTGGACGATGCAGGATCCGCGGCGTCGGCCGATGGCGCGGTAAAGCGCTCGACGCGGATGTCGCCGTTTGTCTGCGTGGTGAAATAGACGTAAAAGAAATGATTGGTCGCATACTGAGGGTGAAACGCGACGCTCAGGAGTCCTCTCTCGCCCCCGCTCAGGACTCTCGTCGCGATGTCGAGAAATGGTGTGGTCTGAAGCTGGCCGTTCTTGATGGTGCGAATTCGCCCCGGCTGCTCGACCACGAAGATTCTTCCATCGTTGAGCGGCTGGGTGAGGAAAACCGGACCGGCGAGCCCCGTCGTTACGAACGGGTTCAGCTTGAGTGTGAGACCTGGCGGAGGCGTGGTATCTCCTGGACCGGTGGAATCGGAGCCGTTGCACCCAGCGAGAGCAGATGCAACAAGGAACACCGTAACCACACCAATCGGGATGCGCACCATCCGACACTCGGCGAGAAAGGATGGTCGCGCAATTGGTATATTTCCGGCGCAGTGCACGACCACATCTGAGCCCGCGCAACTCATATGCCCCGAAAAGCCACTCGGACCACGAAAGAGCGTCCACACCGCGACCTCCTTCAGATTCCCGATTTCTCAGCAAAGGAAATCGATCGACTCTTCGCGCTCGCCGAATCCATGCGGGCGGGGAAGTACAGGAAGAAACCGCTCGCGGGAAAATCACTCGCGATGATCTTCATGAAGTCATCGACGCGCACGAGAGTTTCATTCGAGGTCGGCGCCTGGCAGCTCGGCGGCCACGCGCTCTTTCTTTCGCCGCGCGACGTCCAGCTTGGCCGTGGCGAGCCGATCGCCGATACCGCACGCGTTCTCTCGCGGTACGTCGACGGCATAATGATCCGCACCTTCGCGCACTCCGAGATCGAGGAGCTCGCCCGGTACGCATCCGTCCCGATCATCAATGGTCTGACGGATCTGGTGCACCCGTGTCAGGTGCTCGCCGATCTTCTCACGGTGAGACAGCACCTGGGCGGCTACAAGGGCAAGCGTGTCGCCTGGATCGGCGACGGCAACAACATGGCGAACTCCTGGATCAACGCCGCCTTCGTGCTTGGATTCGAGCTCACTCTCGCGTGTCCCGCGGGCTACGATCCCGATCCCGCGATCCTCGCGCGCGCCCAGGCAAAGGTGAAAGTGAGGGTAGTGCGCGATCCGGCCGAAGCAGCAAAGGATGCCGACGTGATCAACACGGACGTTTGGGCATCCATGGGGCAGGAGGAAGAGCAGGCCATCCGCGAGAAAGCGTTCAAGGGATATCGGGTCGACTCGTCGATCATGAAGCTCGCCAGGAAAAACGCGATCTTTTTGCACTGCCTGCCCGCCCATCGTGGTGAGGAAGTGGCCGCCGAGGTAATCGACGGACCTCAGAGCAAAGTGTGGGACGAAGCCGAAAACAGGCTCCATATACAGAAGGCGATAATGGCGGTTTTGATGGGTGGGGAAAAGCTCTGAGGCGAAGGACGCCAATCACAAACCTGCTTTTCAGACTTGGTCTGTGATAATGGGTTAAGGCCTCTTATAAGGCCATAACTCCTGTTGAGCTTGGGGTCGACGATCGTCTTATATGTAACCCTCAATCTGAGAGTTACGGATGATTAGCACGACCGGGTTTTCGGGCACTTTCAAGGGGCTTAAAGCTGGTTCGATGGCCATCGCAATCGTGGCCGCGATCCTTTCCTGCTCCGAAAGCTCCACCGCCCCAGACAACCTGGGCGGCGTAGCGCCGTCTGGCTCGGTCAGCTCCGTGGTCTTCTATCACCCGGATTCGGCCAAGCTCGCCACCGCTGCGGAGTACGCGATCGCCGCGACCAACGCGAGCAGCGCTGTGGTCGTGCCCGTCAGTGTGCAGAATTCTGGTTTCAGGGCGATGTCTTCGGTGGTTGCCGCACCGACCTACTCGGTGTTTCCGGTCGCGTTCGCCCCGGAAGCAACCCCCGTCAACAAGCTCAGGGCCGAGGATGACGCAGTCACCAACAACGTCCCGATCGGATTCCTGTTCAAGTTCTTCGCGAACAACTACAACATCGTCCACATCTCGTCGAATGGTTTCTTCGGCTTCGTCAACTCCATTGGCGACGGTTACAAGGGAGGAACCATCCCGAATGCGCAGGACGCGCCGTACAACAACCTCATTGCGCTCGCCTGGACGGACCTCGATCCGTCGGCCGGCGGCGCCTCGTACTCGTACGGCACAATCGGTACAGCCCCCAACAGAAAATTTGTCGTGCAATGGACGAACGTTCCGGAATATGATCTCGGCCCCAATCCGATCCTTGGAAAGCTCCCAGCATCGCCGCCGGGTCACGTGACCGCCCAAGTCGTTCTCTCAGAAGGCTCGAACGACATCACCATGTACACTACCAGGCTGGACATAGCGAGCGATTTCCATCCGGTAACGCAGGGCATCGAGAGTGTTGGCGGCGCCGAAGCAGCGTTCTTCCCCGGCAGAGTCCAGGCTCATTTCGTGACTCCGCTCGTGAACGATGGTATTCGATTCTCGTTCTCACACGTCAATCAGCCGCCGGTAATTGTAGCACCGCCGAATATCGCGGTGAACACGGATCCGGGCGTATGTTCAGCGGCCGTGAACGCGGGCGCGCCTTCCGTTAGCGATGATGCTCCGGGCAGCGTGGTCACCGGCGCGCGCAGCGACGGGCAGCCCATCGACGCGGCCTATCCAGCGCGAGTGACTTCCATTACCTGGACGGCGACGGATGCCGGCGGCCTGAAGACGTCGGCTGCGCAGGCAATAACGGTGAGCGACAAGCAGGTGCCGACGATCGTAGCGCCGGCATCCATCTCGCGAAATACCGACGTCGGGAAGAAGACCGCGACGGTGATTCTCGAAACCGCCAGCGCGTCAGACAACTGCGATCATCTCGCGGTTGTAGGCGCGCGCAGCGATGGAGCGCCGCTTTCGGCAGTGTTTCCGATCGGCATCACCACGATCACCTGGACGGCCAACGACGGCTCGGGCAATATCGCCAGCGCCGACCAGACCGTCACCGTCATTGGCAATCAGCCGCCGGTGCTCAGCGCGCCGGATATCGAAGCGAACACCGACATGCATGCGTGCTCAGCGGGCATCGTTCCTTCGCCGACCGTTACGGATGATGCGCCCGGTACTGTCCTTAGTGGCGTCCGCAGCGACGGAGCCAGGATCAACGACGCTTATCCGAAGGGTCTGACCACGATCCAGTGGACGGCCATCGACGCCGGAGGACTCACCGCATCGGCGAATCAAAAGGTAATGGTGCACGACAGGGAGAAGCCGTCCATCGGCGCGCCCGCAAGCGTGTCCGCGGGCAACAGTGGCCGACTGGCGACCGTAGTGGTCGTTGTATCCGCCCCGAGCGCCGATGACAACTGTAAAGTTGTCACGGTGGCCGGTGCGCGCAGCGATGGGGCAGAGCTCTCAGCGCCGTTCCCGGTAGGCACGACCATGATCACGTGGTCGGCGACGGATCCTTCACTGAATGTGAATACCGCGACCCAGGCGGTAACGGTTCTCGACGTCTCACCCCCGACGATCGAAGTTCCGTCAGCAATGATGTTGAACGCGACGATGCCGGCCGGCGCCGTAGCCGTCTTCTCGCCAAGCGCCGAGGACAACGTCGGCGTGTCATCGCTGTCGTGCTCACCAGCATCGGGCAGCGTCTTTCCGATCGGTGAGACTTCCGTTACCTGCACCGCGGCAGATGCCGCGGGCAATCAAAGCTCGGCGAGCTTCGTCGTAACAGTGCTCGCCGCGAGCGAGCAGATCGCGAACCTCATCACCCAGCTGTCGGCGATGAACCTGCCGAATGGCGACGCGAATCCGCTGCTCGCGCAGCTGAGAACCGCGTACCGCAGCCCGGGCTCAAACGATCCGCACGTGTCGTGCATCAAGATGAACGACTTCATCGCCATGATGGGTGGTCAAGACTCGGACGGGATCCGGGCAGATACCCGGTTTCAGATCATCGAGGATTCGCGGCGCATCGTGGCCGTACTGGGCTGCTAGCCAAGCGGTAAACGTTGATCGGTTCAGGCGGGGGTGTGCTCTTATGGGTACGTCCCCGCCTTTGCATCCGGCATGTCTTCTGCATTTCAGAAAGGCATGCAGAACTCCAAGAAAATCGATGAGCTTTACGACCTGATCGAGGGCATCGAAACGGCGATGTTCACGACTCGCCGTCCCAACGGTCAGCTCACCTCACGCCCGATGGCGACGCAGGACAGGATCGAGGGTGCCGATCTCTGGTTCGTAACCGACGCAACCACGCACAAGCTCGACGAGCTGTCGCTCGATCCGCACGTCAACTGCGCGTACTACAACAACCGGTCTCACGAATGGGTCTCGGTGTCCGGGGTCGCCCACGTGTCGAGAAACCGTGCGAAGATCCGGCAACTCTATAAGGAAGACTGGAAGAAGTGGTTCGGCGACGAAGGCGGGGAACGCGATGGTGGTCCTACCGATCCCCGAATCGCGCTCATCATGGTCGAGGCTGAATTCGCGTCCTATATGAAGGTGAACAAGCCCCGCCCCATCGTCCTGTTCGAGGTTCTGAAGGGCATGGTGACCGGCTCTCGACCCAATGTGGGCGACGTCAGGGAGATAACCGGAGCCGAATTGATGGATTAGGCAGGGCTTTCCCCGTTTTTCTGCCAAATTGTCACGGCGCCCCTCGAAATCGAGGGGCGCTTTGCGCATATTGGAACCCTATCTCATTGGAAACCCTCGGGAATGCCTGAAACAGCTGCGACGCCCCCTTCCTCGACCTCCACTAGTCGCGACCACCAGCCGACGCCCAGCGGCTCGGAAGCACCCCTCAAGCGGACGCCCCTGTACGGCATCCACGTCTCCCTCGGCGCCAAAATCGTCCCCTTCGCCGGCTTCGAGATGCCCGTTCAGTATCCGACGGGGATCACGGCCGAGCACAAGGCGGTGCGCGAAAAAGCA
>JBDTIV010000042.1:0-20069 GCA_039936175.1 Gemmatimonadaceae bacterium | reverse complement strand
TCGAGCGACGCGCGCTCCTCCAGGTTCATGCTCGTGAGGAGGTACATCCAGCGGTCCGAGCGCGAGTAGATGAACAGCTCGAGCTGCGGCGTGAGCGTCAGCTGATCCTCGGGCGTGAAGAGAGTGATCTCGACCCCCCCGTAGGTCGCGAGCGGAACCTTGAGCCGGGCGACCGCGTCGCGCACGTCGGGAAGCGCCATCGACTGTCCGGCCCACGTGGTCTGCGATCGCATGTCCTGAATGACGACGTCGATGGCCGGCGCCATCAGCTCGCTCAGCGTATAAAAAAGATCCACCACACGCTCGGCGTTCGCGACCACCTTCGCCTCGTAAACGTCGCCGTTGCGCGTGAAGGTGAAGCCGTCGTGCCCAGAGCGAAAACGCTTCCAGATGGTTGAATCCGGTGTTCGGCTGCGGAAAAGCATCTTTACGCTGATTGAGGTGGTGGCTCGCCCATTTTCGCGAGTCTCATGAGCTCGTTTCGATTGTTGTTGCGTGGATCATTTATAACCGCTTCCAGAAGCTTGCGTAATGTCGCGCCCACCGCCGGCCCCCGGATCCCCAACTCCTCCAGATCGGAGCCATCGATCGCCAGGTCGGCTATCGCTATCGCGTCCTTGTAGGCGACGGCAATCGCGCGCTTGTAAGTCGCCAATACTGTTGGTTTGTAAGGCGCCGGCTCGTGCGCAGCCCGAGCAGCCCACCAGAACGCGTCCGCCAGGCGCAACAGTGGGGCAAGACGCGTGCGCCCGACGCTGGAGGCCCATGTCCTAAGCACCGAGCTCGGCGGAGTCCTTTCCCCGAAAGGGTCCGCAGCGTAGCGCTCTTCCGCCTTCAGGAGCTCGCTCGTCATCGACGGTCCCAGCTGGTGCCACCGGTCGACGAGGATGGCTATCCACTCGGTCTCGCTGTTGGAGAACCGGAGGTCCTTGAGCGTTTTGCGCACGGTGCCCGGCGGCGTGGCCGCGAAGAGCGCCGCGATCCGCGTCGATCTCCGGTGCGGCCGGCGTGGCAGGAGCGGGCGACGGAGATGGTCGAGCGGCTTCAGCTGCTGGTCGGTGATGCCGTCGAGCGTCGGTATCAGAGTCGCGAAGGCGCCGCTGTCCCGCCATCTGGCGAACGCTCCGCTCGGAAGCGGCACCTGCTCCATCGTCTTCTCGATCTCCTGCTTCACGCGCTCCGCGGACAGCCTCGACATGTGTGGCGCGCTCTCGACGATCGCGTCCCAGGTGGCGAGGTCGATGGCGAAGCCAAAGCGCGCGGCGAACCGGATCGCGCGCAGCGCACGCAGGCGGTCCTCCTTCATGCGGTCGCGCGCGTCGCCCACCGCGCGAATGAGCTTGCGCTCGATGTCCTTTCGGCCGGCGTATGGATCGCGGATCACATCGAGTCGTGACGAATACGCGATGGCGTTGATCGTGAAATCGCGGCGCGCGAGGTCGTCGTCGAGGGAGACGCCGAACTCCACTACGGCGTGACGGCCGTCGGTCTGGACGTCGCGCCTGAAGGTCGTGACTTCGTGCATCACCCTGTGGGCGTCGAGCACGCCGACGGTCCCGAATTCGATGCCGACCGGGACGGTGTGCTTGAACAGTCTGCGAACTTCCTCTGGTCGGGCGGCGGTCGCCAGATCCCAGTCGAGGTGAGGGTGGCCGAGTAGGGCGTCGCGGACGGCGCCGCCAACACACCAGGTTTCGAAGCCGGCGGCTTCCAGCGTGGCGGCGATGTCGCGGACGGTTTTTGGGGGATCGAGCTTCATCTCGGAATCGTGAAGAGACGACTGCAACTGAACACTACCGGCCGGGGGCCGATGGCGGGCCGGCTGGTGGCCGCGGGTGGATGCCGCGGCCTGCGCCCACAGCACGCTCTCGGCTGATGATTTTTCATGAATCAAACATCGTCCGCAGAGCGGCGTCGTCCATCCCGGCGCCAAGGGCGAGCATCAGATCGATGCGCGCCTGCTGGGCGCGGCGGGAGCCGCCGAAGATCGCGCCCATCTCCTCGAGTCTTCTTCCGCCGCCGGGATAACCGTAGGTGTGTCCGACTCTCCCGCCCTGCGTGCGAGACGTGATCACCACCGGTTTTCCGTCGGCGACCCAGCGCTGAATTCCCGGGACCATCGCGGGCGGGACATTGCCGCGCCCCATCGCTGCGAGCACGAGGCCGCGGGCGGATTCTCGCGACGCGTCGAGCAGGCGTGAATCGGTGCCGGCGGCGGCGAAAAGGATGTCGATCGGCGTCGCCAAAGTGTTAGGTGTTATAACGGGGGGGGATGGCGGCATCTCGCGTCTGAGAATCAATTCGCCCTCGTCCAGCACGCCCAGCGGTCCCAGACCCGGACTCTCGAACGCGTCGAGAAGGTGCGTGTTGGTCTTCGTCGTATCGAGCGCGGCAAAGATCTGCCCGCCGATCACCACCATCACTCCGAAACCTCTCGTCTCGGGACTCGCTGCGACGCGCACGGCCTCAAAGAGATTCGCCGGTCCGTCCCATCCCAGATCGCTGACCGTGCGCATCGCGCCCGTGAACACGATCGGCTTTTCGCTCGACGTCGAGCGCGCGACCAGATAAGCGGATTCCTCGAGCGTGTCGGTTCCGTGCGTAATCACGACGCCGGTGACTTCCGGACGCGCGAGGTGCTCGACGATCCTGTTTCGGAGCGCCCACATCCGCTCGACGGTCATGTGCGGGCCGGGAAACTGTCCCCACTCTTCGGTCTCGACCGCCGTGATCGCGCGGATTCCTCTCGTCGCGGCCAGGATCTCCGTCGGGGTGAGGCCGGGGACCGCGCCGCCGCCGTCGGGATCGTTGCGCATCGCGATCGTCCCGCCGGTAAATAAGATGACGATCATTCAGGGGCACGTTTGAACTGCAACTGAACACGACCGGCCGGAGGCTGAGGGCGGAGCGGCTGGTGGCCGCGAGCGTCGCACTCGACTCCATCCAATCGAGCTTCCGAATCTCTCACTGCCATGCTTCCGTAATTCTGCGGAGCGCCTGATCGGCGAAATCGTCGGGAGCGTTTGGATCGGTGCTCGCTATGAGCAACGCGTGCGTCAACAGCGCATCCACCGTCAGCAGGTCGATCGCCGATGAGCGCGCCTCGCAATCTGTCCGCATCACCTTGTCCAGCAGACGCTCCGCCGCCTCCAACAGATCCTCGGCAGACGGGTTCTGCGTCGCATCCCTGAGCGAATTTCGCATGGCCGTCACGAGCTCCGCCGGCGGAGCGGGTTCCAGATCGGACAGCCAGTCCCGCTCGTTCATGCACCCGCGGCGAGATGCTTTCGAACGATCGGTTCCGCGTCCGCCACCACCGACGCCATCTTCGCGGCGTCCGGGATTCCCGCCTGCGCCATGTGCGGCTTGCCGCCTCCCTTCCCGCCCGCGGCGGCAGCGAGATCGCGAAGAATCGAGTCGGCACGAATGCCCCGGTCGCGGAGGTCGTCGGTCACGACCGTGAGAATCGTATTCTTACCATTCTCGAATGTCGCGCCTAGCACTCCCACGCCACTGGTCAGTTGCTCGCGAAGCGCATCGCCCATCGCCTGCAGCGCGGGAAGATCGGGCGCACTCACCATCGCGTTCGCAACCCGCACGCCGTCGATGACCACGCCGTTGTCGACGAGCGACTTGATCGCGCCACCGCCACCGGATCGCATCGCGTCGTCGAGACGCTTCTCCAGACCACGACGCTCCTCGACCAGAGTTTGCACGCGCTTCACCGCCTTGCCGGCGGGCGCGCGTACCAGCAGCTCAATTTCCCTGAGCTCCCGCTCGTGCTCGCGGAATAAGTTCAGCGCGTTACGTCCCGTCGCCGCCTCGATGCGACGAACGCCCGCGGCGACGCCCGTCTCGCTCACGATCTTGAAGAGCGCGATGTCGGCGGTGTTGCGCACGTGCGTCCCGCCGCAAAGCTCCATGCTGACGCCAGGAATCGTGACGACGCGCACGATGTCACCGTACTTCTCGCCGAACAGCGACATCGCCCCTGCCGCCTGCGCCTCCGCCTTCGGCTTTTGCTCGAACGTGAGCGGAATCCCGTCGAAAATTCCCCGATTCACCAGATTTTCGATCTCCGCCAGCTGCTGCGCGCTCACCGGCCCGTGGTGCGTGAAGTCGAACCGCAGACGGTCGGGCGAGACGAGTGAACCCGCCTGGTGCACGTGGTCGCCGAGCACCTGACGAAGCGCGGAGTGAAGCAGGTGCGTCGCGGTATGATTGCGCTCCGTGTCGCGGCGTCGGTCGCGCGGCACTGTCGCCCTCACCTTGCCGACCTTCACCTTTCCCGTCGCTTTGCCGAGTGCGGCGATGCGGCCATCGATGCGTCGGACTTCTTCGACCTCGACCGTCCATCCATCGCCCTTGATCTCACCGCGATCGGAGATCTGCCCGCCCGACTCGACGTAGAATGGTGTCTGCCGCAGCATTACGGCCACGCGTCCGTCCGGCAGGTCACGCTCCGCGACGACTTCTGTGTTGACATCTAGCGAATCGTAGCCCACGAAGGAAGTCGGTTCTATCGACTCAACACTGACCGTGGGGGCAAGCCCCTCGACCTTTAGAGACCCAGTGCCCGGGGAGACCGTTGTCCAACCGTGACCTCCAAGGGCGTCCTGGTCAGCCCCAACTCTCTTCGACTTACGTTCTTCTTGCGACTGGGTGCGCTGAACTTGGAGGGCCGCTTCGAACCCCGCGATGTCCACCGAGTATCCGCGATCGCGCGCCATCAGCTCGGTTAGATCGATCGGAAATCCGAAGGTGTCATAGAGCTTGAACGCGTCCTCGCCGGAGATGGTGCCGTGCATCGTGCTCGATCCCTGCGTCGTTTTCGCGGGCGCGAGCTCGTCGAATCGACGCATTCCGCCCTCGATCGTGGCGAGGAAGCGTTCTTCTTCGGCGCGGGTCGTATCGATGATGTGCTTCGACCGCTGGCGCAGCTCGGGATAGATGTCACCCATCTGATCGATGACGGTGCGGACGACCTCGACCAGCGTCGGCTGCCGCCTTCCTAGCAGCCAGGCATGTCGCACCGCGCGCCGGAGAATTCTGCGCAGTACGTAGCCGCGTCCTTCGTTGGAAGGAAAAACACCATCGCCGAGCAGAAATGCCACTGCGCGGCCGTGATCCGCGATGACGCGAAACGATGCCGGCTCCGCTCCGCCGAGCAGCGGCTTCGATTCGCCGAAGTCGGCGCGCCGCGTCTGGCGCGATGATTCGGTGTTTTTCGCGTTCCGCTGATGTCGCGATCCGCCCTCAACGCGCTCGTAACGGTGCTTCACCGTTTTCTCGACGGTCTCGATCAGCTTCAGGAAGAGATCCGTATGGAAATTGTTCGATTCCCCCTGCATGATAGCGGCGATGCGTTCGAGGCCGGCTCCGGTGTCGACAGATGGCTTCGGCAAGGGCACGAGCGTTCCATCGGCCTGCCGGTCGAACTGCATGAAGACAAGATTCCAGAACTCGAGAAATCTTCCCGCTTCCGCGCCTTCGACGAATGCATCCTTCGAGAATTCCTTGCGGCTGATTTCGGTCCACTCGCCTTTGGCGCCCGCCGGGAGCGAGAAATCCTTCGCGACGTGCGCGAGATCGATGAAGATCTCCGTGCACGGCCCGCATGGGCCGGTGTCGGCCATCTGCCAGAAGTTGTCGTGTGCGCCGAGCCCGTAGATGCGGGAATCGGGAAGTCCCGCGATCTCGCGCCAGAGAGCTCGCGCTTCGTCGTCCTCCTCGAACACCGTAACGCGGATATGCTCCTTCGGAAGCTTCAGCTCGGTCGTCACGAACTCCCAGGCGAACCGAATGGCGTCGCGCTTGAAGTAGTCGCCGAAGCTGAAGTTGCCGAGCATCTCGAAGAACGTGTGGTGGCGGGCGGTGTGGCCGACCTGCTCGAGATCGTTGTGCTTGCCTCCGGCTCGCACGCACTTTTGGACCGTCGTGGCGCGACGGCCGGCTGGTGGTTGTTCCTGGCCGAGGAACACCTTCTTGAACTGGACCATTCCGGCGTTCGTGAACATGAGCGTCGGGTCGTCGCCGGGGACCGTTGGAGAGCTCGGCAGGACCTTATGTCCCTGCTTTTCGAAATACTCGGTGAATTTTTGACGGATCTCGGCGGCTTTCATAGCCGAAATATACGCGATCTCGTATGTGCTTCCGCCCCCGCTACGATGCGCATCTCTGTTTGGGTCGGCGGGGGTGTCGCAACTGCAGCGGCGCGAGGCGTTGCGTGATCCGCGTTTCCTAAGCGATGTCGTCCCCCCCATTTACACGGGGATGCCGCGCTTCGCGCGGCGCGACAGTCGGTGCGGTTATACAGTCTCAGAGCGCAAACCGCCAACCACACCGACAAAGCGTTCCGAGCGCCAACGAGCGAGAGCCCGGAGCCGTAGAGGGCCCGCTCCGACGCACCGGCGCAGATGCCAGACGCAGTTAGACCAATCGGGCGACGACAGACTTGATCTCATCGAGCTCATACCCGCGCCGCGCGAGAAATGCGAACAAGCGGCGCCGTATTACGAGGGGATCGAGATCGCCGAGCTGCGCGAGCCTCTTGCGGGCTACGCGCTCGATCACCACTGCGGGATCGATCTCCTCATCCTCGATGACGGCAGCGATGGCGTTCGTCGCCAGCTCGCCCCTGATCCCCTTGCGATAGAGATCCTGCTGAACGCGCCGCTTCGACGCGCCCGACGACACGAGCTTCGACCGCGCGAACTGCTCGGCGAACTTTCTGTCGTTCAGAAGACCGTTACCGACGAGACGGCGGATCGCGTCATCCGCGTCCGCCGCCAGGTATTCCCTCTGAATCAGTTTCTTGCGGAGCGCGCTCGTAGAATAGGGGCGCGCTCCCAGCAGGTTGAGGGCGTAGTTGTACGCCGTCGGCCGCGTCAATCCGCCAGCTCGACCTCAGAGTCGACAGGAAGTGGAGGCTTAATGCCGAGTACGGTTTTCACCTTCTCCTCGACTTCAGCGAGGAGGGCCGGGTTGTCCTTCAGGTACATCTTCGCGTTCTCACGACCCTGACCGATTCTCTGCGCGCCGTAGCTGTACCACGCGCCCGACTTGTCGATGATTCCCGACTCGGCCGCGATATCCAGCACCAGCGAAGCGTGGCTGATCCCCTCCGAGTACATGATGTCGAACTCGGCCTGCTTGAACGGCGGCGCGACCTTGTTCTTCACGACTTTCACGCGCACGTGCGAGCCGATGACGTCTTCCTTTTCCTTCACGGGCGCGATGCGGCGGATGTCGAGGCGGACCGAAGCGTAGAACTTGAGCGCCTTTCCACCCGTGGTGGTCTCGGGGTTGCCGAACATCACACCGATCTTCTCACGGAGCTGGTTGATGAAGATCACCGACGTCTTGGAGCGCGCGATCGCACCCGTGAGCTTGCGCAGCGCCTGACTCATGAGGCGGGCCTGGAGACCCATGTGCGAGTCACCCATGTCGCCCTCGATCTCGGCCTTCGGGACGAGCGCGGCGACCGAGTCGATGACTACGACGTCGACGGCACCCGAGCGGACGAGGATCTCGCAGATCTCCATGGCCTGCTCGCCGGTGTCGGGCTGGGAGACGAGCAGGTTCTCGACATCCACCCCGAGCTTGGCGGCGTAATCGGTGTCGAGCGCGTGCTCGGCGTCGATGTAGGCCGCGACTCCGCCCGCCTTCTGCGCATTGGCGACGACGTGGAGGCAGAGCGTGGTTTTTCCGCTCGACTCGGGGCCGTAGATCTCGGTGACTCGCCCGCGGGGGATCCCGCCGACGCCGATTGCCGCGTCGAGGTTGATGGCGCCCGTGGAGATCGCCTCGATGCGGACACGATCGTTCGAGCCCATTTTCATGATGGCGCCCTTGCCGTGGCTCTTCTCGATCTGCGCGATCGCCAGGCCCAAGGCCTTTTTCTTGTCTTCCTGAACCGTCGAAACAGCCATCTCGCTCACCCTGTCGTTAGACGTTTTGGCCTGGAAAGGCGGGTAAAAGTGCCGATTTTGTGCACCCGAACAAACTACGAACTTAATCCGCCAAGGGCAAGATTCGGCTTCAGTTTATTTCGACCGGAACCAGAATCCCGCATCAGCTTCGGCTCTGAAGGAGGAAAGCGTTCTCGATGTGCTGAACCCGGACATTTTCCTTACTAAGGATTACTCCGATGACGTCGAACCGGAAGGTGTCGCCGGGCTCCTGAAATCGAGACATCCACACTTTCGCGGATCGGCAGAGCTCCCTCTGCTTTCTCCAATTCACGGCGCTAACCGGTCCGCCGAAATCCGCGGAGGCGCGGGTTTTCACCTCGACGAAGGCAATCGTTCGCCCCGCTGCCTGCGTGTCCGGACGTACTGCCACGAGATCGATGTCCCGGTGCCCGTTCCGAAACCTTCGCTCCGCGATCTGCCATCCGTGGACGTGAAGCCACTTCTCGGCCACTCGCTCACCCCGACGACCCATGGTTTGCCGCGCTGCTGTCATGCCGGTCAACCTAGAGGCATCGACTCACCCAGCAACATCGAGTGATTACAAGCGACAGCAGATATCGGCTCTGCACTTCGAAGTCACCAGTCCGCAGTCCGCAGTAGGTGTCCCAATCCGCAATCAGTCCGCAGTTCGGAGTAACAGTGAGTTCGCCCTCCGAAGTCCATTACCTCGTGGGCGCCTCTGCGTCCGCTGCCGGTGTGAACCCCGTGGATGGTGACGTCTGCGTCGAATGCATCGTGTCACTGAACGTGCGTGAGTTGTCCCAGACCGGGAGCGCAAACGAAAACACACTTCCCTGTCCAACCGTGCTCTGCACGTCGATCGTTCCGCCGTGGGCTTCGACGATACCGCGGGCGATTGCGAGGCCAAGGCCAACACCGCGACCATCGCCGCGCTTCGCTTGCCAGAATTTCCCGAACAGGCGGGGGATCTGCGCCGCCGGTATTCCCGGACCCGAGTCGGTCACCGAGCAGACGACCTTTCCCTCGGATCGCGTGGCGGAAACCGTTATCGACCCACCTGCTGGCGTGAATTTGACGGCGTTTCCAACGAGGTTGGTCAGGACCTGAAGCATCCGGGCCGAGTCCGCGCGCACGGGGGGAAGATCGTCGGCGGCACTGACTGAGAAGGCGATCGATTTTTCGCGTGCGATGGGGCCGAGCATCTCCGCCGCCTCGTCGAGCATCGCGCGGACCGTCACTTTGCGCGGTGCGATGGAAAGCCGGCCCGCTTCGATCGAAGTCACGCTCAGCAGATCCTGGATGAGATGATTCATCCGCTCGCCGGAGCGCTTGATGATTCGGAGATGGCTGACCCGCGCCTGTTCCGGCCCAGGCTCTTCGATGAGCAGTGACGTCGCCATCGAGATGGTGTTGAGCGGGCTCCGGAGATCGTGCGCGACGATGCGCAGAATCTCCTCCCGCGCATCGATGACCTTCTGCGCGTCGTCATACAGTCCGTCGAGCGTGACGCGTCCGACTTCGCTCATGACTACGCGACGCATCATGTCGGTGACGCCGAGCGCGAGGACGCCGGAGAGAAGGACGGCCACGAGCGAGCCTCCCGCTGCCGCTAACGGGAGCCAGCCGAACGCGGCGGCGACGACGAGACAGGCGCCTGCCAATGCGGTCGTGAGCTCCACTGCGGAGCGGGTCAGTCGAAAGGCGCCGGTGAAGGCAAGGACTACGCACAGAACCGCGAAGGTGGTCGCCAGTCCCGGCGGTCCCGCTAGCGCATCGGTCCCGATTCGACTCAGGCCAACGCCTGCAGCGAGGAGAACGGCGTCCGACGCGGGGATGGCCTTTCTGAGCCACGGCCTGTACCAGTCGCGACGGAGCACCAGCAGGACCGCCGCCGCGTACGTCATCCACCCCAGCGACGCCGCGAGACTGCCCATCGTCGGCGGACCAAGCGGCGTAATCCTGCTCACGATCGAGCGCCCGAGCACGAAGACCGCGAACGCACCGGCGGCCGCGACACGCAGATAGGCGAGCTTGAGCTCCGCCCGGCGAGCCTCGTCGAGCAAACTCTGTTCGATCGTGACGCTGAGATTCTCTGCGGACCGTTTTGCGCGGAGCGCGAGCTGGACGGACTGGGCGATCTCCGCCGCCAGTGCCTGCCTGGAATCAAGCATGTTGTCGGGCGGCATCTGTCCTCCTCGATTCCTGAATGTCGTAGCGTTGCCCGGTCTTCGGGCGAGCCGGTCGCCAACTATAGGGAGCTTTGCGCCGCACCGCCACAAGCTCGTCAAGTGCTACCGGATTTTTTCGCCGCAACTCGCATGTTTATTGCACGATCCGACGGTTCGCGGCACCACATCCAGATCACCTCTTTCCGCAGGACCAGTGCTATGAATCACTCCATGAAATTCCTGGCTGCAATCGCCGTTGTTGCAACGGCTGCGTGCAGCACCGACCCGACTTCGCCCGGCAACTCCTCGCCGACTCTGAGCTCAGAGAGGGACGGCGGGACAACTTCTTCCTCGGGGAGCAGCATCATCGTCACCGAGAGCGATGTGTCGCGTCAACTCGAGGGCACGCTACCGCTGCGAAGCTGGGTTTTCTATTACAGGAACCCGACGACGTCGACCGGAGTTTTTGTCTCCGGACCAGGCCATCCGCCGCTGGGCGTCGGAAGCTTCGAGCTGGGCACGGTGCTCCCTACCGACAAGGGAACGCTTTTCAACTACGATCACGTTGGCACCCGCCTCGCCGACATCAGTCGTCTCGGCTACTCAACCTGGCGTGATCCCGCGTCGACAGCACCCGCCGTGCAGCTTCCGTCGATGAACATCGAGATCGACTACAACGGGCCTAACGTCGCGGGAGGTTATTCATCGCTGGTATTCGAGCCGGTCTACAACCCTGACCAGGGCGCGATTCAGTCCGGCGTCTGGCAGACGTGGAACGGCATTCCAGGAATCTGGTGGTCGACGCATGAGATCAACGGCGTATGTGCCACCACCTGTTACGTCCCGTGGAGCACCATCGTGGCGAACAACCCCGATGCGACGATCCTCGGCGGCTTCGGCGTGAATCAGGGCTCGGGCACCGGAGGACTTGTCGCGGCAGCCGATGCGCTCATCATCGGAACGAACGGGAATACGTGGACCTACAACTTCGAACCGTTCCGCACACCAACGACGAAGGACGACTGTAAAGACGGGGGCTGGCAGAACGTGAGAGCGGCCGACGGGTCGGCGTTCAAGAACCAGGGTCAGTGCGTCAGTTACGCCAACCATGACGACGGCAACGGCAACGACTAACTGCAACTGAACACTACCTGCTGGGGGCTGTGGGCGGAGCGGCTCGTGGCTACGGGCTGGCTGTTAATCGCATCTAGAACCAGCCCGCAGCACAAGGCCCGCCCGCCACTAGCCCCCGGCCGGTAGTGTTCAGTTGCGGTTCCTTTTCACTAGACTCGCGGTCCGGCGATGCGATCCAGATCATCGAGCCCGGCGAGCACATCGCGCGGCTTCGATCCGTCCGGCGGCCCGAGTATCCCGGCCGCGTGCAGCTGATCGATAATTCGAGCTGCCCGACCGTAACCCACCTTCAACCGCCGTTGCAGCAGCGACGTCGATCCCTGCTGGTGCTGAATGACAACTTCGGCCGCCTCGCGGAACAGCTTGTCGCGATCCGCGTCGTCGAGATTGTCGCTGTCGCCGCTGCTCGCCTCCTCCGCCTCCTTCTTGCGGATCGACTCGATGATGTCGGGCTCGCTCGATGTCTCCTCGAGGAACAGTCCCTGCGCCTCGAACTCGGCTTTTCTCTGCTCGCGCCGGAACTCGTACCAGCCCATGAGGCGCTCGGTATCTTCACTCGAAATGAACGCGCCCTGCAGCCGCGACGGCTCCGATTTCCCAGGAGGAATGAACAGCATGTCGCCGTTCCCGAGTAGTGATTCGGCGCCCATGCCATCGAGAATCGTGCGGCTGTCGATCTGCGACGCCACGCGGAATGCGATTCTGCTCGGGAAGTTCGCCTTGATGAGACCAGTGATGACGTTCACGCTCGGCCGCTGCGTCGCAAGTATGAGATGGATGCCGATCGCGCGCGCCTTCTGCGCCAGCATCGCCAACGGCGTTTCGATCTCGCCCTGGACGGTCATCATCAGGTCGGCAAGCTCGTCGATGATGAGCACGATGTAGGGCACGATTCCGCCCTTGTACTCCAGCTCCTCGAACGCGACATCATTCCGCTTCGCGTTTCGGAGCTTCGCCCCTTCCGCGACCTTGCGGTTGAAGTCCTGGATGTTGCGCGCGCCGTTCGCGGCGAGAAGCTCGTAGCGATCCTGCATCTCGAGCACCGCCCACTTTAGCACGGCCGCTGCGTCGCGATTGTCGGTGACGACTTTGTGCCGAAGGTGCGGGAGCACGTTGTACACCGACAGCTCGACCATTTTCGGATCGACCATCAGGAAACGCAGCGTCGTCGGCGTGTGACGGTAGATCAGGCTCGTGATGAGCGTGTTGATGCAGACCGATTTTCCGGACCCGGTTGCTCCCGCGATCAACAAGTGCGGCATCTTTGCCAGGTCCGCGATGATCGGCCGTCCCTCGAGATCTTTCCCCAGGGCGATTGGAAGCGCCGCGCGGGCGTTCATGAAATCGCGCGACTCGATCATCTCCCGAAACGCCACCATCTCCGGATTTGGATTCGGCACTTCGACGCCCACCGCTCCCTTCCCCGGGATCGGCGCGACGATGCGAATGCTCTGTGCCCGCATTGCGAGCGCGAGATCGTTTGAGAGATTTGCGATCTGCCGCACCTTCACACCGGCAGCTGGTGCCACTTCGAACTGCGTCACGACGGGGCCAGTCGTGCGCCCGATGAGATCTCCCTCTACACGGAATGTCCGGAGCGCGTCCATCAGCTTTACACCCATCGCATCCAGTTCGCGCTTGCCGATGTCTGCGTTGCGCGGCGGCGGCGGCGTCAGCAGCTCTGGCGACGGAAGATCTTCATCCGTGAACGAAAGCGAGTCGGCGTCGTTCGCGTCTATCTCGCCCGCAATCTTCTGCGCGAGCTGTGCGGCATGCGACGCGCGCGTCTTTCTCTCCCTCTTTCTCTCGATCGGGATCATCGGCTCTTCACCGGCCGAGATGTCTGTCATGAGCGAGTGATCGACGGCTGGCATTTCGTCGGGCGACGGTTCGAGAATCGTTCTGACGACCGTAGCCTTGTCCGCGACGACGATCTCCTTCGTCGGATCGAGCCCCGCGCGTTCCGCGGGTGTTGGCGCGGTGCCATCCGCGCGCACGACGCGCACCCCAACCAGCACGCGCACCGGATTCCACGACAGCGTCGCCGCCATGAGCGCGCTCAAGCTGATCGCGAGCACGATCCAGGCGCCCGCGGCTCCAGCGAACTGGAGGAGATAGAATGCCGCAAAGGATCCCCAGATCCCGGCGAGGCTAGTAGCCTCGCGCAGTCCGCCTTGAGCCAGCCCGCAGATCACGGGCAGCAGCACGACCATTCCGAAGAGGAAGACCATCCACGATCTGTCCTTTCGCTCGCCCAGTCGCCCAAAGAGGCGGAGGGCGTGAGCGGCCGGAGCCAGCGGCAGGAGCGCCGCTGCGGGCCAGCCGAAGAAGACCGCAATCGGCTGGGCGAGCACGGCGCCCATCCAGCCGAAGTTTCCCTTTACCCCTGCGCCACCACCGACGACGGTGGAATAGCCCAGCGCGGCGAGGGCGCCGGCCAGGAAGATCGCGAAGAGAAGAAGGACAATCCCGCGAATCTCGCGGGCGAGCGCCGATTCGGGGGGCTTATCGTGCGCGTTCCGGCCCGAGCTTGGTGATTTGTCGGTCCTGGTAGATCGGGACCACAGGATAGGAGTCCACCTGCGCGGCGGCGGCGAGGTCGTCACCAAATCCTGCCGAGGCGAGCGCTTGTCCGTGGGTCGATTCTTTGAAGACTTTCGCGATGTTGTCGCCATATTTTTTTTCGATCATCACCGACGCGGATGCCGCATCGTTCATCAGCACCGATTCGGCGCGCTTGGGTATCGCCTTAACGTAACGGCCCGCGCAGGCGGCGTCCTCGAGCGTGAAGCTGCCCTCTTCGCCGGCGCAGATAATTGCGATGTCCGTGTTCGAGCTGGCCGCGACCTTCATCATGGCCAGTACCGCTGTGAAGTTGACGTACGAGGCTATAACTATGTCACGCGCCCCCTGAACCCCGAGCAGGGTCCTCGTCCCATTTGTGGTAGTGATGAGGATCGTTTTCCCCTCCACCACGGCGGGCGTGAAGCTCTGCGGTGAATTGCCAAGATCAAATCCGGGGATGGGAAGCATCTTCTGCTCGCCGACCAGAAGGACGTCTGAGTGCTCGAACTCCTTTGCGCGGGCAATGACGGCGTCCGCGCCTTCGACGGGGATCACCGTTTTCGCGCCATTGCCCAGAGCAGTGGCGACGGTGGTCGAGGCACGGAGGACGTCGACGATGATCACCAGACGTCCCATCGTGTCGCCCTGCTTTACCTGTTGTGGGGTGAAGAAAACGTCAAGCCGCACCGATTGGCTCCTTCATCAGCTCGCTCTCGCGCTCGAGGAATTTCGTGTCAACCGCGCCTTCCTGAAAATGCTTGTTGGCCATGACTCGGGCGAGAAATGGAATCGTAGTCGTGACGCCCTCGATGATGAAGCTCTCGAGCGCGACCTGCATGCGGCGCAGCGCCTCGGGCCGGTCGCGCCCCTGGCAAATCAACTTCGCGAGCAGCGAATCGTAGAACGGTGGCACGCTGTAGCCGGCATAGACGTGTGTATCCAGCCGCACGCCCGGGCCGCCCGGCGGATGGAACACATCGATCCGCCCCGGCGAGGGCTGGAAATTTCGCGCGGGATCTTCGGCATTCACGCGGCATTCGATGACGTGTCCCCGTCGCTCGATGGGCAGCTTGATCGACAGCTTGGCGCCGCTGGCAACCAGGATCTGCTCTTTAACGAGATCCACTCCCGTGAGCACTTCCGTCACGGGATGCTCCACCTGAATGCGCGTGTTCATCTCCATGAAGTAGTACGATTTGTCTTCGTTCAGCAGCATCTCGATGGTGCCGGCACCAACGTAGTCGATCGCCTTGGCGCCTTTGACGGCCGCATTCCCCATGCGCTCGCGCAGATCCTGGGTGAGCGCCGGACTCGGCGCCTCCTCGATGAGCTTCTGATGGCGCCGCTGTACCGAGCAGTCGCGCTCGCCCAAATGGATGACGTTCCCATGGCGATCGCCCATGATCTGGAACTCGATGTGCCGCGGGCGCGACAGATATTTCTCGATGTAGACTTCGCCGTTGCCGAACGCGGAGAGCGCTTCGGATCGCGCGAGCTGAAAGGAACGCCCAAAATCTTCGGGGTCGGTCGCAACGCGCATGCCCTTTCCGCCCCCGCCCGCCGCGGCCTTGATGATCACCGGAAATCCGATCTCGCGCGCGAATTTCAGCGCTTCGTCGGGATCGTCGACGCCGCCCGGAGTGCCGGGGATTATCGGCACTCCGACTTCCTGCATCGCTTTCCGCGCAGCGGCCTTGTCGCCCATGATGCGGATCTGCTGCGCCGTCGGCCCGATGAAGTTGATGTTCGAAGCCACGCACGTCTCGGCGAACTCGGCGTTCTCGGAGAGAAATCCGTAACCGGGATGGATGGCATCGGCGCCGGCGATCTCGGCCGCGGCGATGATGCGTGGGATGTTGAGGTAGGATTCGCGCGCCGGCGCGGGACCGATGCACACGTCGTCATCGGCGAAGCGCACGTGAAGCGATTCGCGGTCGGCTTCGGAGTACACCGCAACGGTCTGGATGCGGAGCTCGCGGCAGGCGCGGATTACGCGGAGGGCGATCTCGCCGCGGTTGGCGATTAAGACCTTTTTAAACAATTAAACAAGAGGACGGGGGTCATGAAACAAGCCAAAGCACGCGATCCACCGGGTCAAGTCGCTTCCTGCTTAACCGTATCCCACGACGTATCGCTCGACGCCGCCACACCCTGCGCGCGAAGCGAGAACTCGGCCGGATTCGTCGCCGCCAGCAGCGCATCGTCGTACGAGATGACTCCCTTGTGGTACCAGTTCATCAGCGACTGATCGAACGTCTGCATCCCGTACGCCACCGCTCCTTCCTTGATCAGATCGGGAATGTTCAGTGATTTCGAGATGTCCCGGATCTGATCACGCACCGCCTCGGTGTTGATGAGAACTTCGGCAGCCGGCACTCGTCCCCGTTTGTCGGCGCGACGGACGAGGCGCAGCGAGATGATCGCGCGAAGCGCCGTCGAGAGCATGTAACGCACTTCCGACTGCTGGTGGGGCGGATAGAACGAGAGAATACGGTTGATCGTCTGCGTCGCGTCGGTCGTGTGCAGCGTTGAGAACACGAGGTGCCCTGTCTCCGCGGCCTTGAGCGCGGTGTCGAGCGTCTCGATGTCGCGAATCTCACCCACGAGCAGGATATCGGGATCCTGCCTGAGCACACGCCGCAGCGCCTGCGCAAAGCTGTTCGTATCCGTTCCCACCTCGCGCTGGTTGATGCTGCTCTTGATGTCGCGATGGAGGAACTCGATCGGGTCTTCGATCGTGATGATGTTCGTGTGCCGGTTCTGATTGATGTAGTGCAGCATCGACGCGAGCGCCGTCGACTTTCCGGAGCCGGTGATCCCCGTCACGAGAATCAATCCGCGCGGCATCAGCGACACCTTCTCGCAGATATCGGGCAGATTCAGCTCGGCGATTGTCTTGGCCTGGAAGGGCACGATTCTGATCGCGTAGGCGATCGTGCCGCGCTGTTGATAGGCGTTGACGCGGAAACGACCGACGCCCGGAACGGCGAGCGCAAAATCGGATTCCTTCTGCTCCGAGAACTCCTTGATGTTCTTAGGCGCCATTATCTGTTCGGCGAGGCTGCGCAGATCATCCTGCGTCAGAGCCGGGAGCTCCAGCGGAACCATGTGCCCATCGACGCGCAGGTTAGGCGGACGACCAACCTTGAGGTGAAGGTCCGATGCGTTCTGGTGGATCATGTGCTGCAGGATCGGTTTGTAGTCGTAAGTCGCCCCGGCGCGACCCGGTGCTGCCGGTGTGCCCCCGGTGGGGGCGGTCTTCGTTGGTGGTGCGTGGGGCTTCGGTGTGGGCTGCAGTTTCTCAGGCATTGGGATCTACGCGTAGGAGAACCTGTCCGTACTCGACCGGATGCGCGTTCTGCGCGAGAACCTCTTTCACAACTCCGTCGAACTCGGACTCGATCTCATTCATGATTTTCATTGCTTCGATGATACAGACGATCTGACCCTTGCTGATCCTGTCGCCGACGGCCAGGTAAGGCTTTGCCCCGGGCTCGGGCGCGCTGTAGTAGGTGCCCACCATCGGCGACTTCACTTCCAGAAACTTCGATTTCGCGGGTTCCAGCCTGGGGACTTCCACCCCTGCGCCGGCTTCGGCTGGAGCGTGTGCCGGCGCCGCGGCCGGAAGCAGAGCAGGCATCGCCATCGGCTGCGCCAACTGCACCGCGCCCCGCTGCTGCGGAGTCTTGGAGATTCTGATCTTCATCCCCTTGTCGGACGAGATCTCGATCGAATCCACACTCGACTCGTCCAGCATTTCCACGAGCTTCTTCACGTAGCGGAGATCGAACATTGTCGTCGTTTCGCGTCTGATGGGACCAGCAGGAGAGCGCCGCTCAGGCAACTTCGAGCAGCTCTCGAGTGAAATCAGTGAGTATCACCGGGCCGCTCGCGGCGAGGTGCACATCGTCCTCGATGCGGACCCCGCCCCAGCCCGGACGGTAAATTCCCGGCTCGATCGTTACCACCGCGCCCGCGCCAAGCGGAGTCTCGACGGTTTTCGCGAGACGAGGAGCTTCGTGTACCTCGAGGCCGAGTCCGTGACCGAGGCTGTGTCCAAATGCGTCGCCGTACCCACGATCCTCAATGTAGCGACGAGCGAGACCGTCGGCATCCTGTCCCTTCATCCCGGCGCGCACGGACTTCGACGCGAGGGCGTTTGCATTCCGTACAATGTCATAGATCGCGCGCTGGTCGTCCGACGCCTTGCCGATCACCACGGTACGAGTGATGTCCGAGCAGTAGCCGTTGTACTGCGCGCCGAAGTCGAGCAGGAGCAGATCTCCGCGCTCAATGACGCGCGACGATGCGCGCGCGTGCGGGAGAGCCGCGCGCGGGCCCGACGCGACTATCGTCGCGAATGGGAACTCCTCGCTCCCCTGGTCGCGCAGAGCTTTCTCCAGAATTCCGGCGACGTTCAGCTCGGTAAGGCCCGGTCGCACTTCCTTGAGCGTCGAGCGAAGCGCGGTGATCGCCATCTCACCCGCCCGACGAATGAGCGCGACTTCGTCGGCGTCCTTCGATTCGCGCAGTGCTTCGACGAGGTTGAGCTGCGGACGCCACTGCCACCGCGTCCCGTCCGTCAGAAGACGCTGAAAATCGCGATGCAGCAAATGCCCCGATTCGAATCCGACGATCTCGAGGCCGCTGACGGAGCTCGCAACGGTCCAGAGCCCCGCCCACAAACTCTGCTGCTCGATTCGGACAGTCGCCATGTCGCCAACTTCGTCCCGCGCCTGCGTGTCGTAGCGAAAATCGGAAATGAAGTGGACATCGCGCTGGGTCACGAGAACCAGTGCGCTCGTCCCTGAAAATCCGGTCAGATAGCGCACGTTCGGCAGGCTCGTGAGCACCAGCCCGTCGATGTGCGCCGCCGTGATCGCCTCGCGGAGCGCCGCGATTCGCGCGGGGCGCCGGTCAGCCATTCACCGCGACCGGCAGCATCTTCGCCAGGCCCCTCAGACCGAGCTCGTATCCGTACGCCCCAAACCCGCATATCACAGCAAGTGCGGCGTCGGCCAGCGCGGAACGACGCCGTTCGGGCTCGCGCGCGTAGATGTTGGTGAGGTGGATCTCCACGAACGGGATCTTCACTCCCACCAGCGCGTCGCGTATGGCAAGGCTGGTGTGGCTGTACGCTCCGGCGTTGACGAGCGCGCCTTCGGCCCGACCGCGCAAGGCGTGAACCGCGTCGACGATCTCGCCTTCTCCATTGTGCTGCGAGAACGACAGCTCGACGCCGAGCTCTTTGGCGACCGTCAAAAGCCGCGACTCGATGTCAGCGAGCGTATCGGTCCCATAGAGGGTCGGCTCGCGAGTGCCGAGCAGATTGAGATTGGGGCCATTGATGACGGCAATCTTCACTCGCCGGTGAGCCCGTCGAGCCAGGCGCGGAATTTCGCGACGTCTTCTTCCGACTCCTGCGCCTGCGGGACCCGAGGATTCACGCGTGGTGTCGGCATTGGTGGTGTCGGTGGCGTTCGCGACGCACCAGATGCGCCGCTGAATGCGCCAGCCAGACGGGAAGCGGCCCGCGCGTCGGATGGACTCACGGTTGCTCCCGCGAAGACAGCATCGAGTGACGCGCTCGGCGGAGCAGCGCCGAGTGGAACCCGGGTCTCTGAGGGCTGATTGTTTCCCGCGCGTGACGCGCCACCGCCTGACGACGCGTGCGGCGGCCTGCGCCTTCCGAGCGTGGCAAAGAATTCGCGAATGGATGGCTGGCGCCCCGCCATGCCGTCGGGCTCGGAGCGCGGACCTTCGCGCACGGGACTTTCAACCGATTCCCTGTCGCGCCTCGGCTGAGGTGACGGCGGCGAATCGATTGGCGATTGCTCGAATTCGGGAGCAGGCGCGGGCGACTCTATCGAGGGCGAGCGTGGCGCTGGTTGCCCGGTTGGCCGCTCTTTCGCCGGACCCTCCTTGCGCGCCACGACTTCCTCCGGATGCGCCGCGGCATCTTCGGCCTCTATCTCGGCGATTCGGCTTCGGAGCGATGCGTCGTGTGGGCGCGCCTCGGCAAGCTGACGGTACACGGTCAGCGCCAGCTGCTTGTATCCCTGTTGGAGATAAAGCTGCGCCATTGTCTCGTTGACGAACGGCTCCGTGCTGGCGCCGCTCGAAATTCTTTCGAAAGGGCGTTCCGTGCTTGCCCTGTCGAAAGTTTTCTCCTCGGCCCGTGTGGCGCCTGCGTCGTTGAACGACTGTTCGGCCTGCGTGGTCGCGCTTGAAGCTACTGGAGTTGGCGGAGCCTCTTCGGGTGCGGTGG
>JBDTIV010000041.1:0-43099 GCA_039936175.1 Gemmatimonadaceae bacterium | reverse complement strand
TAGAGCGCGCTCGCCACCTCGGTGCAGGCGGCGGTTATTCCGCCGACGATCTTCGGCGTGTTCTTCGTGTTCCAGGTGGGGTTGCCTGGATCGACCCGCTCTGGACTGAAGGCAAGGAAGACGTCTTCGCCTACCGTCAGGCCGGCGGCCTCGAGCTTCGGCTGCATCAGCTCTCTCGTCGTGCCGGGGTACGTAGTGCTCTCAAGCACCACCACGATCCCTGGACGGCAGTTCCGGCCGATCGCATCGGCCGCCGCAAGCACATAACCCATGTCTGGATCACGCGTCTTCGCGAGCGGCGTGGGCACGGCGATCGATACGGCATCCATCTCCCTCATTCTCTTTTCGTCGCTCGTCGCCTCGAACTTGCCCGCTTTCACCAGCCGAGCCAGCTCCTCGCTCGGCACATCCTGAATGTGGGATTTGCCGGACATCAATGCTTTCACCACCCGATCACTCACGTCGTAGCCAATCACCTTGAACCCGGACTTCGCAAACTCGAGCGCCAGTGGAAGCCCGACATAGCCGAGGCCAACGACGCCAATGCACGCGCTTCTGTTCTCGATTTTGGCGATCAGCTGATCCTTTAATTGCACCTGGAGCTCACTTGTAGAATTGAGTGGACTTTTCAGCGTCCGTAAAAACCGCGTACTGCGTCGATCACTTCGTCCATCTGCGACTGCTCCAGCTCGGGGTAGACAGGGAGGGAGATCACTTCCTTCGTCGCGCGCTCGCTCTCGGGGAATGCCCCGCGCTTGTAGCCGAGATACTCGAAGCATGGCTGGAGATGGAGCGAGAGCGGGTAATAAACGGCGGACCCGATCCCCTTGTCCTTCAGATGCGACTGCAGGTCATCGCGCTTTGCGACGCGCAGGGTGTACTGGTTGTAGATCGACTCGTTTGCCGGATCGATGGTCGGCGTGCGCACATCGTTGACGTCGGCGAACGCGGCGTTGTAATAGGCCGCGTGCTTGCGTCTCGCGGCGCTCCACAGCGCCAGCATCGGAAGCTTGGCTGACAGCACCGCCGCCTGAAGCGCGTCCAGCCTGCTGTTATAGCCGACCTCTTCGTGGTAATACGTCTTCATTCCGCCGTGAACACGCAGTCGGCGCAGGCGCGTGGCGAGATCGTCGCGCTGCGTCACGATCATCCCGCCGTCGCCATACCCACCGAGGTTCTTCGACGGGAAGAAGCTGAAAGTCCCGATCGCAGCCCCTTCTCCAGCCATCACCCACTTCTCGCCGACTTTGCGCCGCGCTCCGATCGATTGCGCTGCGTCTTCGATCACCGGCAGATCCCCGGCGGCGTCCATGATCGTTTCGATCGGAGCCATCTGGCCGAACAGATCGACCGCGATGACGGCTTTGGTGGCCGGATTGATGTTCGACGCAATCGATTCCGCGGAAAGATTGAACGTGTCAGGATCGATGTCCGCGAACACCGGCCGCGCGCCGACGTTGTGAACCGCACCGGCAGTCGCAAAAAAAGTAAAAGGCGTTGTGAGAACCTCGTCGCCGCGGCCGATGTCCAGCGCGCGCAAGGCGAGAAGAATCGCGTCGGTTCCGTTGGCACATCCGATCGCGTGCGTGGTCTGCGACAGCTTGGCGACGTCGCGCTCGAGGCGCTCAACAGGCTCCCCAAGAATGAAAACCTGATCGTCGACGACCTTCATCATCGCGTTTACGACTGACTCGCGAATGGTCAGGTGCTGCGCCTTCAGATCGAGTAAGGGAACGGCCATTTATATAAGCTGTGGATTTGGCTGAAAAGGAAGCTGTTAAAGATACACGACAGAGGGTCACACCTGGGCGCGCAAAGGCAGGGGAACTTCACGGCCGGTCTTTGCCGATTCATAGATTCCCAGGATCAACTCGAGGGACTTTCGGCCTGCCCGGCCGTCGGTGTCAGGCTTGGCTCCACCGCGCAACACTTCCAGAACGTTTCTGTAATAGCCCTGGTGTCCAAGGCCGTAGATGTTGGGCGGATTCGTATTCGCGCTCTCCACCAGCTTGTCGTCGTCGTCGTACTCGGCGAACTCCCAGTGCTCGATTTTGTTCACCGCGGTCCCACCGATTTTTGCGGAGCCCTTCTCTCCGAGGATCGTGAGCGAGCCCTCGAGGTTTCGCGGGTAGGCGAGCATGGTGACCTGAATCGTGCCGAGCGCGCCAGACCGGAATTTGAGAATCGCTACTCCGGAGTCCTCGGTCTCGATGCGACGCGCGAGAGTCGCCGTCTTGGCCATCACGCTCTCGACCGGGCCCATCACCCATTGAATCAGATCGACGTAGTGCGACGCCTGATTCATGAAGGCTCCACCGTCGAATTCCCACGTCCCACGCCACGGCGCCTGGTCGTAGTACTCCTGGGGCCGCGCCCAGAAAACGGTACAGCTCGCCATGTAGATGCGGCCAAAGCGGTCGTTGTCGACGGCGCGCTTCAGCAGCTGAACAGGCGGGTTCAGACGATTTTGTTTCACTACGAACAGCTGGACACCGGCCTTGTCGCACGCATGGACGAGCGCGTCCGCGCCCGTGAGCGAGATGGCCATTGGCTTTTCCATCACCACATGCTTGCCCGCACGCGCTGCCGCGATGCCCTGTCCGTGATGAAGTCCGGAGGGTGTCGCGACAGTCACGACATCCGCGCTGCTTTCCGCGAGCATCTTCTCAAACGACGTAAAGTGAGGAACGCCCCAGGTGGTGCCCGCCTCTTTCGCGCGCACGGCGTCGGCGTCGCACACGGCGACCAGATCCAGACCTTCGATCTCGTCGATCGCCTCGAAGTGATTTTTGCTTATGCGACCGCAGCCAACGAGTGCAACGCGAAAGTTTTTCTCCGAGCTCACTTAGGAACACTCCTCAGCTCTTCGCCCACGAGCTTGTACTTGGCGCCACAGACCTTGCAGCTGGTTGGATCTCGCTCGGAGAGTCGCTCTCCACATTGGCACATCCAGCCGATCCGGCGCGCGGGAACTCCAACCACCAGCGCATACGCCGGGACATTCTTCGTGATCACGCTTCCCGCCCCCACAAACGCGTACTCCCCGAGCGTGACCCCGCAGACAATAGTCGCGTTGGCTCCGATCGTTGCTCCTTTGCCGACGAGGGTCTTTTTGTACTCATTGCGCCGCGACACGTGGCTGCGCGGATTGATGACGTTCGTAAATACCATCGCCGGCCCGCAGAAGACGTCGTCGGACAGCTCGACACCCTCGTAGACCGATACGTTGTTCTGGATCTTCACGTTGTTCCCGATCTTCACGCCGTTCATGACCACGACGTTCTGCCCAAGCGAACACCGCTCGCCGATTACGGCGCCGCCGAGCACGTGACAGAAATGCCACACTTTGGTGTCGGCCCCGATCTGCGCGCCCTCGTCGACGTAGGCTGACTCGTGAATGAATGGCTGTGGCATCTAGACCGTCGCTTCCCTGGGAATTCTCGAGTGCCATTCCTGGAGCGAAAGAACCGATGCTGCCCTCGAGCGCAACGACAGAATCGCGTCGCAGGCAGCGTTCGCCGCAGACAAGGTCGTCGTGTACGCGACCCGATTGGCTATTGCCGCCTGCCTCATCGTGTAGTCATCGCGCTGTGATTCCTTGCCGAGTGGAGTGTTGATGAGGAGCTGCACCTCGCCATTCAGCATCATGTCGACTCCGTTCGGCCGCCCTTCGTGGATCTTGAGAACCGTCGTCACGGGAATTCCCCGCCCGCGCAGGTGTTTCGCCGTTCCACCCGTGGCAAAGAGCTTGAACCCCATCTCCTGAAAGCGCCTCGCGATCGGGGTAACCGAATGCTTGTCCGAATCGTTGACGGTGATGAAGATCGCGCCATCGGTGGGAAGGACGTTGTCGGCGGCGAGCTGCGCTTTGCCGAAAGCGCTGCCGAATGAGTCCGAGATCCCCATGACTTCGCCGGTCGAGCGCATCTCGGGGCCCAGAATCGGATCGAACTCGCGGAATTTATTGAACGGGAACACGGCTTCCTTGACCGAGATGTAGGCCGGTACGACTTCTTCGGTGAAGCCGACCTGCTCGAGCGACTCACCGAGCATGACCCGCGCCGCAATCGCCGCCAAAGGAACGCCGATCGCCTTCGATACGAAGGGAACGGTCCGGCTCCCCCGCGGATTTACTTCGAGGACGTACACGAGTCCGTCCTTGATCGCATACTGCACGTTGATCAGTCCTACGACGTTCAGCGCTTTGGCGAGCTCCACTGTATGCTCGCGCATCGCCTCGATGTGCTCCTCGTCGATCAGGTAGGGCGGGAGTACGCACGCCGAATCTCCGGAGTGAATCCCCGCATCTTCGATATGCTGCATCACTCCGCCGATCACTACGCGCTCACCGTCGGAGATCGCATCGACATCCGCCTCGAAGGCGTCCTCGAGGAACCGGTCGATGAGAACTGGCTTGTCTTCGGAAACGCGCGCGGCTCGCTCGAAGTACTGCGCGAGCGACCTCTCGTCGTAGACGATCTCCATGGCGCGTCCGCCCAGCACGTACGAAGGCCGCACCAGAACGGGGTAGCCGATCCGTCGAGCTGCCGTCGCCGCTTCCGCCAGACTGGTTGCGATTCCGTTCTCTGGCTGCCGGATCTCCAGCTTTCGCGCGATCGCATCGAACCGCTTGCGATCCTCGGCGGTGTCGATCGCGTCAGGTTGGGTGCCGAGTATGCGGACACCAGCCTGGGACAGCCCATGCGTGAGCTTTAGCGGCGTCTGGCCGCCGAGCTGAACGATTACGCCGAGTGGCTGTTCGCGCTCAACGATGTCGAGTACATGCTCGAGGGTGAGCGGCTCGAAATACAGTTTATCGGAGATGTCGAAGTCGGTGGAGACGGTCTCGGGGTTCGAGTTGATCATGATCGTCTCGTAACCCTGTTCCCTGAGGGCAAGCGCGGCGCGCACGCAGCAATAGTCGAATTCCACCCCCTGTCCGATTCGATTCGGGCCACTGCCAAGAATCACCACCGAAGGCCTCCCCGTCCTTGGCGCTTCACTCTCTTCGTCGTAGCTGCTGTAGAGATAGGGTGTGGCGGAGGGAAACTCGCCGGCGCAGGTGTCGACCATCTTGTACGCGGGCAGGATTCCCAGCGCCACTCGTCTCGCCCGCGCCGCCGACTCGGCCTCGCCGCGAAGAATCGCGAGCTGCCTGTCTCCAAAACCCATTCGCTTCATCTGCCACAGCACGTCTTTCTCGATTGTCGGGAGCGCCGCGTAGGCGATCTCTGCCTCGAGAATCTCCTCCATCTGAGCGAGAAACCAGGGATCGATCCCCGTGATCGCGTTGATCTCGCTGGCCTTGATGCCCGCTTCCAGCGCGCGTTTCACCTGGAAGATTCGCTCGGGAGTCGGACGCCTCAACGCGGCGCGGAGCGCTTCGGGTGTGTCATCCTCGAGTCGATCGTCGGCGAGCGTCGACGCGGTCGTCCAGCCGGGCCGGTCGGTCTCGAGCGCGCGTAGCGCCTTTTGAAATGCCTCCTTGAAGGTCCGACCGATTGCCATCGACTCCCCGACTGATTTCATCTGTGTCGTCAAGTGAGGATCGGCGGCGCGAAACTTCTCGAAGGCAAACCGCGGGCACTTCACGACTACATAGTCGAGCACCGGCTCGAACGACGCCGGCGTCGTGCCCGTGATGTCATTCGGGATTTCATCGAGCCGGTATCCGACCGCGAGCTTGGTCCCGATGCGCGCGATTGGAAAGCCGGTGGCCTTGGACGCCAGCGCGGATGAACGAGATACGCGAGGATTCATCTCGATCACCAGCATCTCGCCATCGCGTGGATTGATCGCAAATTGAATGTTGCACCCGCCGGCCTCGACCCCGATTTCACGAATGACAGCCACGGCGGCGTCACGCATGCGCTGGTACTCGCGATCGGTGAGCGTCATGGCCGGCGCGACGGTGATCGAGTCGCCGGTGTGCACTCCCATCGGGTCAAGGTTCTCGATGGAGCAGACGATGACGACGTTGTCCGCGCCATCGCGCATTACCTCGAGCTCGAACTCTTTCCACCCGATCACGCTGCGCTCGACGAGCACCTGCGTCACAGGTGAGAGGTCGAGTCCACGCCTAACGACATCCTCAAACTCCTGCCGGTTGTATGCGATCCCGCCGCCCGTGCCGCCCAGGGTGAACGCGGGTCGGATGATCGCCGGGAACGCGGTCGTCTCGACGATGTCGAGCGCCTCGTCGAGCGTCGTCGCGATTCCGCCCGGCGGCACGGCGAGGCCGATCCGCTTCATTGCCTCGCCGAACAGTTTGCGATCCTCGGCCATCGCGATGGCGCGCGCGTCCGCCCCGATCAGCTCGACGCCGTACTTCTCGAGCACCCCACTCTCGGCGAGCTTCATCGCGACGTTGAGCGCGGTCTGTCCGCCCATGGTGGGCAGAAGCGCATCGGGCTTCTCGCGCGCGATCACCAGCTCGACGTACTCCGGCGTGACGGGCTCGATGTACGTCCGGTCAGCGATCTCGGGGTCGGTCATGATCGTGGCGGGGTTCGAGTTCACGAGAATGACGTAGAAGCCCTCCTCACGGAGCGCCTTGGCCGCCTGCGTACCCGAATAGTCGAACTCGGCGCCCTGTCCGATGATGATCGGGCCGGAGCCGATTACGAGGATTCGGTGGAGGTCGGTTCTTTTAGGCACCTAGACGGATTCTGAACACAGGAGGCGAGTATCTCTTGCGTGGCGTTCTGGGAACAAGGGAAAACTACCCGCTTCGGGCTGATCGCACCCTGCACCCGGCTTCCGGCTGCTACCGGCTGACAGCCAAGCCGGCAGCGGGAAGCCGGGTACGATCAGCCGGAAGCGTGGTGTATTCAGTTCACTTCCAAAAAAAAGGGAGCCCAAAGGGCTCCCCGTACGATATCCCCACACACGCGCGCGTTAAGCAGCGCTCTTCCCTCGAGGGGCGCGCTGAATTTTCCCTGCGTGAAGGCAGCGGGTGCACACCTTGATCTTGGTGATCTTGCCATCGATGACGATGCGGGCGACCTGGAGGTTCGGCTTGAACGTCCGGCGCGTCTTGTTGTTCGCGTGCGAGACGTTGTTGCCATAAGCTACGCCCTTGTCGCACACGTAGCAGCGGTTCCTCTTGATCTGTGCCATTGGATTAACCCTCGGTCCCGATCAGCTCGATGCGCGCCATCTCGGCGCCGTCGCCCTTCCGATGACCAGTCTTCAGAATACGGGTGTAGCCGCCTTTCCGGGTCGCAAAGCTCGGCCCGACTTCCTTGAACAGCTTGTCGGCTGTCGGGCGGTGCGCGACGTGACGACCGGCGAGACGCCGGTTGTGGAGCGTTCCGGTCTTCGCCTTCGTGATCAGCTTCTCGACGAACGGGCGCAGCTCCTTCGCCTTCGCCTCGGTTGTCTCGATGGCACCACGCTCGATCAAAGCCTTCGCGAGGCTTCTCATCAGCGCCAGCTTCTGCTCGCTCGTGCGGCGAAGCTGTCTGCCAACTTTGCGGTGACGCATTTTCTTAGCCTTCCTCTTCGTCGTCGGCGCCGACAGTGGCGACGTTACGGTTGGGCGGAGTTCCTTGATCGGTAATGCGGACGCCGTCGGGGCTCTCCTCGTACTTCATGCCGAAGTTGAGGTTTTCCCGCTCGAGCAGGTCGGCGATCTCGTTCAAAGACTTCTTGCCGAAATTCTTGACCTGGAGAATCTGGCTCTCGCTCTGGCGGACCAGATCGCCCAGGGTGCGGATGTTGGAATTCTTGAGCGAGTTGACGGAGCGAACCGACAGCTCGAAATCTTCGATCGGAGTGCGCAGCACATCGGCGAGACGGTGCGCGTCGCCGCCCGGCATGTCCGAGCCCGGTGTGAGCGGGGCCGACGCGTGCGAGCCGAAGCCGGCGAAATACTGGAAGTGCGTCTGCGCGAGAGCGGCAGCGTAGCTCACCGCCTCTTCCGGCGTGATCGTGCCGTTGGTCTCGACAGTCAGTGTCAACCGGTCGTAGTCGGTGCGCTGCCCAACGCGCGTCTCGGCAACGGCGAAGTTGGCGCGGCGAACAGGGTTGTAGATCGAGTCGATTCGGACAACGTCGACCGGCAGCGTCTTGTCGATGACGTGCTGGTCCGACTCGACGTAACCACGTCCGCGTCCGACGTACAGCTCGACGTTGATGTCGCGATCGCCCTGAAGCGTGAACAGGTGCTGGTTGCGATCGACGATCGTGACGCCGCCCTGCCCTTCGATGTCGGCGGCGGTCACTGGGCCGGCCGAGGTCTTCGTGATGCGGAGGACGGTGTTCTCGACCCCCTCGTCGAGTGACAGCGTGAGGACCTTCAGATTGCCGATGATCTGGTGGACGTCTTCGACCACGCCGGGAATCGTCTGGTGCTCGTGCAGGACGCCGTCGATGCGGAACCCCCACACGGCGGAGCCGCGCAGCGAGGACAGCAGAAGACGCCGCATGGCGTTTCCGAGGGTGTGGCCGAAGCCGCGCTCGAGCGGCTGAAGGCGGAATTCTGCGACATTGGGATTGTCTTCGCGCTTCGTCGCTTCGACTAGCTGCGGACGGACAAGTCCCCTGAGATCAATTGCGGTTGCCATTTTTTTCGTTTCCTTGAACGTGCCACCCCGCCCCTAACGCGCGGTGAGCCCGTAACGAGAGTTAGGGTCTCGTCTTACTAGATCCAAGAATGGTGAACTGAACAGACTCCAACTATCCGCAGTTCGGAATTACTTCGAGTAAAGCTCGACCACCAACTGCTCCTGCGCGGCGATCGGGATGTTCGGTCTCGTCGGTCTCTCGAGCATTTTTCCGCTGAACGTGTTGCGATCAACCGCGATCCACGAGAGCGGCGCGCCCCGCGAAGACTGATCCATGGCGGTCATGATGCTCGCCTGCTCGCGGGATTTCATGCGAACGCGGATCTCCTGGCCCGGCTGCACGAGGAAGCTCGGGATGTCGACGGACTTCTGATTTATTTCGACGTGACGGTGCCGAATGAGCTGGCGCGCCGCCTTGCGGCTGCCCGCGAAACCCATGCGGTAAACGACGTTGTCCAGACGCGACTCCAGCGCCGCGAGAAGATTGTGTCCCGTGATTCCCGGAAGCGGTGCAACGCGCTCGAAGGTATTCCGGAACTGTCTCTCGCTCACGCCATAGATGCGCTTGATCTTCTGCTTCTCACGCAGCTGCTTCGAGTACTCCGACATCTTTCGCCGGCGGGCGGTCGAAGAGCCGTGCTGGCCGGGAGGCGTCGGACGACGCTCGACCGGACACTTCTCGGTGAAGCACTTCGTGGCCTTGAGGAACAGCTTGGTTCCCTCGCGGCGGCACTGCCTGCAGCTCGATCCTGTATACCGCATCGGTCAGACTCTCCGACGCTTGGGCGGACGGCAGCCGTTGTGCGGAATCGGCGTGACGTCCTTGATCGACTTGACCTGAAGACCGGCGGCGACGAGCGCCTGGATCGCGGACTCGCGTCCCGATCCAGGTCCCTGCACTCTCACGTGCACGCGGCGGACGCCGAGTGTGACGGCTTCGCGTCCGGCCTGCTCACCGGCGACGGTGGCGGCGAACGGCGTCGACTTCTTCGAGCCCTTGAAGCCAGCCTTGCCCGACGAGCCCCAGGAAATCGTATTCCCGTGCGTGTCGGTGATGGTGATGGTCGTGTTGTTGAACGTGGCGCTCACGTGGGCGATTCCTTCCGCCTCGATGATGCGCTTTGTCTTCTTTCCAATGGCCATGATTACTTGGTTACCTTCTTCTTGCCGGCGATAGCGCGGCGTGGGCCCTTCTTGGTGCGGGCGTTGGTGTGCGTGCGCTGGCCACGAACGGGAAGACCGCGGCGATGACGAATGCCGCGATAGCTGCCGATGTCCATGAGCCGCTTGATGTTCATCGCGATCTCGGTGCGGAGAGCGCCCTCGACGCGGAAGTCCTTTTCGATCGCCTGACGAAGCTTGTTCGTGTCGGCGTCGGTCAGATCGCGAACCCGCTGCTCGGAGTTGACACCGGTCGACGCGAGAATCCGTCGCGCGAGCGCGCGGCCGATTCCGAAGATGTAGGTCAGGCCAATCTCGACCTTTTTCTCACGCGGGAGATCTACGCCAGCAATACGCGCCATTGATTAACCCTGCCGCTGCTTGTGCTTTGGATTACGCTTGCAGATGATGCGAGTCACGCCTTGTCTTTTGATGACCTTGCAGTGCTCACAGATCGGCTTCACGCTGCTGCGAACTTTCACAGTCCTACTCCCTACGATGTTGGAAAGAGGGCCGAAGCCCTCCAATTTTTCCCGAGGTTAGCCTTTGAAAATACATAGGGCGACGGCTCAAAGCAAGGCGGGCAAACTGGGCAAAGTGTGATAGCAGAGCGGGTTAGGCGGTACGATCGGCTCTAGATGCTTTTCATCACGGCTTTAAGCTCCAGTGCCGGGTCTTTCGCCTCGGTCACCAGCCGGCCAAGCACGATGTAGGTTGCACCGGCCTTTGCCGCCTCGTGGGCGGTTACAGTTCTCTTTTGATCATCGACCTTGCCGCCGGCCGCGCGGATTCCGGGAATGAGCAGCTTCAGCTGCTCACCGTATTTCGCGCCGATCTTTTTCGCTTCGAGTCCGCTGCAAACCACCCCGTGAGCCCTCACTGCCGCACACTCGCCGGCCAGGCGAAGCACCTCACCGTACACCTCCAGCGACTTTCTTCCCCACGCGCTTCTCAGCATAGCCGCGTCGAGTGAAGTCAGGATAGTGACGCCCAATACACCGCACTTGTCCCCCGCGCCTTCGACGGCCGCTTCGATCATGTCTCTCCCACCCGAAGTGTGTACGGTGAGAAGCTTCGCGCCGATGCCGGCCGCGCTCCGCGCCGCCCCGCGCACTGTGTTCGGGATGTCATGCAGCTTCAGATCGAGAAAAACGTCCTTCCCCAGTGCCCGCAGCGCCTGCACCACCTGGGGACCAGCCGCCGTGAACAGCTCGCCACCCACCTTATAGAAACGGCAGGAGTCCCCCAGCCGGTCGACCATCCCCAGCGCGAGATCCGCGCGCGGAAAGTCGAGCGCGACAATGGGTATGGGGCGGGTTACTCGCGGCTCAGGCGGGTCCTTTACTGCCGGCTTAGGCCGGATCCCGGAAGGACGCGAGTGCGGACTCATGTCAGCGGTCCCACTGGACCGTTCCTCGCAACTCGGTCAGCGATTTCACGTCGTGATTCTCGCACCAGCGCTCGAGTTCGTCCACCAGGCGCGTGGAAAGCCTGGGCTGCTGCATTGCCGCCGTACCGATCGCCACCAGAGAAGCGCCTGCCATGATGTACTGAACGATATCCGTCGCCTTGCCGATGCCTCCAACCCCGACAATGGGCACTTTAACGGCTTTGGCCGCCTTGTACGTGGCCAGCACGCCCACCGGCAATAATCCAGGACCGCTGACTCCCCCGCTTCCGAACCCGAGCACGGGCTTCCGGGAATCGACGTCGATGACCAATCCAGGCATTGTGTTGACCACCGATATTCCGTCCGCGCCCGCATCTGTCGCCACGCGCGCGGTCTGCGCGATGTCAGTCAGCGTCGGAGAAAGCTTGACGAAGATCGGACGCCGCGTCGCCGCACGCACCCGCGTCACCAGCTCCCGCAGCGACTGCGGATCGGCACCGAACTCCATCCCACCGGCCTTCACGTTGGGGCAGCTCACGTTCAGCTCGTAGCCATCAAAGCCCTTCGCATCGTCGAGCATCGTCACGACCGTCGCAAAATCCTCCACACGACTGCCGACGACGTTAACGATCACCTTTGCCCGGTGAAGGTTCTCCGCGAGCCACGGCAGATGCTTGGCCCTCACCTCTTCGGCGCCCGGATTGGCCAAGCCCACGGCGTTGATCATTCCGCCCTCGAATTCGGCAACACGCGGAGCGGGCGCGCCGTGCCGCCTCTCGACGCTCACCGCTTTCGTAACCAGGCCGCCAAGTCTGTCGAGATCGATGACGCGCGAGAGCTCACGCCCGTAGGCGGCGGTTCCTGCGGCCAGCAATATCGGATTCTGGAAATCGATTCCCGCGACGTTGACTGCCAGCGCGGAGGAAGGCACCTCTACCGGGTGCCTCCAACTCGCGTGTCGTAGTGGTCGAGGTACGCGAGCACGGAGCTCGCGATGTTCCTCGCCAGCGCGCGTTGATTGTCCTGATCGCTCAGGAATGTCGCTTCCGACTGGTTGCTGCCGAATCCGATCTCGACCAGCACCGCGGGCATGTAGGATCCGCGCAGCACGGCGAAATTCGCCTGCTGCACGCCGCGATTCGGACCGGGGTGAACATCGATCAGCCCGTTCTGAATCGTTTGCGCCAGGTCGCTCGACTCCCGCAGGTGTTCGTTCTGCGCCATGTCCGTGATGATGAAGTTGAGCGGATCACCTTTGGGCGCGTTGGCTCCAGTCTCGAACTTGACCGATTCGTTTTCCATGTCCTGCACGCGACGCTCCCCCTCCGTCTTTGCCTCGGCGAGGAAATATGTCTCGAAACCCCGTTCCCGCGCTGCGGCCGCCGTGGTGTAGCCTGGCGCGTTCACATGGATCGAGATGAAAACGTCGCCGTGATTGGCGTTGGCGATCTTGCCTCGATCGTATAACGCAATCAGCGTGTCCGTTGTGCGCGTCATGAGCACGTCGACCCCGCGCGCCCGTAACACGGTTGCGAGCTTCCTGGCAACAGAGAGCGTGACGTCCTTCTCGACGAACCAGGGCGACGTGCCGATCGGACCGGTCATGCCGTTGTCCGGACCGCCATGGCCCGCATCGATCACCACCATTTTGCGCGCTGCCGACTTGGGGATGGCGGTTCTGCCGGCCGGTCGGCTGACCGGCGGAATTTGGGCGGCTGCGATAACGTTGGGTAGAGTCGAGCTCGCCGTCGGCGCAGGCGACGAACGTATTGAAGCGGCGCCGTTCGTCGTCCGGAGCTCGGCCGTTCCCGCGTCGTACACGTATCCCGTCCCGTATTTCGGAATCACGTCACTGACGAACTGAAAGGGCAGATACAGTTGCCCGCCCCTGACCTGCGGTGCGAGGGTCAACGGAATGGTGAGCGTGTCGCGCTTTGCGAACGGGATTCCATCGATCAGATCGAATCGCATCCGCGGCAGGGACAGCGCGTAGTGAAGATTCGTCGATGTGATCAGAATTCCATGCATCGCTTTCGCGAGTGCGTCCGCGCGCACGCTTGCCTGTCCGCCATCGATCGTCACCGGCACCGACACCGTAGCAGTTCCGTCACGCACGACGACGAACGTTGGAACGGGCGCCGCTGATCCCGCCGCGATCTGCAGAAAAAAGAGAAAGGGAATCATCTCGTGCGCACGGCTCGCTGCATATCACGCTCATCGTCGCGCCGCTTTTCATCGGCGCGCTTGTCGTACAGCTTTTTGCCCTTGCCGAGGGCGAGCGCAATCTTGGCCTTTCCGCGGCGGAAGTATATCTCGAGCGGGATCAGCGTCAGGCCCTGACGCTCGACCGCGCCGATCATCTTCCGGATCTCCTTTCTGTGCAGGAGGAGTTTACGCGTCCGGGTGGGCTCGTGATTGACGTAGCTCGCCTGTTCATAGGGCGATATGTGAAGATTGAGCAGAAAAACCTCTCCATCCTTAACGATCGCGTAGGAATCAGCGATGTTGGCCTTTCCGTTCCGGAGCGACTTGACCTCGCTGCCGGTAAGAACGACACCCGCTTCCCATGTGTCGATGATGTGATAGTCGTGTCTCGCGCGTTTGTTCCGCGCGACCGACTCCCTGACATCCTTTTCGACGGTCTCTGCCATTTGACTTCGCGCTCGAGTGGGACGCAACAACATCAACGCGGTCGCGTTGACTTCACCATCCTCAGTTTCTATCTTCGGAGACGACTCCACGCCGAAGTGGTGGAACTGGTAGACGCGCTGGCTTCAGGAGCCAGTGGGCGCAAGCTCGTGGGGGTTCGAGTCCCCCCTTCGGCACATCCGGCAGTACGGTCCCCGCGATCTCCTCGAGGTCGCGGGACTTTTTTTACTGCAAAGAACGCGATCCGAGAATTCAGAAGCACAGATCACAGATATCAGACAACTGCGCTACGACCGTTCAGGCCCGGATACGGAACGAAACCCCCGTCCCCGAATTCGTCCAGTGCGGTCTTGGCGCAGTTGTCTGACAACGAACCTCTGTGCTTCTGAATTCTCGGATCGCGTTCTTTGCGGTTGCGGTTGCCAGACGCTCGAAGCCTCGAGATGCCAGGACGTTAGACAGTCTCGAGTACCGGCAGCCCCACCCTCTCCCGAACCGTGGGCTCGTCGTGGAGCAGATCCGCGAGCGTCACGCCCTGGAGGACATCGTCGATCTTCTTTTGCAGCATCACCCACACCGGTCTGATGCTGCAGCTGTGCGACGCTGAGCAGCGCTCCTCTTCCACCGGATGGCTCACGCAGTGCAGATCGAAAGTCTCGAGCTCGGAAGCGTGTATGACGTCGCGGATCGATATCTCCGCCGCCGGCTTCGCCAGGACATAACCTCCTCGGGCGCCCCTCGTGCTCGCGATGACACCGGCCCGCCGAAGCCGCAGCAGGATCTGCTCGACATAGTCCGCCGGAAGTCGCTCCTGGCGAGCGATCTCGCGCCCATTGACCGGTCCCAGCTCGGTGCGCTTGGCGAGGTTGAGCGCGCAAATCACGCCGTACTCTGCCCAGGTCGTTATTCGCATGTGTTCAGGATAGGGTTTTGGGAGGGGAGAAACAAGGGTCGGGCTTAAGGCAATAACCCAGTTATTGCCTCATCCAACCGACCCGCCACGATGCCCCCCGCCGGGCACCCCGATCTCGGTCATTTTTCGCATGTCGAGAACTTCGTCGATCTCCTTGGCGGGCAATACCTTCTCGCGCTTGACGAGGTCGCGGATCAGAACGTTTTCCTTGACCGACTGCTTGCTCAGCTCTGCCGCCCGCGCGTAGCCGATCTGGGGCGCCAGCGCGGTCGCGAGCGCCGCCGAACGCTCCAGCCAGTACTCGCACTGCGCCTCGTTCGCCTCGATTCCCTTCACCGTTTTCTCGTTCAGCACGCGCGCGGTGTTGCTGAGGATCTTCATCGAGAAGAGCACGTTGTGGGCGATGACCGGCATCATCACGTTCAGCTCCAGCTGGCCGTGCTCCGCCGCAACGCCCACGCACGCGTCGTTGCCAACCACCTGGAAGCACACCTGGTTCACCATTTCCGGAATCGATGGATTCACTTTGCCCGGCATGATCGATGATCCAGGCTGAACCGCCGGCAGCCTTATCTCGTCCAGACCCGTGCGGGGACCGCTCGCCATGAGGCGCAGGTCACTCGCGACTTTACTCAGATCGAGGGCGAGCACGCGTAGCTGCGCGCTGAACCCCGCGACATCGCCCATGCTCTGCATCAGCTGAACCCGATCGCTTCCTTCGCGGAGCTTCAGCTTCGTCGCCTGCGCCAGATACTTGACCATCAACTTCGGATAGCGCGGTTCGACGTTGACGCCCGTTCCGACGGCGCTTCCCCCGATCCCCAGATCACGCAGGTAGTCGGCAGCTTCAGTCACCCGCTTCAGACCTCGGCGCAGCGTTCCTCCATAGGCCTCGAGCTCCTGGCCGAGCCGTATCGGCATCGCATCCTGGAGGTGCGTGCGCCCCGACTTGAGCACTTTGTCGAACTCCCTGCCCTTCTTCTCGAACGATTTCGCCAGATCACCGAACGCCTGCTCGATTCCAGTCAGCTCCATCAGGCAGCCGAGCCTGATTGCCGTGGGAATCACGTCGTTGGTCGACTGCGCCATGTTGACGTGATCGTTCGGGTGAACCGGTGTGTACGTACCGCGCTTGCCGCCGAGTAGTTCGTTGGCGCGATTGGCGAGAACTTCATTGCAGTTCATGTTGTGCGACGTTCCCGCCCCCGCCTGATAGACGTCGACGACGAATTGATCCCTGTGCTGTCCGGCGAGTATTTCGTCGGCCGCCTTTATGATCGCGTCGGCCAGTCTCGGCTCCAGCCTGCCCGTTTCCTTGTGCGTAAGCGCGGCGGCGCGCTTGATCTGGATCGTCGCGTCGATAAACGCCGGCAGAGGACGGAGCCCGCTGATGGGAAAGTTCTGAACCGCGCGCAGAGTCTGCACTCCGTACAGCGCGTCGGCGGGAACCTCGAGTTTTCCTAGCGGATCCTTTTCAGTGCGCGTCTTTTCGCTCATCGTCCTTTCATTGTTATCGCCCGACTATGCGGGCAGTGCCGTTGAGAAATGGATTCGACATTCGCTCCTCCGCGATCGTGGTGTCCATGCCGTGGCCCGGATAGACGACGGTTTCGGGAGGCAGTGAAGAAATTCTCTCCAATGAGGCCGCCAGCTGTGGCGGGCTCGAGAAGGGCAAGTCGGTTCTTCCGATCGATCCGGCAAAGAGACAGTCGCCGACGAGCGCGATTCCTCCGCCGTGGATGACGACGTGGCCGGGAGAATGACCGGGCGCGTGCATCACCTCCATGTCTACATCGCCAAGTTTCAGGCGTTGCCCGTCGGCGAATTCGCGGTCTGGCGGTGGCGGCTCCTCGAATGGAATCCCGTAGACCTCCGCCTGTCGCGAGGCCGCCTCGTACAACCGTCTGTCGGCCGGGTGCAGGTAAACCGGCACGTCCCAACGTCTCTTGATCGACGCGATCGCGCCGAGGTGATCGACGTGGCCATGCGTGATCCAGATCGCTTCTATCGTCGCCTTCGAGCTGTCGATCGCGTCGACCAGCCTCTCGCCCTCGCTCCCCGGATCGACGACCACCGCGCGATTGGTACGGTCGTCGACGACGAGATACGCGTTTTCCTGAAACGCGCCGACGGTGAAAGTAGTGACGTTCACCGCTGCCGCTTATGCGCGCCGACTTCTCGCATCAGGTGTATCCGCCGGCACTTATGTGCGCGCTCTCGACAGCGCTTTCGGTCGCATCGGGCGATCCGTTCCGCTTCATCTCGTTGAACCGGGTGATGTACTTGTCTGCTGCGATCGCCGCCGTAGTCGCATCGCCCGAGGCTGTCGTGACCTGGCGTGTGAGCTGTGCCCGGAGGTCGCCGGCGACGAAGAGTCCCGGAATCGATGTCATCATCGCGTTATCGGTCACCACGTAACCCATCACGTCGTGCTCGAAGTGTCCGGCGATGACTCCGGTGTTGGGACGAAATCCGATGAACACGAACAGCCCCGTCGCGTCGAGAAGACTTCGCTCCTGCGTCACCAGGTTGTGGATCCTGAGACCGCTCATGCCCTTCTCCGGATCACCTTCGACCTTTTCGGCCACGGTGTCCCAGATCACTTCGATCTTCGGATTCTCGAACACGTGCTGCTGGAGAATCTTGGACGCGCGGAACTCGTGCCGGCGATGGATCAGGTACACCTTGCTCGCGTATCTCGTCAGGAAGTCGGCCTCTTCGCAGGCGGCGTCGCCACCACCAACGACCGCGACGACGTGCTGCTTGAAGAACGCCGCGTCGCAGATCGCGCAATACGATACTCCCCTGCCTGCGTGCTCCAGCTCCCCCGGAATTCCGAGCTTGATCGGCGTCCCGCCGGCGGTCACGATTGTCGCCGGAGAACGAAAGATCTCACCGTGATCGGTTTCCGTGTGGAAGTAGCCGTCCGGCATCTTGGTTACGGACGTAACCCCCGTCGTTTCGAAGAATTCCGCGCCGAACTGTTTTGCGTGCGCGGCAAACTTCTCCGCCAGCTCGTGGCCAAGGATCTTCGGAAAGCCGATGACGTCGTCGAGGTATTCGGTGTTCAGCAGCTCGCCACCAGGGAATCCGCGCTCGAGGACGGCCGTACGCAGCATCGCACGCCCGGTATACAAGGCCGCCGTCATTCCCGCCGGTCCCGCACCGACGATGACAACATCGTAGTCGCGTACTGTCGTCGCTGATTTCACTCGTGAAATATAATCCCGGGCGCTACTTCTTTCCCGCGATCAGTTGCGGATGTGGCGCCCGCCGTCGACAATAATCGTCTCGCCGGTAACATAATCGGCGCTGAGCAGATACAACGCCGCTTGGGCGACGTCCTCGGGAGAGCCGAGCCGGCCAAGAGGAGTGGTGGCGATCAGCTTGTCAGCCTGCTCCTGGGTCCACCCATCGGGCAGGAGCACCGGCCCGGGAGCGATTGCATTGACCCGAATCTTCGGCGCGAGCGCGTGCGCGAGGCCACGTGTCATCTGCACGATGCCCGCCTTGGTGATCGAATGCGGGATGTAGGCGCGCCACGTCTCGAATGCGGCGAGGTCCGCGATGTTGACGATCGCTCCGCCGTTCTCCTTCATTGCCCGCGCGGCGACCTGGCAGAGGAAGAATGGCGCGCGCAGATTCAGCGCGAACATCGCGTCCCAGTCTTCGACGAGAACTTCACCCACCGGTGTGCGGAGCATCACCGCTGCCGAGTTCACCAGCACGTCGAGCGATCCAAACACCTTTACCGTGTGCTCCACGAGCCGCGGCACCGTTGCCGGATCCATCAGATCGCCCGGCAGCGTCCGCGCATCGCTCCCACCACGAACAATCTCCTCGCATGTTTCGCGCGCGCCCTTTTGCGAGCCAGCGTAGTGAACAGCGACTCGCATCCCCGCCCTGCCGAGGGCGAGCGCGATCACCCGACCGACCCGTGTACCGGCGCCGGTCACGAGTGCGACGCGGCCTTTCAGCTCCACGCGGAGTGCTCCATCAGGCCCTCGCTGACATCAGTGTGGCGACGCGCTCGTCCTGCTTTTCCAGCCATTCGATCGGGACATTCATCATTCCCAGGCGGCGCGGCCCGTCCATCGCTCCATGCCAATCGGAGCCACCGCTCGGGACGAGACCGAAGAAATCCGCCAGCGCCTGGAGGCGTTTCGTGTCTTCCGACGAATGACTGGGATGTTTGACCTCGACGCCATCGAGCCCCGCCGTGATGAGCCGCTCGAGCCGGTCGCGGCGGCCGCCGTCTCCTGGATGCGCCCAAATGGCGATCGCGCCTGCTTCGTGGGCGATCGCGATTGCGTCAACGACCGACAGCTTGTCTCTCGGAATGAACGCCGCGCCTTTCGCGCCGAGATATCGCGTAAACGCATCCCGGAAGTCAGAGGCGACCCCTCGCGCGATCATCGCTCGTGCTACGTGGGGACGCCCGACAACGCCGCCGTTCGACTGCTGAAGCACGTCTTCCAGCGTCAATGCAACTCCGATCTCGTTGAGTCTCTCTACGATCCTTCCCGCCCGCGCGCGACGCGCCACCCGAAACTCGATCAATCGCTTCTCGAGAGCATCCAGCTGGGTGAGATGAAGCGCCAGCAAATGGACTTCATGGTCCTCGTCGTACGCGCTCAGCTCAACGCCGGCGATCACACGGACTCCTCTGCGGTCGCCGATTTCGCGCGCCGTACGAACACCATCGATCGTGTCATGATCAGTGAGTGCGAGCGCTGTCAGCCCGCAGTTCGCCGCCTCCTCTATTACGCGCTCGGGAGGGAGTGTGCCGTCAGAGGCGGTCGAGTGGGTATGCAGGTCGACGAAGGCCGACCCGCCCGCCTCTGCGCTCACCGCTCGTAACCAGCCTCAGGGGACGTGAAGCTTGGCTGCGACTGATCGAACAGCTCTTTCAGCTGTGCGTCCGACAGCTCCGCGAAGGCCTGTTCGCGCGACCGCGTTCCCTGGGGCGAGTATCTGCTCACGCGACGCTCGCGATCCTTTTCCTTGCCCCGCGAGAAGATCAACCCGTACTCGTCCTGGGTGTACTGCGTGATGTAGCCGGAGGGATAGACCTCCCATTTCTGGCCACCTATGTCCAGCGACCGCGTGGGCATGTTAGAGCTCGACCTCCTGATACACGCGCGACGGATCCATGGTTTTGTGCGGAGCGCTGGCGTGGGCAACGGTGAGCGTTTGCTCGTCGTCGGCCTCGGTGAATTCGATGAAGGCCCCCGGCAACGACGACTCCTCGAAAACCCAGAAGCGGCAGTTGGCGGCCTTGTAGTGTGACTGAAGCGCCTGGAGGCGCTTCGTGTAGTTCGCGCGCTCGCTCGAAGGAACGGTCGAGCGCTGGATCGTGAGAGTGCGTGGCATCCTACAGTCCGGTCTCCGGAAATGTCTCGATGGTTTTTTTCACGAAGGCGAGGAACTGGTCGGCGACGGCGCCATCGATGATTCGGTGATCGAAGGAAATGGAAAAATACGCACAGGTGCGTATCGCGATGGTATCCTCTCCATCCGCGCCCGGGAGGACCTTGGCGCGCTTTTCGATCGCACCAACACCGAGGATTGCGACCTGTGGCTGATTGATGATGGGAGTACCCATCAGCGACCCGAAGACGCCCGGGTTGGTGATGGTGAAGGTGCCCTCCTGAACTTCTTCAGGTGACAGCTTCTTTGCCCGCGCGCGCGCCGCGACATCGTTGAGTGCCCGCGTGATTCCCGCCAGGGAGAGATCGTCCGCGTGCTTTATGACGGGCACAAGCAGTCCCCAGTCCAGCGCCACGGCGACACCGATGTTGATCTGTTTCCGATAGATGACGTTCGTGCCAGCAACGGAAGAGTTCATCACCGGGAATGCCTGCAGTCCCTGGATCACCGATTTGATGATGAACGGCATGTAGGTGAGCTTCTGACCGGTCGCTGCCTCGAACTCCGCGCGCTTTTTGGCACGAATGCGTGCTATCCGGGTGAAGTCGATCTCGATGAACGACGTCACGTGCGCCGACGTCTGGCGTGATGCCACCATGTGCTCGCTGATGAGCGCGCGCATCTTCGACATCGGCTCGACCACGTCTCCGGCCCACGGCTCGGGCACTTGATGCGCGTGGCGTCCGGGTGCACCAACCCCCCGAGTGCCTGGGACGGCGGAGGGCATTGCGGCGCCGGACTCGATGAACCCGACGATGTCGCGCTTGGTGACTCGTCCCGCCACACCCGAGCCCTGCAGCGAGGCGATGTTCACGCCATGCTCGGCGGCAATTTTTCGCACGAGCGGCGACGACTTGGTGCGGACGCGCTCCTCGAATGAATTCCCGTTGCCGGTGTGCGGTGCAGCGATTGCGGGGGCGGCGGGCTGCTGACGGGCCGGGACGGTTGCTGGAGTACCTTCCCCTTGGGGGCTGGGCGGTGCGGACTTCGGCGCCTCGACCAACGCGCCTTTTTCGGTTTCCAGCCGCGCGACAACAGTTTGAACCGCGACGGTCTCGCCCTCCTTCACCAGTATTTCCGCCAGCACCCCGGCGACCGACGCCGGAATCTCGGCATCGACCTTGTCGGTCGAGATCTCGAAAATCGGTTCGTCTCGTTTCACCTCGTCGCCCACTTTCTTCAACCACTTCGAAAGCGTGCCCTCGGCGATGGACTCGCCCATCTGCGGCATGATGATGTCTACACGAGCCACTGCTTCTCCTTCGTTCGTCTATTCGCCTGACCGTATCTGGTTCAGACGTCGCAACGCCAGAACGGGAAGCGTGAGCGCCCCGATAACGGCCCCGACTCCAGCATACACCCACCAATTGCATGCCGGAAGCCCCTCCGTGGGCCTGCAGCCCTGGAAGCTTCCGACGACCTTTGCCACGAACACGGCGATCATCCCGCCGCTGAAAAAACCAGCCATCGTCGTCACGCAGCCGACCCCGATGTTTCTCGCAAGAGCTCCTTCGCGCTCGAGCTCAGATGGCGCCATCAGTACGCCGCGAGCTTCCGCAGTCCGGCGACGATGTCGGACGTCTGCGGCAGCACATAGTCCTCCAACGGCGGAGAGTACGGAAGGGGCACGTCCGCGGCGGTGATGCGAAGGACGGGCGCGTCGAGCCACTCGAATGCCTTCTCGTTGATGCGCGCCGTAATTTCTCCCGCTACGCCACCCGTTCGCGTGTCTTCGTGCACGACCAGAACCCGGTTTGTCTTCTTCACCGTCTCGATGATCGCATCATCATCCATCGGCAGCAGCGTTCGTAAGTCGATTACTTCTACTGAAAGGCCGTCTTCTTTTTGTACCTGCTCAGCAGCGTCGAGCGCCTTCCAGACGGTGGCGGCGTAGGTGATGATCGAAACGTCTTTTCCCTCGCGGGCAATGCGGGCTTTTCCGATCGGCGTCAGATGATCGCCGGCAGGCATCTCTTCCTTGATGCGCCGATAGAGATACTTGTGCTCGAAGTAGAGCACGCAATCCTCGTCGCGAATCGCCGACTTGAGCAATCCTTTGGCGTCGCTCGCCGTCGCCGGATAGACGATCTTCAGACCGGGGGTGTGCAGGAACGCCGCTTCCGGATTCTGGGAATGAAACGGCCCTCCTCTCACGTATCCGCCGCTCGGCCCTCGCACGACCATGGGGCACGGAAGCATCGCGCGATACCTCGCCGTCGCCACGTAGTTCGTGAGCATGTCGTACCCGGTCGAGATGAAATCGATGAACTGCATCTCGCACACGGGGCGCATTCCCATATGAGCCGCGCCCGCGGCGGCTCCGATGATAGCGGCTTCCGAAATGGGAGTATCGATCACGCGCTCCTCGCCGTACTTCGCCATCAAGCCTTCTGTAACCTTGAACGCCCCTCCGTAAGCTCCGATGTCTTCGCCCAGACAGAATACGTTCTTGTCGCGGTCCATCTCCTCGAACAGTGCCTCCCGGATGGCCTCGAGATACGTGATCTCAGACATCGTGGGTGCCCCAGCTCGCAGGACGCTCATGAACCTCGACGGCGGACTTTATCCCTTCGCGGAACCAAAGTGGCGCGACGAGCGGTGGATCCGCGTAAACACCGACGAGCGCGTCCGTGGGATCCGGCATCGGCGACGCATCTGCTTCGTCCGTCGCGCGATCGATCTCTTCGTGCACGCGAGCGTCAATGGCGCCGATCTCCGACTCGGCGAGACCCTCAGTGCGAAGTCGCTTCACGTAGCGGTCGATCGGATCGTTCTCAGCCGCCCAGCGGTCGATCTCGCCCGGCGGGACGTACGACTGATTGTCGTGCTCCGCATGTCCCTTGCGTCGGTACGTGATCAGCTCGACGAGCGTAACTCCGCCGCCGGCGCGCGCGCGATCGACGGCGCGTTTCGTCGCCTCGTAGGTGGCGATAACATCGTTCCCGTCGGCCTGTTCCCCCGCTATCCCATAGCCAATCGCCTTGTCGACGAGTTGTTTGGCTGCAGTCTGCTTGCTGAGCGGTGTCGAATACGCGTACCCGTTGTTCTCGACGACCACGACCAGCGGGCACCGTTGCACCGCCGCGAAGTTGATTCCCTCGTGGAACGCGCCGGTGGACGTGGCACCGTCCCCGACGTAGACGAGACCAACTCGATCCTCCTTGCGCATTTTGAAGGAAAGCGTGACGCCCGCCATCACCGGCACCATATCTCCGAGATGGGAGATCTGGCCAATGAACCCGCGCACTAGGTCACCGTAATGGATGTTGAGCTCCCGACCACGCGTCGGGGAATCGCCCTTCGCCATGTACTGTTTGACGATCTCGTTAGGTTTGGCTCCCTGCACCAGCATCGACCCGAGATTTCGAATCAGCGGAGAGAGGACATCGCCTTTTGACCTGTCGAGCGCATATGCGCTCCCGACCGCATCGGCCTCCTGGCCGAGCGATCGGAAAAGGCCCCCGACAACCTTGGTCTGGCGGTACAGATTGACGAGACGCTCTTCGAGGGAGCGCGTCAGCCGCATGAAATAATAGAGCTCGAGCCTCTGTTCTCTGGAGAGAAGCGATCCGTCCCCATTCGAGCGGGCGGAGTCGTCTCGCGCGTTCGCCGGCCTCGACGCGGCGGTACCCGATCGCGCCATTCTAGTACGCCGCGGCGATGCGGTGGCTCGGATCGCCGGACCTGTGCACCTCGAGGAAAAACTTCTTGGCGTTGCGATCCAGGCGGCTCTCCCCCGTCTGATCGGTCGAGATCTCGACGAAGGTGTAGTGTCCGCCTTCCTTCCGCACCGTCAGCTGGAGCGTACCGAGGTCCCCAGCGAACATTCGCGCTTTCGCCGTTTGCCCGTTCCGCTCCATCCCGATTTCCGGAAAGAAATCATCAGCGATCCGCAAAACCTCGGCGGGCGTGAGCTGCGTTCTGAAAAAGTGCCGCATGTGGTCAGGTACCTGGCTCTGCGGCCTGCCGGACAGTCTGAATCCAATCCACGCGCTCCAGAGGCATCGCCGGATTCTTTTCGCGCCGGAACTGAATCGCGGCCGCCCAGTCTCCCGAGGTCGCGAAAAAGAGCCGACCCGAGTACGTGCCCGACTCCTTCTCCTTCTTGAACCCATCGCTGGTATTCGCGCGATCCTGGCTCGTCGCGAAGATCCGCCCCTCGCCGGTTTCGATGGGCTGTCCTGTCTTTTTGTCCTGCACCACCACGCGGTACACGTTTGATTCGAGAGCTCGCGGAGGAACGGGATCGACCGTCACGCGAAAGGCATAGTTGTCCGACCACAGTCGCAGTTCAGTCGCTTTTTGATTCGGCCCGCAGCCCGCGACGGCTGCGATCACCAGCGAGATCAGCGCGAGACGGCGAATCATCAGGCGTAATACTCCAGGCCGAGGTGCGTGATTTGATCCTCACCCATCAGATGTCGAAGCGTGTTCTTGAGCTTCGTCTGCTGAATGAAAAGATCGTGCTCCGGCTCGAGTCCCGGGGCCGTCATCGGGCTCTTGTAGTAGAACGACAGCCATTCCTGGATGCCTTTCATTCCCGCGCGGTGCGCAAAATCCGAGAAGAGTGCGAGATCCAGGACGATCGGAGCGGCGAGGATCGAGTCCCGGCAGAGAAAATTTATCTTGATCTGCATCGGATAGTTCATCCAGCCGACGATGTCGATGTTGTCCCAGCCTTCCTTGTTGTCTCCGCGCGGCGGGTAGTAGTTGATCCGCACGACGTGTGCAAAATCCTTGTACAGATCGGGATACACCTCGGGCTGCAGAATCGTGTGCAGCACGCTCAGCTTGGACTCTTCCTTCGTTTTGAACGACTGGGGGTCGTCGAGCACCTCGCCGTCACGATTGCCGAGGATGTTCGTTGAATACCAGCCGGCGAGGCCGAGCATGCGCGCCTTCAGTCCGGGCGCGACGATCGTCTTCATCCACGTCTGGCCGGTCTTGAAATCCTTTCCCGAGATCGGAACTCCGCGGTCCTGCGCCAGTTTGATCAGCGCGGGAGTGTCGACGCAGAGATTGGGCGCGCCATTGCAGAATGGGACCCCTTCCATGATCGCCGCATAGGCATAAAGCATCGACGGCGCGATGGCGTCGTCGTTCTTTTCCATCGCCTTCTCGAATTGCTCGATCGTCGCGTGCTGCGGGCCGGGCTTGATGAAAATTTCGGTGGAAGCGCACCAGACGATAACGATGCGGTCGCACTTGTTCTTCGTCTTGAAGTCGCGGATGTCCTGGCGCAGCTGCTCCGCCAGATCCCGTTTGGTTTTGCCCTTCTTGACGTTGGTGCCGTGGATGCGCGTGACGTACTTGTTGTCGAACACGGCCGGCATCGGCTTGATCTTCTTCAGGAAGTCGGCGATCGGCTCGATGTCGCGATCTTCGAGCACACCGGCTTTCTTGGCGGCGGTCAGCGCGTCATCGGGGATCGGATCCCACGCGCCGAATACGATGTCGTCCAGCTTCGCGAGGGGCACGAAATCCTTGATCAGCGGAGCGCGCTTGTCGGTCCTCTTGCCGAGTCTGATGGTGGCCATCTGCGTGAGGGAGCCGATCGGCTTCGAGCGGCCGCTTCGGATGCTCTCCACTCCGGCCATGAATGTTGTGGCCACTGCTCCGAGTCCCGGCGTGATGATGCCGAGACGGCCGGTCGCGGGCGCTATCGATTTAGGGGCGGCACCAGAAGACGACTTGCCCAATTTCTTTCTCCGTTTTTGTAATTAGGATTTTGCTCGACGCGACGTCGCGATGCCCGCCGCTTTTGAGGGCGTCGTAGAATCGTTGATCATGCGGATCGGCTTCGAGTCGAGGTGTTGTGTCGCGTGATACACGAATGCGATTCGCTGAACAGCCGTGATGCACGCGGTCACGGTAAGAAGAATAATAATTCCCATCAGCACCCAGCCGTTCCAGAACAGGCCGAAGAGCGCTTGCGGCGCGGAGAGAAGAACGATGCGCTCGGGGCGCTGCATCACGCCCACCTTCGCATCGATGCCAAGCGACTCGGCGCGCGCCCGGGTGTAGGATACCACGAAGGTCCCTATAATGCCCACCAGGCAGACAACCACCATGTAGATGTTGTGGTGTACCGGATTGACCGCGTAAAAGACGGTGAGACCGGCCATCAGGGCCCCATCCGCCACCCGATCGAGCGTGGAGTCGTAGAACGCTCCGAAGACCGTGCACCGTCCCGTCCTTCTCGCTACCTGGCCGTCGAGGACGTCGAAGAACGCCGTCGCAGCCATGATCCAGCCAGCAGTCATGATGTGGCCGGTGCCGTAAACCACACCAGCCGCCACCGTCAGAAGTGTTCCAACAGTGGTAATGCTGTTCGGGCTGACGTGGTGTCGCGCGAGAAAACTGATCGCCGGATCGATCGCGCGGAGAGCTCCGTTCTTCAGGTAATCGGTAGGAGTTGGCATTCACCAGGGGCCGGCGGTAAGCTGGAACCGGCCGAGTTGCCGGCTCCTCGGGCTGACGGCGCACACAAAAAGGGCCGCCGTGTAAGCCACACGACAGCCCGGTAAAATTAAGGCCTTCAACGATCTATTGCCACCAGTGCCCTAACTGCTGAGACAGATGTTCGTCAGGGAAGGCGCCAGTCGTACATACTCGAGAGGGTCACGTTGTTCTTCGTGTACGTGCGCGTCCCGTCGACCGTAACCGCGCGGAGATTCACCGTCGCGCCCGCCGGAACACCGGCCACCGGAACGTGCTCCACGCTGTTCGCCGCAACCTGCTTGACGAAGATGTCGTTCCCGCCACTCACCACGTAGACGTTCACTGCCTGACTGAGATTGTTGGTCAGGTGGATCGCGGTTTCAGCTGCCGGCTCCGGTCCCGTCTTAACCTCAACCTGACGCCCGCTACAAGCAGCGACCACCATCGTCGCCAACGACAGCGCGAGTAAGCGCATTCTTAGCCTCCGCAGTTAGTTGGTAGGAGAGAGAAAGTGTCGTTGCAAGAGGTACGCCCGAATCGGCATCAGTGCGGCGAGTGGAGTTGATTGCAACTGCAAAGAACGGGATGCGAGAAGTCAGAGGCACAGAATTTAGACGTGAGACAACTGCGCCAAGACCGTTCACGAGGCGTCTTAAACGCAGCCACTGTTTTGCTCTTGCGCCGTTAGGAAGGTCTTAGCGCAGTTGTCTGAGATCGGAATTCTGTGCCTCTGTATTCTCGGATCGCGTTCTTTGCAGTTCGATTATTTGTAAATGAGGTACTGCCTGGTCTTTTCCCTGAACGCGTACGCCGCCTTGTACTCCCTGTCGATCAAGACATCAGGATCGTCCCCCCGCAGTAACGCCTCTCTCACCTCCGGCGCTCCGAACCGCAGATCGAATGCCCGATTGTCCACGACGAGCCTCGTCCCAGCGGTTTTCCGGATCGCCCATAAGAGGCTGGCGCCAACGCGCGCGGCCTGCATCGCACTCCGATCGATCACCATAATCCTGATTCCCGGAATCGCCTGCCCCGCGTACTTGCCATCGGTCGGATTGATCGGCGTGAACGTCTCGGCGAAGAAGCGCACCCCGGGAATCTCCCGATCTTTGAGAATCGCGACCGTCGCAGCGGCGTTCAGCCACGGTGCGCCAATGTGCTGGAACGCTTCCGGGGTACCGCGACCTACCGAGAGGTTGGTTCCCTCGAAAGCAACCAGCGCGGGATAAAGGATCGCGCTGTGAATCGAGGGCATGTTCGGCGAAGGATTCACCCACGGAAGTCCGGTCAGGTCGAACCACACATCCCGTCTCCAGCCCTGCGCCGGCACGACGTGAAGATCCGCGTGGATCTTCATCACATCGTTGAAGTAGAGCGCCAGCTCTCCCATCGTCATTCCGTGACGCAGTGGAATGGGCCAGATCGCGTACGCAAGCCCAGGTTTCCCCGGCGCTGGATCTTCGGGGTTCGCGAGTGATGAATCGAGTACCGGACCCTCTATCGCATACCCCGTAATGGGATCGGGGCGGTCGAGCACAATGAATGGTTTGTGGACGCGCGCAGAAGCGCGCATCGAGTACACCATTGCCCCCAGGTATGTCCACGTCCGCGTTCCGATATCCTGCAGATCGAACACCAGGGCATCCAGCCCGCGCAGGATGCTGTCCGGCGGTGCCATCGTCTGCTGGCCATAGAGCGAGAACACGGGCAGTCCGCTCTTCGGGTCCCGTCCGCTCGCGATATTTTGCCGGTCCTCGGTGCCACGAAGACCGTGCTCAGGTGAGAACAGCTGCACGAGGTTCACGTTGGCGCCGCGCGCCTTTTTCCCCCTCAACAGGTCGATGTCCGAGTTTCCCTTTTCGTCGATACCCGTCTGATTCGTAAGCAGACCGATGCGCTTTCCACGAATCAGATGTATGCTATCGTTCAACAAAACGGTGATTCCCGGCCGTACCCTCGCCTCGGCGAGCTCGGACGTGGGATCTATCTGCTTGTGGACCACCACGCAGCCCGCACCAAGCGGAAGAAGCACAGCGAGCAGCCGGTTGTATCGCATCATCGAGGAATGTCCCGTAAGTTGTGGTGTCTTTGGTACCATATGATACTCGTTGGCGTTCCGGTACGCTGAACGACCGGAGTGAGCAGCGCAAACGTCTTGCCTAGCCACCTCAATCTCTGACCTATGGCACTGACCGCGATCGACTGGGCGATTGTCGCCGCCTACTTCCTCCTTTCGGTAGGCATCGGACTCTACTTTACAAAACGCGGCGGCGAGAGCCTCAGCGAGTACTTCCTCTCTGGCCGACAGGTCTCCTGGTGGCTGGCGGGCGCATCAATGGTCGCCACGACCTTTGCGGCCGACACCCCCCTTGTCGTAACAGGACTCGTCTGGAATAACGGAGTCGCCGGCAACTGGCTGTGGTGGAACATGCTGATGAGCGGAATGCTCACCGTGTTCTTCTTCGCCCGCCTCTGGCGACGAGCACACGTCATGACGGACGTCGAGTTCGCGGAGATCCGCTATAGCGGCAGGCCGGCGGCAGCCCTCCGCGGCTTTCGCGCTCTCTATCTCGCGATACCGATCAACCTGATAATCCTCGGCTGGGTGACCAAGGCGATGATCAAGATCCTCACGATCTCGCTCGGCCTGCGCGACGTCAGCCTGCTCGGATTCAATGTTTCCGGAGAAGTCATCGCCGTCGGGATTTGCTTCGTCATCACGGTTGCTTATTCCGCCGGCGCCGGAATGTGGGCGGTTCTCTGGACCGATCTCGTCCAGTTCGTCATCAAGATGAGCGCGGTCATCGTGCTCGCGGTTTACGCGGTGCGCGCGGTTGGGGGAATGGACAAGCTCAAGGCTGGTCTCGCGACACACTTCGGCAGTTCTGATGCGGCGCTCTCTGTGCTTCCGTTGAAGATTACCTCCAACGGTATCGAGGCATATACATGGATGCCGCTGCTGGCGCTGACTGTGTTCCTTTCAGTTCAGTGGTGGGCGGCGTGGTATCCGGGCGCCGAGCCCGGAGGCGGCGGATACATCGCGCAGCGAATTTTTTCCGCCAAGACTGAGCGCGATGGCGTTCTCGCCACGCTCTTCTTCAACGTCGCGCACTACGCCATTAGACCATGGCCGTGGATCATCACCGGCCTCTGCACGATCTTGCTGTACCCGGCCGGCATCGGCGCGGCGCACGATCACGAGGCCGCCTACGTGCAGGCCTTCGTCGACCTCCTTCCGACTCCGTGGCGCGGATTCATGATGGCGGGCTTCGCGGCGGCGTACATGTCCACCGTCGGTACTCAGCTCAATTGGGGCGCTTCCTATCTGGTGAATGATTTCTACAAGCGGTTCCTCAACCGGACCGCCACTGAGAAGCACTACGTCGCGATCTCGCGCTGGGCGACGATCTTCCTGTTCCTTGCCTCCGCGGTCGTTACGCACTACCTCGGAACGATCGAAAGCGCCTGGAAATTCCTGCTCGCCCTGGGCTCAGGCACAGGACTGGTCCTGATCCTCCGCTGGTACTGGTGGCGCATCAACGCCTGGAGCGAGATCAGCGCGATGATCGCCTCATTCGTCGTCTCCATACTGGCCATCAACATCATCAAGCGGCCGGGCTTCTTCCCCGCCGGCGATCTCCGGGCCGACGCCTGGGTGATGCTTGTTACCGTAGCGGTGAGTACAATCGTCTGGGTAGGGGTGACGTTTGCCACCAAACCCGAGCCGGACCGCGTATTGGAAGCCTTCTACAGGCGTGTCAGGCCGGGAGGGCCAGGCTGGGCAACCATCTCGACGCGTATTGGGTTCGGGCGGGAACAGATCCCCGGCGGAGCTCTTGCGTGGACGAATTGGATCGCCGGCATCGTGGCGGTGTATGCAACGCTGTTCGGGATCGGTAAGCTGGTGCTCGGAAATGTGGTTCCGGGCTCGATAATGCTCGCGATTGCCGTAGTCGCGTTCGGCTGGATCGCGCGGTCCTTTCGCGAGGAGCCGGCAACACTACCCGGAACGGGTGTGCCCGCCTAAATTTATGCAGTACCGGAGGATAAATGTCAGTTTCGTCACAGCCTGAAATCGATCTCGCCGTCACGCCAAATGCTGGCGTCGAGGTCAAGAAGTTTATGGACGCCGAGGGCGTCACGGCCGAGCAGGGCGGACTGCGCGTGAGCGTGCAGCCCGGCGGCTGCAGCGGCTTCAAATACAGCCTCGTCATCGAAGACCGCGCCGCCGAGGATGACCTCATCGTTCCGCGCGAGGGCTTCAACGTGTTCGTGGATCCGTTCTCGGCGCAGTATCTGAGCGGAGTTACGATCGACTACGTGACTTCGATGCAGGGCTCGGGGTTTACGTTCAAAAATCCGAATTCGACCGGCGGGTGCGGCTGCGGAAGCTCATTCTCTGCGTAGCACCGAAGTTGTTCGGCAGATAAAATCGAGGGCGGTGAAATGAAATCCAATTTCACCGCCCTCGATTTTATTGTCCTGGTTGTGTACCTCATTGGCACGACCTTGTTGGGAGTATGGCTTGGCCGCGATCAGAAAGATGCAAAAGACTATTTTGTCGCCGGGCACACAATCCCGTGGTGGGCCGTCCTCTTTTCGGTCGTCGCAACGGAGACCAGCGCCCTCACTTTCATAAGCATCCCCGGACTCGCGTACATGACCGATCTGGGGTTTCTCCAGATCGCTGCCGGTTATGTGGTGGGCCGCACTGTCGTCGCTTTCACGCTTCTTCCGCGCTATTACCAGGGGGGCCTGGTAACCGCCTACACACTCTTCGAGAAGCGCTTCGGCATCGGCACGCGTCGCTTCGCCTCGATCGTGTTCATGGTGACGCGCGCGCTCGCAGATTCGGTACGCGTGTTCGCGACGGCGATTCCGATCGCGCTTATCATTGGACCCGCGCTTCCCCAGCAGTACGTGATGCCCGCCGCTATTCTCGTGCTGGGCGCCCTGACGCTGATCTATACGTACTACGGCGGCATGCGCGCAGTGGTCTGGACCGATGTGCTTCAGACGAGCGTGTACCTCCTCGGCGGGCTGACGGCCGTGTACCTGATTGGCAAGGGTGTAACCGGCGGATGGAGCTCCATCCTTAACACCGCCAGTGCGGCGGGCAAGCTTCGCGTGATCGACTTATACACCGGGTTTGACAGGCCGCAGACGTTGCTTGCCGGAGTAATCGGCGGCGCGTTCCTTTCGATGGCGTCGCACGGAGCTGACCAGCTCATCGTGCAGCGCCTCCTAACCGCGTCCAGTCTCAAGGAAGCCAGAAAAGCACTCATCGGAAGTGGCATTGCCGTCTTCCTGCAATTCACCCTCTTCCTGATGATCGGAATCGGATTGTTCGCGTATTACGGGGGCCGCCACTTCGCCGTACCAGATTCGATCTTCCCAACTTTCGTAGTCGACGCAATGCCGGCTGGACTGCGAGGCCTGATAGTCGCGGCCGTGCTCGCGGCGACCATGAGCGCACACTCAGGGGCGCTCAATGCGCTGGCGGCATCAACGACCCTCGACATTTATCTTCCGCTCACCCGGCGAAGCGCCGACGATCCGCGCACGCTCAGAATGGGCAAGTTGTTCACGATGGCCTGGGGAGTGATTCTCCTCGGGATGGCATTGCTCTATCCAGCGCAGAACACACCCGTCGTCGTCGTGGCCCTCTCAATCGCATCATTTACTTACGGCGCCCTCCTCGGGGGTTTCTTCCTCGGAATGTTCTGGCAGAGGGCCAATCAACGGGACGCGATAACCGGGATGGCGGTTGGGATTATCGCGATGAGCTTCGTTGTCTTCGCGAAGCAGATGATGCCGCTTTTCCCCTCGATCAAGCCAACTCTGACGACTCTCTCGCACATTGCCTGGCCGTGGTACGTACTCATTGGAACGACGTGCACAACGGGAGTGGCAGTTCTTTCGTCCTACACCCACAGCGCACCCACTGATGGAGATCGCTGGAATTGAGTGAGATCGTGGTTGGTGTCGACGGTGGAGGATCGAAGACGCGCGTCCTCGTCGGCACGGTCGAGGGCGAAGTTCTCGCCAGTGTCGAGGGTCCCAAGTCCGCCATCGTTCCCGGGCAGGCCGCACACTCCGCCGAAGTAATCGCAGAGCTCGTTACTCGCGCTCTCGCAGAAATAGCACAGCCCGGTACCGTGCTTCCCCGCGTGCTCTATTGCGGCGTCGCAGGCGCGGGCCGCGACGTCGAGCGCCGCGCGCTCCATGCCGCGCTCGACGCGAAGGAGTTGGCGGAAGAAGTCATTATCGATTCCGACGGATTGATCGCCATGTACGATGCGCTCGACGATCGCGCGGGAATCCTGCTCGTCGTTGGCACCGGGTCGATCGCCTATGGACGGAGTCCCGCCGGCGAGGTCGTTCGCTGCGGAGGGTGGGGTCCCGTTTTCGGCGACGAAGGCAGCGGCGGCTGGATCGGGCGCCGCGCCCTCGGCATCGTTGCCGCGTCGAGTGACGGCAGAGAGCCTCCCACCGCGCTTCTCTTCCCCATTCTCGCCGCTACGCAGTGCGAGGATATCACGGACTTGATTCCGTGGGCGGCAGCAGCGGATGCGCGGGCGTTCGCGTCCCTGGTGCCAGTGGTTTTCAATACCGCCGCAGCAGGCGATCCGCGCGCCAATGCCCTGCTCACGCTCGCCGCCGAGGAGCTGGTGCTCCACGTGCGGGCTCTGTCGCGTCAGTTATTCACGGACGAGCGCGCCGCGGTCACCGTTGCTTTCAGCGGCGGCTTGATGCACAAGGGATCGCCTCTCAGAAAGAGGTTGGAGCAGCGCCTGAGGTCCGCGGTGCCGGGGGCACAGATTCGATCGGAAGAAGTCCTTCCTGCGCGAGGAGCACTTCGGGCCGCGGCTCGGAGAATTCACCTTCCCACCTAGCCATCACCACTGTCGCGAGACAGTTCCCCACCAGATTCGTGCTGGTGCGCGCCATGTCCATCAGCGCATCGACGCCGAGTATGATCGCGACCCCTTCCAGCGGAAGTCCAAACGTCGTAAGCGTCCCTGAGAGTATTACCAGCGAAGCTCGCGGGACTGCCGCGACTCCTTTGCTAGTGATCATGAGCGTCAGCATCATGTAGAGCTGTGTCGAGAGCGTCATCGGCACGCCAGCGGCCTGAGCGACGAAGATCGACGCCACGGCCAGATACAACGTTGATCCGTCAAGATTGAAGGAGTAGCCCGTGGGCATCACGAAGGCGACGATGCGGCGGGGGACGCCGATTGCCTCCATTGACTGCATCGCGAGCGGAAGCGCGGCCTCCGAAGAAGTCGTGGAGAACGCGATCAGTGCCGGTGATCGCACCGCCCGTATGAAGCGCCGCAGCGGAACTTTGAATAGAATCGCTATCGGCAACAGCACGAGCAGGAAGAAGACGACCAGCGCTCCGTAAAGTGTGAGAACGAGCTTGCCCAGATTGAGCAGCACGCCAAGTCCACCATGAGCGACCGTTACCGCTATCGCGGCGCCAATACCGAACGGCGCGAACCGCATCACGATGAGAGTGAACTTGAACATGACGTCCGCAAGGCCCTCGCACGCCGCGAGGATAACCTGCTTGGAGGGGCCGCTGGTTTTGGAAAGTGCAACCGCGAACAAAACCGCGAAGAATACGATTTGAAGAACTTCATTCCTGGCCGCGGCGTCGAAGAAGCTGGTCGGCACCAGATGTTCGAGGAAGCTCGTTCCCGTCTGCGTATTGTGGGCGAGCTCCTTGCCGGCCTCCGATGACGCGACGAGAGCTACGCCTTGGCCGGGCCGCACGAGATTCACCGCCGCCAAACCGATGACGAGCGCAAGCGTCGTCACGATCTCAAAATAGATCAGCGATTTCAGCGCCAGTCGTCCGACGCGCTTCATGTCATCCCCGTGGCCAGCGATCCCCACCACGAGTGTGCCGAAGATCAGCGGCACGATTATCGACTTGATCATCCTCAGGAACACGGTGGACAGTGGCGCGAGTTTCTGCGCCAGATCCGGCGTATAGGTTCCAAGCAGAACGCCAACCACCATCGAGATCAGTATCCACGATGTCAGCGGGATGCGTCGGAGATGGCGATACATCATTTGCTCTGCGACCGGGGGGCGGTCAGGGCTCAATAGGTGGCGGGGGCTCGACAGGAACTGGATCGGTTCCACGTCTGAGCGTGGAGTGTCCGTACCCGTAAATCACGTACAACACGAGGCCGATCAGCAGCCACCACCCGAATCGCACCCACGCCAGATGCGGAAGACCCTGCATTACGAACACACACAATCCCGCGCCCACTATCCCTACTCCGTGCACGAATGGAACTCTGAATGGTCGCTTTCGCGCGGGATCGGTGTGCCGCAGCACGATCACGCCGATGCAGACGAGCGCGAACGCGAACAGCGTTCCGATGTTGGTCAAATCGTACGTCTCCCCCGCGTCTCCGATCAAGGACCAGAGAGCGACGAAGGCGCCGGTCAGGATCGTCGTGACGTAAGGCGTCCGGTACTTGCCATGGATCTTGGCCGCCCAGTGCGGAAGCAAACCATCGCGTGCCATCGCGAAGAAGATGCGGGGCTGGCCGTACTGGAACACCAACAGCACCGCGGCCATCGAGAACACCGCACCCAACGCAACGACCTTGGCGATGCTAGTCATTCCGGTTGCCTTGAGCGCGTAGGCGAGGGGATCCGCGGCAGTGCCCAGATCCTTTGAAGGCACCATTCCCGTCAAAACCGCGCCTATCACGATGTAGATCACGGTACAGATCGCGAGGCCGCCGAGGATTCCGATCGGCAGATTTCGCTGCGGATTCTTTGTCTCCTCCGCAGCGGTCGAGATCGCATCGAAGCCGATATAGGCGAAGAACACGATCGCCGCCCCCTGGTGGATGCCTTTGAATCCATTGGGCGCGAACGGGTGGTAGTTCGCCGTATTTATGTGCTGCGTGCCCATGATGATGAACAGCGCCAGCACCAGCAGCTTCACGGCGACCATGATGTTGTTCGCGCGCGCACTCTCGCGCACGCCGAGCAGAAGAAGCCAGGTAATCAAGGCCACTATCGCGAACGCGGGGACATTGATGAGAATAGGAATGCCACCAACGTGTGGCGCGGTCTCGAGAAGGCCGTGTATGTCGGGGTTCGAGCTGAGCAGAGCAGTGCGATAGCCCGTCGTGAGCCAGATCGGAATCGAGACCCAGTCCCCAACGAGCGATTTGAAGTAGTCCCCCCAAGAGATCGCCACCGCGACGTTGCCGACCGCGTACTCCAGAATCAGGTCCCAACCGATTATCCACGCAACGAGCTCGCCGAGCGTGGCGTACGAGTATGCGTACGCGCTCCCCGCCTGCGGAATCATTGACGCCAGCTCGGCGTAGCAGAGGCCGGCCAGCGCGCAACAGGCGCCAAGAAGAACGAACGAAATGACGAGCGCCGGACCAGCTCCAAGTCGCACGACATTGCCGGCTGCATCCACCTGGCCCGCGGCTGCAGAGCCGATCGAGCCGAAGATTCCGGCACCGATCACAGCTCCAATGGCGAGCATGATCAGGTCCCCCGACCCGAGAACCCGTCTCAGGCCGTCCGGGTTTTCTCCTTCGGCGAGAAGCGCGGCAATGGGCTTCCGTGCGAACAGCGATCGAATCATCTGAGACGAGGGAAAAGTTTACCCCGATGCATCACAGTGAGGCACCGGGGCGTCTCCAGGAAATCAGGCAGCCGAACTCTTGACTCGCATTGCGTAGAACGATCGCCAGACGAACGTCACCGACACGAGGAAGAACACTGCTGCGAGAATGTGCGTCAGCGTCGCTCCCTTGGTTTCCGTGAGAGAAACCGCCAATTCTACGGCGAGAAGGCCGAACAACGTCGTGAACTTAATGATAGGATTGAGCGCGACCGACGATGTATCCTTGAACGGATCGCCGACGGTATCTCCCACCACCGTCGCCGCGTGTAGCGGAGTTCCTTTCTGCTTGAGCTCTACCTCCACGATTTTCTTGGCGTTGTCCCATGCGCCGCCAGCATTGGCCATGAAGATCGCCTGGAAGAGACCAAAGAGGGCAATCGAGATCAGGTAGCCAATGAAGAAGTACGGCTCGATAAACGCAAACGCCAGCGTCGCAAAGAAAACCGTCAGGAAGATATTGAACATTCCCTGCTGCGCGTACTTGGTGCAGATCTCGACGACCTTCTTGCTGTCCGCAACCGACGCCCTGGCCGTGCTCTCGAGGTTGATGTTGGCCTTGATGAACTCGACCGCTCTGTATGCACCGGTGGTCACCGCTTGTATCGAGGCGCCGGTGAACCAGTAAATCATCGCTCCACCCGCAATCAGGCCAAGCAGAAAGGGCGGGTGCAGAATCGACAGGTTGGCGATGAATTCCGGCTGCAATCCGTGAGTCAACCCGAGAATGATCGAGAAGATCATCGTGGTCGCACCGACCACCGCCGTGCCGATGAGAACCGGCTTCGCCGTCGCCTTGAACGTGTTTCCGGCGCCGTCATTCGCCTCGAGGAGATCCTTGGCCCTCTCGAAGTGCGCATCGAACCCATACTCGCTCTTTATCTGCTGCTGAATGCCGGGAATCTGCTCGATCTGCGAAAGCTCGAACACCGACTGCGCGTTGTCCGTCACCGGCCCGTAGGAATCGACAGCGATCGTTACCGGACCCATGCCCAGAAATCCGAATGCCACCAGACCGAATGCGAACACCGGTGGGGCGAGCATTAGCGTCTCGAACCCAGCCGTGCTCACGAGGTATCCGATCGACATGAGGATCATGATCGCCATTCCGAGCCAGTACGCGCTGAAGTTTCCGGCGACGAGTCCCGAGAGAATGTTGAGCGATGCTCCGCCCTCGCGCGATGACGTCACGATTTCCTTGACGTGCGCCGATTCGGTCGAGGTAAAGGCCTTTACCAGTTCAGGAATGATGGCTCCGGCCAGCGTGCCGCAGGTGATCACCGTTGAAAGTTTCCACCAAACAGAGCCATCGCCGAGCTGTGGCAGCAGCAGGTACGACACGAGATAAGTCAGGGTGACGGAAACCAGCGACGTGAGCCACACGAGCGAAGTGAGCGGAGCCTCGTAATTCATGTCGTCGACGGTCTCGTAACGAGCCTTGGCAATCGCCTCGTTGATCAGATACGAGACTCCGCTGGCGACCACCATCATGATGCGCATCGCGAATATCCAGACGAGCAGCTGCACCTGTACCGCCGGGTCGCGCACGGCGAGAACGATGAAGGAGATGAGCGCGACACCCGTGACGCCGTACGTCTCGAATCCGTCGGCGCTCGGCCCCACTGAGTCGCCGGCGTTGTCCCCAGTGCAGTCAGCGATGACGCCCGGGTTTCTCGCATCGTCTTCCTTGACGTTGAAGACGATCTTCATCAGGTCGGCGCCAATATCGGCGATCTTGGTGAAGATTCCGCCTGCGATGCGCAGCGCGGCGGCCCCGAGGGATTCACCGATAGCGAAGCCGATGAAGCAGGGTCCGGCGTAGTCACCTGGAATGAAGAGCAGGATGAACAGCATGAGCACGAGTTCCACGCTGATCAACAGCATGCCAATGCTCATTCCCGACCTGAGCGGAATCGAATAGCACGGATACGGCTTGCCCCTAAGGCTGGCGAACGCGGTGCGTGAGTTCGCAAAAGTGTTGATCCGAATTCCGAACCACGCCACTCCATAGCTGCCGGCGATTCCGACCAGGCTGAACAACAGGATGATCGCGACCTTGCTCGCCGCAAACGGCAGCAGCACGCCGAAGTAGAGGACGATCACCAGTCCGATGAACACCTCGAGGATCAGAATGAACTTGCCCTGAGTGATCAGGTACGTCTTGCAGGTCTCGTAAATCAGCTCTGAGATCTCGCGCATCGATTCGTGCACGACCATTCCTCTGAGCTGGCGATACATCACGAGCCCGAAGAGCAGCCCGAGCGCGCACACCACGAGTCCGCCCATCAGCAGTGACCGCCCCGCGATGTTGCCCAGGAACTTCACCTGCGACAGGTCAGGGATTATCAGGTTCGCCTCTCCGCCGGGCTTGTGCTCCGCTTGCACGGCCTGGGCGGCGCCGGTCGCTGTGGCAGCGATCGCATTATCGGTTGGGCCTTGCCCGCCCACCTGCGCGTTTGCCGACCGCGCCCCGAATGCGATCAGTAGCGAGAAGACGACCGCAAGAGTACGGACAACTACTGCAAACTTCCGATTCATTCTGAATTCTCCAAGGGTGAAAAACAGCGGGCCCGGTCGGGCCGTGTCTTGCTTAGCGAGCTGGTGCGGATTCCACTCTGCGCCAGATGAAAAACACTGGAACGCCGAGCAGTACGATCACGAGCCCCGAAAGAGCCTGGGCTCGTGTCTGGTCAGCGATCAGCAGAATTACTGCGATCGCGGAAGCGAGAATGATGTACAGCGCCGGCAAAACTGGGTAGCCGATGACCCGATACGGACGTTCGGCGTCGGGCCGGAGCTTCCGCAGCCTGAACAGGCCAACGGTCGTCAGTGCATAGAAAATCAAAGCGGCGAATATGACGTAGTTGAGCAGCTGCCCATACGTCCCGGTGAGGCAGAGCAGGCTCGTCCATATCGACTGCGCAACGAGTGCAGCCGCCGGCACACTGTTACGATTGAGCGTTCCGGCCTTTTGGAAGAACAGCTTGTCCCGCGCCATCGCGTAGTACACGCGCGCGCCCGAGAGAATCAACCCGTTGTTGCAGCCGAACGTCGAGATCAGGATCGCAACGGCCATGATCGACGCGCCGACGGGGCCGAATATCGTCTCCGCCACCGCGCTCGCCACACGATCCTGCGTTGCGTACTGGATTCCGCGCGCCATCACGGTCGTCCCATTGGGATCTCCGTGCAGCGGCAGCGCGCTCATGTACGAGACATTGGCCAGGAGATAAAGCGCGCACACGAGCCCGGTTCCGTAAATCAGCGCTCGCGGAAGATTCCGCTGCGGCGAGTGAACTTCGGCCGCTGCAAATGTCACGTTGTTCCAGGCGTCGCTGGAAAAAAGCGAGCCAACCAGCGCCGAGCCGAACGCCAGAATGAAGGCCGGTGTGAAAGCGACCGGATTGAAGCTGCCATTCGAGAAGTTGGCTGCGATCGCTTCAGGATGGCGCCCGACTGTCAGGCCGAGCAGGATCAGCGCGGCCAGGGCTCCCGTCTTTACTACGGTAAGCGTCGTCTGGACGAGCTTCCCTTCCTTGATTCCGCGAAGGTTGACCCAGGTAAGGATCCAGATCGTGATCAGCGCTATCAATCGCTGCGGAGACAACCCGAGCTGCACGGCGCCGCTCGCAGTCGCGAAGTCCAGCTGCGGAAACCAGGCGTACCGGTCCGCACTGATGCTTGGCCAGAGGACTCCCAGGTATTTTCCGAAGGCGACGGCGACCGCGGCGATGGTGCCGGTCTGAATCACCACGAACAGAGTCCAGCCGTACAGAAAGCCCATGAGGTGACCCATGGACTCGCGAAGAAAGACGTACTGTCCGCCCGCCCTGGGGTACATCGCCGCAAGCTCACCGTAAGCGAGCGCGCCAAAAATCGTGACGACCCCCGAGACGACCCACGCCATGAGGAGCCAGAAGGGCGAGTTTACCGTCCGCGACATCTCCGCCGACACTATGAAAATTCCCGAGCCGATCATCGAGCCCGCCACCAGCATCGTGGCGTCGGTAAGCGTCATCGCTTTGACGAACTCGCGTGACGATACGGGCGTGTCGGCCGTGGATGTCGTGGTTGTCAACGGTCTCCTCAGATGCTCGGTTTTGCCCGGTCGGCTCGCCTCCTCTACAGCGGGCAGAAGTTAACCCGCGACAGGGGGATTTTGCTAGGGAAGCTCTCTAGAAAATGATCTCGATTTCCGCAGTGTCGGGCTTGGGAGTTCCATCCGCACGGACGCCCGGTCTGAAGCGCATCGACTTGAGTACTTCGGTGACGCGTTTGTTGTAGTCGCCGTCGCGCGTGGGATTGAAGCCGAGGAGTCTCGCGTTCCCCTTCACGTCGACCTCGAAGAAGGCCTTCATGTGAAATCCTTTCACCGCATTCGGCGCAGGCATCGGCGGTATGAAAAGATCTCTCACCGTGGGCGGATAATCTTTTCCCGGTCCGCCTCCGGTGCCGGGCCCCAGTCCGCTTCCCCGACCGGTACCTTCGCCGGAGCCGACTCCTCCACCACTTCCCGGCCCCGCGCCGGCGGTGCCCGCGTTGCCGGTGCCCTCACCAACTGCAGACGTCGTCACCGGCGTCGTAGTGACCTGCTGCGCCGGCGATACAGGCGACTCCACCGGTGGTTTGGGCTCCGGTGGCTTGACCGGAGGAACGGTAAGTCGATTCACTTTCGGCATCACCGTCGGGTCGGAACGTACGCGTACAAACTGGAGACGCTCCTCGTGTGAGCCTGCTCCATTCATGCCTCCGCCACCGCCGCCGGCAGGTCCGGGTCCACCGCCGCCTATGACATCAGGACGCGTGAAATCAGACGTGCCGACGATCGGCGCCAGAATGAGAAAAAGGATCAGTGCGTGCACGAGCAGCGACGCAATGATCCCTTTCCAATCCTTTTCCTTTTTGAGCCGCTGCTCGAAAGGCTGATAGCGCGTGACTACTTCACATCCTTCGGCGTCATCCCGATCACCTTCACTCCAGCGCCGCGTGCCGCATCCATCGCACTGATTACATCGGAGTATTTAACCGTCGGATCGCCCTTCACGAAGATGATCTTGTCGGGCCGCGGATCGTAGATCTCCTTAAGCTTCCTGGCGAGATCAGCTTTCGTTACCGGCTGCGAGTTGATCTTGAAAACGTTTCCAGGAAGTACTTCGAGGACGATCTGCGACGGCGGCGGACCGCTGTTCTGGTTGTCGGGCGACGGATCGGGCAACTGCAGGTCGATCGCCTTCCGCGACATTGGAATCACCATCATGAAGATGATAAGCAGTACCAACAACACGTCGATCATCGGCGTGACGTTGATCTCATTCGTGAGGCTGACGCCTCCTCCTCCCGACATGGCCATTACTTCTTCCCTCCCGACGCCGGCTGAGTGAACAAGTTGTCTGTGCTGACCTTGGACACCGTGCCCGGAGTCTGATCGGTGATCATGCCGGTGGTGGTGACGTCATTGTGTGACGCGATATCGAGCGCGTCGAGCACCTTTCCGTACTGAAGATCCTTATGGGCCTTCACGTACAGGAGTCGCCCTTCCGTGCGGTTTTCAAAGATTTGTTTTAGCCGAACGCCGAGCTCGGCGTTCGGAATCGCTTTCTTGTTCAGGTAATACTGACCATTGGCATCGATACCAAGAACCTGATCCTGATCCTCCTCAGGATGCGGCTTGAGGTTGACGCCTGTGGGCGGAATGGCCTGGAACCCCGCGGTAATCGCCGGGATCACGAGCATGAATATGATGAGCAGCACGAGCATCACGTCGATCATCGGCGTCACGTTCGGCGCGGCCTTCACGCCCCCTGAGGATCCAGCAGACATTGCCATGAGTTATACCCTCCCGGGTTACTGCGAGATCGGGTTTGAGCCGGCTGTCGCCGTGGTGTTGAACTCACGGGTGAAGCGCGAGCGGCCGAATTCTCCGGTGCCCGAAATGTTCTTGATCATGTAGTCGATCAGCTCCTTCGAGGTGTACGTCATCTCGGCGGTTAGATTGTCGATCTTGATCTGGAAATAGTTGAAGAGCCATACTGCCGGAATCGCGACGATGAGTCCGGCGGCGGTCGTGATCAAAGCCTCGGATACACCGGACGAGATCGACGCCAGTCCACCTGAGCCGGAAGCGGCCATGGCGGCGAAGGAGTTCACGATTCCCATCGTGGTGCCGAGGAGTCCGACGAACGGCGCGGTTGCACCGACGGTCGCGAGAATTCCAAGGCCGCGCTTGAGGTCGGTGATCGTCATCAGCATCTCGCGCTCCACGGCGCGCTCAGCCGAATTGATGTCGGCCACCGTTACGGAACCATCCTGAATGAGCGGGCGAATCTCTGTCAGCGCGCCACCAAGGACGCGTGCCACGTGCGACTTCTTGTACTTGTCGGCCAGCGTCACCGCCTCGGCGAGGTTGTCTTCCTCGAGGAACTGCGAGAACTCGGGAGCAAACTTGCGCGTCTCTTTTTGAGCGGCGCGAAGGTCCCACCACTTCTTGATGGCAACCGATAGCGACCAGATGGACATGATGGCGAGGACATACACGATACCCTTCGCAAAATTTCCCATCTGTCCGTAAATGTCCATTAATGACAGCTGCATGGCTTACTCCGGTGGGTTTGTTGTTAGCGCGGAACGGCGAACTGGAAGGACTGTTGGACCAGCTGATTGACCGGCTTTCCGCCGATCATGGCCGGACTGAATTTCATTCTGGGCAGCACGCTCTTGACGGCCTGCGTGAACAGCTCGTTGGTCGACTTCAGCACCTTGAATGAATCCAGATCGGCTTTGCCGGAACTGCTCACCACGAACTGAGCCTGAACCTCGCCGGCGATGCCCGAGCTCTCGAGAACCGTCGGATACTTCGGCTTCGGGCTGTCCTG
>JBDTIV010000040.1:0-43272 GCA_039936175.1 Gemmatimonadaceae bacterium | reverse complement strand
GAGGCGGGGGAGCACCGCAACCCGATCGCGCGCACGCTCGAGAAGTTCAACAACTGGTTCAACCGCATGGCCCAGCGCTACAAAGGCCTGATCGCCTGGGCGCTGGACCACCGTGTGGCAATGGTTCTTATTGCGCTGGCCTCCTTCATCATCGCTCTCGCGCTTCCAGCGGTCGGACTCGTCGGCGCCAGCTTCTTCGGTAGCGAAGATCAATCGGAGCTCAACATCGCAATCGAGACTCCGCCCGGTTCCAACCTCGCGTACACGCGCATCAAGGCGGAAGAAGCCGCCAGGATCGCGCGCGCGCATAAGGAAGTCAGATTTACCTATACGACGATCGGCGGTGCCAGCGGCGACGTCGACGTTGGCAGCATCTATGTCCGCCTCGTGCCGAAGGCGGACCGCAGCATCGGGGCCGAGGATTTCGGCCGACAGATTCGGCAGGAAGTCGGGCTCATCGGCGGGGCCAAAATGTCGGTTTTCACAAGCGACTTCAGTGGCGCTCAGAAGCAGATCCAGATCGAGCTGCGCGGTGGCACTGCGCAACAACTCGGGGCAGTCGCCCAGGCGATCGCGGATCAGGTGCAGCAGGTGAAGGGTGCGGTCGACGTTGGACTTTCAACAAAAGGGCAAAAGCCCGAGCTCAACGTCGAGCTGAATCGCGGACTCGCGGGAACGATCGGCGTCACGGTAGGCGAAGTCGCGCAGGCTCTGCGTCCGGCCTTCGCCGGCATCAAGGCGGGAGACTGGGTCGATCCCACCGACCAGATGCGCGAGGTGAACGTGCGACTTGCTCCTGAAGCCAGACAGCGCGCATCAGATCTCGAGCAGCTGCCGATGGTCGTAACCGGGCCAGACGGCCAGCCTCGTACCATGCCTCTTGGCCAGATCGCAACGATCACGCAGGGACTTGGCCCGGCGCAGATCACGCACCTCGATGCGGATCTCGTCGTGACCGTTCAGGCGAACACTTCCAATCGCCCGCTGACGGAAGTGATGAAGGACATCGATGCGCGCATAGCGAAGATTACTTTCCCTCCGGGCGTTCACATGACGCAGGGCGGCGAAGTCGACAGCCAGAACGAAGTGTTCGGCCGCATCTTCTCCGCGCTCGGCATCGCGGTGATGCTGATGTATTTGATTCTGGTGATGCAGTTCGGCTCGTTCCTCGAGCCGCTGGCGATCATGATCTCGCTCCCGCTATCGCTCATCGGCGTAATGCTGGCGCTCATGATCACGCACACGACGATCAATATCATGAGCCTCATTGGCGTGATTCTGTTGATGGGGATCGTGGCGAAGAATGCGATTCTGCTCATCGACTTCGCGAAGTGGGCGCGTGAGAAGGACGGTTTGCCGAGGCGTGAAGCGCTGATTCAGGCGGGCGCCATCCGGTTGCGGCTGATCATGATGACGACGCTGGCGCTGATTGCGGGTATGCTTCCGGTCGCGCTCGGAATCGGCGAGGGCGCCGAATTCCGCGCGCCGCTAGGGCGAGCGGTGATCGGAGGCGTCATTACATCGACGTTGCTGACGCTCGTGGTTATTCCGACGTTCTACGAGATTCTGGACGAGTGGAGAGAATGGGTATTCAGCAAATTGGGTGTGTACAAGCGCCGTACTGCCGAACACCCGGTACCGCGGGCGGCCGCTCAGACGCGCGCGGACACGCTGGAAAAGCTCGCCTGATCAAACCTGAGTCCGGGCAAAAGGGCGTCGTTCTGAGCTGGAGCGGCGGCAAGGACAGCGCGTTGGTCCTCGACGCGCTGTCCCGGGATCCGGGAGTGAGCGTCGTCGGCCTCCTCACCAGCGTTACACGCAGCTATGAGCGCATCAGCGTGCACGGCGTGCGGCGCTCGATGCTGGAAGCACAGGTCGAGCGGATCGGACTTCCGCTTTTTGAGATCTCGCTCAACCCGAGCTGCACGAACGACGAGTACGAGGCCGCGTTTCACACTGCCCTCGGAGAAATCAGGCGCCAGCGTCCCGACGTCAGCGCCATAGCGTTTGGGGATCTCTTCCTCGCGGACGTGCGCACATACCGTGAGCGCCTGCTCGCAGGTACTGGATTCGAGCCCCTCTTCCCGATCTGGGGTCTCGACACCGCTGATTTGGCAAGACGCTTCATTTCCGACGGGTTCAGTGCGCGTCTCATCTGCGTAGATACCACGCAGATAGACGGCGCATTCGCCGGTCGACTGTTCGACGAACAGCTCCTTGCCGATCTTCCGGTTACGGCGGATCCCTGCGGCGAGCGTGGCGAGTTCCACACGTTCGTCTCCGACGGCCCTCCGTTCAGCGCACCAATTCCCTATCACGTGGGAGAAACTGTCCTGCGCGACGATCGATTCATGTTCTGCGATATCGAGTGACCATGACCCGCATAGTTTCTTTTCTTCCGGCCGGCACTGAGATGATTCACGCTCTCGGCGCGGGAAATGAACTGGTGGGCCGATCGCACGAATGCGATTATCCGCCGGAAGTCGTCGCGCTGCCGGTGGTGAGCAGGCCGACTCTCGATCTCGACGGCGCGTCGCCGGAAGCTATCGATCGTGCAGTCGCCGGGAGAATGGACAGCGGCGACACGCTGTACAGGATCGACGAAGTGCTTCTCCGTGACCTTCGCCCCGAGGTGATTCTCACGCAGAATCTCTGTCGCGTTTGTGCACCCTCGGGCGATGAGCTCACTCGCGCCGTGAGAAAGTTCGACATCAGGCCCGAAGTTCTCTTTCTCACTCCCCGCAACCTTGGAGAGATAGAGGAGAACATCGTCGCGGTGGGCGCGGCGATCGGCCGCGGAGACGAAGCGGCGGCGCTCGTACAGTCGAATCGCGACAGGCTATCGAGAGTGCGCGCGGCGATAGCGGGCGCGCCGAGCCGCCGAGTCGTGTTTCTGGAATGGACCGATCCGCTCTTTTGTGGCGGTCACTGGGTGCCGGAGATGATCACGCTCGCGGGCGGCGAGGATCCCCTGGGTCGAGCGGGTGAGGATTCTGTCCGCATGGAGTGGGATGATGTCGTGCGCGCCGAGCCGGAGATGATCATCGTATCACCGTGTGGGTACAGGCTGGAGCGGTCGGTGGATCTCGCGCGAGAGCTTCCTCACGTAAAAGGCGCTGCAATGTACGCCGTGGATGCGAACGCTTACTTCGCGCGTCCGGGACCGCGGGTCATCGAAGGCGTAGAGCTCCTTGCACATCTCTTTCATCCTGAGCTAGTCGCCTGGAATCACGCCGGGCAACCCTGGAAGCGCATACAATAGGCAAGGGCAGATGCCCGAGATCGAATACGGCTGAGGTCACTCGGTCTTCTGAGCCATATTCGAGAATCCGCCTTTGGCTGCATCCTTGCTCTCTAAATAGAGCGCTGTCAGACTCCCCCACACGCCGGGCAGCATGCCGCAAGCAGCTCCCACCTTCTGCCGACACTTGGGCAGACTTACGCGGCCATGCGAGGCAAGATGTCCATTCACGAAAGAATGGTTGGAGACGGCGATCAGGCCGCGTTGCGAATGCCGGGCATCAACCCCGACGTTCGCGACAGCCGTGAAAGCCGCGTACATGACGACCTTGAGCGCCGGCTCAAGAGTGTCTGCGGAGCTCTTGGTAACGCCGACTTCGAGGCGCTCCTCGTTAAGATGACAATCGAGCAGCTGAGGGGCGAGAGATATCGCCGGACGTGAAACCGGGGCAAGACCCGCGGATTTCGCGCGCCGCTGCTACTCTCGGCTACTCGTGAAGCGCCTGATGCAGGTGAACCCATCTCGCGCCGATCTTCACGCACTCTTCGCAGACGTGCTTTTTTTTCCTTCTTGACGCTCGAGATTGCCTTGATGTGGGGGCAGGGCGCATCGGCGAACATTGAAGCTCCTCCACGGAAAGGCGAAACAGTGCGGGGTTTTCCCCTTCTTATCATAAAGCGTTCACGGTTTTACGGTAGGAGTTGCCGCAGCGAAGGAACCGGGACGCCCCGCTAGCTCTCCCGCGCTGCAGAGGAGCTCTTTGCTGTGGTGATCAACGCCACCGCGCAGATCACAATCGCCGCGGCCAGGCCGGTGCGAATCGAGAGCGTTTCTCCCGCGATTGCCCATCCCAACAGCACCGCCACGATGGGATTTACATACGCATAAGTGCCGAGACGCGCGGGAGACACCTTGTCCAGCAGCCAAATGTACGATGTGAAGCCGAGCAGGGATCCGAAGGTGATCAAATAGATGAGACCGATCGCGGATGGTCTCGAGACCTGATGAACGTCGAAGGTCGACACCTCCCCGCTCAGAAAACCGACGATGGTGAGAAGTACTCCGCCGCCCAGCATCTCCATCCCGGTGGTGAGAAGTCCGGATTCAGGGAGCTCCGCGTCGCGCGACCAGAAGGAGCCGATCGCCCACGACAGCGAGCCAAGTATCAGGACCAACGCACCGATCGGCCGCACATCTCCGTGGCCGCCAAAGTTACCAGGACCGACGAGCACAATCACTCCGAGGAATCCCACCACGAGCCCGACGAGAACCGCGACTCTCGGGCGCTTCCTCGGCGGCCGCAGCCATTCGATGATCACGAGCCAGAAGGGGAGAATCGAAACAAGAAGCGCCGTCAGCCCCGACGGAACGTACTGCTCGGCCCACACGACGGCGCCGTTGCCGCCCAGCAGGAGGAAACCGCCCGCGATGGTCGCATTCCGCCAGTGGGCCGTGGACGGCTTTGGCGCGCCTCGATATCGTGCCCAGAGATAGAGGAGCGCTCCGGAAATGAGAAAGCGCGTGCCGCCCATGATGAACGGCGGAATCGTCTGGTCCGCGTAACTAATCGCGAGATACGTGGAGCCCCAGATGATGTAGATCGACGCGAATGCAGCAGCTATCTGCGAGCGCCGGGCGTCTTTCTGAATCACTCGCGCACGTTCCGCCGCTCGCGTTTCTTGTTTGAATGTCTCTTCTTACCCTCGAGGCGTGCTTCCTTGGATGCCCGTGTGGGTCTGGTAGCCCTTCGCTTCTTGGGAACCACGAGCGCGCGACGCACCGTTTCAACCAGCCTCTCCTCGGCGAGACCACGGTTTCGGCTCTGGCTTCGCATGTCGCTGGCAACGATGCGGATACTCCCTTCGGTCGTGAGCCGCGACGCCAGGCGTGCAAGGAGTCGAGTGCGCTGATCCTCGGCCAGCGCCTTCGATCCGGCGATGTTCCAGAAAATCTCCACCCGCGATGACGTTTTGTTGACGTGCTGTCCGCCCGCGCCGGAGGCGCGCGAAACCCGGACATCCAGCTCGCTCCGGGGGATCGCAACGGACTCGTCGACCTGCAGGAGATTCTCGGCCGCGACGGGAGCGGAATCGCTCATCAGCGCCAGCGGAACAGCTTGAGTGCGGCGAAAAAAGACACGATCCCCCAAACGACTATCACAAGTATCTGAGGCGATACGGCGGCCAGAGAAGCGCCTTCGAGCATGTTGGCGCGCAGCGCATCGTTTACCGCGGTGAGGGGAAGTATTCGGATGAACGGCTGCACCACATGCGGGAAGTTTGCCGAGGAGAAGAAAACACCCGAGAAGATCCACATCGGGAGCATGATGAAGTTCATGATCCCCGATACAGCCTCCGTCGTCTTGGCGCGCGATGCGGTGAGAAGGCCCAGACCGCCGAAAGAGATCGCTCCGAGCAGACAGATGAGAAGCAGCGTCAGCAACGATCCGCGCAGGGGAACTCCGAAGGCAAAATGCCCGAACCCGACAAGTGTCGCGACCTCGAGGACGAGAAAACCGAGGCGAGACGCGAGGTACGAGAGCAAGTACTGCGCGCGCGACATCGGCGTCGCCATGAGCCGCTTGAGGAGCTTCTTGCTTCGAGCGGTGACGATCGAGAAGCCAAGGCCCCAGATGCTGCTTCCCATCAGATTCATTCCGAGCAGGCCGGGAATGAGGAAATCGATATAGCGGGAACCAGCCTCAGTCACGTAAATGTTGGTCGCGCGCACTGGATCGATTCTGCCCGCTCCGGCCTGAACGTCGCGATCCACGAGCACGCGCGCGCTCACGGCGTCCGAGCGTCCCTGATCGTATACATACCGGACACTGTCCTTCGCGGTGCCGGGGACTACGAGCAACGCCACTTTTCCGGTGCGCAGCGCGCGCGCGGCAGCGCTGTCGTCGTACGTGTTGACCACGAGAGTCGAGTCTTTTTTCAACGACGCAACAACGGATTCGCCTCCTGAAGCTGTCGTGACGACGCCGACCGCCACCTTGTCGGGACCGCGCTGTCTGAAGGCGATTCCCAGTCCCGCTGCGAGCAGAATCGGGAACACGAAGGTCCAGAAGACGGCTTCCGGCTCGCGAAGAAACTCGCGGAATCTCACGAGCGTCAGCTGAACCATCGAGGTGTGGCTGAACGGCCGGCGCCGCAGCGGCCTCCGCTCGCCTTTGGCCATCTCTTCGGTGATGGGAAATGGGGCGCGCTTATTCATCGCGCAGCGTCCTCCCCGTCAGCGACACGAAGACGTCTTCGAGCGTCGCCGAAGTCTTTCGCGGCTCCGGCGGCGGAAGATGCGAGACGTCGACCGCCTCGATGAGCTCCTGCGGCGCGCCCAGAGCGATGATGCGTCCGTGATCAACGATCGCGACGCGATCGCACAGACGCTCCGCCTCTTCCATGTAGTGCGTCGTGAGCACGATCGTCTTTCCTTCGGCCCGGAATTTAAAGATCAGATCCCATAGTCCGCGGCGCGAAACAGGATCGAGTCCGGTCGTCGGCTCGTCCAGAAAGAGCAGCCGTGGATTGCCGACGAAAGCACATGCGACCGCGAGGCGCTGTTTCTGTCCACCGGAAAGTCCACCCACGCGCGATTTTCTCTTTTCGCCGAGCTCGACCTGATCGATGACTTCTCCCACGTCGCGCGCGTCCCGATAGAAGCTTTGGAATAGCGTGAGCGTCTCGTCCACCGTGAGCTTCTCGGAGAGCTGTGTATCCTGAAGTTGTATTCCGAGCAGCTCGCGCAGATCGTCGGCATCGGTTTCCCAGCGCTTGCCAAGGACTTCTACACTGCCCGAGTCGGCGGCGAGAAGTCCCTCACAGATTTCGATTGTCGTAGTCTTTCCCGCACCGTTGGGGCCGAGCAGCCCAAAACACTCACCGGCCCGGACCTCGAGATCCAAGCCATCCACAGCAACCACGTCGCTGTAGGATTTTCTGAGTTCCTGGACGCGAAGTGCGGGGGCCAGCGAGGTCGCAGTTGCCATGAAACTTCCTATAACCCGTTATCGTAAAATGATATAGCGTTGGCGTCGCAGCGGTGTCCGTCCCTAGCCAACACTGATTCAAAACCAGAGGGAGAAAGTATGCCGTTCAAGGCTGTGTCGGTACTGAGCACTGCTTTTATTTTCGTGTCCGCCTCACAGCTTCAGGCGCAAATCCCAAACTCGACCTCCGGTCCGTCGCGATTCTCATTCGGCGCGGACGGCGCTTTGTCGCAGCCCAAGGGAGAGTTCGCCACCAATGTCGGGCACGGCTACGGCTTCGATCTGAATGGGATGTACAGGCTCGACTACAAGGGATACTTCAACATCCGGGCGGACATTGGTGGTCTTCAATACGGACGCGAGCACAAGGACGCGTCATTCTTCGGACTCACGAGCCGCGTGACGCTCGACCTTCTGACGACGAACAACATCGCATGGGCCGCGGTAGGGCCGCAGATCATGATTCCTGACGGCCCGTTCCGGCCGTACGCAAACACGGCCGTCGCGTATACCGATTTTTCGACGTCATCATCGCTGAGCGATCCGTCGGGACAGTACCAATCGGCCTCGACGCAGAACGCACACGACGGCTCTCACGCCTGGATCTTCGGCGGCGGCTTTCAGATTCCGTTCGGCATGGCAGGCGCGTTCAACTTTGGCGGCCGCTACTACTATGGCGGCCGCGCGAGGTATCTGACCAAAGGCGACATCACCGACAATCCAGATGGCACCATTACGCTTCATCCGCGTAACAGCAAGACGGACATGGTGCTCTGGCAGCTTGGCTTCACACTCACGGTTCCCCGCGCAACCAGCCACTAAATGCTATACCTCCTCGCCGCGATCGTCTTCGCGCAAGCATCCGGCAGCCTGACTATCGGTGACACCAAACAGGACAGCCTCAGCCGGGCCAAACGCGATTCGATCGCCGTGCGTCGGGATGCGCGACGTGACTCCATGAGAGTGCGCGAACACGTGCGGGATTCGGTGCGCAAGGAGTTCCGTCTGGCGCGACGTCCTCCGGTGACCTCGGCAGTTCTCGCAACGGCGTTCAAGGATGCGGCTGCACGCGACCTTCTGTTCAAGGCGCGTGCAGCGAGACTCGACCAGGATTCGACGCTCACCGGCTACGAAGCGAATACCTACGAGCGCATGTCGGTCGGCATGGGATTCAAGCGGATCGGGCGAGACAGGCTGTTGCTGCGATCCGAACGCGCCACGCACGTCTTCTGGCAGCGCGACAAAGGCGCGATGATCGACGTCAAAGGTCAGCGGAGCGTCTTCCCGATGATCGACGGAGCTGGGCATGGTGAAATCGACCTCGGTGGCGCGGGTGACGTGCCGTATTACCCGGGTCGCGAAACGCTCTGGATCGGGTCGGGGCTCGCCAAGGCTGACGTCAGCGAGGATGAGATAATCCATCCGCTCGCCGCCGGCGCCGAGGCGTATTACACGTACGCATCGGGTGATTCTGTGAGCTTTCAGCTGCCCGGCGGCCAACGCATCGAGCTGCGCGAGCTGCTCATTCGTCCGCGTGAGCCGAAATGGAATGTCGCCGTTGGCTCGCTCTGGTTCGACGCGTCCACTGCCCATCTCGTGCGCGCCGTATACCGGATGGCGCAGGAGATGGACATCATGGCCGTCGCCAAGGAAGCGAGCAAGGAGGACAACGATCCCAACGACATTCCGACATGGGTGAAGCCGATGATCACGCCGATGAAAGCGATGGTCAGCGCCATCACCGTCGAGTATGGACTGCACGAAGGACGCTTCTGGCTCCCGCGAGCGCAGACCGTCGAAGGCGAGGCGCAGGTGAGCTTCATGCACATCCCTTTCAAGCTCGAGCAGAAGTTCACCTACGAGAGCGTGAATGGCACGGATCCGATGCCCGGTCTCGCCATCGCTGTGGCCGACACCGCGACTGATTCAGTGTCGCGCGCGGCGCGGCGAGAGCTCCGCCACTCGGAGTGCAAAACCGGCACGGAGCGCGTGCGTACCCAGTTCAGATCCGACGAGGGGCTGCGCATCCGCGTGAGGACACCGTGCGACAGTGTCGGCCTCGCGCGGTCGCCCGACCTTCCGAAGTCGATCTACGACGATGGCGAAGCGGTCTTCGGGACCGTCGAACGCGATGCTCTCGTGTCGGAAGCCCTCACGCTTGGCGCGCAGCCCGAATTCGCTGCCCAGCGTCCGACCGTGTCTTACGGATTGTCGTATACCCGGTTCAATCGCATCGAAGGGTTCTCCACTGCGCTGGCCGCGGAGCAGGTGCTGGGGGGCGGATATGCCGCTCACGCTCTCTTCCGTCTCGGCGCGGCGGATCTATCCCCGAACGGAGAGTTATCGCTTTACCGCACCGATGGCCGGCGAACCATCGGCGTCGGCGTGTACCGGCGTCTCGCCGCGGCGAATGATTGGGGAGATCCACTTGGCTTCAGCAGCTCAATATCCGCGCTCCTCTTCGGGCGCGACGAAGGATTCTACTACCGGACCTGGGGCGCTGAGCTGACAGGGATCAAGGACTACGGCCTGATTCAAAACTGGCGCCTGTTCGCCGAGCAGCAGTTCGACGCGCGAGTGAAGACCGAATTCTCGATTGCCCATCCCGGCGGAGTGAAGGGCGAGCTGACGAACATCGACGCCGTCAACGGGAGTGTCGTGGGGCTCGCGGTAGAGCACCATTCATCCTACGGCCTCGATCCCCACGGATTTCGAGCGCTGACCGACTTCAAGCTCGAAGGCGCTGCGGGAACGTTCGACTATTCACGCGGTTTGGTGCAAACCACTCTTTCTCACGGGCTGGGGCGCGCCCTCGACGGCGCACTGACGCTCGGCGGCGGCACGTCCGGTGGACACGTTCCAATCCAGAAACAGTTCTACCTCGGCGGAGTTCAAACGGTGCGCGGGCAGAGGGCAGGCGCTGCCACTGGTGATTCTTTCTGGATGACGAGCGCCGAGCTCGGCGCGGGCTCCACCGGATTCCGGAAGATCGTCTTCGGTGATCTCGGCTGGGCAGGAAATCGTACGAACTTCTCCCATCCGGGCCGGCCATTGAGTGGGGCCGGGGTCGGAGCGTCGTTCCTGGACGCGCTCATACGGATCGACGTCGCGAAGGGGATCCATCCCGAGAAAGCGATACGGACGAATCTCTACGTCGAGGCGCGTTTCTAGGCTCCAGGGCTCCTACTCTTCCTGCATGAACGGGTAGCGATAGTCGGTCGGCGGAGAGAACGTCTCCTTGATGTTCCGCGGGCTGATCCATCGGACGAGATTGAGCTTGGACCCCGCCTTGTCGTTCGTTCCGGAGCCGCGCGCCCCGCCAAAGGGCTGCTGCCCCACTACCGCGCCCGTGGGCTTGTCGTTGATATAGAAGTTTCCCGCCGCATTTCTGAGCGCGAGCTGCGCCTGCCGAATGGCCCGTCGATCCCGACTGAATACCGCGCCCGTCAACGCGTATGGCGACGTCTCGTCGACGATCTTGAGCGTCTCCGCCCACTTGTTGTCGGGATACACGTGCGCCGTCACCACCGGCCCGAAGATCTCCTCGCACAGCAGGCGATACCCCGGATCCCTGGTCTCGATCAACGTCGGCTCGATGAAGTACCCATCTTCGCCACGAGCGACCCCGCCCGACACCACCGTCGCGTTGTTGCGGCCGTGCTCGACGTACTCGCCGATCTTCGTGAATGCCTTCTTGTCGATGACGGCGCCCATGAAATTCCGGAAGTCGGTGACATCTCCCATCTCGATGTCCTTCATGATCGCAACCGTGCGATCGCGCACCTCCGGCCAGATAGACTCCGGGATGTATACTCTGCTGGCCGCCGAGCACTTCTGGCCTTGATACTCGAACCCTCCGCGCGCGATCGCGACTGAAAGCGCCGCCGGATCGGCGGACGGATGCGCGACGATGAAGTCCTTGCCGCCAGTCTCGCCCACGATGCGCGGGTACGATTTGTAGCGCGACATGCTGGCGCCGATGGTCTTCCACATGTTGTTGAAAACCGCTGTGCTCCCGGTGAAATGTACGCCGGCGAGATCTCTGTGCGACAGCAGCTTGTCCGAGATCATTCCCGGATCGCCGGGAACGAGGTTGATCACTCCGGGGGGAAGTCCCGCCTCCTCGAGCAGCTTCATGATGTAGTGCGCGTTCAGCACCGCGCTCGACGCGGGTTTCCAGATGACGACGTTTCCCATCAGCGCCGGCGCGGTCGGAAGATTCCCCGCAATCGATGTGAAGTTGAACGGCGTCACCGCGTACACGAATCCCTCGAGTGGGCGATAATCGAGCTGATTCCACATCGTGCGATCGCTGAATGGCTGCTCGTCGTACAGGCTCTGTGCGTAGTACGGATTGAATCTCCAGAAGTCGATCAGCTCGCATGCCGCATCGATCTCCGCCTGGAAAGCAGTCTTCGACTGACCGAGCATCGTCGCGGCGTTGAGTGTCTGCCTCCACGTCGTCGTCAGCAACTCGGCCGCCTTTAGGAAAACAGCGGCGCGATCCTCCCACGCCCAATGAGCCCACTCCTTCGCCGCTGACTCGGCCGCCTTCACCGCCATGTCCACGTGCTCGGGATTGGCACGATGCCAGTCGGCGAGGATGTGACGATGGTTGTGGGGCATCACAGTCTGCGCCAGCTCTCCCGTGTGCACCTCCTCGCCGCCGATGATGAGCGGAATATCGACTCGCTCGTTCGACATCGACTGCAGGCGAGCCTTCAGCTCGGCGCGCTCCGGAGAGCCGGGCGCGTAGCTCTTTACCGGCTCGTTCACTGGGTGAGGCACGCGACGATTTCCATTGAAGCCGCTGAGCGCGACTGACGCGAGCTCCGCTGAGACCCTCTCGGCGCCCGGGGTGTCGTCACCGTCGGGAGCGGACCGGCTCTCGGCGGGCTGGGATGCTGGGCGGGTTGGACCGACTGCGGAGGGGGACATTCCTGAGCTCCTCGATGTGGCTGCCAATGCTAAGTCGAAAGATAGTCACCCTTCTCGCGAGCCGCGTCTCCGGGTAACGTGCTCGAATGGGATATCGCGAGAAGGCGCTCCTCACGCGCATTGGACGGCTGGCGCTGGCCAGCGCTGCCGGAATGGCTCTGACAGGCTGCGTAGGAGAGCCGGTGCAGTGGGGTGACGTGACGTACCGCGTTTCACAGCTCGGGGACCCCGACGCGAGAAGCGCGGTGCTCAGCGCCAATCTTCCTCTCGCGAGCGAGGGCGGCGGAGTTTGCCTCCGCTCGATCCGCACCGCCAAGGCGGGATCTGAGCTATTTCGGATCTGGTGGACTTCGCGCAGCGACAGCAGCGTCATGCTGTACCTGCAGCATTCACGGAACGGTGGCGCGAGCTGGGACCCGCCAGCCGCGGTCGAGACGCGCGATCGCGGTCGCAGAGGGTGTGCGCGTCCCGCACCGGGCGTCTTCTACGATCCCGCTCGTGGCTACCTGCACCTCGTTTATTTCATCGAAGCCGCCGACGGCGCCGGAGTGTTCTTCGCGCACTCGATGGACAAGGGATCGATGTTCCATTCTCCCGTCCCGGTTGTCTACGGCAATTCACCCGCGGCTGCGAGCGTGGCCGCAAATGGCGACAGTGTCGTGGTGGTATTCGAGGATCCGAACGCGACGGCGCCGAGGATAGGCATCGTGCTGTCACATTCGACGGGACACATCTTCGAGACGCGCGGCGACGCGACGCCCGACGACGTGCCGGCGGTTTCTCCCTGGGTTGTGCTCGACCATCGACGGATCACGGTCTGGTGGAAGCCCGGAGAGAACGTCGCCGGCCAGCGGGGAGATCGGGTGGGTTACAGGGTGGGCCGCTGGAACTGATCGCTCGGGCTCTACTGTTTTGCAGTAGTTCCCTCTGCCGATTCGGAATGGTCGCGGATTTCGGCGGGCAGGACCACGAACTGTTCCTGCCTCAAGAGCTTGAGAGCCGCTACCACCGCGTGCGTCGTATTGCGCGACGCCTCCGCAAGCATTATCGCCACGCTGCCCGTCATCTGGGTGATGTCGCCCGCTTCCTGCGATTTGGCGAGAAGCGTGCGGATGTCGCGGTAGATGCGCGTGTTCTTTGACTGAAGACTGTCCGCGAGGTCGTTGAGTCCGACGACCTGCACCGCGCTCAAATGCAACGTGTCGCTGAGAGCAAGAATTTCGAACACCGGATTCGGAACCGTATTATCGATCGGGCCAGTCTTCTCGGCCTCACGCGGTGACGGAGCGTCCGGACTTCCGATGATCTCCACCACCGAGAGAGCCAGTGGAGTTCCTCCGAATTGAAGGTCCACCCGCATCTCCTCTGGACCATTGCTCTTCCGGGTAATGGTGCGCTCGACCGGACTGAATCCCATGCGTTTCGCCAGCAGCGTATACGCCGGCGCTGTCTCCGGGAAATAGATTTTGTAGTGACCCCCGTCATCGGTCGACTGCGCGCGAGCCGCGCCCGTCCGAGCCGACGTCACTCTGATCTGCGCGTTGGCGACGGGACGTCCGGCGAGATCCGTAAGGCGTCCGGTGAGAACGTCGCTGCCGGGATTTGCCTGCGCCTGGATTGCCAGCGGGATCAGGCAGAGCAGGCCGAAGGAGGGACTTAGAAGTCGCATATTCCTGCTGAAGATACCTTCGTATTATCCACCCTCGCGGCCATAGTGGCAACAGCCTCGAACACCCTTCGCGCGGTAGAGTAATTGCACAGACCGGCGGCATGACACGGTACATCGGCGCGCACACCGTCGACAAGGGCGGTCTCCACATGGCCGTCCTGCGCGCGGGAAGCGCGGGAATGACGGCGCTTCAGGTATTCACCGCGATCCCGCGCTTCTACGGAGACAAGTCGACAATCAAGCCCGAGCGCGTGGCGCGATTCAAGACGGCGCTGGCAAAAACCAAAATCAAGCCGGTGAATGTCGTTGTGCACGCGGCCTACGTATTGAGCGTCGCGACCCCCGACGACGAGAAATGGGCGCGAGCGAGCGCGGGCCTCACCAAGGAGATGGAGCGTTCCAGTGCCCTCGGCGTCGGCGGAGTCTGCTTTCATCCCGGCTCAGCAGGAACGAGCGACCGCGCGGACTCGGCGAAGAGAATCGCCAAGGCGATCACCGTCGCTCTGAAGTCGATCGACTCCGGCACGAAGCTCCTGGTGGAGAACACCGCGGGAGCCGGCAAGACGATGGGGAAGACGGCGGAGGAGGTCGCGCAGATTCTGTCGAACATCCCCGCGTCTCTCAGAGCGAGAACAGGGTATGGACTGGATACGTGTCACCTTTTTTCCTCGGGCTACGACATTACGAAATCGAAGCAGGCCTTCACCGCCGTGCTCGACGAATTCGAGGAAGCCACGGGCGAGAAGCCCTCTTTTTTCCACCTGAACGACAGCGAAGGCGAGCTCGGGTCGAACAAGGATCGTCACGTTCTCATAGGGGACGGACGCATTGGAAAGGCCCCCTTCGAGTGGCTGATGCAGGACGCTCGCAGCAACGGAATCCCTCTGATACTGGAGACTCCGCAGCAGAACTACGAGCCCGCCGACGACGACGATTCGCCCGATCCCTACGATGTGAAAATGATGAAGCTGCTGGAAGGCATGGTCGGAAAATGAGGGCGATGGCAGGCCGCGTTCCAGTCAAAAAGTGGGTTTTCTCCTCTGGGATTTCGAGTTTCTCATAGGGAAACTCTTTGCATTCCCTATTGCTTTCGCCCTACGGCGCTATAGTTTGCTCCCCTGACGGACGGCGTTTCACTCTCGCAGCAAATCGCATCCGATCATCAAACAAGGAGACAAGATGGCAGTAAAAAAGAAGAGCAAAGGAAGGAAGAAGTCCTCGTCCCGAAAGTCTTCGGCCAAAAAGTCATCGAGAAAAGCGGCGAAGAAAGGCGGTCGCAAGGCCCGCCGGAAATCGTCTTCAGGCAAAAAGCGCACGCCGAACGCGGCGTTCATGAAGCCGATGCAGCCGAGCAGTGATCTGGCGAATGTCGTCGGAAGCTCGCCGATGCCGCGCACCGAAGTCACCAAGAAGCTCTGGCAGTACATCAAGCGGAAAGGCCTTCAGGATTCGAAGAACCGCCGCATGATCAACGCCGACGAGAACCTCCGTCCGATCTTTGGTCGTGGACAGGTCTCCATGTTCGAGATGACCCGACTCGTCAACAAGCACCTCAGAAACACCTAAGCTCCTTGGCAACTCCGTCAAATGCGGGGCGCGCTCAAAAGGCGCGCCCCGTTTCGCAGCGGTCCCGGCTCGAGGTCCTCTGGGAGAATTTCAAGTCGATCGCTGGCGCGCTGGCGATCTTCCTCTTGCTGCGCGCGTTCATCGTCGAGGCGTATCGCATACCGTCGGGGAGCATGATCCCGACGCTTCTCGTCGGCGACTGGCTCTTCGTCAATAAAGCGATCTTCGGAGCCCACGTTCCATTCACCGGCATGAGTCTGCCGGCCTACAGAGATCCCCGGCGTGGGGACGTAGTGGTGTTTGTCTCCCCGTATCAGGCGGATGAAGATTCGGCGGGCCGCGATCCGACGCCGACGCTAGTCAAGCGATTAGTCGGAACCCCTGGCGACACGCTCTACATGCGGAAGGGATTGCTCTATCTGAACGGGATCGCGCAGCGACAGGGATATGGCATCACCGCCGTCCCCGATTCCGTTATGGGAAATTCTGTCAGCTGGCACTTCGCCTGGCAGAAAAAATTCGCGCTCGCTTCGTCGCGTTTCGGCGCGGCGGCAGAGCAGCCGATGCTCGACAACTGGGGTCCGATCGTCGTGCCGCCGCGGAGACTCTTCATGATGGGCGACAGCCGCTACAACTCGAAGGACAGCCGGTACTGGGGATTCGTGCCGCGCGAAAACGTGCGCGGAAAGCCCCTGTTCGTCTACTACTCCTACAACGCGGACGACAGTGACCGCCCGCTCCCGATGCTCACCGACATCAGGTGGTCCAGGATCGGACACTGGATCAGGTAGTTACGCGCGCCCACCGTGCAGCGTCGAATCGGAGAGATCTCCGATTCACCCAGTGATACGGTTGGAAAATCTATGGACGACATCTCTGGCGGCGTTACATTGGAACACGTGACGAAGCCTTCGGCCGAGCATCGTCGCCGGTCGTTCAAGCCCAGCGAGTGGGACATTGAGGAGCCGGCAGCGTTCGCCAGGATCGCGCGATCCCCCGTCGAGCTCGCGCTGATAACGGGCGTCGTCATCCGTCTCTTCCGCGCTCTCGTCCTCACGCACGGCACTTCAACGAGCTCCTATCTCGGCGCGTCGCTCGTCCTGGGCACGTTCTTTCTCTTCGGGATGGCGACGCTGCACCTCGGGAGATTCCCGGTTCGCGAATGGCCGTGGCGCGCGCCTCTGTTCGCGATATTCGAGACGGCGGGCGAGATGCTGGTGAGCCTCGCGCTCATCTCACTCCACCGGGAGCCATGGGGCACCGCCCGCGCGGAGTTCGCCGACTGGCAGCCGATGGCGATGGGCGTGCTGTTCTGGCGCGTACTGGGCGTCAGCGTTTGGGCACTCCTCCTCGGCGGCACTGTGTCCTTCATTCGCGGCCGCGTCCTCAAGGACACGGGAAGGGATGTGGATCCCCAGACCCACCCCGACGGCCAACCATTTATTGAGAGACGAAAGAAAGACGAGTTCTGAGAGGTCGTGCAGCTCCGAGAGAGGTAATTACGCAGTTGCCCAACAACTGAATTCTGTGCCTCTGACTTCTCGGATCCCGTTCTCTGCAGTTGCAGTTACGATGCTTTCCTACGCAGCGGTGCCAGTCTCGCAGTACTTGTCGAATGCCCCTTCCAGATCCTGCGCGATGTCGTCAGCCGTCCGACCTTCGATTTGATGCCGCTCGAGCATGAAAACGAGTTTTCCATCCTTGAACAGTGCGATCTGGGGTGAGCTGGGCGGATACCCGATAAAGTAGCTGCGCGCTCGCTGTACCGCGTCGACATCCTGACCGGCGAAAACCGTGGTCAGAGTATCGGGCTTCGACTCATGGCGTATTGCCTTCGCTACTGCGGGACGCGCATTCCGAGCCGCGCAGCCGCACACTGAGTTCACGACTACGAGCGTCGTGCCCTGCGTGTTGGCAAGCTTGGCATCTACTTCCTGCGCGGTCCGCATTTCTTCAACGCCGAGCTGGGTGAGCTCCTGGCGCATTGGGGTGACGAATCTCTCGTCGTACATGCTATGGCCTCTTTTCGAATGGCGGGGGATGTAGAGGAAAGATAACGGGGTGGCGGGCGGGATCGGGGAAAACAAACTGCAAAACACGCGATCCGAGAACTCAGAAGCACAGAATTCAGATCTGCGATCACAACGCTGAGACCGCAAGGGTGCGCGAAACCGGGTAACTACAACCCTGCGGTCCCTACGCCACAGAAATCGGTCCCTGCGAAGTTGCCCGGAATCTTTGATCTACGCTTCCGCATACTCGGATCGCGTGTTTTGCAGTTGTACAGTCCCCAGACTTACCTGGAGTAAGACACCCACCGAGCCATCTCCTTCATCGTCGGCCGCTTCCCGTACATCAGCAGTCCGACTCGGTAGATGCGCGACGCAAGCCAGAGCGCGGCGAGGCATCCAATCGCGAGAAGAACCAGACTCGCGGTCAACTCGAGCGGTGGCACTCCAGTCACCGCCATCCGGATGGGCATAATGATCGGCGCCGAGAAAGGCAGCAGGGAGAGCACCCTGGCCGCCGTTCCCGTCGGATTCAGGAGCACTGGCTGAATGAAAACGGCCGTGCTCACGATCATGATCATCAGCGGGCTCGCGGCCTGTCTCGCCTCGGACTCGCTGTTCACCGACGATCCCACCGCGGCGTACAGCGACGAGTAGAAAATGAAGCCGAGCAGGAAAAAAAGCAGGAAGATGAGACCCGCCCCGAGGGAGATGTCGGGCAGCGTGAAATTCGTCACGGGCGCGCCGAACTTCGCCATGATCGGCGCGCGGAGCTGCAGCAGTACGTAGGTGGTCACGATCCAGATTATCTGCTGCGTGAGTCCCACCGCGCCGACGCCGAGCACTTTGCCGGCGAGCAGCGTGTCCGTCGGAACGCTGGACATCACGACCTCGGCTACCCGCGTCGTCTTCTCCTCGAGCACTCCGCTCATGATCGTCTGTCCATAGATCACGATCGAGAGGTAAAGCAGGAATCCGATCGCGAAGCCGAACATGACGCTCGCCATCCCCGATCCGGCTCGACCCTTCTCCGTGATTCGCTCCGTGCTGAAATCGAGCGGAATGAAGGTGATCTCCTTCATTCGCGAATTGTCGAGTCCCACCTTCTCGAGTCGCGACGCGAGAATCGTCTCGCGAATGGCGGACTTGAGCTGGGCCATGTCGGCGATCGACGTTGCGTTCCGGCCGGCGTAGCGCGCCGACTCGCCGGCGAGTGTCTGCTGATCGATGACGAGATAGCCCGTCTTGTCGTTCAGCATTACGCGGTGCGTCGCGGTGCTCTCGGCCTGCGTCAGCGCGCTCGGCGAGACCACTCGCACTTCCGGCATCCGGGCTGGATTGGTGCTGTCACCCGCGATGTTGATGGCTAGGCGACGGCCGAATCCGGTGGTGGTCGCGTCGAGAATCGTCGTGTTGTAGATGTCGCTCGTCGCCTTGCTGCGCGACGCCAGCCACGCCGGCACGATGATGATCGCGCTGAAGAAGATCGGCCCGAAGAAGGTCGCGATGAGAAACCACTTCGACCGTACGCGCTCAAGGTACTCGCGCTTGATGATCACCCAGAGCTTAGCCATGTCCGCTCATACCCTCTTCGATACCGGTGGCACCGACCTTTTGGAGAAAGATCTGATGGAGTGAAGGCTGAATCATCTCGAAGCGCTGTACGGAGGCGCCGGAATCGATTATTCGTCGCAGCAGCGTCTGAGGGTCGGCGCCAGGAGCCATCTCGATCTCGAAGAACCGGTTCGAGTCGTCTGCGCGGCTGACCAGCGAGCGGTCGCGTAATATCGACCCGACACCCTCCATGCCGTCCCCTTCGAGCGCGAGGGCGACGTTCCTCTGACCATGCTCTTCCTTGACGTTGGTGACGGTTCCGTCGAGTACCTTCTCGCCGTGCGCGATGATGCAGACCGAGTCGCAAAGGCGCTCGGCGTTGTCCATCATGTGAGTGCTGAAAATAACGGTCTTGCCGTGCCGCTTGAGATCGACCACGGTGTCCTTGAGCGCCTGCGCGTTGATCGGATCGAGCCCGCTGAAAGGCTCGTCTAGAATCACCAGATCGGGGTCGTGCAGCAGCGTCCCGATGAACTGCACCTTCTGCTGCATGCCGCGGGAAAGCTCGTCGATCTTCGCGAGTCCCCAATCCTTTTCCGGGGTCTTGAGAGACAGCCGCTCCATCCATTCATCGATGCGCCGCTCGGCGTCGCTTCCCTTCACGCCCTTCAGCTCCGCCAGGAATTTGAGGACCCTGCGGACCTGCATTTTGCGATAGAGCCCGCGCTCCTCGGGCAGATATCCGAGGCGTTGGGTGATTTTCGGATCGTTCGACGGACGGCCGAAGATGTGAATCGATCCGGAGTCCGGCGCCATGATGTTGAGGATCATCCGGATCGTCGTCGTCTTCCCGGCGCCGTTTGGCCCTAGCAGTCCGTACACGCTTCCGGCGGGAACGCGCAGCGTCAGATCGCGCACCGCCGTATGCTCGGCGTAGCGCTTCGTCACGTTCACTATGTCGATTGCGTATTCGGTCACGTATTTTGGCCGGCGTAGTTCGGGCGAACAAAATATACCGGAAACGGAATGACGGCTTCCGAAACTCTGATCATCGCGAGCCTTTTCTTTGCGGCCGCCGCGCTATACGCATCCGTCGGGCACGCCGGAGCGTCGGCATATCTGGCGGTGATGGGCCTCTTCAGCTTCACGCCCGACGTGATGAAGCCCACCGCCCTCGCGCTCAACATCCTCGTGGCCGTCGTAGCCACGATGAAGTTCTACCGTGCTGGGCTTTTTTCGTGGCCACTCTTCTGGCCGTTCGCGGTGACGTCCGTTCCGGCGGCATTTCTGGGCGGCGCCATTACGCTGCCTGCTCGCTCGTATCACGTAATCGTCGGACTCGTTCTTCTTTATGCGGCCGTATGGATGTTCCGCTCTTCCCGCCGCCCGCTCACTAACGAGCCGCGGCCGCCTCGATTGTGGATCGCGCTGCTAGCCGGGCTGATTCTCGGTTTTCTGTCCGGATTGACGGGAGTGGGTGGCGGAATATTCCTGAGTCCGCTGATTCTCTACATGGGTTGGGCAGAAACTCGCGCCACATCCGGTGTTGCGGCGCCGTTCATACTGGTGAATTCCATCTCCGGACTGCTCGGACATTTCTCGAGCGTGGCACAGCTTCCGCCGAACATTCCCGTCTGGGGAGCCGCGGTAGTGCTCGGCGGCTGGATCGGTGCGAGTTACGGAAGCAAGCGCGCTCCCCCGCCTGTGTTGCGGCAGCTGCTGTCGCTGGTCCTCATCGTTGCGGGAGTGAAGCTCGTTTTCTATTGAGCCTCTAGTCTGTAGGTCATCTTCAGCACGGAGATCGGAATGCGATATCGAGTCAAGCGGTTTGGAGTTCATTCGTCGGCTGCAACCGTTGCCGTCCTCTATTTCATCCTCGCTCTTCTATTCGTTCCAGTCGTTTACTTCGCATCGGGTACCCGTCCGACCGGCCGGCTGCCCGCGATAATCCTGATACTCGGGCCAGTGTGCTACGCGATCTTCGGATACATCATGACGGCGATCGCATGCTGGTTGTACAACATGATCGCGTCTTGGACAGGCGGTTTCGCGATGACGCTCGAGGAAGAAGCGGCCTGAGCTTACCTGGCCGCTGACTTTCCCGACGGCCGCACCGGATTTCGTACAACAGAAGCGCTGTACCAATTCCGCCCGATGGACACCAGGTCGAGTGGATTCACCGTGATCGCGCCATATCGTGCGGCCCAGTGGAGGTGCGGTCCGGTAACCCGACCGGTCGAACCCACCAGACCGATGATCTGGCCTCGGCTCACCGTGTCGCCGACCGACACGAGCGGCTTGCTCATGTGAAAATAGGCGGTGACCACTCCACCACCGTGATCGACGTAGACGACGTTGCCGGCAAGAAAGAAGTTGTCCACCAATGCGACGACGCCGCAGTTGGCGGCGCGGATGGGCTCACCGGTGGCCCCGCGAAAATCGACACCCAGGTGGCGGGTCGTCAGCTGGCCGTTGAACACTCGGCCAGTCCCGAACCCACTCGTGATGATAGTCGAGCGCGGGCGGAGGAACGACGAGGTCCACATCGGGGGAAATTGGTGTGCGTGCCTGCCGATTTCCTGTGCGCGGACATTTTCGCGCGCGACCCTGGCCGCTGTTGCCGCGTCGAGTGGACGCGAGAAGGTGCTGTCAACCGCCAGGGGCTGTGCGAGGGGAGGTGGCACCTTCGGCATAATCACTCGCGCACGTGCCGTCTCCACGCGGCCCGACGCGCGCCTGATCTGGGCGCTGGCGACCAGCGTTCCCTCGGAATCAACCGGGATGCCACCGATCGCGTGCCAGCTTCCCCCGCCTACCGAGATGAAATGAAGCGGCTCGCCGGCCATCGTGCCGTGAATCGAGACGATGGAATCGCCCGGTGAAGGGACGGTGAGCGTGAGCCGGACTACCGCGCCCGGCTGTGGTCGAGCCGGAGAAATGGAGAGATGCGGCGCTTGCGCGGAGAGCGCGCCTGAGACGGTGAATAGTGCGATCGCGATTGGGCTGCAAATCTTCATGAGTGACCATATATCGAGAGTGTCTGACGCAAGCTAACGTAATGATCTACACCGTAGCGGCTCTCACGGATTCATCCACTGTACGCGCTGCTAAACCTCTGCTCGACGTGCGTTGTCTAAGAGTCGACGCATCCCGGAGAAAGCATGATTCGATTGACCGCAGCACTCGTTCTCACCCTCGGTTTTGCTGATGACGCGCGCGCCCAGGCGCCGCGAATGTCTGCTCCCATCACCGACGTCAGATACGAAATCACTGCAGATTCCGCGGCTGTAGGTCGGCGACAGCTCGGTGTGTCGATGTCGTTCCACGTGGCTGGCACCGAGCCCGTAATTCTGTCCCTACCTGCCTGGTCTCCGGGCCACTATGTGATCCTCTGGTTTGCCCGCCGCGTCTCGGATTTTTCGGCGCAGTCCAACGGCGTGCCGCTCGCGTGGCGCAAACTCGACTTCCAGACTTGGGAAGTCCAGCCACGCTCCGCCGGCACCGTGCGCGTGTCCTTCCAGTATCTCGCCGATGCGGTCGACCGCGCGGTTGCGTGGACCGCGCCCAACTTTGTGTTCTTCAATGGTACGAATCTCTTTCTCTATCCAGCCGGTCGCGGATTTAATTGGCCCGCGCAAGTAATCGTTCGCACGGAGCCGTCCTGGAAGATCGCAACAGGAATGGATCCGGCTGCTGCTGCCAACACCTTCACCGCGGGCAACTATCACGATCTCACCGACATGCCTTTCTACGTCGGGCGATTTGCAATCGATTCGACTCTGGTCGCGGACCGATGGATCCGCCTGGCGTGGTATCCCGCCGCGAGTCTCACTTCCACACGCCGCGACCGCACATTCGCGTGGCTTCACAAATTCGTGCCGGTCGAGGTGGCTGTATTCGGCGAAGCCCCGTTCCGCAACTACACGCTCTTTCAGCGGTCCGATACCGTGGTCAATGGCGGCGGATTGGAGCATCAGGCCTCGCAGGTGGACGGAGTCCTCACTTCACAGCTCGATGCCGACTATCTACCGGGCCTGTATTCCCACGAATTTTTCCACGCGTGGAACGTGAAGCGTCTGCGTCCCGCCGATCTGGTACCCTATCGCTACGACGATACGCAGCCAACCGCCTGGCTTTGGGTAAGCGAGGGAGTGACGGATTATTACGGAGCTCTGGCGCTCGTCCGCGGGGGCGTCGATGACAGCACCGCGTTCTTCAATTTCATCGCACGCGAAATCGGGTCCGTCGCGGATGCACCACCGACGGCCGTCAGCGATGCGTCGCTCAACGCCTGGATCAATCCCACCGACGGCAGCGGCGGGCTCTATTACCCAAAGGGCGGCCTCACGGGGTTTCTCATCGACATCATGATTCGCGATGCAAGCAACAACCGCGCGACTCTCGATCAGGTCATGAGGCGACTCTACACGGCGACTTACAAATACGGACGTGGATTCACAGCCGCCGACTGGTGGGGCGAAGTAAGTCGGGCCGCAAATGGAAAATCCTTCGCGGAGTTCGCTCGTCGTTACGTCGATGGCCGTGAGCCTCTGCCGGTTGATTCAGTTCTCCAGCTTGCTGGACTCCGCTTTCGCGGCGACACCATCCGTGAGCCAAGGCTCGGGATCGGAACCGCTACGGACACGAGCGGAGTTCGGATAACGCAGGTCGGGTCGACGAGCGCGGCCGCTGCCGCGGGCGCCCGTGTCGGAGATCAGATAGTGTCCATCGGCGCCGTGAAGGTCACGACCGACGACTCCTTCGAGACATTTCGCGGGCGCTACGTAAACACCGCACTGAGCTCCCTTCCGCTGGTGGTTCGTCGGGGGGGCGAAACACTCACGCTCCAGCTTCCCATGCGACTGAGCACACGACTGCGCACCGGCGTGGAGCCGATCGCCAACGCGTCGGCCAGGGCGTCAGCGATACGCCACGGCATTTTGACCGGCTCGCCGCCTCCTGAGAGCTCCTCCAGGTAAGAGCGCCGCCGGGAACCACCAGTTTGCTTTGCCAAGCAGGCCCATGAGAATCGGAACGAGCACCACGCGAATGATCGTCGCGTCTAGCGCGACGGCGAAGGCGAGGCCCAATCCGAACTCACGCGTGGCTGTGAGTTTCGTGAAACCGAACGAGCCGAATAGCACGACCATTATGAGCGCGGCACTCGTGATGAGTCCACCGGTGTGCGAAAGGCCGCTGACAATCGATTCACGGTTATTTCCCGATCGCTGGTACTCCTCTTTGATTCGGCTGAGAAGAAAGACCTCATAGTCCATCGACAACCCGAACAGAATCGTGAACAGCATCAGCACGATGAAGGAGTTGAGTCCCCCGGGTGGTATGAGGCCGATCATGCTGGCGCCCACACCGTCCTGGAATACGTAGACAAGGAAGCCGTACGCTGCCAGGACGGAAGCCAGATTCATCGCAATCGCCTTCAACGGTACGACGATGGAGCGGAAAGCCAATACAAGGACTATGAAGGTAATTGTCAGAACGACCGGGATCACGCGCTTCAGGCTTCCGAACAGCTCGTCGTTGAAATCGAGAATGCTCGCGCTGAAGCCGCCTGTCTCGACGGAGAGGCCGGCCTGAGTGGCCTGACCCCAGGACTCGCCGCGGAGCTCCCGTACGAGCGTCATCACTTCGTGTGACTCCGGTGCCGATCGCGGAACCAGATAGATGAGTGCAGTTCGGCCGTCCGCGCTGACGAAGCCCGATGATGCGGCACGCACGGATGCGGGAAGATCGGCAGTCGACTTGATCAGCGGGCGCGACGGCCCCAGAGCAGCAAGCAGCTGTGGGAAACCGCCCGTAATCCGCACTCGCGGATCGGTGGCAAGCCGGGAGTAGATAGAGGCGATTGCGCTCTCGCGATCGCTCGTCCACACACTCCCGCTGTCACGAGTCTTCACGACGACAGCAATCGGGCCCATCCAGCCCGGGGCAAAATTCCTGTCGAGAATATCGTAGCCTTGTCTGGCTTCCATCGCCGGCGATAGGTCGTGCACCCCCATGTTCCATGTCTTCAACCGCAGCGTCGGAAGTGCGAGCGCAGCGAGGATGATCAGACTGGGAATGAGGTAGCGCCAGGGATGATTCATCGTCTCGGCGGCCCATCTCGCCCATAGGCCTTCCGAAGGTGTCGATCGGCGTGATAGCCGGCGCGGCCAGTTCAGCCTCTCGCCAATCAGCAGCAGCAGCGCGGGGAGAAGTGTCAGCGTCATCAGCACCGACGTCACAACGACGGCGACACCACCGATCGCGAGCGTGTGAAGAAAACGGATATGGACCAGAAAGAGGGCCAGAAAACCCGTGCACACCGCCAGGCCCGACACCTGAACGACGTGTCCCGCGTGGGATGCGGCCCTCTCGACCGATGTGCGCAACGAGGCGCCACCCGCGAGCTCCTCGCGACAACGGCTCACCAGAAAGAGCGCGTAGTCCACCCCGATGCCGAGTCCCACCATCGTGACTGCGTTCTGCGCGAACACACTGACCGGCATCACGCGGGAAAGCCCATATAGTACTGCCAGCGTAATTGCGATCGTTCCGAGCGCGAGTACAAGCGGAAGGCCGGCGGCTATCGGCGCTCCGAACACAAACAGCAGAACGATGAGTGTGAGCGGAATTCCGATGCGCTCCGCGCGCAGCAGATCGTCCGAGGCATTTACGTCGAGATCGTGGAAGAGCGAGATCATCCCCGTGACCTTCACCTCGAATGTCGACCCAACGGCCCCCTCCGCCGCCGCCGTCCGGATTCGATCGACCATCGATTCGGCATCGAAGAAGCTTCCCGCGCGAGGGGTCACGAGTAGCAGCGCTGAATGGCCGTCGCGCCCCAGGAGCGTCGCATCACCGGTGTTCCAGTAGTGGCGGACACCGTTCATTCCCGCCGAATCGAGCACACGCTCGAGATTGCGTGCGGTGGCGGCGAAGCGTGGATCCGACGTCGGAATACCGGAAGTCAAAGTAGCGGGGAAGACAAACGCCGAGCCTTTGCCGAACGAGCGATTGACATCCTGGGATACGAGCTCGGAAGGACTGCCGGGAACGGCGTCTGTGCTTCCCCGCAGCTCACCCGCGAGCCGCGCGGCAAATGGAGCGGCCACTGCCAGAACAATGATCCATGCCAGTATCGTCCTCTTCGGCCGGTCCAGAGAAAACTGAATGAGTGCGCGCATCATGACCTCAGGCCGCTGGTAGAAAGCGCGCCTGCTTGATCCGGCCCGCATCCGCGGCAAACGGCCCCTCTCCAATTCGATGCAGCTGGATTTCGGGGACGAGGGTCTCCGGATACTCGCGCCATGCCTCACGGAAATCGGCGTTCAACGCGACCAGGCTGGGGACGATCGATTCCGCGAAGCGGCGCGCCAGCTCCGCATTGGGCTCTCTCGACACCTCGAACAGGAATCGCGGACGAACATCGCCGTTCGGACTCTCCGATAGAGACAGACAGAACGAATTCGTGAGCTCCGCCAGCGCCGTATCCTGGTAGAGACACTGCTCGATGTCCTCCGGATAGATGTTCGCGCCCATCACGCTGATCGTATGATCGCGCCTCCCGAAGATCCAGAGAAACGGAAGCCTCACTCCGCCATCTCCCGTGTCGCGTTTGAGCCGCTCAATGTCCACGCCCACAGCGGCGAGCCGTTGGGCCATCTCGTCGCTGGTGAGTACACCGCCCAGGTCGTGGACGTTGTATCGAATTCGCGGCGAAAGCAGAGAGCTCCTCGCAATGGTGAAGACGACCTCATTATCCTCGTTCACCTCCACGTGGTGCATCACCGGATTGTACTGGAACACCATCGGCAGTCGTGAATCGGAGCCGAACAGCGCGAGCTTCACATCCTTGCGCTCCAGAGCGAGCCGGCGGATTGCCACCGATATAGGTGTCTCCCCCGCGATCCCGATCTCGAGATCCGTGGCGCCATACCCGCTGTACACCTTTGCAAAACGGCGGAGCAGATAGTCGCGAAGACCTTCCGACATCCCCTCTCCACCCGCCAACCCGAACAGCCTGTACTTCTCGAAGCGGAACCCCTCCTCCTCGGCCACGTCGATGAGATGCTTCAGAAAGGGAGGATATCCGGTGATCAGATAGGTGTATTCCGGACCGAAAAACCGGAGGGTGTGCAGAATCTTCGCGATGTCGGGTCCGGTGTTTTTCACTATCCCGTTCTTCTGGAGCGAGAGACCCATGTTGATTCCGGTCGCCCACGCACCCATGCTGAACCCGTTGATGGTGATCCACGGCTCGCGTCCGTAACAGTACGTTGCGAAATAGCTGACGAAGGTGTGACTCTCGTTCCGCTCGCGCTCGCTGCGCACCCAGTTGTAAGGGGTGCCTGTGGAGCCCGACGATTCGTCGATCGTCGTCCGGCCGTGAAAGAACGAGCCACCCACACAGCGAGCCCCGGTCTCGTATGCTTTTATGTAGGTCTCCTTATCCGTTTCCGGGACCAGCGCGTCGGCCCGGCTGTCAAGGTACGCGCGATAGGCCGGCACCTTACGCTGCGCTCGGTAATAAGCCTTGCGCGCCTTTACCCTGGAGGCCCACTCCAGATACGACGGAGGAAGGAGTCTGAACATTCCGAGAAACGTCGCGTACCGGACGCATGACGCCTTGAGTATCCAGTCGCAGGGCACCTGGAGGCCAAACTCGAAGCGCTCGCGAAATGTTGGTTGGATTCGTTGGTCTAGATTCATGGAATTCTCCGGCTTTCGTTAGAGACGAGCTTCATGCACCCTCCAGATTCGCTCAGTCCCGCGCCGGGCTCTATGCGTCATTTGACGTAGCAATCTCACTGCAATAACACCGTAAACCGCTCCAAAACGCCCTTAACCCGATGTCGAATACGCCTCCTCCAAAACGACTAGTGACAGAGGAATCAAACAACCACATTCGGAGGAACCGATGAAATACCTATGCCTGATTTACGAGGACGAAAGCCGATTCCCGCAGGTGCCGAAGACTGAGTTGGACAAGATCATGGGCCGCGCTTTCGGTGAAAGCATCAAGCAGAGCGGCCACTACGTTGCGGGGAGTCAGCTCCATCCAACCAATGCCGCGACGACCGTGCGCTCTCGCAACGGAAAGGTCTCCACCACCGACGGACCCTAGATTCGATTCGACTAACACGCGCGCCATCGAGGGCCTCGTCGAAGCCGATGCCCATGATTTCGACGACGATGTCGTGGAAGACGATCGTCTTCGTCTGATTTTCACGTGCTGCCACCCAGCGCTGAGTCCCGATGCGCGCATTGCTCTCACACTGCGCGAAGTCTGCGGCCTCACCACCGAGGAAGTCGCGCGTTCTTTTCTCACGCCCGCCCCTACTCTCGCGCAGCGGATCGTTCGCGCCAAGGCGAAGATTCGCGACGCCGGAATCCCGTACGAAGTCCCCTCGCGCTCCGATCTCCCTGATCGACTCGACAGCGTCCTGCACGTGATCTATCTGGTCTTCAACGAAGGTTACCTCGCATCGACCGGCACTTCGCTCACGAGAGAGGACTTGTCGGCGGAGGCAATTCGTCTGGGTCGGCTGTTGGTAGAGCTGCTGCCCGAGCCGGAGGCGATGGGTTTGCTCGCATTGATGCTGCTTCACGAAGCGCGACGCCCGGCAAGAGCATCGCGAGCCGGTGAGTTGATCCTTCTCGAGGACCAGGATCGTTCACTGTGGGATCGCGCGGGAATTCGGGAAGGCGTCGATTTGGTCGAGCGAGCGCTGACATCCCGGCGGATCGGTCCGTATTCGCTGCAGGCGGCGATAGCTGCCGTGCACGCCGAGGCGCGTGATGCGGCCTCGACGGATTGGAGTCAGATCGTGGGCCTCTACGACGTGCTGCTGAGGGTGGAAGGCTCGCCCGTTGTCGAGCTGAATCGCGCGGCCGCCATCGCGATGCGCGACGGTCCCGAAGCCGGACTGAGAATCATCGACGCGATCACGGCCCGAGGCGAGCTGGAAGACTATTACCTGACGCATGCGGCGCGAGGAGATCTCTACAAGCGGCTCGGACGCGTCAGCGAGGCGGTGAACGCGTACCGCCGAACGCTGGAGCTGGTAACGCTGGAAGCCGAGCGTCGCTTCGTGATCCGAAGACTCAGGGAGCTGGGCGCCACGGAGCTACCCGGGAGCTAGGTCTCTGCCGCTGCCAGATCTACGAGCCTGCGCATGGCAGCCTCGTCGAGCAATCGCGAGTGCACTTCCCTGACGCGCGTTCTGGTGATCACCTCGCGCACGTTCATCTCGCGGATTCCCCCGCCAGCGACGATCGTGATCCTCTCTCCTGCCTGCTCCACCAGCTCGGCGATGACGTCCGCGCCCTGGAGTGCCGTGGGCGCGCCGCCAGACGTAAGCGTGCGGGTCACTCCAATCCCAATCAGCTCTTCGAGCGCTTGCCTGCGATTCAGCGCGAGGTCGAATGCGCGGTGGAACGTGACCGGCAGTCCCTCTGCCGACTCGATGAATGACTGCGTCGTATCCACGTCGATCCGGTCGTCCGCGGTGAGGGCACCCGTGACGATGCCATCGACACCGATTGCCAGAGCGGCGGCGATGTCGCGAAGCATCGCGTCGATTTCCGCGCCCGAATAGACAAAGTCACCAGGCCTGGGCCGCACGAGAACAAACAGCGGAATGCGGGTTCCGGCGGCGACCGCCGAACTCAGCTCTATCGGCGGTGTGGTGCCGCCTTCGTCGAGATTGGCGCAGAGCTCGATCCGTCGCGCACCACTCCGCTCGGCTGCCAGCGCGGAGTGAAGGCTCCCTACCGCGGCTTCAACGAGCGTCAGTGGACGCCGGACTCATCCGGCGGCCGGAACGGCCCAACAGCCACCCAAGCGCGAAAAGCACGGCGCCCCCGACGAGGGTCAGGGTCCCCAGCGCAGTCATCGTCGGAACCTGGTGCACGAGGTCGGTACGCCTCGTGAAAGACTCAATGATGAACACTACGGTGGCAAAAGAGATAAAAATCCCTCCGATGCCCATGAACGCTGCAGCGAAATACGAACGCATTGATTTCCTCGAAGATTAGTTGAGTAAAGCGATCGCTGTAAGGATTGCCGCGGATACGAACGCCTTTACGTACACGGCTCGCGCCTGACGACGCACCTGAAGTGCCTCCGCCGCGTCGATGATCGACTCCTCACCGTTATCGAGATCGCGCAGACCGCGCGATGCGAGCCTCACTCACGTTCGATCCCGCGCCTGGAAGAAGCCAAGCGCGCCGGCAAAGAGCGGGATGAACAGCGAGAGTCTCCAGATCGGACGCACTCCCTCCACGACGAATATCGCGGAGATCATAACGCTGATCAAAAGCGCCGCCACCCCGAAATAGAGTCTCTTTCGCCGCTCATTCGGCCCGATGTTGGCTATGCCGCTCGCCCCGGCGTTCATCACGCGTGAAACCTACTGAACTTCGATGATGCGGGAAGCCGCTGCCGTCGGGGAGTTTCCGACTTCTAGCTTTACCGCGTACTTCCCGGCGGGTACCAGCGAAAGATCCAAAAGGACCGATCGCGGGGACAGCATCCCTGACGCTCCGTTCTCCTGCCAGCGGATGTTCAGCGGCGACACTTTCGGCGCAATCCCGAGCACCCTGAAAACACGCCGCAGAAAACCTTCGCCTACAGGTGTGATCGTGAGCGATATCGGGAGCGCGCTGTCGGCGGGAGCCTTTCCGTACAGCTCCCAAAACAAACCGATCTGCTTACCGCGCCTGAACTTGTTTCCGCCGTGCGCCCGCGGAATCGCTTCGGCCAAATCGGCGGGGAGCGACGGCCCATCGTCAACGAACAGCAGGTCCGACAGGCTGATCGTCGCCGAATCCATCGGAATCTCGGTCAGACCGGATCGCCACCGAGCGGCGGCGGCGCTGTCCTTGGCGAGAAGCTCGACTCCGATCAGCTGCGATTTCCAGGGGGTCGATACACTGATCACGTTTTTCACCGGCGATTCCGCCACTTCGGCGATTGCAGGCGTGGCCATTTCATCACTCATGGCGATGAGCGCCGCTCGGAAAGTGTGCCGGGAGAAGATTGTGTCGGTGCTCACGTCGTAGGCGGCAACCACCTGGGTCGAGTCGCCTCGACGGAAGCGCGCGACCTGTGCATCCAGATGCTCGAAATTCCTGGCGTACACCGGCGAGTACTGCTCTCGCGGCGGCGTTTGGTCGATCTCGAACAGGGAGTCTACGATCTGCGCGACGCCGTCTGGCGTACGCTGTGTAAGAAAGAAATGAAAGCCCGGCTCGCGTTCGTGTCCGGTGATCGAGGCCGCCGTTGTGGAGTAGAGCGGCGCCGGTTGCTGCGTCCATTTCTCCGCCCACCCGAAGCGCAGAATCAGCTCCGCGAGATCACCACCCCAGCTCGAGCCATAGGTGTTCGTCGCGTCGCTTTGAAGCTCGGTGTGAAGGACGCGTGAGAAATGCTCTGTACGCCGCTCATTGCCCGGAACCATGAACAAGGGATCGGCTAGCCACCATATTCGCGCGTTGAGACGTTCGCGCTGAGCGCAGGGCATTTTTCGATATCTGTCCCTGATGTCGTCGTCGAGCAGCGGCGAGAGATTTACCCAGTGGCAGCGCTTGAGCTCCGGCATCCCGGCGAGCGCGGAGGCGAATGCACTGTCAGCGCCAGTGAAATCGGCATTTGTGTGCAAGGCGAGTCCAAGAAGCGCGTCGCACCACCACTTGGTCGCCCTGCATGACCGCGCGACAGTGACCGCGCTCGTGTCGTGACCCTCGGTCAGATAGCGGATGCGCTGTCCGGCTATCCAGTCGTCTCCCGGAAGAGCGGCAGCGGCGCGCGCCAGATCAGCCAGCAGCTCCGCACGTGCGCGGCGGATCTTGTCGCCCTCGTCGGGCACGTCATCGTCCTGAAGCTTCGGATGCCACTCGCAGAACCGTCCGACGATCAGGCAGTTGGTCGCCGTACCCGCATAGAATGTCGGAAGCATCTGCCGCCGGCGTCTCTCGAATCGGTCCTGGAGACTTCGCGCCCGATGTTCGACCTCGGCGGAGTCGATGAGCGCCTGCCTGTACTGAATGGACGTTGGCTGGAGCTGCACTTGCGCGAAGGAGTCGCGATGCAAGCCCGCGATCCCGATCAATGCGAATCCGATCGTGCACAGTGTGCGCGACCCGTCGCCCCGAATCAGGCGGAAACGAAATTCAGAAGATGCGCCGTATGCCGTATGACACTCCGCTTCTCCCGCGATAAATAGTCATCGAAGGTACGGAACTCCGCCACTGCCGTTCTTCACACGAGCTGTTTATCCCGCGAGGATAGGCTCCTCGACCGCCATGCCACGTCGCGCGAGCCGAAGCCGCCACAGGAGCAGTGCGTAAAGTATCACGAATCCCGGGACTATCGCCTCGCCACTTCGGAACTGGAATACCCAGCGAATCACGACGAACAGGAGGGCGTAGAACGTGAGCCAGAATGCGGGCACCAGAATAGATCGCTTGCGAAGCAACAAACCGAAACAGGCGGTCGCGACGGCGACAAAGACCACCTGCTGGACCCACCATAAGCGGGTCTGCGCGCTAAGAGCGAAGCGAGTGACCGGAACAACCAGCACGTATATCCAGCCGCCAATCGTCAGCAGCACGATCGCGATGGCGAGGATCGTTCGAAACTTGTCGCGCGGCAACAAACCGGCTGATTCAGTGGAGACGAAAGCGGGCGATGTCGGAGTTGTCATGTCGGCCTGTATGAGTTCAAACGGACGGACGCGCTACAAGCGCATTCCATGCCAGAGCTTTGCGTTGGCGCCCGGCCGACCGTCCTGATCACGACAACAGTCCGCCGGAGCACGCGCGTATTATTTGGACATGCGCAGACCCGGCTTTGGTTCACACATCCTGCCACTTCTGATTTTCGTCGCCTCGGTGTTCGGCAGCGTGACGGTCGCCGCGCAAACCGACGAGATACAGGTCTACACGGGCGAGCTCGCCGCTCCAGGCGAGTTCAACCTCACCGTCCACGCCAACTATACGCCTCGCGGACATCTGGATCCGGCCTTTCCCGGCGGCATCGTTCCGGAAGGCTCGCTCAATGGCGCTTTCGAATGGGCGTATGGCGTGAGCCCGTGGTTCGAAGCCGGCGCCTATGTGCCTGTCTATACGATTGCGCGAAATGGAAAGGCGTTTTTCGATGGCGCGAAGCTGCGGGCGCTCTTCGCGGTGGCCCATGCGGAAACGCGTAGTTTCTTTTACGGGGTCAACTTTGAGCTCAGTCGCAATTCCCGCGATTGGGACGCGTCCCGTTACGGGGGAGAGATAAGACCGATCATCGGCGCGCGTGCAGGCCCATGGGATTTCATCGCGAATCCGATCCTCGATACGTCCTTCGATGGCCTGTCCCGCCTCGATTTCGCGCCTTCGGCGAGGGTCGCTTACAACCAGAGCGCTGTTTGGGCGGAGGCCATCGAATATTACGGTGATTTTGGCCAACTCAGCCATTTCGCTACTCCGCAACACTCCCTCTTTGCCGTTGCTGATCACGCAGGCGGATCTCTGGACGTCGAAGCCGGAATCGGCTTCGGACTTTCCCGCGCCGCGGACAAGGTGGTGCTGAAGACAATCGTCTCGCACACCTTCTGAGTTCGTTCGGCGGGCCGATTACCCGACGCGCTCCGACAACGCCGTCTCCAGCGCATTCCACGCGAGAAGCGCGCATTTCACGCGCGCGGGAAATCTCGCAACCCCGGACAACGCGCGCAGCGACCCCAGTGCTTCATCGGTGGCAGCGCTCTGATCGCCTAGCATCAGATCGCGAAACCGCTTGCGGATCGCTTCGATCTCCTCGGCGCTCCTGCCTTTGACGATCTGAGTCATCATAGACGCGGAAGCCTGGGAGATGGAGCACCCGCGGCCCGCAAATCTGAGGTCGCACACGGAGTTCCCCTCGAACGCCACCTGAAGGCATATCTCGTCACCGCAGAGCGGGTTTTTCATCTCGATGCTAGCATCCGCATTCTCGAGAGTGCCCTTGTTCCTCGGCCTCCGGTAATGATCGAGAATCAGCTCCTGGTACAGCGCCGACAGCTCGGCGGAGCTCTCAGGACGGGACATATGCGAATATCTCCCGCGCCTTCATGATTCCGGTGACCAGAGCATCGATGTCACGCTCGTCGTTGTAGACATAGAATGACGCGCGCGCTGTCGCCGGCACATCGAGTCTCCGCATCAGTGGCTGCGCACAGTGGTGTCCCGCCCGTATGCAAACCCCCTCGCCGTCGAGAATCGTGGCCAGGTCGTGGGGATGTACGTCGCTCATCGTGAAGCTCACCACCCCGCTTCGCTCCTTCGCCGAAGGACCGTAGATGCGAAGGCCCTCGATCGCCTCCAGCCGCTCCTGCGCGACGGTCATCAGCGAGAGCTCGTGCGAGCGAACTCTGCCCATCCCGATTTTGTCGAGGTACTCGACCGCTGCGGCGAGACCCACGGCGTTCGCCGCGTTTGGCGTTCCCGCTTCGAACTTGTGCGGGAGAGCATTCCACGTCGTGCGGTCGTCGTAGACAAACTCGATCATATCGCCGCCCGTCTGATATGGCGTCATCGCTTCAAGTATCTGTCGCTTTCCGATCAGTCCGCCGATTCCCATTGGGCCGAGCATCTTGTGGCCGCTGAAGGCGTAGAAATCGACCCCGAGCGAGTCGAAGGAGACGGGAAAGTGCGGCGCGCTCTGAGCGCCGTCACAGACGAGAATGGCATCTGTCTTCGCGCGCACCAGCCGCGCGATGTCCGCGACTGGATTTATGGTGCCGAGCGCATTCGAGACGTGGCTGAACGCGACGATCTTTGTGCGCTTGCTGAGTAATCCAGCCAGAGAATCGAGATCGATCCTGCCGTCGGGCGTCAGCTCGCATATCCTGAACTTTGCCCCCTTTCTCGTCGCGAGTACCTGCCAGGGGACGAAGTTCGCGTGATGGTCCATCGCCGTTACGACGATTTCGTCACCACGCGAGACGTTCTCGATTCCCCACGATCCGGCGACGAGATTCAGCCCCTCTGTCGTCCCTCGGGTGAAGATCAGGCAATCAGGGTCGCCGACGCCGAGGAACTGTGCGATCCGCGCGCGCGCGTTGGAGTAGCACTCTGTCGCCCGCACGGATAGCGCGTAGGCGCCCCGATGCGGATTCGCGTTCGAGGTTTCGTAGAAGTCGCGAAGGGCGTCGATGACGACCTTTGGCTTTTGAGATGTCGCGGCCGAATCGAGATAGTGAAGCCCTGGATTGTTCGCGAGGAGCGGAAAGTCGGCGCGCAGATTCATGGCACTCTGATGGTCGACGTCTCATACTTTCCGTTGATCCGCTTGCAGCGGGGCCCAACCAGAATCTGTTCTCCCTCGAGGCGAAGCTGAAAAACCGGAAGCGGGCTGGTGGCCGGTTCCTGTTTTACCTCACCGGTCCTGCAGTCGTATCGCGCGCCGTGCCAGGCGCATTGCAGTGTCCCATCTCCCAGCACGTCGCCCAGCGACATCGAAAAATGTTGGTGTGTACAGATATCACTCAGCGCCGAGATCTCGCCGTTATATCGCACCAGACAGACCGCGTCACCCGCGGAGCGCACACGCTGCAGAACGCTCCCTTCGGCCAGATCGTTCACCGAAGCGACGATCTCGAAATCGACGTTGGGCTCGGGTGACTCGAAAACCGGCTTCGAAGCACCCGTCATTCTGGTCCTCTGATGCATGGAATGCGGCCCGCTCTGTGCATGGTCCTGCTACGTAAGTGCTGACGAGACAATGGGATAGGAAGGCGTCTGTTCGCTTGACTATCCCGACAGGATTACTTTAGATTGAATCTAAGAAGGGACGTTGGAAACGCCAAGGAGTTGGAATGGGTTCGGGAATCGAGGCGCTGGTCAATCGCGAGTACGCGTACGGGTTTGTCACCGACGTTGAGACGGACACCGTTCCGCCCGGACTCAATGAAGGCATAATCCGCCTCATCTCCGCCAAGAAAAACGAGCCGGAATTCATGCTCGAATGGCGGCTCAAGGCGTACCGCCGCTGGCTGACGATGAAGGAGCCCCATTGGGGCAACGTCAAATACCCGCCGATCGATTACAACTCGCTCGTCTACTACTCGGCGCCCAAGAGCGTAAAGCCGCTCCAGAGCCTCGACGAAGTCGATCCCGAGCTGCTCCGCACCTACGACAAGCTCGGAATCTCCCTCACCGAGCAGAAATTTCTGTCCGGCGTCGCCGTCGACGCGATTTTCGATAGCGTGTCAGTGGGAACGACGATGAAAGAGGAGCTGGGAAAACACGGGATCATCTTCTGCTCCTTTGGCGAGGCCGTGCAGAATCATCCGGAGCTCATCGAGAAGTATCTCGGCAGCGTCGTTCCGCACAGTGATAACTTCTTCGCCGCGCTCAACGCCGCGGTGTTCAGCGATGGCTCCTTCGCGTACGTGCCGAAGGGCGTGAAATGTCCGATGGAGCTGTCGACGTACTTCCGCATCAACAGCCGGAACACGGGCCAGTTCGAGCGCACGCTGATCATCGCGGATGAAGGCGCGTCGGTCAGCTATCTCGAAGGATGCACGGCGCCCAAGCGCGACGAGAACCAGCTGCACGCGGCGGTGGTCGAGCTGATCGCCCTCGACAACGCGTCGGTCAAGTATTCCACGGTGCAGAACTGGTACGCCGGCGACGCCGAGGGAAAGGGCGGAATTTACAACTTCGTCACCAAGCGCGGGAAGTGCGCGGGCGTCAATTCGAAGATCTCGTGGACACAGGTCGAAACCGGATCCGCTATCACCTGGAAATACCCGAGCGTGATCCTTCAGGGCGATAACTCCGTGGGCGAGTTTTACTCGGTGGCCGTCGTCAACAAGAAGCAGCAGGCGGACACGGGCACCAAGATGATCCACATCGGGAAGAACACCAAATCGACGATCGTCTCCAAGGGAATTTCGGCGGGCGAGGGCAACAACAGCTATCGCGGGCTGGTGCGCGTGCTGCCGAGGGCCGAAGGCGCGCGCAACTACACGCAGTGCGACTCCATGCTCATCGGAAATAAGTGCGGAGCCCACACCTTCCCCTATATCGAGGTACAGAACAACACCGCGACCCTCGAGCACGAAGCCTCGACTTCGAAGATCGGAGAGGATCAGATCTTCTACTGCAAGCAGCGCGGAGTGAGCGCCGAACACGCGGTGTCGATGATCGTGAGCGGTTTTTGTCGGGAGGTTTTCAAGGAACTGCCGATGGAGTTCGCGGTGGAAGCGCAGCAGCTCCTCGGAATCACACTCGAAGGAAGCGTAGGCTGATTCACTCGCTCACCAATGGCGCTGCGCAATCTTCTGGACAGAATTCGCGCTGCATGGGCGTGGCTGCGCTCGGGCCCGAGAACACCCGGGTATCCGTTTACCGCCAACTGGACGCTATTCAGTCAATTCGTGTACGCTGTTCAAACAACATTCAATCACTGGTTTCGTGCTCGAGATAAATGATCTTCACGCCGGTATAGGCGAACGGAAAATCCTCAAGGGAATAACCCTTCAGATAAATGCGGGCGAAGTGCATGCGGTCATGGGCCCGAATGGCTCGGGCAAATCGACATTGGCCCAGGTGCTCGCGGGAAATCCGTCGTACGAAGTCACCAGCGGCACGGTTCAGTACAGCGGCCAGAATCTCCTCGAGATGGATCCCGAAGTCCGCGCCCAGAACGGAATCTTCCTCGCCTTTCAGTACCCGGTCGAGATTCCCGGCGTGTCAAATGCCTATTTCCTCCGCTCCGCCTACAATGAGATCCGGAAGGCAAATGGGATGGAGGAAGTCGATCCGCTGGAATTCCTGGACATGGTAGAGGAAAAACTCAAGCTCGTCGACATGGACAAGGCGATGCTCTCGCGTTCCGTCAACCAGGGATTCTCGGGCGGCGAGAAGAAACGCAACGAAATCTTTCAAATGGCCGTTCTCTCTCCTCGCCTCGCGATTCTCGACGAAACCGATTCGGGGCTCGACATCGACGCCCTGCGCATCGTAGCCGAAGGAGTGAATAAGCTCCGGTCGCCGGATAAGGCGACGATCGTGGTGACGCACTACCAGCGTCTTCTCAACTACATCGTCCCCGATTTCGTGCACGTGCTCGCCAACGGGCGGATCGTCAAATCCGGAGGCAAGGAGCTCGCGCTCGAGCTGGAGGAGAAGGGTTACGACTGGGTGCAGGACGTAGCCGGCGTCGGCGCCGACGTTTGACCGACACCGCGACACGCCGCGTGCCCCGCGAAACTCCCATTCCGACGGGTGAGGCAGACACCCCGACGACCCGCCCTCCCAATTCGATCGCGGTCTACCGCAAGGACTTCGAGCTACTGCCGAAGGGTCCTGAATGGCTCGAGCGACTTCGCGGGCGCGGGATAGAGCGATTCCAATCGCTGGGATTTCCAACGACGAAGAACGAGGACTGGCATTTCACGAGCGTGACGCCGATCGCGGGACGGACGTTCCGTCCCGCCATGATCAGCAAGCTGGGGGTCTCGTCCGAGGGAAGCACCGCGGGAATGGTAGCGCGCGCTGACCTCAAGCGCTTCAGTTTCGAACAATCCAGCTGGCACACGCTGGTGTTCGTGAATGGGGAGTACTCCGAGGATCTCTCCTCGTTTGCCGGACTCGGCACCGGGGCTCGCGTGAGCTCTCTGGCCAGTGCAATTCAATCGGGAACCGGGCGGCCTGAGCGTCACCTCGGCAAGATCGCGGCGTTCGAGGATCACACCTTCACGGCACTTAATACTGCGTTCATCCACGACGGGGCTTTCATCGAGCTCCAGGCGAATACGGTGGTCGAGCAGCCCATCCACATCGTATTCGTATCCGAGGGGCAGGGTGAGGCCGTGGCCCATCCGCGAAATCTGATCGTCGCCGCGCAAAACTCGCGCGCGACGATTATCGAGAGCTACGTCTGCGTGCGCGACAACACCTATTTCACGAATGCCGTCACCGAGATCTCGCTTGGCGAAGGCGCGCACCTGGATCATTACAAGATCCAGCGAGAGAGCGAGCAATCTTTCCACGTCGGCACCGTCCAGGCGGTACAGGCGCGCGCGAGCCAGCTGCATTCGTTCTCTTTTGCGGTGGGCGGCGCGCTCGCGAGAACGAATATCTACACGTCCCTCGCCGGAGACGGTGCGACGTGCACGCTCAACGGCCTGTACCTGACCGACGGGACGCAGCACATCGACAATCAGACGAGAATCGAGCACATCGCTCCGAATTGTCCGAGCCACGAGGTCTACAAGGGAATTCTCGACGGCCGCTCGCACGGAGTGTTCAACGGCAAGGTCTACGTGCACCCGGAGGCGCAGAAAACGGACGGCAAGCAGAGCAACAACAATCTTCTGCTTTCACCGCACGCCAGGATCGACACCAAGCCCGAGCTCGAGATTTTTGCCGACGATGTGAAGTGCACGCACGGCGCAACCGTCGGGCGGCTCGATGAGATCGCGATGTTTTATCTGAACAGCCGGGGAATCGGTCCGGAAACGGCGCGAATGCTTCTTACCTACGCGTTTGCCGCCGATGTGCTCGAGACGATAGAGCTGGAGCCGCTCAAGAAGGCGCTCGAGGGGTTGGTCCTTTCCCGATTTGCTGGTTCTGGGGACGGAACGCGATCTGGCCTCTAGAATACCGAAGCAGGGACTTGGAGCTCCCTGCTTCAGTTCGTGGATGTCCAGCTAGCGCGCGGTACTTGGCGCCGGGATTATCGGCCGAGCAGGTACAGAATCACCACGATCACCATCACTGCCATGACGATCACGTTCGTCGGGACTTTTCGCGGCTGATCGGGGTCCAGATCTCCCGCGAGGATCGGATGCTTGATCGTATTGCGCCGGGTGTTGATGTCCTTCTCGCGCTTTGATGCGCCGACCGGCTCGATCACCGCGACGCCCAACGGCAGACGCTTGGTCGTAAACGTGAGAATCGCCGAGCCGACTTCGACTTTGTCGCCTTCGGTCAGTGAGCGCGGCTCGCTGAGAGTCGTTCCGTTCACGGTCGTGGGATTAACGCCACACGGATGCAGAACGAACTTGCCATCTTCCGACCTGAGCTCGGCGTGGTTGCGTGAAACGGCGGGCTCCCGAATCAGTATATGGCTTCCCGCATCGCGCCCGATCGTCAGAAGAGAATTCCTGACTGGATAGGCGCGCCGCTCGAACTCGTATATCAGGTGGGCACTATCATCGCCCGGGGCTTGTAAAGCCATAAAAGCCATGAAATCTCCGTGTCACTATAGACGAGCGAGGGCTTGGGCAGGCTACATTAAGCCCCTGTAGAAACGCCGGCACTCGAAGGTAGACGCCTTCCGGCGTATTTTATCGCGAACGTACATTCAACTCCCTGGAGGGGGCATGGCGACAAAACTCGAAAAAACCCTGAAGCGCGAGATCGAGATCGACGGTAAGGCCTACATGGTGGCAATCTCACCCGAAGGCGTTAAGGTCACGCAGAAGGGGTTTAGGAGAGGGCCGGAGCTGACATGGCGCGCCATCATCAGTGGCGAGGCCGAGATGGGTCAGCAGCTCAAAGGATCTGTAGCCGCAACAGGCGGAGACTCGGGGGAATAGACTCTCTACTGGCTGGTCTGGTTGGTCTGCAGGTTCGGGTTGCTTTGAACATCCGAAAGGTGTTCCTGAATGATCACCCACCTTCCACCGCGTTTCTGGAACACCGCCGTCCACGCCCCGCCGATGACGTGATTCATCCCCATCGGCGTGAGGTGGGGGATGCGATAGGTGCTCGTCATCACCGCCGCGTCCGGCGCGAGCACATCCACCGTCATTGAAGTCCATTCCCAGTGCGGGTGCCTCATGTTCTGGCCCACGTACGTCCAAAAAGCCTGGATTGCCCGTTGGAGCTCCGGGCGCGTGGTCGTCTCGACACCGCCGCTGGCCGAGATGATGCGACCTTCGTCGGGGTACAAACTCATCAGCCTGGCTACCGGGTTTGGCTTGGAGAGATCGTAGGCTGAGACGACAAGGTGCTTGAGGCTGTCCGCGATAGCGCTCTTTTCGGCGCCGGACATGTCGGAGGCAGATCTCGGCCCGCACGCAAAGGCGCCGGCGATCGCCACTAGAGTGAGCAAGCCTTTCATGGACGCAAGTATAGCGCAGTCTCGGAAGAGAGACATGGCCTGTCCCTCGCCGGTGACATCCGTGCCAGCAAATCCGAGTTAACCCCTGTTTCGAGGGTATAACGGATGGCTTGGCCGTTGCCTCTATAGATGGCGCCGGCGAACCATGTGTTCTCCGCCGGTGTATGAGCGTCGTATTGAGTCAATTTCCCGTGAGTGGGAAGGAGCTTTTATGCGAAAGAGTCATCTGTTGCTTGCAGGAGCGGGTGCGGTGCTACTTGCCGCTTGCGGCGGCGACAAGAAAGTTGCGATGAACGACGATCTGAAGAACGATCTGGCGCTTGCGTCGTCGTCCGACGGGATCACTCTCGCTAACAGCTCCCCGAATTCCGGCACGCAGGTCATTTCGGCCATCGAGCGGACCACGCCTCCGGCGCGGAAAGTAGCGCCTTCGACGACCGTGAGACGGCACAAGCCGGCCCCCAAGTCACCCCCCCAGGTCGTGAAGACCAAGGCGCCCGCCACGGTTGCGCAGACCGAGCAGCAGTCGGTTGCTCCAGCCCCAGTGGCGAATGACCCGACTCCGGTGTCTCCGCGTCCGCAGCCGGTCGCGGTTTCCTATCCGAGCGGTCCGTCGTCTGGTGGAGACGAAGGCACCGTGAGCCGCGGCTCCAGCGCGGGTTCAGTGCTTGGAACGATTCTGGGCGCCGTGATTCGCGGTGGAATCGTCATGGGTGATGGCGATAATTGCGATCCACGTGGGGCGCGGCAGCCAAACAACCGCATTCCGGTATATGGTCCAATATTCAACGGCGGGGGCGGCAGAGTCAGCAGCCCAAGCGGTCGAATGGGTGGTGGAATCTCCATGCCGAGAAGCCCGCACCGCTAGGCAATCAGGGTTGCGGGCCCACTCGGCCCGCATCCCTTTCTTGCTTCCGAGACAAACCAAAATGATGAACTCCACTTTCTCGAGGATTGCCACACCGGTCCTCTTTGCCGTTACGATCGCGCTGGGCGCCTGCAAGCAGGGCGACAAGCCCGAGGATGCACTCGCGCAGGACACATCCCTGGCGCACGACCTGAGCCTCGCCAACGCCGATACGATGGCGCAGCCGCAGCTCAAGGACGTTCCAGTTACGACCGCTCCGGTGATCCAGCCGTCGGCGCCGGCCCCAAAGGTCGCGCAGCGTAAGACTCCATCCGAGATACTCACTCCGAGCAGAAATCCGCGTCGCGTGGCGACAAGCCCACGCACGACTCCGACACCGGTGGAAAAGGCGCCGGTAACGACCGCGAACGGGAACGTGGTCACCGAGTCATCGAATTCCGGATCGGCTCGTGCGGTTGGAACGATTGCGAGTGGATCAGAGATCTCTCTCTACTCCGGGCAGCGCGTCTGCACGAACACTTACTCAGTTGGAGACCGGTTCACGGCCAGTGTGGCTGAATCGGTGCAGGGCTCGAATGGCGTATCCATTCCGGCGGGCGCTACCGCGGTCATCGAGCTCACTTCGCTCAAGCGCAGCGAGAACGCGAACGACAACATCACGATGGAATTCATCGTCCGCTCGATCGCGTTCAACGGCACGACCTACCCCGTAAATTCCACGGTTACTACAGCGCAGGTCGAGAAGGTGCGCAATGGTGACGCGAGCAACGACGGCAGGAAGGTCGCGACGGGTGCGATAATCGGCGCCATCGCCGGTCAGATCTTCGGACATCACACCAAGTCGACCGTGATCGGAGCCGCGACAGGCGCCGCAGCGGGCGCGGTGGTTGCCGGCGTGACGGGCAAATACGACGGATGCGTTCCGAACGGCGGCCGGATCTCGCTGAGACTGACGGCGCCGATGACGGTGCAGCAGTCGGTCTGATCTCCCCACTCAAAAACGAAGAAGGCGCGCTCGAAAGAGCGCGCCTTTTTTTGTCCGCATCACGCTTTCGGTGGCTACTCGACGTAGCTCAGCGCGATCTTGCGTCCATAGTAAAGGCCAAATCCCGTACCGACCATGCTCACCATGAAGGCCGCGGTGAAGCCAAATCGCGCGCCAAGGTACCAGCCCGCGTAGCTGCCGATCGTCGAGCCGACAAAAGCGCCAAGTTTACCCATGCTCTAAGGACGAATTCCACTGGCTTTTGGGTACCTCACAGACTTAGTGCAACTGATGACCACCGGCGGGGGCCTTGGGCGACTGGGCCTTTGGCCGCGGGCTGTCGATA
>JBDTIV010000039.1:0-4769 GCA_039936175.1 Gemmatimonadaceae bacterium | reverse complement strand
AGAAACGCCGTCGCGGAGAGCAGCGATGCTGGCGCCACTTCCGAGGTGCGCGATGATGGTGCGGGCTGGAAGCTCTCCGCGTCGGCCGAGCATGTCCGCCACGTACTCGTACGACAGTCCATGAAATCCGTAGCGCACTACGCCTGACTCCGACAGAGACCTCGGCAGCCCGAACAAGCGTGCTACGCGGGGCATCTCACTGTGAAAGGCGGTGTCGAAGCAGGCCACCTGTGCGATCGAAGGAGAGAAGCGCGAGACGTCGTCGATCGCGCGTAGCTCCGTCGGCAGGTGGTCCGGCGCCAGCGGAACAACCTCGTCGAGCATAGCACGGACTCGGGCGTCGATGCGCACCGGATCGCGCAGCTTCGAGCCACCGTGCACGAGTCGGTGGCCAACCGCTCGCACCGATCCAATCAGCGACGCGCTTTCCAGATAACGAAGCAGTTCCGGGACAGCCGATCCGCGATCTGCCTTCACCTGCCGCGTATCCCTCTTCGCGCTTCGCGTATCCACCACACGGAGCTGGCGGCCCGCCGAGCCGCCGTATTCCAGCACACCATGCAGAAAGGGCTCATCGCCCTCTTCGATTGGAAACATCCCGAATTTCAGTGTCGACGAGCCGACGTTCAGAACGAGAATCGACGGCTCGTCGTTTGCCGTCACGTCGAATCTTCCGGCCGGGGACTCCACCGCCAATCGCGTATCTCCGGCATGTCCTCACCGTGGTCGCATATGTACCGGGAGTGCTCAGCGAGCTTCTCGCGGATGAGTGCCAGCACGCTCGTCGCACTCGAATGTCCGGTTCGCCTTATCACGTCCTCGGCCAGATGGAACCGGTCGATGTCGTTGAGCACCGTCATGTCGAAGGGCGTCGTTGTCGTCCCCTCTTCCTTGTAGCCACGGACGTGGAGGTTTCCATGGTTGTGCCTTCGATACGTAAGGCGATGGATCAGCCAGGGATAACCGTGAAACGCGAACACGATCGGCTTGTCTTTCGTGAAAAGCGCGTCGAAGTCGTTTTCCGACAGCCCGTGCGGGTGCTCGGTTCTCGGCTGCAGTGTCATGAGGTCGACCACGTTGACGACGCGAATCCTGAGATCTGGAAGATTCGCGCGAAGGAAGTCTACGGCAGCCAGCGTTTCCAGTGTCGGCACGTCGCCAGCGCAGGCCATCACGACATCTGGCTCGCCGCCGTCGCCATTGCTCGCCCACTTCCAGACGCCGATCCCAACCTCGCAGTGCCTGATCGCGGAATCGATATCGAGCCATTGCGGGGCGGGTTGCTTGCCCGCGACGATGACATTCACGTAGTCTCGGCTGCGGAGACAGTGGTCCGTCACCGAGAGAAGCGTATTGGCATCGGGCGGAAGATAGACCCTAACCACGTCGGCTTTCTTGTTCACGACGAGATCGAGAAACCCGGGATCCTGGTGGCTGAAGCCGTTGTGATCCTGCCGCCAGACGTGTGATGTCAGAAGATAGTTCAGCGACGCGATTGGCTTGCGCCATGGAATCTTGCGCGTGGTGTTGAGCCACTTCGCGTGCTGATTGAACATCGAATCCACGACGTGGATGAACGCTTCGTAGCACGAGAAGAAACCGTGGCGCCCGGTCAGGAGGTATCCCTCCAGCCAACCCTGACACGCGTGCTCGCTGAGAATCTCCATTACGCGTCCATCGGGCGTCACGTGATCGTCCGTGGGAAGTATCTCTGCCGTCGAGACGCGAGTGGTGACTTCGAAGACGGCGTCAAGCCGGTTCGACGTCGTCTCGTCCGGACTCATCATGCGGAAGTTGCGCGCGCCGTCGTTGAGTCGCATCACGTCGCGCAGAAATTTTCCGGTGACACGTGTCGCCTCGCCGTCGGTTTTGCCGGGGACGCTCGCATCAACCGCGTAGTAGCGAAAATCGGGAAGCACCAGATCCTTGAGCAGCAGCCCGCCGTTCGCGTGCGGGTTCGCGCCCATCCTCCGCGCGCCCTTTGGCGCCAGCTCGGCGAGCTCGGGCAAGAGTCGGCCATCTTCGGTGAACAGCTCCTCGGGCTTGTAGCTTCGCATCCACTGCTCGAGCTGTTTCAGGTGTTGGGGATTCTGCGCGAGTCCAGAAAGCGGCACCTGGTGCGAGCGGAATGATCCTTCCGTCTTCTTCCCATCTACGGTAGCCGGACCCGTCCATCCCTTAGGGCTGTTCAGCACGACCATCGGCCAGGCAGGTCGAGCAGTGAACCCCTTGGTGCGGGCATCGTCTTGAATCGCGCGAATTGCCGACACGATGTCATCGAGCGTCGATGCCATGAGCTGGTGCATCGTGTCCGGGTCGTCGCCCTCGACGAAGTACGGTTGATACCCGAGTCCGCGGAGCAGGGAGGTCAGCTCGGTTTTCGGAATGCGGGCGAGGATCGTGGGTCCCGCGATCTTGTACCCGTTCAGATGAAGAATCGGCAGCACCGCGCCGTCGTGAACGGGATTCAGGAATTTGTTGGAGTGCCAGCTTGTGGCGAGAGCTCCGGTTTCCGCCTCGCCGTCACCGATAACGCAGCATACCAGAAGATCCGGATTGTCGAATGCCGCGCCATACGCGTGCAGCAGCGAGTATCCGAGCTCACCGCCCTCATTGATGGAGCCGGGCGTCTCGGCTGATGCGTGGCTCGGGATTCCGCCCGGAAAGGAAAACTGCTTGAAGAGTCTTTTGATGCCGTCCGTGCTCTGCTGAATTTTCGGGTAGATCTCGCTGTACGTGCCTTCGAGGTACGTGTTGGCGACAACTGCCGGACCGCCGTGACCCGGACCGGCGATGAAAATCGCGTCGAGATCATCACGCTTGATCACCCGGTTCATGTGCGCGTAAATGAAGTTCAGCCCCGGAGTCGTGCCCCAATGGCCGAGCAGCCTCGGCTTGACGTCAGCGAGGGTGAGCGGCTTACGCAGGAGCGGATTGTCCATGAGGTATATCTGTCCGACGGACAGATAGTTGGCAGCGCGCCAATAGGCATGGATTCGCGCCAGCTCCCCGGTCGAGAGCGGCTTGGTCTTCTTCCGGGACGGCGACGATCGAGGCGTCTTAGTTGTCGGCATTGCTCTCATCCGCAAGCTCGAGGTGGAAGCGATGGAGGAAGCGATGCAGCGCCGGCGCCAGCAGCACACCGACCATGGTGATGAACGTCACTCCACTGAAGATCGCATAGAATCCGGCGAAAAGGTGTAGATGTCCGATCTGCACGGGGGTCAAAGTAACGGGGTCCGTCGGTGGCCCTTCGCCCGAGAGGATCATCGCCGCGTAGTAGAACGACTCTCGCCACGACATTACACCGAACACGTGATAGCCCTCCATTCCTATGAACAGTCCTCCGCCGATTGCCGTTCCAGCGATGGTGAGACTGCGCAGCATGTGCCGGATGAAATGTCCAATCGATGGCAGCTTCAAGGTGCGGCGTTTCGCTGGTACGCCCGAAATTCGGGGTGATTCCATCGCGCTTCCTTGGGGGAGGGTACAGAAGTATTTGACCGTTCCAACTATATCAGCGCAAGTGTCGTGACTCCTTCTCGGCCTTCGTTGCGCTAAATTGGATGTAATCACCTGGAGAAGAGAATGCCGAAGACCGGTACTACTGCCGCACCCCCAACCCCCGAGAAGAACTCCGCCAAGCCGTCGTCATCCGCCGCCGCTCCAACCGGCGGCGCGCTCGAAATAAAAGACAGCCGCACAAGCAAGACAATCACGATTCCGGTGAATGAGGGCGCCATCCGCGCCACCGATCTCAAGAAAATCAAGACCGACGATCCCGGCGACAATGGTCTGATGAGCTACGACCCGGCATTTCTCAACACCGCTGCGTGCCGGAGCGCCATCACCTTCATCGATGGTGACAAGGGAATCCTTCGCTACCGCGGATACCCGATCGAGCAGCTGGCCGAGAACGCGACTTTCCTCGAGGTCGCGTGGCTGCTCAGGCACGGCGAGCTGCCAAACCAGCAGGAATACGATCAGTTCACGCACAACATCACATTTCACACGTACGTGCACGAAAACATGAGGAAGTTTCTGGAAGGCTTCCGCTACGACGCCCATCCGATGGCGATGCTGAACAGCTCGATCGCTGCCCTCGCGTCGTTCTATCCTTCGGCGCGAAACATCTTCGACGAGACCGAGCGCAACATCTCGATCATTCGGCTGCTGGCGAAGACGCCGACCATTGCGGCGTTCTCGTATCGTCACGTGAAGGGACTGCCTTCTGTATATCCCGACAACCGCCTTTCCTACGTCGAGAATTTTCTGTCGATGGTCGCGCGGATGACCGAATCGAAGTATGAAGCGAACCCCGTGTTCGTCCGTGCGCTCGAGATCCTGTTTATACTGCACGCGGACCACGAGCAGAATTGCTCGACGAGTGCCGTTCGCGCCGTTGGATCTTCACACGTCGATCCCTTCTCGGCGGTGTCGGCCGGCGTCGCCGCTCTCTTTGGTCCGCTTCACGGCGGAGCCAACGAGCAGGTCCTTCGAATGATCAGCGAGATCGGGAGCGTGAAGAACGTCCCCGCGTTCATCGAGAGCGTAAAGAGCGGCCAGGGCGGCCGCCTGATGGGCTTTGGCCACCGTGTCTACAAGAGCTACGATCCGCGGGCCAAGATCGTGAAGAAGCTTGCCGATGAGATTTTCAAGATCGTGGGCGTCGACAAGGATCTGGAGATCGCCCTCGAGCTGGAGCGCATTGCGCTTTCGGACGACTACTTCGTGTCGAGAAAACTCTATCCGAACGTCGATTTCTATAC
>JBDTIV010000038.1:0-40491 GCA_039936175.1 Gemmatimonadaceae bacterium | reverse complement strand
TCCTTCGGAGTTCATTGAGGCCGATCACGCGCAATTTCTGGCCATTAATGACAACGTCTGTGGCACCCGCCCAGACCTCCTTAAAGGTCACGCCGTCGATATCGTTGAGAAGGTCAATTCGGTAAGGCGGCTTTCCGAATTGCGTCACGATCCCGGATGTCATCAGCGCGTTCTGGTCAATCACCTCCGGGGGCGCGCCGAAATCCTCCATTGCGACACAAAGACGACGCACAGCCGTCTTCGTTCGCCGATACAAGAAATCAATATCGCCAGTCGCTCGAACCACTCCATGAACGCCGAGGGCGTAGCCCCCAACGAGCACGAAATCGACGCCTCGCTCGTTGAGACACGTGATGAAATCGAGGAAATCCTGCGACAAGACATTGTTGTAGTCGCCCCCGGCGCGTTTGCTCACCGACGTGGCTGCCGCTTTGGTGCGACCTGGTCGTCACGACGACCCGCCGAGGCGATTAGATATGCCTGCTTTGAGACCTGTGCAACTGACGCAAGCCGCTTCGATTTCGAGCGTTGAGGACGTGGATCTTCACCCTCGTCATAGAGCGAGATATGCCGGCCCGTCCATGTCTGACGGCGCCTCGCAACGCGCGCCATACGCTCCAATGCCGCACCCGATGCACTCCGGATTTCAGCAGCCGCACCATTAGGCGCCCTAACGACCACAGACACCCCAACGATGGTCAATAGTCTCAGCGCGGACTCCAGGCTCACGTTCGGACGCTGGCCTCGCTCGAGTTCCGCTACAAGTCGCGCGCTCACTCGCCCGCGACGAGCGAGGTCCGCGCGACTGAGGCTGAGCTCCTTGCGAGCATTCTTCAGCAGGTCCCCGATACGTTTCGAGAGCATTGCGATCCTCGCATGAAGTATGAGACTACGGATTGTACCGCAAATATCGAGAAGGAGCAATCCCTTTATGTACCGGTCCCTTTATGTATTACCGACCATCGAGCTCGATGATCCGCTCGGCAAGTTTCTCACTACGTGCGGGATCACATCTTCACGCCGGTGGGGTGGATACACAACTGTCGAGGACCTGCTTCGCTTTGCCAACGCTCTGACGCAACACAAGCTCCTCAACGAGCACTACACAGACCTGCTGACCACGACCAAGCCAGAGACAGGTGATGCACACTATGCTTACGGCTTCGAGGACAACGTTGTCCGTGGTGTTCGCAGTTTCGGCCACAGCGGTGGCGCACCCGGCATGAATGGCGATTTGCTGATTTTTCCTCAGACCGGATACGTCGTCGTCGCGCTTGCCAACATGGACCGGGGAGCACAGAGAGAAGCCAGCTGGATCTCCGAGCGGCTGCCGGCGCAGTGACCTGATTCATTGGCCGGCATTCTGCTAGTCGCGGTGCCGGCAATCGTGCTCTCGCGGACGCCGGGATTTCAGCTGCCCCGGATCTGGTATCTGTCCGTCGAGTAGGCATCAACGGTGGAATGCCAGGAACCTACGCGCGAACTCGGACGTCGTTTTCAACTCGCGATCCGAGTTCTCGATCGAGGGTTCGATCTCACTGCCCTCGTGCCATTCATTCCAGGTGCTGATCAGTATCCAGTCCGGCGCAGCCTCGAGTGCTGCCCGCCACAGCGTCCGATATGTTTCCCCGTTCCAACGGTCGGTAATCGGCCGCGGACGCGAGAGCTTGCTGTCGTCGTATCCGGGGATGATGGTCACGGAGTGAATCCTGCCGGGACCGCCAATCGTCGCCAGGCGCGTGAACTCTTTTCCAGCCCACTGCCGCAATTCAGCCGGAGATTTTCCCTGGGTGCGATCGGTGATGCTGTATTCGTGGACGCCTGCAAACGCAGCCGCGGCCTCCGGCGAGAGATTGTCTGCAGTCAAAAGAGGAGGCAGTGGCTGGTGTGACAGGTCTCGCGCCAGATCGCCCCAGCCGCGCACTCCCAGTTGTGAAATCGCTCGACCATAAACAAACACGACCGGTTGACCATTCACGGTCAGCCAGGCCGGATGAGAAAAATACCGCCCTCGCAGATATTCCAGATCGCTGCGCGCGCCTTTCTTGTTGACGGCGCGTGGTGGCGCGGTCTCGTAGTAGATGGTGATTTTCAGGCCGTAGCGTCGGGCTGCATCGAGCAACAGCGGCAGGGCGTCGTCACTGAAATCGTGCTGCCCCCACCAGCTCACGATGAATCCGGTAATTCCAGCCTGCCTGGCCCAACGAACGTGCTGGTCAACTGTGCGCGCGTCGTGACTGTCGTACGCACCCAGGAGAGGATAGTGCGTCGCGGCGGCAATGGTCTTCCGCGATTCATCAACGCCCGACCAATGCACCCAGTGACCGGTAACCCGCGGATTTCCGTACCAGGGATAGTAGAAGGCCAACACCTGCCGCGGCACATGCTGCAATTCGCCGCGATCATGCGGCCCGCCGGCAGCCCAAAACCCGCCCACCGCGGATGCCAAGAACCCGGCTACCAGAGAACGATAAAGGCTCAACATGTCAGTCTCACAGCGTTGCGCACATATTCAGATTAATCCCACACCACGGGTATCCAAGGGTGAGATATCACCGTTTAGCCAAGACGACGAGCTTCATGCTCGTGACGATGATCTTCCAGACGCTGTATTCCCTGATCGACCTCTACGCCGCGCGCCGACTTCGCTGAGAGGTTCGAGGCTTCTGCTTTCTCTCGCGCGAGCAGCTGCGACTCGGTGCCAATGTATTTGCTCTCCCAATCCTTGAGTTCGCTCGCGTCGAGCCCACCCGAGCGATCCTCATTGATCGGAAGAGTCAGTTGGTCAGCCACTGCAGCGATATTGTCGGCTTCCTCGCGCCCCACGAAGTCGCGCTGAGTGGTCGAGTAGCCTTCGTCGTACTCGTTGTTGAGGTACTGATCCAGAGTGAGGTGGTTTTGCTCGCGTGCCTTGTTCGCTGCGCGCGGATGGATGGCGCCGTCGACGATCTTGCCCGCTCGAGTCTTGATGACGGGACGCAGGACGCGCTCTGGTTCCTTATTCGCTTCGCTCATGAGACGGGGACGACCAACCAACTCGGGTTTGTATCTGTCTGACCGTTCCAAATATGGCTTGCCTTCGTGATCTCGATTTACGCACTTGATCGGATGTGATTGCGGCGCAATCGACAACAATATCTCGCCCCGTCACGCCACCGAGCGCACTTGTTCCAGGATTACCTCAGGATGGGCCTCGGCAATTTGGAGCAAACGCAGCGCTGCCCCGCCCGGCTCGTTTTGTCCTTGCTCCCAGGCTTTCACTGAAGCCGGGCTGACATTTAAGACATCGGCAAAGAGCGGCTGCGACATGTGCAGTTGCTTTCTCAGCTTCGCAATCTCCTTCGCAGCATACCTGGGGGCAGGCGCCGCAGTGCATCGGCGAACCGAAATCGTTTTTACGGTGGCTCCTGTCTTGGTTCCTGCCTGGAATCCGACTGCCTCGGTTAGCGCTTCGATCAAGGCAGCACCCACCGGGGTGCTCATCCGCTTCTTCTTGTTATCCTTCGTGGGGGTCTTCATAGTCCGACGTTCCGTCGTGTGTGTGTGTTGTGTTGCAGTTATCCCTTGTGTCCTGCCTTTAGTGTTGCGGCCAGTGCGCGAATTATCTTTTTCTCCGCCGCTGTGATGTTGTCGATGACGTTCTTCGGATACGCAAAGAGCAGATAAACGAATTCGACCGCCGGAATGTGAAGGTAGAGTACTCGCGCACCTCCGCTCTTCCCACGACCCTGCAGTGCAATGCGAATCTTCCTGACGCCACCCGTCTGCATAATGACCGGTGCGACCTTCGGATTCTGCGCGATCTCATTCTCCAGCGCGCGTTCCTCCTCGTCCGATAGCAGGCCTTTGGCAGCTTTGTCGTAGGTCGCGAGACGAACAAAATGGATGTCAATAGGGGTGTTTTTCACGCCTGTGAAGTATAATATTAACTGGTATACTACACAATAGCATGGTTTTATCCGGGGACGGATCACATGGGCTCTCGCCTTGTTGGCAATTATTGGCAACGTTAATGGCAAGTTCTTTCGGGTTGTCTACGGTCGAGCCTTCACGGCGAGCTAAGGCCCGGAGGCCGCACACGATCTCGCCCGGGCCCTCCGGACGCAGGTAACCCTTTGCCTCCTGCAGTGTCTTATTAATACCAGACTGAAGCAATACTAAACACCATACTTGACGCCCGTCTTATCTGGTAATAGGTTGCCACGTAGAGTGAATCGTTTTTGGGGCTTAGGAGGTTTTATGAATTCGGGCGCATTTCCAGTAGTTCACGCTCCGATTCGGCGTAGACGGTCCTCGTCGGAAGACCCACTCAAGAAACTGACGCTGCAATTGAGCGAATCAATTGTGAAAGCGATCAAGACTCTTGTAAGCACTGGCGAGGCTCAAAGCACTAACGCCTTTGTCGAGGACGCCGTTCGCTCGAGCTTGCGAGAGCGTCGTCGCGCCAAGATATACGCGGCGTATGACGAGGCAGCCAAAGACCCCGCATTCATGGCGGACATGAATGCTGACTTGCGAGCGTTTGATAATACGCTACGGGACGGACTACCGACCCGATAAGTGGCCTATCCTGGAGCGGTCCGGCGCTGGGATATCTACTGGGCTGATCTAAACCCAAGCGTTGGAAGTGAGCAGGGCGGCGAGAGTCGCCCTGTAATCGTTGTTTCGAATGACGGGGTCAATGACTCTCTGCCGGTTGTCACCGTCATCTCGGTAACGAAACTAGAGGGCAAGAAGCGCAAGATATACCCATTCGAGGTAGCAATCCCCAAGGGCATAATCACGCCAGACTACGAAAGCATCGTGATGATTCAGCAGATCCGGTCAATCTCGAAGCTGCGTTTGCTGGAAAAAATCGGAAGGTTGGACGACGAGGCGTATCGCACCCAAATCGAGAATCGGCTACTCGAGCACCTGGACATTCGCTTTGAAGCTGAAGAGGATTTCTGAGAAGCTTATCCGCAGCCGAGCGATCCTGACCCCGGAGAGGCAGCGCCGGTTGAGTACATTGGGACCACGATAGAAGACATCACCTGAGATCGCGCCCGGGCACTGGCGTCGACGCCGCTCGGTCGTGATTATCGGAAGTCCCCACCGAGGCCACAGTTCATGATCTACCACGAACGTGCTATGCGTGCGTGCTCTGTGATACTGCTGGCCAGCGCCGCCGCTGCGGCCATCCCGTCCGCAACTCCGGCACAAGCCCGGAGCCCGAGGTCCGCCGTTCCAGCAACCACTACCCTGCTCCTTCCCGATCGCGTGTGGGACGGTGTCGAGGACGCGCCGCATTCGGGCTGGGCGGTGCTCGTCACCGGCAACCGGATCGTCGCCGCCGGTCCGCGCGCTCAGATCAGCGCCCCCGCAGGTGCGACGACGATAGATCTCCCGGGCACGACTCTGTTGCCAGGACTGATCGACGCCCACTCGCACATGCTCCTGCATCCGTACAACGAAACTTCATGGAACGATCAGGTACTTCACGAACCGCTGGCGCTACGCACAGCGCGCGGAGTGAATCACTTGCGCGCGACGTTGATGGCCGGCTTCACCACAGTGCGCGACCTTGGCACCGAAGGCGCCGGCTACGCGGACGTCGGACTCAAGCAGGCCGTGAATCAGGGCATCATCCCGGGTCCGAGAATGTTCGTCTCCACCCGCGCGATCGTCGCCACCGGCGCCTATGGGCCGGCTGGCTTCACTCCCGAGTACACGAACGACATTCCGCAGGGAGGCCAGGAGGCGAGCGGGCTCGAGCAGATGGCGCAGGTAGTGCGCGATCAGATCAAGCACGGCGCGGACTGGGTGAAGATCTACGCCGATTACCGGTGGGGACCAAACGGCGAGTCGGAGCCGACGTTCACGCTCGACGAGCTCAAGGAAGCCGTCGACATCGCTAACAGCTCGGGACGGCCGGTGACAGTGCATTCGACGACGCCCGAAGGAATGCGCCGAGCGATTCTCGCCGGCGTCACGACGATCGAGCACGGTGACGATGGCACGCCGGAAGTCTTCAGAATGATGGCCGCGCGCGGAATCTGTCTCATTCCGACGCTCGCCGCCGGCGATGCGATCCTCCAATACCGCGGCTGGCGGAAGGGCGTCGATGCTGATCCGCCGTCCATCCTCTCCAAAAAGAAAAGCTTCAGGGCCGCGCTCGATGCCGGCGTTATTATCTGCAACGGCAGCGATGTCGGCGTATTCACGCATGGTGACAACGCCAGGGAGCTCGAAATGCTGGTCGCATACGGCATGACGCCAGTGGCCGCGCTCCGCTCCGCGACGTCGATCGACGCGAAGATGCTGCGCATGGGCGAACAGCTCGGTCAGGTGAAGGAAGGATATCTCGCCGATCTGATCGCGGTGAAGGGCGACCCGACCAGGGACATCTCGGCCATTCGCCAGGTGCAGCTGGTGATGAAGGACGGAACGATCTACAAGCAGTGACCAACCGCGTTCGCCGGAGAGTGTATGAAAGCATTGTCCGCTGCTATCCTTCGCTGATGACCAAGTCTTTCAGCAAGCTCGTTTTCCTCTGCGCCACACTCGCCTCGACCGCCGCCGCCGCGCAGGCTCAGTCTCCCTCCCGGAATGACCTGGCCCGCTGGTCGCGCGAAACGCAGAGCGTCACGATTACCCGAGACGACTGGGGAATACCGCACATCTCGGGAAAAACGGACGCCGATGCGGTGTTCGGTCTCCTTTACGCGCAGGCGGAGGACGACTTCAATCGCGTTGAGACCAATTACTTCGACGCGCTGGGACGCGCCGCCGAGTGGGAGGGTGAAGGTGCGATTTATCGCGACTTGAGGATGCGGCTGATCAACAATCCGGATTCGCTCAAGGCGCTTTACTCGCAGAGCCCGGACTGGCTCCGATCAGTGATGAACGCGTGGGCGGACGGCTTGAACTACTATCTCTACCGGCACCCCGAGGTGAAGCCGAAAGTCATCGCGCGCTTCGAGCCGTGGATGCCGCTCGCCTTCAGCGACGGAAGCATCGGCCCCGATATCGAATCGGTCAACCTGACCCAGCTCGCCGCCTTTTACGGAGATGGCACACCAAACGTCGCCTCAGCGGCGTCAATCCGCATCCCGCCTCCCGGCTCCCGCCTCCCGGCTCCCGCAGCCCCCGACCGCGGCTCCAACGGCGTTGCCATCGCGCCATCGAACACGCTCTCGCACCACGCTCTCCTCCTCATCAATCCGCACACGTCGTTTTTCTTCCGCGCCGAAGTCCAGGTCACGAGTCAGGAGGGCTTGAATGCCTATGGCGCGGTGACGTGGGGACAGTTCTTCGTCTATCAGGGCTTCAACGACCGCGCGGGCTGGATGCACTCGTCCACCGGCGCCGACAACATCGACGAATATCTGGAGATTGTAACCAGGCGGGGCGGCCACTTCGCTTATCGTTACGGGGCCGTGGGGCGACGGGTAACGGAGGACAAAGCCGTGATTAGCTACCGGACTCCGCAGGGAATGGCGCAAAAGAATTTCACGATCTTCCATACGCATCACGGCCCGATCGTGCGCGACCAGAACGGGAAATGGGTGAGCGTGAGACTGATGCAACGACCGATGGACGCCCTGATCCAGTCGTTCACCCGAATGAGAGCGCGGGACCTCAAGTCGTTCCGCCAGACGATGGAGCTGCACACCAATTCGTCCAACAACACGACGTTCGCCGACGCCGATGGAGACATCGCGTATTTCCATTCCAATTTCATTCCGAGGCGCGACACATCCTTCGACTGGACTCGTCCCGTGGACGGAAGTGATCCGCGCACCGAATGGAAGGGCGTGCTGTCAATCGACGAGTCTCCGAACGTGGTAAATCCCCCGAACGGCTGGGTGTACAACAGCAACAACTGGCCGTGGTCCGCGGCGGGCGCATACAGCCCGAAGCGCTCGGATTTTCCTCGCTATGTGGAGATCAGCACGGAGGAATCGCCGCGCGGACGACATGCGCTCAAGGTTCTGCCGGGCAAGAGAGATTTCACCATCGCGTCCCTCATCTCGGCCGCGTACGACAGCTGGTTGCCGTCGTTCGCGCGGATGATTCCGGGGCTGCTCCAGTCTTACGACAGACTTCCGGCGACCGACCCACTCAAGGCGAGCCTCGCCGGCCAGATCAGTGCGCTGCGCGCCTGGGACTACCGCTGGGGGACCAATTCCATTCCAACGTCACTCGCCGTCTTCTGGGGAGAGGATGTCCTGAGTCACGTTGGCGCCGAAGCTCGCGCAGTCGCGATGTCGGCGGAGACGTACGCGATCGATCGCGCGACGGATGCGGAGCGCCTTCAGTCCCTGGCCGCAGCGACGACGAGACTCGAGCAGGATTTCGGTCGCTGGCAGACGCCGTGGGGAGAAATCAATCGATTCCAGCGCATCAACGACGAGATCGCGCCAAAGTTTGACGACGCCGCGCCGAGTATTCCGGTTCCGTTTACTTCGTCAAGATGGGGATCGCTCGCATCGTTCGCCGCTCGCGCCTATCCCGGAACGAAGAAATGGTATGGCACCAGCGGCAACAGCTTCGTTGCCGTCATCGAGTTCGGCGACAGCGTGAGGGCGAGGGCAATCACCGCGGGAGGCGAGAGCGGTAATCCGTCTTCGCCCCACTTCGACGACGAGGCCGAGCGATACAGCACCGGGAATCTCAGGGACGTGTACTTCTATCCTTCACAGCTCAAAGGACACATCGAGCGGGTGTATCATCCGGGCGGTTGAGGGACCGAGGGCTCTAACCAACGGCATTGATAATCGCGGACATAGATGCACTTGGTCCTCGGCCCTCGGCCCTCGGTCCTCCCCGGATCACCGCCAGATCTGATTGTCCCGATCGATGTCCGGGAAAAGGCCGTCGGGATCGACTACCACCCTCGTGATCTTCGGCGACGCTGCGACGCGCACCACGTACCGGCGCGCTCCCGTGAGCCACACGTCGACCGGCACCGTCAGATGCTGGGTTGCGCCGCCTTGACGCGTGATCGCGAGCTCCACGGGCATTGGCGCGAGGCCACGGTCTTCGATCGTGATCGCCGTCGAATCGCCCTGCTGCTCGACCGATGCTATCGCCTGATCCAACGGCCACGGCTCGTAGAACCACGTTGTCCAGAACCAGTCCAGATCACGACCGGCAACATCGCTCATCGTATTGAAGAAGTCGTACGGATATGGATGCTTGCCGATCCATCGGCGGCCGTACTCGCGATAAGCGCGATGGAACGTCTCCTCGCCCAACAAGCCGCGGAGCGCAGCGAGCACAGCCGCGGTCTTGTCGTAATACATGATGAAATACCATTCCTGCGGATACAGATCCCCCGGCCACATGAGCGTCATGTCATGACCACCACGCGCGGCGTCAACGTACAACGTACGCTGACCCGGCTCGGAGTCCCCGGGCCGTCCGCCGCTGCGCGGCTCGCCGTACAGCGGACGCATCCCTTGAGCAACGTCATACTGCGTGAAGCCTTCATCCATCCACGGATGGCGCGTCTCGTTCGATCCGACCTGCATCGGGAACCACATGTGACCGGTCTCGTGCATGAGGTCACCAGCCAGGGACAACGTATCCGCCCAGGGCTGCATGAGCGTCACCATTGGGTACTCCATCCCGCCGCTATCCAGCACTCCCTCCATCGACGTCATCGTCGGCCACGGGTAGGGCCAGAGATAGCGCGAATGCTGCTCGACCGCGTCACGCGTGAAACGCGCACCGCCGACTGCCCACGCGGCTGCCGGCGCACCTTGGCGATAGAAGCTGTAGATGTTCACGGTGTCGACTGGGCTTCGAGCACTATCGCGCACGAGCGCACGGGTAGCGTCCCATACGTACTGGTCGCTTGTCCCCCAGGCGAAGTCCCGCACCGCGGGGGCGACGAAGTGCCAGGTCAGCGTTCCTTCGGCGCCTGACTCGAACGACGCACCTGGTTCGACGACGTGCACGACCGCACCCGTGCGCCGTGCATCGGCGAGCCTCGTGCGTGTCGCCGCGGAGAGAATCTCGCCAGCGTTCACCAGCGAACCGGTAGCGCCGATCACCCAACCGCGGGGTACCGTCACGCGAACGTCGTAATCGGCATAATCCATGTAGAACTCAGCCTCGAGCAGATACGGATCGGCGACCCAGCCATGGACGTCGTCGTAGACCGCGACCTGCGGATACCAATAGCCCATGAAATACAAGTGGTGCCCCTCGCGGCCTTGCCGTCCATCGCTTGGCGATTCCGGAGGGACGTAGGACCACGCGAGCTCGAGAGAAACGCTGTCGTGAGGCACGAGCGGTAAGGCGAGCGGGAGCCACATGACGGTTCCATTCACCGTGTAGCCACCTTCGTCGGTGAGATGCTGATTCGCGACGTCGGTGATTGGCACGGCGGTATTGCCGATTGGCCGCGGGGGAATCACACGTCCATTCGCCACAACCTGCTCGACCGAAACGCCACCAGTTATTGGCGCGGCTTGCCGTCGCGGATTGCCCGCTGCGAACGCGTTCTGTCGGAGGTGGATGGCGAGCCGTCGCAACGTGTCCGGCGAATTATTGATATAGACGACGCGCTCGTGCCCCGTCAGGCGATCGGTGGTGGGGTCGAGCCGCGCGTCGATCGAGTAGCGTGCGTGTTGCACCCAATACTCCGCGCCCGGACGGCCAGAACGCGTTCGGGTTCCCCGCGCGATAGCGGCGGCGAACTCGGGAGATGGGTATACCGGTCCGGGCACCGGCCGCGCAAGCGATGCGGCGGACGTCGGAAGTGGAGCTCGACTCTGTGGGCGCACGCAGCCAAGCAGGGCGAAGGAGGTCACAAGCCCCAGACAGGAAAAAAGTCGCATGGAAGAAATATGCGCAAATTGGGGAACGCGTCGTGGTACGAGGCGCCGCCTGCTTGCGCAGACATGATTTGTTCTACAAATTGGGAGTAATGCCAACTGCAACTCTCGGCACGCTCGAGCTCGCCGCCTTATTGGCGGTGGCTCGCCTCGGGAACGATGCTTACGGCCTCGCAATTCGCCGCGATCTGGCGTCGCGAACCGGCCGCGATTACTCGGTCGGCGCGGTTTACACGACGCTGCAGCGGCTCGAGGACAAAGGCCTGCTCACCTCGCGTCACAGCAATCCCCTGCCCGTGCGCGGTGGACGCTCGCGTCGGCACTTCGCTCTCACGGGCGCGGGAGCGCGTGCGCTTCGCGAAGCCGAGCGCCACGCAGCGTCAATCTGGGCCGGCGTCGGCAAGACTCTGCGGCCGAGACTCGCGTGATGGTCTCGCGTCCCTCCCCGCAGCGAGTGACGGCAAGCGGGACAAAGACGCACGCGGCCGCACACATGGATCGCGTGTTGATCTCACTTGGCTGCGATCCAGCACTCCTCAGTGACGTATTCGGCGATCTTCGTGAGGAATACGCAGATCGCTCGGCGCACGAAGGAGTGCTTGCGGCCAGAGGGTGGTACGTTCGCGAGATCGTGCGGTCGGGACCGCACGTGGTTTGGAACGCGATACGCAACGGGAGTCCTGCCGCTCGCGCCCGGCTCGCTGCGTATACGTTGGCGGCGATGGTCACTCTTTCGCTCATCACGATTGCGTGGGTGACGCGCAACGGTCCGCCAGCGCGCCTCGTTGCCGGCGCAATCGATTACTCTGATGGGATCGTTGTGAACAGTCTGCGGCCAGTCCAGCTCTCGATGCGCGTGCTGGACGCGGCGGGCCACCGTCTTAGCCAGACCGATGTGCGCTACCGGCGAGTGTCGGGCGTATCCATCCCAGTCTCCACCGGTGTCGTAGTAAAGTGTAAGGAGCGCGGTGACGCGGTTGTGCGGGCATCAGTAGCTACGCTGAACAAAGACTTCGTCATCCACTGCGAGCCGATTCGCACGCTCCGCAGCGCCGGCTGGCACAATTTCGTCGTCGGTGAGTCCGCGCGCACGCTGAGCGTGGATGCTGTTGGTTTGGATGGCCATCCCGTCACGCGCATCGCTGCCAGGCTGCGCGTTGACGATAGCACAATCGCTACACTCGACGGCGACGGACGACTACGGCCACTGCGAGCAGGGCAGGCGAGTATCGACGTGGAGATTGGTGATCGCGTGACGGGGGCGGAGGTGACGGTCTTCGAGGCGGTACGCACATTCGAAGGACTCAGACCAGACCAGCGATGGGTCGTCGCACCGATACACCTCAGGCGCGGTGAATCGCTTCGCTGGCCGCTACCGACTGGCCGTTTTTTTCTTTCGTTCAGCGCGGACTCGAGCCAGGTGCCGACTACCAGAGGATTCATCGGATTATTCGGTTCCAGCTCGATTGCGCAATCTCCCGTCAGACTGACCGTTGCCGGCCCAATCATGTGCATACGGATGCCTGAGCCCAAACCGGGAGACCTCGACACGCATTGCCTCGCCCGCGCGCCAGGCGCAACTGTTCACATCGCCCTCGCCGGGCCGGGAGGGCTGAATGAGATTGTCGGCTCTCTTGGCCTCGAGCGGCAGGAGTAGCATTGAACGTTAAACTTTACCGCGCCATGCGTCACCTCTTGTGGCTGACGATCATCGCGCCGGCAAACTCCATCGGCGCGCAGGTACCAGCGACGACGTCTCGCCAACCGGTCGTCACGGCGATTCCGAAAACATCGGCGGGCGAGGCGCTGCAGACGTGGCTCGATGCGTTCAACAGCGGCGACACCGCGCGGCTTGGCGCGTACTCCCGTCGATTCCAGCCGGATATGACGGTGGAGGACGAGGTCGGATTCCGCGAGCAGACCGGTGGCTTCGACTTGCTCGGCATCGAGCGCAGTGAGGCACGACACCTCGAATTTACCGTGCGGGAACGGAAGAGCCCGATGGTCGCATACGGTGTGATCGACGTATCGGCGACGGACCCGGTACGCGTGACACAGCGTGAACTCCAGGCGATTGGACCAAATGCGTCGACAGCGGCTCTACACATAGATGCGGCAGCTCGCGCGCGCGCAATCGCTGGAACTGCTGCCCTGCTCGATACCTTCTACGTGTTCCCCGATGCAGCGAAGAAGATGGGCGACTCGTTGCGCGCTCGTCTGGCGCGCGGGGAGTATGACTCGTCTACGAACGGCCTCATGTTCGCGATGAGACTGAACGACGACCTGGCCGGGATTGCGCACGACAAACACCTGCGCGTGAACTACAGCGCGCGGCCTTTGCCTGCCGAAAAGCCGCGTCCAGCGGGTGCGCCGGAACCGCGACCCTCGCCGGAAGATGTTGCCCGTGAGCGGGATTTTCTGACAGGAATGAACTGCGGTTTCGTGAAGGCAGAGGTGCTGCAAGGCAATGTCGGCTACCTCAAATTCAACATGTTCGCCGATCCCGACATCTGCGGACCGACTGCATCGGCGGCGATGACGTTTCTCGCTAACGCCCGGGCGTTGATCATCGATCTCCGCGACAACGGCGGCGGCAACCCGGCGATGGTTGCGTTCGTGTCGTCGTATCTCTTCGACCGCCGCACGCACCTCAACGATCTCTGGACGCGCCGCACCAATTCGACCAAAGAGTTCTGGACGCGCGCCATGGTGCTCGGCCGGCGGTTCGGTGGCACGAAGCCGGTCTACGTGCTGACCTCGGCGCGGACTTTTTCGGGAGCAGAGGAATTCACGTACAATCTCAAGAACCTGAAACGCGCGACGATCGTCGGAGAGACGACAGGAGGTGGGGCCCACCCCGTCAACGGTCACCGCATCGACGAGCATTTCATGATCGGCGTGCCCTTCGCGCGCGCGGTCAATCCGATCACACACACAAACTGGGAAGGCGTGGGCGTGAAGCCGGACGTCGCGGTGCCGGCGAAGGATGCGCTCGCGACTGCGCAGAAGATTTTCCGCGAGAAGCCGCCGAAATAGTTCCGATGGTCGATGTGCATTCCGCTCACCCCGTCATGGCCTCGGCGATTACATTAGCACCGCGATGGAAGACCTCACCACCGGAACCGTCACTCGGCACCTGCTGAAGACAACGAGCTTCGTTGTTCACTCTGGTTTTAATTGTTCACTCTCGAATGAGAGTAAAGGCTGTGAGTGAACAGAGCACCCTGGCTCAACTGGCTAGAGCAGCCGACTCTTAATCGGCAGGTTCTCGTTTCGATTCCGAGGGATGCATTGGAACAGCGGCGGTTTCTACTGCCTGAGATTTTGCCAATTTCAACCAGACAGTAGGCACCGTTCGCCTTCTGCCTACTGTGGACTGCAATACTGGTAGCCGTCTCCACCGTCTGTGCATCCCGGGCGTGGTGTTGCGCCGCTGATAAGGATGTAGCGACTGTTCGAGATGTGTCCCGGGGTAGCCTTCACGCCAGACTGCGGACCTGTCGGGCTGCTGGTGGAGCAAGCTGCTGTGAGAGCTGCAAGCGCCAGAACTGCGAGGAGCTTCTTCATGGTGTTACTCCATGTGGAGGGTTTGTGCCGATGATTTGGTACAACCACTCGCCACCCGTCGGCCTAGTGGTCGAGCGCATTCCTCAATTCGAGATGAGGATGACTCGGCCAAGCCCAATAGAGATTGCAACAAGCATTGTTCCCCCACTGTTAGAGTGAGGCCACGGTACGTGTTGGAATTCTTTCATACAATGCCAGTTTCGTATCACCTGTAGGTCACTTCTCTATCACGTGTCGCGTGTTCTAACAGTCCCCGAGCGTACACTGTATGCGACCGCACGGGTTCTGAGCGCAGTCATCGGCACTTCGATGAACTTCCCGTCTCGAGGAATGCGGCCGGTCTTCAGTTGGATGTCTTCGCATCGCTGAGGCAGTTGAAGAAAACTTCCTAAGAGTTCAATCGCTTCCTCCCCCAGGTAATGGCCAAAGCTAGATTAGCCCCGCGATGGAAGACCTCACCACTGGCACCGTCACTCGGCACCTGCTGAAGACGACGAGCTTCATGCTCGAGAGTTCAATCGCCGCCTCGTGTTTCCTTCACGACCGAAACTGGACAACACGGCGATCGCAACGGCGATGGTGGCGGCTGAGTAACGATCGGGCCACTGAAGCAGCGCCGAGTCGTCGCTCAGACGTATCGCGCGATCGACATCGCCGTGGCCGCGATCAACGCCAGCGAGACCGCAGTCAACATCGCGATGTTATTTCTACGTCTCACGCGATCAGCCTCGTCGCTGAGACGCTGCCGCTCGTCCGCCGTCGGCGACCCGGCCAGCGCCGCCGCGATCCTTCCCAGTCTGCGAGCCGCCGGCATTTGCATGAAAACCTGAACGATGAATGCAAGGATTCCGGCCGAACCTCCAATGGAGAACGCCCTGCCGGTGGCGGTCGAGAGGTAGCTCTCCGAGAAACCGGCGGAATCGATCCACAGGAGGCGGGCGCCGCTCAACACCACCAATAGTCCAATCGTCGGCAGGACTGTGAATGCCTTGCGACGTCCAAGCCCTTCCATCACCTGTGGAATTAGCGCCGGGATCGACAAAAGTGCCGGAACCAGAAAGAAGGCGAAGTAGACTCCGCCTCCCACCCACGCGATCGCGCCGACGACGTGAATGAACCGCAACACCAGAAATTCAGCGTGCATTTGGTTCCTCGGTAATTGATCGAATCGCCCTTGTCAGACGATGGCGGAAGGTGTCGATTAATGCGAGATGCAAAGGAAGCGTCTGGCTCGATGACCTCGCGCTCACTCCACTGGATCCTGATTCTCCCTTCGATGTCGCACCACCCGATCCGTCGAACCCGATCGTTGGAAGCTGGGAAACTTTGCCGTCCCACAACAGTCTCGGGTCCAAATTGGATTTCGGATCCGACGGTTCGTTCACGTCGATACTCGGCGTGATGGCCGGTCTCGAGTACGCGGTCGACGGCAGCCGGCTCAGAACGAGCTTCGTGGATCTGAGTGGAAAGTCTCCCGACTATACGACTTCGATACGCATATCACACGACACCCTCTACCGGACAGGCACCGACTTGTTGGGCAAAGATCTGGTGATGATGAGGGTGCACTCCGCGGCACCCCATGACAATACGATAGGGGGAGTGTGGTGGTTCGCCGACAGCTTCGGCGCTGTCCAATTCGTCGCGTTCGGGCAGAACGGCCGCGGATTGTTTCGGTTGCCGAGGATGTCGTGTTCCGGAACCTGGACGGCCTCTGGCGGACGTCTGACCGTGACCCTCAACGGCAGCTCGGCCGAGCGTGCGTACTCGATCGACAAGGGAGTGCTGACGGTGACGTCCGCCGATGGCAGGCAGATACAGTACAAGCGACAGGTCCCGCCTTAGCTGGCGGTGAAGTCCATTCGACACTACCACCAGCGACCACGTGCGTAAGCGGAATCGGATCTATAGGTGGTTATGCGAGAGAGATCCGCGCGCTGTTGGATCTGCGCATCCGTAACCACCTCGGGAGCTTTCCTGTGCTCTACGTCGATCAACGACCATCCCGCGTCGTTGGACCACGGCGTGCCGCGAGTGGGAGACGCGAGACGCTTCACCAGGATATTGTTGCTGTCCCATCCGATCCGCACGACTGCGCCTGAATTGCCAATCTGATTCTCGGGCTGGGTCGTGTCATCGAGCTCGTAGGTTTGGCTATCAGCCTGAACGAGCCGATAATCGCCTACAATGCCTCGCCCACCTGGGTAGACGATCAGGAAGCCCAACGCCATAAGGACCACCACGGCACTGACAATCCCGATCGTTCGCCGGCGTGACAATATCATTTGCTCTCCTTGTCGTGTGATGAGCTCCAGTCGGGACGCCCACAACGAATTCTGAAGATTACTGCCAAAACGGTTTTCTGCCCATACGTCGCCTTACGTATGAACGTCAATCGATCCTCGATCAGTCGGCGTTTATCAATGCACTTGGTCCCGGACCTCGGTCCTACGGGATAACTTTCCGGCCATGAACGCTCGCCCGCTGCTCCTCGTACTCTCGCTCGTCGCTGCCACGCGCCTGTACGCGCAAACGGGCACCGCGCTCCCACGAAGCACCCCCGAACAGCAGGGGATCTCGTCCAGCGCCGTCCTCGCCTTCGTACAAGCCGCTGATTCCGCGATCGACGCCATGAACAGCGTCATGATCGTGCGACACGGACGCGTCGTCGCCGAGGGATGGTGGGCGCCGTACGACGCGCGCACGCCGCACGTGCTCTACTCGCTGAGCAAGAGCTTCACGTCGACGGCGGTGGGGCTCGCCGTCACAGACGGCAAGTTCTCGCTCGACGACCCGGTGCTCAAGTTCTTTCCCGGCGATGCGCCTGACTCCGTGTCAGCCAACCTCCGCGAGATGCGCGTGCGCGACCTGCTGCGCATGAGCACCGGCCAGATCACTGAAGCACCGATCCTATCCAACAACCCGGCGCTCAACGGCCAGACGTGGGTCCACCGTTTTCTCGCACACCCGGTGCCCTACAAACCCGGCACGCACTTCCTCTACAACTCGCCGGCAACCTACATGCTCTCGGCCATCGTGCAGAAGACGACCGGCCAGACCGTGCTCGACTACCTCGAGCCCCGCGTTCTCGCGCCGCTCGGCATCGAGCGGCCGACGTGGGTCACGAGTCCCGAGGGAATCGATGCCGGTGCCTATGGGCTGAACGTACGTACCGAGGACATCGCGAAGCTCGATCTGTTGTATCTGCAACGCGGCGAGTGGAGCGGCGCGCGCATTCTCCCCGCGGCGTGGGTGGACTCGGCCACTGCGCGGCAGACGTCGAACGGCTCCGATCCAGCGAGTGATTGGGATCAGGGATACGGTTATCAGTTCTGGCGCTCGCGCCACGGCTATCGCGGCGACGGCGCGTTCGGTCAGTACATGCTCATCCTGCCGGAGTACGACGCCGTCGTCGCGATCACTAGCGGTGTGCGCGACATGCAGTCGGTGATGAACATCGTCTGGGACAAGCTGCTGCCCGCGATGCGTCCGGATTCACTCGCTTCCAATCCCGCCGCGCAGCGCGCGCTGCAGGCGAGGCTCTCTTCGCTCATGGTGCGCACCCCCGCCGGACGCGCGACGTCTCCACTCGCCGCGAAGGTCTCGCGCCGCTGGTACACGCTCGCCGACAACGACCGCGGGCTCAAGGCCATCGCGCTCGACTTCACGTCGCGCACGCCAGCGATCGTAGTACGCACTGGGTCAGGCGTTGTGTCGTCAGGCCTTGTGGGGACGATCGGCACGATGGGCAGCACCCAGACGCCGATCCCGCCGCAATTGATTTTCAGCAAGATGCGTACGCCGTTTGGCGTCGGCGCGTGGGTGCCGAGTCCCACTGGATTCGCAAACGGGATGGGGCGACTGCTCGCCGTTCCGGTGAAGCCCGCCGTCGCGCTGAGCGGTGCCTGGACGGCAGACAGCGTGTTCACTCTCAAGATCGTCGCGCCCGAGACTCCGTACTACTCGACGGTCACCTTCGCGTTTCACGGTGACCAGCTGACGATCGACGCGGAGCACAACGTGGGCTTCGGGCCGACAAAGTTGCCGCGACTCGAGGGACGCGCAGAGTCGCGCAGGTAATCCACAAGCTCGGAGTCTTGCTCTTGATAAACCCACTGCTTTACCGAACTCGACAGCCGCCGTCACCCCTCAGCGCCCGTCGATTAGTGGCCGACTGAAAGCGTTCGCTCACATAGCCATGGATGTTGCCGGCGGGCTTCAGCCATACTCTGGCCGAGCCCGCCTTTGCATTAGTCCTTCCCGGGCCGCTTATTAGGATTACGCCCGACCCCGGGCGAGACGACACCCGTCGCTGAAGGTCTACTGGATTCAGTTCAAGGAGAGAGTATGCGAAGGATATCTGGATTGCTCGGCGCGCTGGCCCTGGCGATGGGAGTTGCTGCCTGCGGCGGTGGTGGTGGTTCGGTGACAGGCACTGGTGGCGGCGGCGGCGGCGGCGGTGGCACGTGTCCGGCCGGCACTTTCTGCATGGCCGCGAGGTCTTTTTTACCTACCTCGCGAACGGTTGCTGTCGGATCCACTGTTACCTGGCAAAACAGCTCGGGGATCGGACACACCGTCGTCTGGGACGACGCTACCGGAAGAACGGCGGCGGCTGCGGGGGATGGGACAGGGGACATGCTGAGTTTCGACACCGGAACGACTCACACCCGTGTCTTCAATACCGCCGGCACGTTTGGCTTCCACTGCACGATTCACGCTGGCATGACCGGGACCCTTACGGTCCAGTAGCGCTCGCGGGCCGTGAAGCATGCACGATGAAACGGTTGCTGATCTTCGTCTCATTTCTTGGCGTGGCGTGCCATCCCGACCGGATCACCGCGCCGAGCGTCGACCTGGCGCTCGCCGTCAGGGTCGAGCCGAGCGCTCAATACGCTCAGTGGTGGAGCGACCTCGAGGCATGCTCGGGAATGTGGGGCACACTGAGCGCGGTGAGCTTTTACGAGGTCGGCGGCTATGACTTCCCAGTGAAGGGACATGATTTCTGGGGTTACTGGTTTGAGGACGGGAACAAGATCGTGCTCGCCACGGCGCACGCCCAGGACAAAACCCTGGTAGAGCATGAAATGATGCACGCGCTTCTGCAGACCGGACTCCATCCAGCGCTCTACTTCAATGGAGCATGCGGGGATCTCACGTACCCGAACGAGTGAGAAGAGGGCTACGGAGCGCGCGAACGCGGCGTCGAAGTAGAGCTCGTAGAGACTGTACATCTGGGGAACGTGCGCCATGGCGACGGCGCCGTTCGTCGCGAAATTGCGCCGTACAGTGCCCGCGCCATCGGTCTTAACGATGTGCACCGAGTCCACGGTCACGCGTCGCTCACGCATATTCGCCGGCTCGCTCGGCGAATGGATGTCCATCGCGAGGTGCCTGATAGTGGATCCGGCGCCGAGCTCGATCTCCGTATGCCGCCGGCGCACGCGCGGGAAGCGGTCCACGCCGTCGATGACGACAGTGTTTCCGCGGCGAGTTACGCTCTCTACGGAGATCGTGTCGCGACCCAGGCGTGCGAGGAAACCATAGTGGCGTTCCGGCTTGCGTTGCGGCAATCGATGACTGCGAGCGCGGCGAGGACGAACGGCGCGCACAAGACGACTCGGCGGGGGAAATTCATGCGACTCTGGAAACCCTCATCAGTTGGACAGAAAAATCCACAGCGAGAAGAGTAACGTGGAAGGTGCGAGGTGCCAGGCGTAAGGTAGGAGTATCTGATCGGCCAACATGCTGACGACAAAGGTTCGCTGAGTCTTTCCAGGCCGCAACCGATTGGGCACACTGTTTACACGCTGTTCACACAGAAGAGGATCGAGGGCTCTAACCAACTGCATTGATAAACGGTCCTTGCTGACGAGAATGCGGGCGGCCTCAGGTCGCTCGACTCGAGACAGACTCGATCACCGCCTCGAGCGAGGTATAGCGCGGTGCGTATCCAAGTCTTTCCCGCGCTTTGGCAATGCTCCCGTGGGGTGAATGCGCGATGTGGTCCCACGTCGCCGCGGCCTCGTCTTCGGTCACCGTGTGTCGCCACTCCTCCCAGGGTAGGAACTCGAGCCGCGGGGTCTTTCCGAAGTACGCGAACATTGCTTCTGCGTACGCGCGCAGCCTCATTGGCGCCGGCGAGACGACGTGAAAACTTTCACCAACCGCTTTATAGGGATGGGCGAGCGCGAGCTCGAAAGCCTGCGCGACATCGTCTGCGTGCACGTGGTGCACGGTCTCCCTTCCCTCGTTCGGCAGCACGAGCACCTCACCGCGAGCGATGCGTGTGAACACATCGGGATTGAAATGACCGGCTGGATTAAGGGGATTCCATCCGGGCCCCACTAAATGACCAGGATGCAGCACCGTTGCGCGCGCATCACCGCGCCGAGTGGCGTCGAGCAAGAGCTGTTCGATGGCGGCCTTCTCAATTCCGTATTCGCCGAACGGATGGCGTGGCATGTCTTCGGTTACCGGAACAGTGGTCGGGCGCCCATGCACCCACATCGTGCCGCAGTGGAGCAATAGCGTACGCCGCGGCTGCAGGGCGTCGACCAGGTGCTGCGCGCTGGCCGGAGTGAAGCAGATGAGATCGACGACAGCATCGACTTCCAGCGCAGCGATGCGCGAGCCGAATGTCCCGGCTTTCTCCTCGGCGTCGCGATCGATCTCGATCCGCCGTACCGCGCTCCACGCTTGATGCGGGCGATACGGCTCGCGCTTGCCGCGGCTGGCGACAATGACATCGTGGCCCGCGTTGACCAGACGAGGGATTAGGAATGTGCCGATGTGGCCGGTTCCACCGAGGACGACGACTCGCATTGGGACAACGTACAGTCCGGCTCTACGATCGCTAGACTGGGAAGGACCGAGGGCTCGCCCCATCAAAGACGCTATCTTCCCCCAATGCCTGCGCAACTTGGGCTCGGAACTGCCGCGCTCGGACGCCCGGGATATGTAACGCTGAATCACGCAGTGGCTCTCGGCGGCGACTACTCTCTTCCAGCTATGGAATCTCACGCGGACGCCGTGCTCGATGCGGCGTTTGGCGTGGGAGTGCGCTACATCGATGTCGCGCGATCGTACGGCCGAGCAGAGGATTTTGTCGCTTCGTGGCTGAACCGACGCGAAATCGCGCCTAGTGAACTTTCGATTGCATCGAAGTGGGGATACACGTACACCGCCGGCTGGGCGACGAACGCCGCCCAGCACGAGGTCAAGGATCATTCGCTGGCAACATTCACTCGTCAGCTCGCCGAGAGCATCGATCGACTCGGCCCCTATCTATCGCTCTATCAAATCCATTCCGTAACCGCGGAGAGCAAAACGCTGGAGGATGGCGCGCTCATTGATGCAATCGCGCGATTGAGAGACAAGGGCATCAAGGCGGGACTGACTGTCAGCGGACCCGGGCAGGACATCGCGATTCGACAATCTCTCGAGGTGCGGCGCGACGGCGAACGCGTCTTCGATTCGGTGCAGGCGACGTGGAATGTTTTTGAGCGAGGCGCCGAGGCGGCGTTGATCGACGCACACGCCGCCGGGATGAGAGTCGTCGTGAAGGAGGCGCTCGCCAACGGGCGGCTGACCCATGGAAATCTTGAAAGTGAGGCGGTGCTGTCTCCGCTTGTCTCACGAATCCGAGTGATTGCGGAAAGCCGTGGCACCACGATCGAGATGCTTGCGCTCGCCGCCGCGCTCGCGCGGCCGTGGGCAGATATCGTTTTGAGCGGAGCCGCAACCATTGACCAGATCCAGGCGAATGCCGCTGCACTCGGACTCGGCTACGACGCCGAGCTCGAGGAGCAGCTCCGAGCATTTTCAATCAGCTCGACTGAGTACTGGCGCGCTCGCAGTGGCTTCAGCTGGAATTGAAGGGAAGCGGACCGCGACGGACTACTGGCGCGTTTCGGTGTTCCGCACAATGTTAGAAAAGGCGACGGCGGACATATCTGCCCGCTTGCCGTCCTACGCCTGAAACCCGGCTTCTAAAATCTCATTCATGTTGACCGCACCGGGATGCAGCACATTTTTCAGTGCTCTGGCCGCGATGGTGCTCCTCGGATGCGGCGGCGGCTCTGACGGCGACACGCAGGGCTCGCCGGCGCTGCCTCCGGGAATGTTCACCCCTCCTCCCACGAATGCCGACGCGCGGCCTCCTGCAGTTCCCTTCTATAGTAGCACTCCCCGCGTCATTGCTCGCGCCACTCGGAGCTGGCCGCACGATACGTCGGCGTACACGCAGGGATTGTTGATCTATCGCGGGCAGTTGATGGAAAGCACCGGGAGGCTCGGGCAGTCCCAGGTGCGAACGCTCGATCTGACCACGAGCAAAGTTGACCGCGAGGTCTCTCTGCCAGCCACGGAATTCGGAGAAGGAATCGCCGCGGTCGGCAACCGGATTTACCAGCTCACCTGGCGGGGAGGCCGAGGCCACATCTACGACGCTGCCACTCTCAGTCCAATCGACAGCTTTACATATACTGGCGAAGGATGGGGACTCGCGAGTGATGGTCGTGTGCTTTACATGAGCGATGGCACGAGTCGCATTCGGGTGGAGGATCCCAAAGGCTTTCGGGAGCTGCGCACCATCCACGTGCTCGAGGGGGACAGTGCCGTCTGGATGCTCAACGAGCTCGAGTGGGTTCGGGGCGAGTTATGGGCGAACGTGTATCAGACCGATCTGATCGCGCGCATCGATCCGGCGACGGGCCGCGTCGTCGGGTGGGTTGACGTGGGAAATCTGCTTAGTCCTGCCGAGCGTCGTGATGTGGCCAATCGCGGCGGCGTGGCGAACGGCATCGCATTCGATTCGGTGAAGAGTCAGCTCATCACGACCGGAAAGTTGTGGCCGCGACTCTTCCAGATCGACGTGCCCGGACGGTAGTCACGGTGCCCCTTCAGGCAGCGGACGAGCTGGTGGCACTCAACGCGGCCGTTTGTGCGCCAAGGCTGGACACGAAAGTGCCTTACAAAAGCGGTACACAGCCAACTGAGAGCACTAACTAAATGAAAAAAAGCCTGATGCAGCGTTTGATGCCGTCGCGCAGCCACGCTGAGAAGCGGCCAACGCCGGCCAAGAAGCAGCAAGCACTCAACAAGATCAACGATGTCGAGCCCGGCGTGGCGAAACCGCGGACGCGTCGCACCGTTGGACTGACCGAGGCGAGACTGCGCGCGGCAAATGAGCAGTCGTGGATTACGAGCGGCAAGGGTTGGAGCAATTTGTTCCGGCGCTTCACGCGGTCTTCGCTGGGCTGACGCTGGGGGCAGAATTCAAAGTCCCGGCGTTCGATCGCGAACACGCCTAACGTGAACAGAAACAACATCGCGATCGTCACAGGCGGCAGTCGCGGCCTCGGTCGCAGCACCGTGCTCAGCCTCGCGAAGCGTGGCATCGACTCGATTTTCACCTACAACACCAACAAGGCGGAAGCCGACAAGGTCGTTGGCCTCGTGGCCGAGCTGGGACGAAAGGCCGTCGCCCTGCGGCTGGACACGGGCAGCGTCGCGTCTTTCGACGCCTTCGTGGATAGCGTGCGCAATGCGCTCGGAGAGCTGGGCGCCGGGCGCTTCGACTATCTGATCAACAACGCCGGAACATCACACCACGCCGCGTTCGACAAGACGACGGAAGCCGAGATGGACAGTTTGTACAACGTCCACTTCAAGGGCGTGTTCTTCCTGACGCAGAAGCTCCTTCCCCTAATCAACGACGGCGGGCGGATCGTGATGATCTCGTCGGGCCTGACGCGTATCGTCATACCGGAGAGCGCGCCGTATGCATCGATGAAGGGCGCGATCGAGGTTCTCACGCGCTACCTCGCGAAGGAGCTGGGCCCGCGCCGGATCGCCGTGAATACGGTCGCACCCGGCGCGATCGCGACCGATTTCAGCGGCGGCAGGGTTCGCGACAACCCCGAGCTCAACAAGATCATCACGGGCATGACGGCCCTCGGCCGCGTCGGCCAGCCCGACGACATCGGCCCCATGATCGCGTCGCTCCTGGCCGAGGACAATCGCTGGATCAATGCCCAGCGCATCGAGGTCTCGGGCGGCCAATCCATCTAGAAGCATTCTCTAATGTCGTTCAGGACTTTCCAACCGTATGAGCTCGGGCGAGTCACGCTCGCCAATCACGTGGTGATGGCGCCAATGACGCGGAGTCGCGCACCTGGCGGCATTCCAAACGAGATGATGGCGACCTACTATGGCCAGCGCGCGGGAGCGGGGCTCATCGTCACTGAAGGAACGACGCCGTCACCGAACGGATCGGGCTACGCGCGCATTCCCGGCTTATACAATAGAGAGCAGGCGGCAGGCTGGAGGAAAGTCACCGGCGCCGTTCACGCGAAGGGCGGGCACATTTTCATCCAGCTGATGCATACGGGGCGGATTTTCCACGCGCTGAATCTGCCGAAGGGTGCGGAAGGCGTCGCTCCCTCCGCCATTCGTGCCGCCGGTCAGATGTGGACGGATCAGGCGCAGCTCCAGCCGAATGGCGAGCCACGAGCGCTGAGTCTGGAGGAAGCGGGCAAAGTGCAGGATGAATTCGTTAAGGGCGCGCGTCTGGCAATTGAAGCCGGCTTTGACGGCGTGGAGCTGCACGGCGCAAACGGATATCTGCTCGAGCAGTTCCTGCACCCCGCGTCCAACCAGCGCTCGGACGCGTACGGCGGCAGCATCGAGAATCGCTCCCGCTTCGTACTCGAGGCTGTGCGTGGCATTGCCGACGCGATCGGCGCGGACCGGACCGCAATCCGTCTGTCGCCGTGGAGCAAGGCCGGCGATCTCGCGCACTATCCCGAAATCGAGGAAGCGTACACGTACCTCGCGAAGGAGCTGCAAAAAATCGGCGTGGTGTACGTGCATCTTATAGATCCCGCTCGGCACGGCACTGACGCTGCCCGGAGTCTGCCGGCAATTCGGCGCGCGTTTACGAACACGCTGATTCTGAACGGCGGCTATCACACACTCAACGCGATCGAAGAAGTGCTGACGACCGGCAAGGCCGACCTCGTTGCCGTCGGTCGGCCATTCATCTCGAACCCTGATTTTGTGGAACGGCTGAGAGAAGGCATCGAGATGGCTGCTCCCAATCCCGCGACATTCTATGCTCCCGGCCCTACCGGGTTTGCGGAAGGATACATCGACTATCCGTCGGCGGCGTAACCCGCTCCCGGGCGCGTTTACTTGCTCGCATCGTTTTGGGAATCCCGGGTCGCGAGGAACGTGACCGTGTCCCATGCGTTGTGCATTCCTGTTATGAGCAGGAGCAGCAGCACGGCAGCTACCACGAAGAGAGCGGATTCGGTGTGGCGTTGAGCGTCGCGCCCGCTTCCACCAGCGCCGCGTATCCGCCGAAGGGCAGGATGTTGTGGAAGATCCAGTCCTCGAGCACGGGCTCGTAACCGCTCTGCCGACGCGCGATCATAAACGCCCTCGTGATGTAACCGCATCCAGCAATTCCGCCGATGACCAGCAGGACGGCAGGCGTGTAGAGCGACGACCATGGCGCCGATAGTACGGAAGCAACCACCAGCACCGCGGAGAAATGCACGATCGTGGGCGATCCGAACGCTTCAATCGTGTCTTGGGACGCCGCCTGCCTCGACTCCGCGATCAGGGCGATGACGACGAACTGAAGCCCGGTCAGCACCGCGCCGGACGACCCGACGATCACGTAGAAGTTATCCCATAGGCCGAGCGCGGCCCGAGTGACATCTTTCATCAGTCGCTCCAGTTGTCGTTCGTCAACACAAAATAATCAGGAGTAGTCGAATGCGAATTGCTGTCATTGGAGCCACGGGCACCATTGGGTCCGCGGTGGTGAAGGCGCTCGGTGCGGGCCACGAAGTCATTTCCGTGGGCCACAAGTCCGGCAAATACAGGGTCGATCTCACGTCGACGGACTCGATCGAGTCGCTCTACAAAACGATCGGGAGCATCGATGCCGTGGTTTCGTGCGCCGGGGTCGCGGCATTCAAACCATTCGCACAGCTGTCGGAGGAAGACTTCGACATTTCACTGCGGAACAAGCTGATGGGTCAGGTTCACCTGGTGACGCTGGGCCTAGACGCCGTTCGCGATCGTGGCTCATTCACGCTCACGAGCGGAGTGCTCGCGCAGGAGCCGATGGCCGGCGGTGCGGCGATAAGTCTCGTGAATTCAGGGCTGGAAGGATTCACGCGCGGAGCCGCGATCGAGATGCCGCGAAGCATCAGGATCAACGTGGTGAGCCCGCCGTGGGTGAGCGAAACCCTCGAGGCAATGGGGATGAATCCGGAACAGGGGCTCGCTGCCGCGGTCGTCGCGAAGGCTTACGTGAAGAGCGTTCTGGGTAATGACACCGGTAAGGTCCTCGATGCCCGGGCGAAATGACCGCAGCTTACTGGCATTGCAACCGGGGACGAGGGAACACCGTAGATATTATTAGACTCACTATAGTAACGGAGCACATATGGATCCCAACGCAGCTCAGGCGGTGATGGCGGTCGCCTTCTTCGGCTCCATCGCGATAACGGCCATCTCGATCGCGGCCGTCTGGATAAAGCGGATCGGTCAACGAAACAGGGCGCTACCGCCGGCGGTGGAAAACGACCGCCTCGCGCGCATCGAGATGGCGGTGGAAGCGAGATCGCGCTGAATGCGAACGCGGCGCCTCAACGGCGATGCGTCACTTACCCGCGATCAGCGCCTTGCTCGACGACAGCGATCCGTCCGCTTCCTTCTTCGCAACCAAAACCACCTGATCGCCCGCTTTCAACGATCTCGAAGTCGCCTTGAGGTCGGTCACCGGAGTATTGCGCGGCACTGTCACCGTCGTGGAACCACCCGCGTATTGAACGACCAGTGTCGAATCGCTCGCCTTGGCGACGGCGCCGTTCGACATACGCGATTGCGCTCCCGTTCCGCTCGTCACCGCGCCGTTCGTCATCCGGCTGGCAGCGCTTCCCATGCTTTGCGTCATCATCCGGCTTCCCTCCCCCATTCCGCGCAGATCTTCGGGGAAGATGTGGATCTCCGTCGCGCGCTCAGCGCCGTCGGGCTGCTTCACAGTGGTGACGCCGATGAAGGTGTTGTCCTTTACGTCGGTGAGCTTCCCGGGCGCGCGCGAATAAACCTGAAACGGCGCGGTGAGCGCGACGGTGACCTTGCCTGTGTCGGTCTTCACTACGATGCTGGTCGCCGAAATGCTCGCGACCGTGCCGCGAACCGTCAACGGCGCGTCGGGGTTGACGGCCGAGGTGCTGCTGGCTGTACTGCTCGCTGACAGCGAATCGGTGCTGCTGGTGTCGGGTTTTCCACTGCACGCTGCAACGGTCAATGCACACGCCGCAGTTACTACAAGCGCTGGCAATCCGAGTCTAACGCTTCCACTCATCACAATCTCCTTAGCTTTGCCGACGAAATGAGATTCCCTTCACCTCGAAATCTAGCTGCCGGTCTACCATCTGGTCGACGAGCGCGAGGAATTCGTCCTCCGGCAGGTGAGGACACGTAGGGCGGATACGTCGAATGATGCCCGCTCGCACAGTCGCTCTGCGCTGCCCGTACGGCTCCTCGATTTTCTGGATGTCTTCTTTCATCGGCCCTCCGCCCCTGAGCAACAGATCCAAGAGTATCTTCTGGCACATAGCGGGCCTGCGCCGCGCGGAAAAAGCTAACGAGAGGCTAGCAGCGTACGGATTTGCGCCACCGCGTCGTCGATCTTGAACTGAAGGAAGATATTTCCCAGAGCGGGTGAAGCCTTGGTCGGATCGCCATCGACACCTGTAACCGCCGTCTTCGCTCCCTCGCTCGGCGCCAGCTTGTCGGCGCGGATCCAGCGATGCGGCGCATCGAGCGCCATGAGCTCCGATGTGTCGTCCGTCCCGGCGTGCACGTCGTGGGTCGGAAGTCCGTGCGACGCTTCGTACGCGTGTGCCTGCTGCTTTTCCTTGAAGTAGACGTCGGGCACGTAGAACACTCGAATGCCCTTCGCTTTCGAGGATGCGTCCAGCTGCTTCACGACCGCGGCGAGCACGTCCTGGCCGTCGCCATGATCTCCCATGATGAAGACGTTGGGAAAGCCCGCGTCAACCGCGCTCAACGCGACGTCGTGCACGACCGCTCCATACGTACCTCGGGTGAGTGAGACCGACCCGGGAAATCTCATGTGGCCGGTCTTTTTCTCCAGATCTCCCGTAACCGCGAAGGGAAGCGTCGGATAGACGATCGCGTTCCCCAGCTTGATGGCGATTGCTCCGGCCAGGTATCGGGCGATGAAGTTGTGCTTCCCGATCGCCATGTGCGGACCGTTCTGCTCGGTGCTCCCTACATAGATGATGGCGCTAGCCTTGTTCGCGACGGCGTGCTGCACCTCGGGCCACGTGAGATCCTCGACGTACACCGAGCGTTGCGCGCGGAGTGGCGACGCCACCGCCCCGAGGAGAGCGGCACATAACATCAGTCTGTACCCGAGCTCAACCCATCTCGATCGGATATGCGTCATCGCATGTTACCGGTATGGCCGAGTGAGTAACGGCCAGGCTGGGGCCACACTGTAAGACCGTGAGGCTCGTGACCGACGGGAATCCGGTGGGTGAGGCGGCCCGTCTGCGTGTCGAAGACGTAGACCTCGTCGTCGTATCTCCCCGACACCCACAGCTCCTTTCCGTCGGCCGTCACATTCCCCATGTCGGGACTTCCTCCACCGGGAATCGGCCAGGTCGCGACGACTTTGTTGCTGCTCGGATCGAGCACGCTGATGGATCCCGGCCCGTGACGTCCGCCCGCGATCGTGTTCCAGCCGCGGTTGGTCACGTAAAGGTGCTTTCCATCCCGGCTCGGATATATCCCGTGGGCGCCGACGCCGGTGTGAATGAATCCGATGCGCTCGAGTTTCACGGGATCGACGACGAACACGCCGTCCTGCTTCATGTCCGCGACGTAAAAGCGAGTTCCATCGGGTGAAGACCGAATGTCCTGCGGCATCGATGGAACGTTCATCAGCGCGGCCATCGGATCGCGGCGGCGCTTTCTGCGCGCGATGAATCTCGAGATCTGGCGCGGGATGTAGTTCGTCCATGCGTCCGGGTCGAGAGTCAGGTAGCCGACGGCTTTTCGGCTTTTCAGATCGATCTTCACCAGCTGCCCGGAAAACTCGCATGTCGCGATCGCGTAGCGATTGTCCGCGGTGAACTCGACGTGATCGAGACCTTTGCACGCCACGGGAAGCGAGTTGACGAGCTGCATCGTGTGGGGATCACGGAAATCGATTCGGCGCCGAGCCTCGGCGATCACCATCGCTACCGAGCCGTCGGGAACGAAATAGATGTTGTACGGATCGTCAACTTTCACCGGCGCGCCCTCCTTGCCGGTGAGCGGATCGATAGGCGTCAGGCTGTTGCTGGAATTGTTCGCGACCCAGAGCGTGTCGAGATCGTAGGCAGGTACCACGTGCTGCGGGACTCTTCCCGTCGGGAAAGTGCGCACCACCTGGTAAGTGTGGGGATCGATCTCGGTGACGGTACCGGAGCGAGAGTTGGGCACGTACACCATTGGAAGCGCTTTCGCCGCGGTGGGCGAGATATCGCCCGGGCCAATGCCTGCATAGATGTTGAGAGCGCTATTGGCGTGAGGTGCCGCGCTGAGGGCGGAGGGGGACCCGGCATCGCGTCCCCGGCAGCCGGTGAGAGCGACGGCGACACCCGCAACGGCGCAAAAGATCTTGTTCATCTGTCGATTTGTAATTCGGCTGTCAGGTAAGGGGTTGAGCTCCTCCTTTTCATTGGCAACTACTGTGCTCTCGGTCTGACCCGTTCATGGACTCTCTGACCGTCACACCGGCGCGCCGGCGTGCTCGACCCCGTGGCCGTTGCCCCTGGTCATCTCCTCAAGAGGGGACAACCATTAGGCTGGCTGCCACTGCACCCAACGCCACTGACCCGTACCATACGAGGCGCGATCTGGTAAGTGCCGCAATGGCGCCAAGCGCGATCGATATCTGAAGGAGCGCAACGGTGATCGCGTAAACCTTGTGGTGCGAGATGAGAACGTCCGCCTCGTGCGATTTCTCGTCTCTGTCGTGCTCGAGTCTCTTCGCATCGCGACTGATGGTGTCCTGTTGTGCGACGTAGCGAGATCGTTCCGCGGAGAGAGTAGGCGGTGGTGATTTACCCAGCGCCTCCCAGGTGTTGATCGCGCTCTGATCGACGGCGGCTTTGATTCCCTTCGCCTGGTAATACGCCCATTGATCGGAAGCCTGCGCCTGCAGGCGTGTGGCGTCGGTCTTGAGCGCGAGCGCTTCGTTCACGGTCGCTCCAGCCTGGAGTGCCGCGATTGCGGCAAGCGCGGCGAATAGAGCTGTCGTAAGAGAGACCCAGCGAAGAAATCGCCCGCCGTCTTTCTCGATCTCTTCGTCGATCTTTTCTCTCAGCGCGTCGGTGTCTATTTCGATCTCTTCAGGCATCGTTTCAGCTTCAATCAATCCACGTGCGGATGCGATCTCTTTCGCAGCTCGAAGTTGTACCCTGGAGCGGGCGCTCCCTTGTCAATTTTACGAGTCTGACTTTGGCGCCTTGTCGGGCGGAAGGGTCGTCCAGGTCGAGGATCCAGACAGATTGCGGTCGGTAGCCGCGTCACCGATGGCATCGGTTCCCTCACTTCGTTCCCGCTCCAACTCCTGCTCCAGCGCGTCGGTGCTGTCGACGCGCTGGCCATCTGTCGGCTTTGACTGCGCGTTTTCCTTTTTTTCGTTCGTCATCGTTGTTCCTCGAAATGAGTTTGATCCTGGGAAAGGGACGCATGCTTCACGCCATGCCCCATCCAGCATTCGAAACAAGGATTTTGTATTTCGGGATTTCGATGCTATTTCTCGGCGTGCAACAATCGCATGCGAGTCCATCCTCCCGCCGGATACTGCTTCGGCCGTTCCGCGCCGAGGACCTGCTCCCGCTTCGCGCCGCCATCGATGAGACCCTGATCGAGGTGCGGCGGTGGCTGCCCTGGGGAAAGGAAGAGCCGTCGTCGCTCGAGCACCTCGCCGCGCGAATCGATAAGTACGCGAACGAGTGCGCGGACGGCACCGCGTGGCGTCTCGCGCTAATCGATGCAGCCGACGGGCGCTTTCTCGGGAGCGGGACGCTCTTCCCATATCCGGGACCGGGCGCTCTCGAGGTCGGGTACTGGATTCGGAACAGCGAAGCCGGACAGGGCCTCGCGACCCGCGCTGCTGCCGCACTGGTAAGACACGCGTTTCTCGAGCAGGGGATTCAGAGAATGGAACTCTGGACCAGACCGGCCAACGAGGCGAGCGCCGCGGTAGCGCGGCGACTGGGATTTCATTTTCGCGAGCAGTTGAAAACGTCGCGCGCGGGAGCGGCGCCCGAGACTTACGACATTTTCGAGCTCTCGAGTCTCAGCGCACTAGGCGCGCCCGAAGATCCACACGTGCGAATCGAGGGATTGTAGGATCAGCGTTGGACCCGCGTCACCCCCCGCTTTCCCTTCCATACCGCGAAGGTTCCGGATTTCATGCGCTTGTCGCTGCAGCCATCCATATACTCCAGCTCCCCGATCACCGCTGCTCCTCCGTTCGCGGATGATCCCCGCATTTGCATCGCGCCCGAGCAGTGCTGCGCCGGGAATGTCCAGGTGATGGCGGAGGTGAAGGTGTCACCCGCCACCTCGCCCGTTCCGCGCCCCTCGATGTGAAGACTGGATGTCTCGAATGTCACGGCCACGGTCGTCCCGCTCACTGCGAGGTGGATCTGAATCGGCAAGCGCGTGCGATCCAGCACGATCTGCCCCTCATAATCGCCCGACGTGATAGGCGTCGACGCCAAGGGGGATGAACCGCTGCGACCGAGAGCGAACGCGACGATGTAATCGCCCACTTTGTCGCGCAGCTCTTTGTGTCCCCCGGCCGCAACGACCACGAGCTGCTCCCCCGCCGGCGTCACATATGTCATGGGCGATCCATGCACGCCCGCCGGAAGCTCGGCGGACCACAGCTCCTTCCCCGTCTCCACGTCGTACGCATGCAGCCGCTGGTCTACCGCTCCGCCGGCAAACACGATGCTGCCCGCGGTCACCATCGCTCCACCCAAATTCGGAGAGCCCCACTTGTCGCTCCCCGCATTGGCGCTCAAGCGAGGAACACCTCCAAGCGGACGCTCCCAGCGTCGCTGTCCCGACTCGAGATCGATAGCGGTCAACACTCCCCACGGCGGGGGATTGCAGGGTACGCCGTCCGGCGCGACGAGATGGCGGCGGCGCATCCCGAACGCGGTACCGAGCTGCGCCCCGAATTCGTCGAACCGCGTGCCGCCCATCGCTCTCTCGTGCAGCTGCGCGCGCGGGATGAGGTCGACCACCGTGATGATGCGATTCGACGGAATGATCGCCAGGCGCCGCACGGGATCCAGTGCAACTCCACTCCAGTTGGAGCCGCCGATGTTGCCCGGAAAAATCACGGTGCCTCGCACCGATGGCGGCGTGAAGATGCCTTCCGACCGCGCCCCCGCAAGCTGAGCCTCGCACCATCTTCGCGACGAGTCGTTCAAGGCAAAGATCTCGGACGGCGAGAATTTCGTGGGACCGAGCGGGGCCGGCAGAGTTGGGAATGGCTGCGTGGGCCAGGCCTCCTCGCCGGGAACATCGCTCGGCGGCACTGGACGCTCTTCCACCGGAAAGAGTGGCGCTCCCGTCTCGCGGTTCAGAATAAAGACGTGACCCATCTTCGTGGTTTGAATCAGCGCCGGGATTTCCTTTCCTCCCCTGTGCATCGTGAAGAGCACCGGCTCGGCAGGCACGTCGTAATCCCAGAGGTCGTGATGCACCACCTGGAAGTGCCACACCATCTTCCCGGTCGACGCCCGCAACGCGACAACGGAGTTGGCGAACAGATTCTGTCCGAGCCTCTCACCGCCGAAGAAATCAGGACTCGCGCTCCCGGTTGGAACGAAGACGAGATCGCGGGCCGAGTCGACGCTGATAATCGACCAGGCATTGGCGGCGCCGGTGAGATGCGCCGACGTGCCGCGCCAGGTGTTGTACCCGACCTGCGTGGAGTCGCGCGGAACTGGATCCCACGACCAGCGCAGCGCTCCGGTGCGGGCATCGAACGCGCGAACGACGCCGGCTGGTGAGTGTGCCCTATGGCCATCGGCAACGGTGGATCCGACGATGACGAGATCGCCGATGATAGCGGGCGGGGACGTGACGGAGAATTCTCCTTTGTACTCAGGCTCGTTGACGACACCGCGGCTGAGATCGATCTGGCCCCACTGGCCAAAATCGGTGCAGGGATTGCCGGTTCGCGCGTCGAGCGCGATGAGACGCGCGTCGACGGGAGCGACGTAGATGCGGCGACGACACGGCGCGTTTCGCGGCAGCGCGCGATCGATCCAGGTGGAGACGCCGCGATTCGTGAAATCGCCGTAGTCGCCGGAGAGATCGAGCTCGGAGTCAAACGACCAGATCTCGCGTCCGGTTTCGGCGTTGAGAGCGCGCACGCCGCCGAATGGCGTCGATGCGAAAAGCGTCCCGTCCACGTAAAGCGGCGTGGTCTCGTCGCGAGCGGTGGCGTCGCCACGGGAGAAATCTCCCGTTCGGTAGGTCCAGACCGGAACGAGATTCTTGACGTTGTCGCGCGTGATCCGGTTTGCAGGTGAGAATTTCGATCCGCCCGCGTCGTGACCGTATGCAGTCCACTCAATGACGGCTGGCGCCTTTTTCGAGGCGCCTCGATTCCCCGCCGCGACCTGCGCGTGGGCGCCCTCGGCTGCGAATGCGCAAATCAAAGCAAGGAGAGCGGCGATTTTCGTGTCGTATCTGGATGTCATGATCTCGATCCCGAGCCGAATTGGCTCCGATAGTTTACAGCCGTGACGCTGAACCTGCGCTCGAATCCCCACAAATGAACAGCTCCGCCCACCACTACTTGGGCGGCAACTCGATCAGGACGATGTCCGAATTCTCCCGCACCCGCTCAAACACTATCCGCTTCCCGTCCGGCGAGACATCGAACCGCTGAAGCGCCTCGCCCGGCTTGAGGCGTGTGAGCTGGCGGCGTTGTCCACTGGCGCGAACCCTCGCTCGAGCTCGGCCACCTGGTTATTCGTCAGGTAAGCCCGGGCGGCCCTAGCGCGCGCACTCCGAAAATCGCATATCACGCATGATCATGTCACCCGATAACGCGCTGATTTGATCAGCACCTGCGAGAATACGGATTCATGTCGATAAATGCCGCGCTGGTCTGGATGGTGATCGCCGTCGTCGCACTCGCGATCGAGGCGACCAACCTCAACCTCATTTTCCTGTTCGGAGGAGTGGCGGCCCTGCTCGCGGGTACCCTCGCGGCGCTCGGCGTCCCGGTTGCAGGACAGATCGTTGGCTTCGCCCTGGCCACGCTCGTTCTTCCAGCGCTGCTCAGGCCCCGTCTGCTTCGAAGACTCAGCGGTGTCGGCGTGCTCTCCCGCACCGACGCATTGATCGGACAGATGGCTCGGGTGACCACGGCGATCGATCCGATCAACGGGATGGGGCGCGTGATGGTCCAGGGCCATGATTGGGCGGCGAGCAGCACGGAAGAGATCCTCGAGGGTGCTGCGGTCGAGATATTGGGTGCCGACGGCATCGTTCTCCTGGTTGCGCCGGTGGCGACGCTGTCCGCCGGCGAGAATCATTAATCATCTGACGGAGCTTTCATGTCATACGTCCTAATCGGCTTCATCGCGCTCATTCTCGTCGTGCTCGCCCGCGCCGTGAAAGTCGTCCCGCAAAAACAGGTCAAGATCATCGAGCGACTCGGAAAGTTTCACAACCAGGCCGAGCCCGGTCTCAATCTCATTCTGCCTTTCGTCGACTCTGTGCGCGCATCTCACGATCTTCGCGAGCGAATCACGCGAATCGAGCCACAACCGGTGATCACGCGCGACAACGTGACGATGGAAGTCGACGCCGTGATCTACTACCTGCTCGTCGACCCCGTCCGCGCCACTTACGAGGTGCAGAATCTCGAGATGGGCATCGAACAGCTCACTCTCTCCGCCCTTCGCAACACGATCGGCTCGCTCGATCTCGACCATACGCTCACGTCGCGCGACGAGATCAACTCGCAGCTCCGGGCCGCTCTCGACGCGGCGACGCAGCAGTGGGGCGTGAAGGTCGTGCGCGTCGAGCTGAAGAACATCGATCCGCCCGAAGAAATAAAGCTCACGATGGAGAAGCAGATGACCGCCGAGCGCAACCGCCGCGCCGTGGTGACGACGGCGGAAGGAGAAAAGGCCTCGGCGATCCTTCGCGCTGAGGGGTTGAAGCAGGCGGCCATCGTGAACGCGGAAGGTCAGAAGCAATCCGCAATTCTGGAGGCGGAGGGACAGGCCCAGGCCAGACTCGCCGTGGCCCAAGCGGAGGCGCTGGCACTCCAGGAGATCGCGAAAGGTCTGGGGGCGGAGGGGAATCCGGCTCGCTATCTGATCGCGCGGGGCTATTTGGAATCTCTGACCGCGATCGCCGCCAACGCCCAGAAAACGGTCTTTCTACCCTACGAAGCGAGCGCGGCGATGTCGGCGATCGGCGCAATCAAGGAGCTGTGGAGCGGATCCGAATCGACTGAACACAAAGCAAAGATCGGCTGACAGGCTCGGCGTTACATGTTGTCATCCCCACGTCAGTTTCGTCCGTTAAGCTCATAAAGCAGATTTATCACTCCCCCTGATCATTGAGGCCGGCATGAGCCGCACTTCACCACTCACGAAACTTTCTCTCGCTCTCACCGCGCTGGCGCTGCCGGCGCTGCTCCCCGCGCAGACATTCACGACGCAGAAGATCAGCATCGGCGGCGACGGCTTCTTCGATTACCTGTCCGTCGACCCGGGAACTAATCGTGTCTTCGTGTCGCGCGGCACGCACGTGATGGTGGTGGACGGCACGACCGGTAAACTCGTGGGCGACATCGCCAACACCCCGCGCGTCCATGGCGCGGCACTGGTGCCGAGCGAGAATCATGGATTCACCACTAACGGCGGTGACTCCACGCTCACGATGTTCGATCTCGGAAATCTTGCGGTGATCAAGAAGATCCCGGCGGGCATCGACGGTCTCGACGGGTTCATGTGGGACGATGAGACGAACACCGTGCTGTCGATCAACCACAGTCATCCCACCGGAACCGCGGTCGTCGTCAACGCCAGGACGGGCGATGTCGTTGGTCGCGTGGCGCTGGGCGGCAACGGACCTGAGGGCGGCGTGAGCGATGGCAAGGGACGCATTTTCATCAACCTCGAAGACAAAAACTCCATCGACGTAGTGGACACGAAGACGTGGAAGGTCGTCGCTAACTGGCCGATCGCTCCGTGCGATGGTCCGACCGGGATCGCGATGGATCGCACAACGAACCGCATCTTCGCGGCCTGCAGTGATACGTCGGTGGTCATCGATGCTACGACTGGAAAAGTCGTCGCCAAAGTCGCCAATGGCGACGGCGTCGACGCACTCGGCTGGGACCAGGCGCATAAGCTGATGTACATCCCCGCCGGTCAGAGCGGAAATGTCACGGTGGTGCACGAGGACTCTCCGGACAAATACACGGTAGTCGCGACCGTGCCGACGATGAGAGGAGCGCGGACGCTGACCGTCGATCCTCAGACGCACGTTGCCTACGTGTTCACGCCGGAGTTCGGACCTGCTCCCGCACCGGCGCCCGGATCACCACCGCCGGCTCCTGGTCGCAGAGGTCCACGCGGACCGATCATCGCATCCTGGCTCATCGCGATCAAACATTGATCGCTCGGAAGTACCCGGGCTAGTGAGGAAACGCGCTCCAGCGCGAGAGCGCGACCTTGGCATTCCGCAGCGCACTGTCTATCGCAGTGCGCTGCGTTGTCGTTACAGACACATCCGCGTTCTGAAGTGAGTTAAGCAGACCGGCGAGCGCGTTCGATGCGCCGCTCAATGTGGTGGGCGCCGGCGCGTCGAGGATCGCGATGACGTGCGCCGCGGCAACCGAGTCGGTGAGTCTCTGACGGAACGCGCGCGCCTGTCCAATCGACTCCTGGAGCTTCGACAGCGTCCAGTACATCGAATCTGTCAGAGCATAGACCTCATGCATCGCCGCCGGTGAGGCCGTCACGCGTGGATCCTGCTTGACCGTGATGGGTTGCGCGTGGGCTTTGCCGGCGACGTTCAGCCGCACCGTGTAGCTGCCCGGCGCCACGAACGGAGTGCCAAAGCTCGGCGCGGTGTTGTAAGGAGTCGCAGCGATGGGCAGTCCTCCCCCAAAGCCCTGCGTCCGCAAGCCTGAAATCGGCTGGTACCGGACGTCCCACTGAAAGCGGTGGAGACCCGCCGCTCCCGACAGCGTGCGTGGAACTCGATACCAGTACAACGGAACTGCCGCAGTGGCTGCATCTGGCATCTTCCACGGGAGCGAATCCGCGCTGGTGTAGCGGCGCACGACGCGATTGCGCGCGTCGAGAATTTCGAGCGACACCGCATCGGCGTGCGCACCCTTCAAGTAGTAGTCGATGGACGCGCCCTCGGGCGGGTTCTCCGCCATGGGCTCGTCGCGCGGCAGGGGCGTGTCGTCATTCGTGTTCCAGCGCACGCGGAGCGCGGGCGCCGGCGTAAACAGTGCCGCATCGCGCGTCGCAATATCCGGTGTCATCTGCCGGAGCGCCGTGATGTCGTCGAGAATCCAGAAGCCGCGGCCGTGCGTCGCAACGGCGATGTCGTCGTCCTTTATGATCAGATCGCGAACGGATGACGCCGGCAGATTCAGCCGCAGCGACTCCCAGTTGCTGCCGTCGTCGAAGGAGACCCACACGCCCTTTTCAGTTGCTGCGTAAAGCAGTCCCTTTTTCTTCGGATCCTCGCGAATCGAATTGGCGGGGCCGAGTGATGCGAGGTCGGCCGCGCGGGCGCCGTTGGCGGTGAAGTTCTGGGCGATGTCGGTCCAGGTGCGTCCGCCATCGTGGGTGCGATAGAAATGCGGACGCATGTCGTCGAGGCGCAGCGTGTTCACCGCGGCGTAGGCGGTCTGCGCGTCGAAATGTCCCGCGTCGATCATGAACAGCTTCCACCACGGGCCGATCTGCGGCGGAGTAACGTTCGTCCAGTTGCCACCGCCGTCCATCGTGCGCTCGACGACGCCGTCGTCAGTGCCGAGCCAGATCACGTTGGCGTCGATCGGAGAGGGACCGATCGTATAGATCACCCCACGCTGCTGAACGAGCGCCGGGTCCGTGTACTTTCCGACGCTCGCGGGGATCGCCCACGTTTTGCGCGTCAGGTCGGGCGAGATCTGCTGCCAGGTAATGCCGCCATCGCGCGTCTTCCACAGCACGCTGTTGCCGAAGAAGAGCGTCCTGGGATCGGCCTCGGAGAACACAACGGGCTGCGTGCGCACCTGTCGGAACGGATTCTGTCCCGGCGCGAACGTTCGTCCGGCAAGCGGCCCGACCGTCGAGACCGTGCCGGTCGCGCGGTCAAAGCGCGTCACCGAGCGACCGCCGTAGACGATGTCGGGATGCAACGGGTCGGGCGCGGCGTAGCCGTACTCATCCACTCCCACCGGCGCCCAATCGCGCATCGTGATCTCGCCCCACGCGCCCCGACTCGAGACGCAGGCGCTGCCGCTCTCCTGCTGTCCGCTGCACAGCCGGTACGGAAAAGCGTTGTCCGCTGCGACGTGATATACCTGCGCCGTCGGCTGATTGTACCACGAGCTCCATGTGTTGCCGCCATTGACGGAGACAATCGCGCCCTGATCGCTCACCAGCAGTACGATGTTCGGATCTATGGGGCTGATCCACGCGTTCTGGTAGTCGTCGCCGCCGGGCGCGCCCTTGAGCGGAATCCACGTCCTGCCGCCGTCGGTCGATTTCATCGCGACGACCGATCCCATCAGCACCATGTCGGCATCTTTCGGGTTCACCACTGGGACAGGAAGATCGCCGCCGCCGATGCGGAGTGCGGGGCGCCGGTCATTCGTGATCCTCGTCCACGATTCGCCGGCGTCGTCGCTGCGATAGATGTCCACCGAGTCCGGCGGTCCATTCGCCTCCACCGCCGCGTAGAGGCGGCGCGGGTTGCTCGGCGCAATCACGAGATTCACCTGGTTCGTGGTCGGGGGCAGTCCATTGGTGAGCTGCTTCCACGTATCCCCACCGTCGGTTGACTTGAACAACCCGCCACCGTTGCCCGTCCACACCGAGTTCTCCCACGGGCCCTGACGCTGCTCCCAGAGATTGGCGTAGATGATCTGCGGATTGGAGGGATCGATGTCGACATCGTTGCCGCCGGCGTCTTCACTTTTCTGGAGGACCGCGGTGAAAGTTCTGCCGCCGTCGAGCGAGCGGAAGATTCCCCGCTCCTTGTTGGGACCGTACGGATGCCCAAGCGCCGCGACGAAGATGCGGGATGGATTGGTCGGATCGACAGCGATCTGGGGGATTTGCTGCGCATCCCGCAGACCGAGGTGCTGCCAGGTCTTCCCGCCGTCGGACGATTTGTAGACGCCGTCACCGACGGAGAGATCCGGACGCGGGAGTCCTTCGCCCGATCCGACATATATGGTATTCGGATCGGATGGTGCGATTGCGATCGCACCGACCGACTGTGTGGGCTGATCGTCGAAGATCGGATTCCAGGTTCGCCCCGCGTCGTCCGTCTTCCAGACGCCGCCATTCACCTGCGCCATGTAAAAAGTGTACGGGCGCGTGGGGTCGCCTGCCGCCGCGCGGGTGCGGCCGCCCCGGAGTGGACCGATCGAGCGCCAGTGCAGCGCGGGTGAGAAATCAGGTCGTTGCGCGACGAGTGCCGATGGAAGGAAGGCGACAAACGCGAGCTGGCGGAAGGCTCTGTGATTCATCGGAGGGCGGGTTATATGCGGCGGTCGACGGCGATGTGCAGTAGCACAGTTATCAGAATATTGCGCGCCTGGTCCACTGACAATAAGGTCCGCGAAAAGAAACTGCGTCGCTTGGATCCTTTCTCGGCGTCGTGTGAGTGTCCTATAGATCTGTGTTTGGGTCGAGGCTGGGTGTCCTCTTCGTCGGCAACACTTGGCTCGGGCGGAGCCCCTAACTGCGCTCCTTCGCTCCGCTCA
>JBDTIV010000037.1:0-8675 GCA_039936175.1 Gemmatimonadaceae bacterium | reverse complement strand
CTGGTCGTCGCCGGGATCGTACTGGGTGCGACGCACCTGATCGACCCTCCGCATCTCACCCACGATCTCGTCTTCGCAACGATTCTGCCTGGCCTGCTATTCGAGGCAGCGTTCAACATGGACGCCGCGGTCTTTCTCAAAAACAAAGTCGCGATCTCGGCGCTCGCGATACCGGGAGTAATCGCCGCCATTGTGATCGCGGGCAGCGGCACCGCGGCCGCGATCTGGGTTCTGGCGCCGAGCGCCGGGTTCACTTTGCGGCAGGGCCTGGTGTTCGGCGCACTGGTAGCGGCCACCGACCCAATCGCGGTAGTCGCCATCTTCAAGGAGCTTCGCGTTCCGGTGAGACTCGCGACGCTGGTGGAGGGGGAAAGCCTCGTCAACGACGGCACGTCGATAGTGTTTTTTTCACTTCTGCTCGCCGCTGTCGCTGGAACCGCGACCAGCACGGGACAGCTCGTGCTGCAGTTTGTCATAATTGTCGGTGGCGGGGCCTTTCTCGGCTTTGCAGTCGGACACCTCGCTTCGATGCTGATCGCGAGGATCGACGATGCGGTAATCGAGATCACCATTACGGTGATTACGGCCTATGGCACGTTTGCCATGGCCGAACAGTTCGGCGTCTCGGGCGTGATCGCGACGGTTGTCGCGGCGATGTATTGTGGCACCCGCGGATGGAGCGCTGGAATGTCGCGCAAGACAAAATACGCGCTCACGTCGTTCTGGGACTATCTGGCCTTCGCGCTCAATTCCGTCGTCTTCCTGCTCATCGGCTTCGAGGTGTCGGGACTCGATCTGCTCAACGCGTGGTCGGAGATAGTGGTTGCGTTCGTGGTGGTGCTGATCGCGCGCGCCGCCGTCGTGTTCGGCGTGGGGATGCTCCTTCGGCGGTCGCGTCAGGCCATTCCGACCGGCTGGCTGTCGGTGATGACGTGGGGCGGGCTCAGGGGCGCGCTGTCGATGGTTCTCGCGCTGTCGCTGCCATTCGACTTTCCGAACAGAGCTCGGCTCATAACCCTGACGTTTGGAGTGGTCGTCCTGTCGATCGTGTTGCAGGGCCTGACGATGCAGCGGTTGCTGCGAGGGATCGGAGTTGGCAAGACCGAGCCGGACGAGATAGTCGAAGCGTAATGGTGGCGGGACGACTGCCGCCGATCAGCGACGGCGACGGGGCCGGACTGGTACAGGCTTCGGTGCGGTATCGACGGGCTCGTACAGAAAACGCATCCGGTCGGCGTCTCGCGTGATAACCGACCGCACGATGAGAACGACGGGAGTCGCGAGCGCGGCGGACAGCTCGCTGGTGAGCGAATCCACCTGGGGCGGCGCGACCGCCGTCGGAGTCCGCACCACCGCGGTGATAACGTCCGCCGAATCGCCAGGATCGCGTCGCAGGTCCACGAGCTCGACGCCGGGATTCGCTGCCAGGCTGCGGGTGATCACCGCCGATGCGGTGGAGAGAAACGCAGTCTGCCGGGCAGCGAGGGTTTGCTTTTGCACTTCGTCTTCGGCCACGAATACGCGACCGTTCCGATCGGCATCCTTGGAAATGATCGAGCGCACCACCAGGTGCAGCGTGGGTGATACCTCGCGCCGAAGCGCATCTTCAAGCCGAGCGACGTGCTCCGGAAGGAGCTCCTGAGGCGTGAGCACAGTGGCGAGGACGCTCGTAGTATCCGAACCCGGCTCGATCGCCATCTCGGTAAGACGCGCCCCCTGTGATGTTCTCAGCGCGTCACCCAGAACGGTTCGAATGTTGGCCCGCTCACGATTTTGCGCGATGCCGCGGATGAGCGTGCGGGTCATGAACGCTCCGATCAGGACGAGCAGCCCGAGGCTCACGGAGAAGTGTCGGACGAAATCGACCGGACGGAACCGCGAGTGGAGATGTCCCTTGCGTACTCCTACGAACGTGAAATAGACGACGGCGGTGAGCTCGATCGCGAGAAGATTGGCGAAGAAGAGAAGGAGTGCGCCGCCCGCCAGATCGAAGCGTCCCGCCGACAGGCACAAGCCGGCCGCCGACAGCGGCGGAACGATGGCGGTCGCGATCGCGACTCCCGGCAGGGCGGGACTGATCCTGGTGTCGACGAGCGCGAAGGCGCCGGCTAGCCCGGCCGCGACGGCAACCGCGAGGTCATACACCGTGGGCGAGGTACGCGAGAGGATCTCGGTGCCGAAATTAGGATGTGGGGGAATGAGTCCGATGAGCCACGCCAACGCAACGGCAATGAGAACTCCCATCGCCTCGGCCGAAGCCGACTTTGCCAGCATTGGATTGTCGGCGGTGGCAAGACCGAACGCGATGCCGAAGATCGGACCCATGAGCGGAGCTACGAGCATCGCTCCGATTACAATCGCGGCGCTGTTCGCGAGCAGGCCGAACGAAGATATCACGGTCGAAAGCACCACCAGCAGGTAAAACGCACCGTGGGGCGTTGCCATCTCCCCTATCTCACTTCGGAGAATCCGCCACTGCTCCCGCGGTTCCGCCTCGGAGCCGGGCGGACGCGCTGCTTCGCCCCTTCCCATGAGGGTCGAATTCACGACCGTCATGAGATGCGACCGGCTTGCAGCCCCAGTTGATCCATGGGCGGGATGTTCGCCACCGGCGTTCCGCAAATCAAGTCGCCAGCGAAAGTGACGACCACACCTGCTGCGTCCAGGCGCGAAGAGCGCTCTGACCCGGGGTCCGCCAGTATAGATTGAATCACACCGCCCCGCGAGTGGCGGGTGTTACTCGGGCAATGCTCTCCAGCCACACCAATGCAAACAACGGCATGATGCCCCCAGTGAGACCCGGTCCAATCGCCTTCGCTGTTTTGCTCGCGGTCTGTCCACGACTGGCGACCGCACAGGCGCCGGTGGGCGCGCCACCCGCCCCGGCGATCACCAGCAATGACACCCTCAAGGGCGTCTCCGAAAAAATCCAGATAGCGCCGCACGTCGCCGACCGGCAGATCGAGCAGCGACTCGCGGAAATCCTGACCGCGACGGGGCGATTCCAATCGTTGCGAGTGACCGTTCGCGGCGGTGTCGTCTTTCTCGATGGCAAAGCCGTCGGCGCGGACGACAAGAAATGGGCTGGCGACCTCGCGCGCAACACCGAGGCTGTCACCGCGGTGATGAACCGGATATCGATCACTCCGCCGTCGCTTTGGGATTTCGGACCCGCGCTCAACGGCATGCGAGAGCTGGAGCGGTCCGCCGTCGGCGTCATCCCGTTCGTCATCCTCGCGGCGATCATTCTGCTCGTGGGTGCGCTCGCCGCGAAGCTGACGACTAAGGGCGCGCAGCGCGCGCTACGAGACCGAACGGGCAGTCCGCTGCTGCGCGACGTGATCGCGCGCGGGAGCGGACTGGTGCTTTTTGTCGCGAGTTTGTTGCTGGCGCTGCGGGTTGCTGGTCTCACCACGATCGCGCTGACCGTCGTCGGTGGAACGGGCGTCCTCGGAATCATTCTCGGAATCGCGTTCCGCGACATATCGGAGAACTTGCTGGCGAGTGTTTTCCTCAGCGTTCAGCATCCCTTCCGCAATGGCGATCTCATCCAGATCGAGGACGTCACGGGCTATGTCCAGCGTCTCACCGTCAGGGCGACCCTGCTCATGACCCTCGACGGCAATCACGTGCAGATCCCCAACGCGACCGTCTATAAGAGCATCGTTCGTAATTTCACGAGCAATCCCAACCGGCGTGAAGACTTTGTCATCGGCATCGGCTACGACGAAGTCGTCGCTGATGCGCAGGCGATCGCGCTCAAGGTTCTAGCGGAGCATCCGGCCGTGCTCGACAACCCCGAGCCGTGGGTACTGGTGGACAGCCTCGGCGCCGCGACGGTGAACCTTCGCGTTTACTTCTGGCTGAATGGCAAAGAGCACAGCTGGCTCAAGGTGCGCTCGTCGGTGATCCGTTTGATCAAGCGCTCGTTGCAGGACGCCGGCGTCTCGTTGCCAGATACGGCCCGCGAGGTCGTCTTTCCTCACGGGGTTCCGGTGACGATCGAGCGGGCCGACGGCGAAAAAGTCAGCGCCAAAGGAAAAACAGCGCCGTCGGCGGCCGCCGGTTCCGATGCCGAAAAGGTGGCGACACGAGCCGAGGCCGGACTCACCACCGAGGCGCCAGAACTAAAGAAACAAGCGATAGCGGCTCGCAGGCCCGAAGAAGGCGAGGACCTGCTGTCGCCCGGCAACGAACATCCATGAGCTCAGATCGCTCGGAGGCTTTCGTGCAGAACAAAGTGTTACTTACCGCATTCCTGTTGTCGACGGTGTCCTTTGCTGCCTGTGGGCGGCGCGACAATGCCGCCACCGCCGCCGAGAAGACGCCGATTCCACCCGTCCTCAACACTCCGGGTCCTCCGAAGGACACAGTTGCCGGAGATAGACACCGCGTGCACTGGACCCTGACGGGACTCGAAGCTGCGCTGGCGCAGGACAGCATCACGCTGGTGAAAAGAGGCTCCGTGCGACAGCCATTTCTTGGCGGAGCAGGAGTTGTCTACGCGATCGGCACCTCGGAGCTGCAGGTCTACCTTTATGCCGATGCCGGCGCGGTTGCACGCGATACGGATCCGCTTGACACTGCCCGCGTGGCGCCGCCGACAATGCGGATAAACTGGCGGTTGCCACCGACACTGATCGTCGACAACAACATCGTTCTCATTCTGCTGACAAGGGACAAGGCCCTGCGCCAGAGAGTGAAAAGCGCGATCGAGAAGAGTCACGGGTACTAGATCCTAGATCTCTCAATAGCCGCTGGCATCTTCACGCTCGTCATCGCGCTTCTTTCTCCGCTCGACGAGCTGGCCGACCAGCTTCAGTCAGCGCACATGGATCAGCATCTGCTGCTGATCATCGTCGCTCCACTGCTGTGGTGATGGGAGAGCCGGTTCGCGGTTTCATCTGGGCGTTCCCTCGGAGTATCCGCGCATCGGTGCCCGCTCGCTGGATGCGCTCGGCATTCTGGCGACGGATCGCGGCTTTTCTTACCGCGCCGACGGCGGCATTCGCGCTGCACGCGATGGCGCTACTCATGTGGCACCTTCCGGGACCGTACGACGCGGCGCGGCGCAGCGAAACCGTTCACGCCTTCGAGCACGTCAGTTTTCTTGGTACGGCGCTCATGTTCTGGTGGGTGGTGCTCGCGCCGGCGCCGTTCAGACGACTCCAGCTCGCGTTGCGACTTCCGTACGTCGTGGCGATGAGTCTGGTAGGAGCAGCGATTGGAGCCGTACTCACTTTTGCGTCGTCGCCCTTCTACGAAGCGTACCTGACGAGCGCGCCACACTTTGGCTTCACCGCGCTGGAAGACCAGCAGCTGGCGGGACTCATCATGTGGATTCCGGGCGGCCTCGCGTATCTGATCGCCGCGGCCGCGCTGTTCGTGACCTGGATCAATGGCGCCGATGCGCGAGCAGATCGTATATCCGATCTGCGCATGCGACCGGAGGCCGGATGAAAGCGGACACGATGATGCTAACCGCGGGCCGGTCTTTTATCCGGGCGACAACGGTGCTGCTTAGCGTGGCGTGCTTCGGATGCGAGTCTGGCGCCGCGAATCAGCCCGCGCACGGGGTTCCGGGAGGCGATCCCGAACGCGGCCGCGCGCTCATCTCGCAATACGGTTGCGGGAGCTGTCACAATATCCCCGGGGTCCGCGACGCGCACAGTATGGTTGGACCGCCGCTCGATCACTTTGACAGGCGCACCTACATCGCCGGTGTGCTCCCAAATCAGCTCGAGTCCCTGACAGCGTGGATCATGGACCCGCAAAAAATAATTCCGGGCAACGCCATGCCCAACATGCGGGTCTCGGCCCGCGACGCGCGCAACATCGCCGCATACCTGTACACACTACGCTGAAGGAAGCCGAATGAAACAAGTCAACACGCTGGCACCATCGTTCAACCGCAACGCGCTCGAAATACGGCCGGAAAAACGGTGATCTATCTGCCCTTGACTGGCATTTCGAGCAACGTAACTCGCTCATGAGCTGCAGCGCACAACTCTTTGAAAAATCATCTGTTACGGCCCGAGATATGCTGTACTACTTGATGGGAGCCGCAGGCGACTTAGCGCGCCGATGACGCGGCCCCCACCACCCTGCGGTCAATCCTCGCACGCAGGCCCTGGTTTTATTCGACGGGGTGTTGGAGATATTCTCAAATGCAGAACAACAAAGGCCTCATCGCGCGCAGCGTTCGTTTCGACATTGCGACGGACAAGAATGAAGAGTTCCACACGCTTTTTCGGAATCAGGTGCTGCCGCTGCTGAAGAAGCAGGATGGATTCAAGGACGAGCTCTTGCTTGTGAAGGATCAGCACGTTCTCGCCATCAGCCTCTGGAACGACGCGGATTCGGCGCGCAAGTACGAGACGGCGGCGTACCCCGAGCTGGATAAGAGACTTCGGCCGATAATGACCGGCACGCCGACGGTCGAGATGTTCAAGTACGATTCACTGTCCACCATTGCCTGAGCATCGGACCACGTGTAGTGAAGGGAGCCCAATCGGGCTCCTTTTTTTTGTCGTGCGATAGTGGAATGGAGGCAGTAGGCGCGGGTGGGCCCCCGGCCGATTGCCGTCGGAAGCGTGCTGGTCCCGATCGGCGTCGTGCAGCAGCTCGATGATCGGGAAGCGATAAAGCTCGATGGGATCAGCAGCGGCGATCTCGCCAGCGCACCCAGACTGCGCGCCCGCGCCATCACCCGCGACGACGAAAACGCCGCGCTTGCCGAGTACGGAATGTCGACGTCGCGCGAGCTTCCTGCCGCGGATTTTTACAAGCGCCCGGAGTTCGACGAAGCGCCGCTCACAGTCTGAATGGCACGCGGGCTCGGCCGCGAGATCATTACTGGCCTGATCCTCCGTCTTGACGATTGCAATGTGGGTGCATCAAGACCAAGGTCCCATGGCGACAATATCGACTGCATTCAGGTCAGGGAGCCTCAATACTCATGAGCTCGACGAGCTATGCGCCGCGCACGAGCCATTCGACGCCTACCCCTAATAACGCTCCAACAAGAGCTCCAATAATCGCCGCACTCGCTCCGCTGCACCCACCACTTTTTTCACAGAGGCCCACAGCCATTGAATAGCCGATTGCGCCTCCCCCAATTGCTCCGAGCGTACCGCCGATAAGGCCACGCGGAATCCTGCGCGGGGCGTCGCTGTCAGGGTTCACTTGCACCAATGAGGGTTTCTCACGAACTCGAAAGCCAAACGAACTGACTCCGTCGTGAGCACGAAATCCTACTGGAGTGATCTGTTGGGCTGTTGCAACCCGGTCAGCCCCAACGAGCGAGAAAAGGGTCAAGGAAAATATCATCCAGCCGTGCGTGCGTCCAAGTATGTTTGGTGTCAATTACGGCTCCTTGAGAAGTCAAAATCCGTAAACGTAGAAGCGCCCGCTCACCATCTGAATGCCACGCGGCCTCGGCCGCGAGATCATTGCTCTCCTTATTCCCCCTCACCCTGGGCCGGCGGCTCGTACCACTTCTCCCGCGGCACGACCGCCGGTCGCGCCCTGTCCGTCATGAAGTGGGGCGACATGATCTGCACACCGAACTCGTTGAAGCTGTCGAGGATGTTGCCATGGAGCCGATCGAGCACCCGCACTCGATCCGACGGATTGGCTGGAATCGCGTTGAGCTGATACTCGATGTAGAAATCCGATAGCGCCGTTTTCAGAACGAACGGCGGTGGATCTTGCTGGAGGCCTCCGGTGCGACGCGCTGCCTCGATCAGTAGACCCTCCACCTGACGCCACGGCGTATCGTAGCCGATGGTGACCGACGTATAGATCAACAAGCTGCCAAAGTTCACCTGGCGCGAAAAATTCATCACCCGCGCGCCGACCACCACCGCGTTGGGCACCGTCACCTCTTCCCTCTTGGTCGTCATGATCTTGGTCGACAGCAAGCCGAGCTCCGTCACCGTTCCTTCGGTCTCGCCTACCCTCACGTAGTCGCCGGGCTTCAACGCCCTTGCGTACATGAGCACCAATCCACTCATCGCCTGGCTCACCACCCCCGAAGATCCGAGCGAGAGAACGAGTCCCGCGAACACACTCACTCCCTTGAACACGTCGCTGCCGCCGCCGGGTACGTACGGATATGCGACCACGATCGCGAAAAGCCAGAGCAGCGCAACGACGATTCGCTTGGTGGGATTTGCCGTCTCCGGATGCACCCACGCGACCTCCACCGATTCGCTCTCGATGGCGTCGAAGAACGCGGAGACGATGCGCGCGATCCAGCGCACGCCGACGAAGATGAGAACGACAGTGAAAATTCCCGGTATCGTGCCGAGCGCGGCGAGGAGGAGCCGCGAGATCGTCGAGGTCAGGTAGATGCCGAGCGCTTCACCCCACGGCCGCGTGTAAGCGAAGCGGGTGAGAACGTAGGCGAGCCACAGGTACGCGATGAACAAACCGGCCGCCCAGGCAATCAGGTCGAGCAGCCGCTTGGCGAAGAGCAGCAGATTATCGCGGTTGAGCAGAGTGAAGCCGGCGAGCTTGATGTCGGCCAGTTTGTTCTGCGCCGATGGAAGACGCGCCAGCACGGCCCTTCGTCCGGCGCGAAGCAGCCGCAGCGCCAGGAGAAAGATCAGCGTGGCGGCGAAGGAGAATCCAATCGCGGTCAGAATGTGCGTGAGGCTTCGTTCCTCGCGCGC
>JBDTIV010000036.1:0-6628 GCA_039936175.1 Gemmatimonadaceae bacterium | reverse complement strand
ACTAGCGGCGATGCGCGCGAAGAGCGCGGATGAGATTCTCGCCGCGATGTCGCGCGACGGAAGCATCGCGCACGAAGTAAACGTCGACGGATGGGTGATTCCCGAGCAGCCCGACCTCGTTTTCGCGGAGGGTCGCCAGCTCAGCGTGCCGTTCATCGTCGGCAGCAACAAGGACGAATACCGGGCGTTCCTCAGCTCTTTTGGCCTCACCTCTATGTCCGGCTACTCCGACGCGCTACTCGGCGCCGTTGGCAGTAGCGCTCCGTTGCGCGCGTTCGCCCCGCGATTGCTCGCGACCTACCCGGCTTCCGACACCGCCAGTGCCGAGCGAAAGTTGTTCGAGGCGAACACCGACGCCGGATTCGGGCAAGGCGCGCGCTTCGTGGCGCGGGCGATGGCGAAAGCGAAGCAACCCAACGTGTACCTCTATTACTTCACCCACGCCGTTCCATCACCCGCAGGTCATACACTCGGCGCGTTTCACACCGCTGAGATCCCGTTCGTGTTCGGCGATGATCCAGGTTGGCCAAGAGGTCCGCACGATCAGGCGTTGAGGAGCGCGATGAGCGGGTACTGGATTCAGTTCGCGGCGACGGGGAATCCGAATCGGCGGGGACTGGGAGAGTGGCCGCGGTACGACTCAAGGTCGGGCCAGTACCTGGAGCTTGGCGACAGCATTCGGGTAGGCGGCCGGCTGCGAGAGAAGCAGTATGATTTGCTGGACGACGCGCAGCGGTCACTGGATGCGTTGCTCGTGCGGCCGAAGCGATAGCCTTGGAGGTATGATGACCGAGCAGATGGCCACATTTCGCGTCAGCGTCGAGATCGAGAATCCCGCCAGGCCGGGCGAACGCCGCAGCATCGAGTCTGCGCTCGTCGATACGGGCGCCGAATTATCGTGGTTTCCGGCCGAGCTGCTCGAGGCGATCGGCATCGAACGTTATTCGCAGCTAAGGTTTCGGCAGGCGGATGGGAGCATCCTGGAGCGCTGGACGGGTTCGACGTTCATCTATGTCGCCGGCAAGCGAACGGCGGACGATGTCGTGTTCGGGGAACCGACCGATCTCATACTACTCGGAGCCCGCACGCTGGAAGGTCTCAACTTCCGCGTCGAGCCAACTACGCGACGGCTTGTCGACGCCGGGCCAGTCCCCGCTGCTGTCGCATGACGATGTAGGGAGTCAATGGTCAAGTCGCTCGGGCTTTTTGCCTCGTTTCTCACAGACCTCAAAATAGAACTCGAGTTGCTCCGCGAAGTCGCGCTCGAGCTCGTCCGGGTTTCGTCCAACGAAGACGATGGTATCGCGGATGTTGGCCACCTTGCCTCGGAAGAGTTTGTCGTCTTCATCGTAATCGATGCGCGCTACGTAGCCCTTCTGTTGCATGATCATTGTTAGTTCTCCCAGTTCTCCAGCTGCCAGTGTCCAGTGTCCAGTGTTTTGCGCTTACGGCTACGGAACAATTCCGGCGTCCCTCAGGAAATCTCGAATGTCGCGAACGCTGGCGCGTCCTACTTCCGCTTTCGGGTAGGCTTATGAGTGACCATTGTCCGCTCTTTCACGGTGAACGCCACTCTCGACCCGGAACGCTTCTCATCGACATCTCCCAGAGCGGCCATGAGTGAGACGATTTCCGTCCACCTGATGTTGCTCGGCGTTGGTTGAACGAAAAGTGCATCCAGCGTTTTCTTTTGCCGAGCGTTCATAGGTCAAGCTAGTATCAAATGTGATACCAGTCGGATCATCAGAACTTTACTCGTTGAGTGGGCGCGGACCCTTATGTCAGACTTGACATATCCATCGCGCTTGACTAGCTTCTTTGGAGCGCAGGTCACAGGTGAATTGGCAGGGGCGTAAAGGGCATTGACACTTGGGGAGAACCGACAAAGAACTCGCTTGGTTGCAGAGTGAGGTCAAGACACCACCGTTTTCAGAGGGAGCCCGCAGAGAAGCTGGATTGTTGCTTCGAAGGCTCCAGGCTGGTGAAAAGCTCAGTTTGCCGCATTCCAGACCAATGCCAACGATTGGTAAGCATTGCCACGAGTTAAGGATTCAGGACGAAAAAAAGACGTGGCGAATTGTGTATCGAGTCGATGATGACGCCATCGTCATTTTGGAGATATTCGCGAAGAAAGATCGACAAACCCCGCGGACCGTCATGGATACTTGCCGAGCAAGGATCAAGAGTTACGACGCGTTGTAGGTCACCAACGATTTGTGGAGTCATTATGGATGCAGCAAAGAAGAGGCGACTCAAGGAGGCGGGCTGGAGTACTGGCTCTGTAGCGGAGTTTCTCGACTTGACTCCCGAGGAATCGGCCTTGATTGAGATCAAACTGCGATTGAGCCAGCTCGTGAAGAAAGCGCGGATACGTCGGCACCTTAGCCAGACAGCCCTGGCTGAAAAACTTGGATCCAGTCAATCCCGGGTCGCGAAGATCGAATCGGGTGACCCAAGCGTCTCACTCGACTTGCTGGTACGGGCGACCTTTGCCTTGGGTGCGACACGAAAAGAGATGGCCCGCGCTATAGCATAGTCGATCGCGGGCTCTAACTAACGGCAACCATCGGTCAGTATCCTCAATGAGCGTTAGCTGAAGGTCCCTATCCGGCCACGTAAAGACATCAGGTAAACCAACTCGACGAGGCTTTATGCGCACTGCTCGCATCCTCCAACCACTTGGCACTCTCTTTCTCCTCACACTCCTCACGTCTGCGGCCGCGCATCAACCATCGCCTCCCCCACGCGTCGCGTTAACACCACCGATGGGGTGGAACAGCTGGAACCACTTTGCCTGCAACGTCAGCGAAGCGCTGATCAGGGAAACCGCCGACGCGATGGTGACGAGCGGCATGCGTGACGCCGGATACAGGTACGTTGTGATCGACGACTGCTGGCAGGTGAGTCGAGATCCCTCCGGAACGATCGTCGCCGACGCGCAACGTTTTCCCCACGGCATCAAAGCTCTCGCGGACTACGTTCACTCTAAAGGATTGAGGTTCGGGATCTACACCGACGCCGGTACGAAAACGTGTCAGGGACGTCCCGGCACATTGGGCTTCGAGCAGCGCGACGCGCAGACCTACGCGAGCTGGGGCGTCGACTACGTCAAGGAAGACTGGTGCAACGCCGAGGGGCTCAATGCACCCGTGCAATACGCGAAATTTCGGCGTGCGCTCGATCGCACTGGACGACCGATTGTGCTCAGCATCTGTGAGTGGGGCATAAATCAGCCGTGGGATTGGGCACCCGCCGTGGGAAATCTGTGGCGTACCACCGATGACATCAGCGACAACTGGGCGTCAATGCTATCCAACCTCGATCAGTCGGCACAACATTCCACAGTCGCTCGACCCGGCGCGTGGAACGATCCCGATATGCTCGAGATCGGCAACGGCGGAATGACGCCCGACGAATATCGCGCGCACATGAGTCTCTGGGCAATGCAGGCCGCGCCGCTCATCGCCGGCAATGACTTGCGCACAATGTCAGCGGAAACGAAATCGATCCTCACCAACCCGGAAGTTATCGCGGTCGATCAGGACTCACTCGGCGTCCAGGGCACTCTCGTATCATCTGGCCCTCCCGATCGACAAGTCTGGGCGAAGCCGCTCCGAGACGGCTCGCGCGCGGTGGTGCTCCTCAATCGCGCTGCTTCCTCCGACTCGATCAACGTTTCATTCCGCCGCGCGGACATCCACACCGATTCCGCAACCGTGCGCGATCTGTGGCGGCACGTCGATTTGGGCCGATTCAGGGGCAGCTACACCGCGGTTGTGCCGGGACATGCCGCTGTGATGCTGCGCATCGGCGGGGGGAGGCAATAGCTTGCGCCCTTTGGTAGCGGACAGTGACCGAGGGCTTTAACTAACACCATCGAAGCGCGGGTTCCCGCGAAGCACGCCACTTGGCGGTCGCGGAGCGTCAGGCCTCTCACGGACCCCCCGCGACAACCATTTGAGACCGCGCCTATCATGGCGGGAGAATGGGTGCTATTGCTCATGGCCTGGCCGCGATGCGGCCGAGTGCAGCCCACCCATTGGAGACACCATGAAAATCAGTCAACTAGCCCTCGCATGCCTGCTAATCGCCGGAGCGTCCGGCGTTATCGAGACCGCCGGCGCACAAACCTCGACGCGCGCCTATCGCGAGGGCTCGGTCATAGCCGTGACCTACATCCGCACGAAGCCGGGCATGTTCGATAAGTACATGCAGTACCTGGCTGGGCCGTACAAGACCAATCTCGAGGCGCAGAAGGCAGCCGGCATCGTTCTCGACTACGCGATCTATACGTCGGAGCCGCGCACTCCCGCTGACCACGACCTCATGCTGACGATCGTCTACAGGAACTGGGGAGCGCTCGACAATCTTGCCGACCGGGCGGATGCCGTTGTGAACAAGGCACTCAGCAGCACGCCGGACCAACGTTCGCAGCAGTCCATCGATCGCGGCGCGATGCGCGAATCGCTCGGCTCCCGAACGTACCAGCAGCTCACCCTCAAGTAGACTCTTCTCATCGGCCCCAGGCGCATCTCGCTTGAATTATCAAGCTGTCACTGCTCCTGGGCCGAGCCTCCGCTCACGTGGTCGGCGGGCCGAATGGAATCCACAAAGAGAACCGCGTCAATGGTTTCGCCTGTCCGCCCGCAGAATGTCTACAAATTGTATGGAATCACCTCAACCACCCCCGGGCCAGCGCGCGTAACTAGCACCTCTGACTTCTTCGCTGCTACCGGAAAGCGCGAGGCGTACGCTTCGACCCATCGCGCCTGAAACACACCGGCGTCGGCTTCCGCGACCAGCGCCCACACGCTGCCGCCGAATCCCGCGCCGAACGCCGACGCGGCAACCGCGCCCAGCTCGCGTGCGCTCCGCGCAAGGAAACTCATCTCCGGAATCTGGTTTCCCAGAAGTTCCTCCGCCGCCTGCTGCGACTGGTCGACGATCGTACCGAGTTTTCCGAGGTCGCCTTGCGCGAGCGCATCGGCCGCCCTGGGAATGAGCTCGTTGCTCTCGAGCAGAAAGTGTTCGAATCGCGCGAGCCCCTGGGCGCGCAGCAGCCCCCGGATGCGATCGGCCGCGTCCGGCGATGCAGCGATTGCGGAGGCAAGCGAAGGGTATCGCACGCCAGTCGCCGACTGCCACCTGTCCAGGATCTCGCGAACCATCGTCGACAGACGATTATAGCGGTCCCGCGCGGCTCCGGTCTTCTCGGCAGCGACACCACTCGTAGCCACCGCGAGCACATGGTCCTTCGGAAAGGGCACGCTGCGCTCCAGCCGAACCGGACAGAACGCGTATTGCATCAGCGTCCCGGCGCGCGCGCACAGGATCGCCGTGTGATCCTCACTCCCGCCGAACGTCCCAACGCCTCGCTCGCCCTCGAGCTCGCCGAAGCTCTGACCATTCTCGATCGTGCCGAGATATTCCGCGAGCTGCTCACAGTTCTGGATCGCGCGTCTGTACTCACCGCGCGACTCGATATCGTTCACGCGCGCGAGCGCGAGAAAGATCGCGACGACCAGCGCGCTGGAGCTGCTCATGCCCGCGGCCTGCGGCAAGTCGCTCGCAATGACGATGTCCGCCCCACTGAGTGGAAGCCCGAAGTTGCGGACCACCCGCGCAGCCACTGCGTGGACATAGGTGGACCAGCCGCTCCGTGCCGCTGCAGTTTCGAGCGAAGCGTGCTCGGCCAAACTGAACTCGACTGCATCGCCCGACACTGCGTCGTGAACGCGCAGAACATCGTCCCTGCGCCGCGCCGCCGCGATGCAGATCCCGCGCTCCGCCGCGCAGAGGAGACTCCGCCCACCTGCGTAGTCGGTGTGTTTGCCGAGGAATTCGATGCGCCCCGGAACCCAGGCGCGAAACACAACGTCATCACCAACATGAGAAAGCCCCACCAGCGTCCCGACAGCCTTTCCGAGCAGAGCTTCTTTCCGCTCCGCCTCGTGCTCACCCATGCCGGCGGCGAGCAGCCGCGATCTTACGTCGCTCACAGCTTCAACACCACACCTCTGAGACGTTCGGTGACGATTGGGATGTCGGCTCGACGCGACAGATCCAGAACCGGCGCATCGGCAGGGATCACCCGGATGCGCATGCCGAGCACGTCGATCGCGTACTGAACCGCGGCCGGCAACTCGATCTCGTCCCGCGACGACGGCGGGACGTCGCGACACGCCCGAAAGATCTCCGACGTCAGATGCCAGCAATTCATGCTCACCTGGTCCGACCCGAGAGAAGCAAACACCGACGGATCCGGCTTCTCGATGATGCCACGCAGATAGCCGTCCGCACTCACGTTGAGAATCGCGTACGCCGCAATTCGTTCAGCCGAGATGTCGCCGCGCCTGCTTAGGCCCTCGCGCGAGAATCCGACGCACGCTGGCTCCTTCGCGATACGCAACGCTGCCAGAACATCGGGCGGGTAATAGTTGTCCGAGTTGATAACCACGAATGGCTCTCCCGCCGCGAATTGCTCGGCCGCAAGGAGAGCATCTGCAGTTCCCACTGCCTCGAGCTGGGTTGCAAAACTCACATGAAAGCGCGTCGGAATCGCGGTGCGCGTGTATCGATCGCGGATCGCGCGATCGTCGGGCGCGAGTATGATGCAGACGTCCGTGAA
>JBDTIV010000035.1:0-10693 GCA_039936175.1 Gemmatimonadaceae bacterium | reverse complement strand
CCTACCGACCACCGACGGGCGTGAGCTCGTCCTGTCGCGCTACACCCAACCCGAAACCGAGCACCGGATGCTGCTCGATCAACTCGGCCTGAAACTGCCCAGACAACCCCCGCCGAAGATCACCGCAGGCCAGGTCAGACACCTCGCTGAATCCATGACCTTGTAGTGAAGACTTCCGCGGGTTGCTTCTATTAGAATCAATTACTTAACGTCATTAGCGACGCCGAGTAGAGAAAGTCGGGCTAGTTGCGCGGCCCGGCACGGGCACCGTTCGCGCCATTTCTAACCGCGCAACGCTTTAACCAAATAGGGGTCCACGTCGGGCTGACCAAGTAGCCAGCGTTTGTAATCGGCAGGAACGTCTTTGATGGACATACTTTTGTGCTTGCCGAAGGGCATGAGCTCGGGAACACGTGCGTCCTCGGAGTACCGCCAAACGTCCTCCCATTTGGTCGGCGAGCCCAGCTTTGCAAGAATGCTGCTCAGCAACCGGACGCAGTTCTTGACGTCAGCCAGCGCCGAGTGGGTTTCCTTGAGCAATACGCGCGCTTCGGACCTGCGAAGCAGGTAGGTCATCGCACCCAGCGAATGCGTATCTGCGGTCGGCCAGAGTTTGCGCGCGAGGGAGAGCGTGTCGATAAGCTTGATACTCGGCTTGCCCAGTACGGACCAGTCGAAGTCGACGTTATGTCCGATCAAATATTCCGTGGCTTCTGGGAAAGTGAACGAGGTGTGCGACTCGCAATCGACCAAGTCCTCGTCCAGAATGTGGTGTGTCGCGAGCGCGCCGAGTTCGATCGCCTTCGACGGTTTGAAGCGCTGGTTGAATGAGCCCGTTACTTTGAGCTTCGGTGTGAACTCGAGCCGAATCCACGCTATCTCTATCGGCTCGGGATCTTTGAATCCGGTCGTTTCTGTGTCGATGACGATCGCGCTCATGAGCCCTCTGCAGATGCATATCCGCCCGTCCACACAACACGTCACGCACAGTTGGTCGGACCGCGATTGATTTCATCGATCTTACACAATGCTTAGCGTTCGAGTAGCAAATTGACTGGGGTTAAGCGTGTCCCGAGCGATTCGCAGCAGATGCTCATGGTGCGTGAAAAAGAGCACTTGGTGGCGCGCTCCCAACTCTGCCAAGGCGCGAAGTGCATTACCCGCACGCTCATCATCGAAGGTGAGCAGAATGTCGTCCAGCACGAGAGGCATGGGGTCGGCGGACAATCGCCGCAGTTCTATCGCTGCGATTCGCAGCGCGAGGTACAGTTGATCCGTAGTGCCGTCGCTCAACGCCGGCATGCCAAGCCGGGCTCCATCGATGCGTTCAGCAAAAACTACCTGGCGGTCGCCGTCGTAGTCGGATAGGAGTCGCTTATAGCGACCGCCGGTGATACGTGCAAACCACTCCGAGCCCTGTTGGAGCAACGGGCCTTGGGCGCGATCTTGATAGGAGCGGATCGCGTGATCCAGCAGCACTCGGGCGAGACGCATCCGCGCGTAGTCGTCCGCCCCGCGGCGTATGCTGGCGAGCAGGTGCTCCATTTCTTCGCGGGCCTCGATGGCCACTGACCCACCGTCGATTCGAGCCAGCTCGGCGCGGCGTTCACCCAGTCTTTCTTGCGCGATTCGCACGTTCGCTTCAACGTCGGCAAGTTCAGCGCGAATCACCTTCAACTCCGCGGCGAGTCGGCCGGCGTCAATGGTGGTAGCCGCGGCGAGCAAAGCGTCGAGCTGGTCCGATGGGTACCCGCGAAGTCGTTCTTGCAACCGTACCGTGTCGGCTTCTGCAATGCGGCGACGTTCCGAACTCTCTATGGCGAGTGCGAGGGCATCGCTGTCGCTGCAGCCGGCGGCGGCGCAGAGCGCGGCGATGACGGCCGCGGCCCCTCCGCGAGCGGCGGTTGCGTTCTTGATCGTTTGTTGGTCGGCGCGGATAGCGACACGCAACTCCCGACTTCGAGCGTCGGCCGCCTCGGAAGCTCTGAGTGCGGCGAACGTGCGCGCCGCATACGCCGGGGCGTCGACGTCGTGCGGCGCCACTTCACCGAGCTTTGTTGCGGCCTCGTTGGCGCGACGCAGGAACCCAGTCCATCCAGACTGGACCGCGGCAAGCTCGGTCCGCGTCTTGCTTTCCTCGCTCATCATCGCGGCGAGGTCGACCAGCTCTTCGAGGCGCGCCTCAATCTGGTCAGGGTCGGCCCCGTCGGGAAGCCCAAGCCCCACGAATGCTGGCGCCGCCGCCTTGAGCAGCGCTCCTCGCTGCTCGTCGAGTTTCTCCCTCGCTGTCTCGGCACGCCTTATGTCAGCACCTGCGCGATTGCGATCGCGCTCGAGTTCGGCAATGGCCTTGCTTGCCGCCAGCGACGCCTCCACTTTGGTGCGGGCGTGTTCAAGTAGCGCGGTAAGCGACGCCGCCTCGGGTACCGCTTCGCCTGCCGACACATAGGCCGCCAGGACGCTGTTACGGGCGCGCTTAACCGCATCATCTGCCGCCGCCATCTCCGCAGCGTCGTTGTCGCGTTGCTGCAATCGTTCAAGGGCGCGGGTGCGCGCATCTGCCCACTGCCTGAACGCGGCGGGCGCCATCTGTGGGAGAGCGAGTGGTGCCAGCGTTGCCTGCCATGCCGAATTCGCCTGCGCCGCGCGCTGGTCGAGCTCCCTTCGCCGCTCGGCAAGCTGTCCAAAGGAGGCGCTCATGTCCGCGATCCGCTGTTCGAGCATGGCGTACTCGGTGGCGCGCTCGGTGTCGGCGCGCAGCAGATCGGCCGTCTCATCGGCACCGCGGACCTCGTCTTCGTAAATCTCTGGAAGGTGCCGAGGGAGCTTCAATTCCTGCTCGATCTCCTTGGGATCTCGGGTCTTCTCAATATGGGCGCTACGAATCGCCCGCCACATGTGGTCACGCCGCCCGCGCGCAGCGCTCACCGTCTCGGCGGTAACAACCGCGCCCGCCGCCTGGAGGCCGCGCACTTCCAGCCGGCGCTGGGCGATGTCTTCGGTGAGCTTTGCTGCATCGGAATCCAAGTCGCGCCGCTGACGCTCGATGTTCTCCAATTCTTTGGCTTGGAGATCGATCTGTGCCGGTGGCGGAACAGGGAGGGCGGCCAGCTGAGCGGGATCGCCGTGGTGCAGACTTGCACAGAGACGTTCAAGCTGGGGCTGTGTGCTGCGAAGCTTTGCCGCAGCCAAGGCGGCGGCCTGCTCCAGATCACCACGACGTTGGGCGGCTGATACCGCCGCCGCGAGTACGGTGAGATCTTTTGGTGCCGCGATCGCATCCAGGTTGGATTTTGCTTGCGCCTGTTCGGTCTGTGCGCCCTCAAGGGCGGCCTCCTGCGCCGCGCAATTACCCACCAGCTCGCGGAGCTGCGCGCAGACCGTGCGCAGTTGGGAGGCTGTTGCTTTGTTCGGAATCAGGCGCGTGGTCTCATCGGGCTTGATCTCTGGCGCCAAGCGAGTAAGGGCTTCCCTCAGCCGACGCGTTTGCTCTTGCAGCGTCGCTTCAAGGGTCACCGATGCCTTGCCGTCGGACCGGGCACGGTCGATATCATGGTGGAGCGCCTCGATCTCGGCCTTGAGGTCGAGGTGCAACCGAGAGATCGGCAGGGATTTCTGTTCGTCTTCGTGCCCGTGGACGCGTACCTCGGCCTCGCGGAACGACTTGTCGGAAGTATCCACCTCCTGCTGGGCGGTGGCGCGACGGATCGCCGCATCGGGCGCGAGCAAGGGAACGTGGGCCAGCTCGACAAGCGTAGCCGCAAGGCTTTGCCGCTCTAGGGCTAGCGGACGGAGATCGGACAGCCGTACGAGGCGAGCTTCCTCGGCCCGCAGTCGACTTTCCTCAGAGCGCATCCTGCCAAGCGTCGTCTGGGCATCGTCTACTCGGTCCTGTAGTTCCTGCCAAGCACGAGGCCGCACCAGGGCGCCGCGATACGCTTGTGCCGCCGCTTCGTACTCGCGCAGACTCATGTTGATCGTCGCGTTTTTGCCACCAGGTAGGAACAACGCCCGCAAGGCGTCATCCATTCGCTTGAGCATCGTCCGCACGTCGCCGAGCCCTGACCCAGCCTGGAACAACGCCTGACCGAGATCGCCTTTGCCCTCTACCAATGATTCGCCACCGGCGTGCAGGCGCTCGTGATTCAAGCCGAACAGCGTCGTGAAAAGATCTTCATCAACGCCACCGAGAAGGCTTGATACGGCATCGGGTGCCAAAGGCCGCTCGGTGACCTCGGCCCCCGTCACCTCGTCAAATGCGAACAGTACGTTCTTGTTGCCCTTTCGCCGCATGATCGGATAGCGCTGGCCATTGCTGCCAACTATTACCGCCCCGACGCGCATATCACCATAGTCGTGACGGAAGTTGTCAGCAGTTTGGGGTGGAATCCCGAACAGCAAAGCGATGAGAGCGCGCAGGGCCGACGATTTTCCGGCCTCGTTCGGGCCGAAGATTACCTGCAGTCCAGCGGGCTCTTGCTCAAAACCGAGAACCGTACTCGTGAACGGTCCATACGCGCGCAAGTGCAAGCTCGCGAATCTCACCGCGCTGTCCCCTCTTGGGAGAGCAACGCCAGAAGGCTCCCTTCCGCTGCGTCGAGCAGAGCACGCAGCCGTTCCGGGTCATCGAGGCGCAGAGCACCCTCACCGGAGCGCGCCTCGGGTGGAAGCTTAAAGACGAGATCGTCGAGCGCCTCGTGCGCCATCGCCTCAAGATTAGCGGGGACAGCCTCGATGGCGCGGGTCAGGCGTAGCAACTCTGCGATTGGATCATCACGCCGCGCCAACGCATCGCGATCGTAGGCCGGCCGGGTGGAAAACGCGATCTTTTCAATCCATGCTGCACCGTCGGTGGCGTCCGTCGCCGTTGCCCGCAGCTCGGCGATGACCTTCTCGGGGTCTGACGCAAGCACCGAATGAAGCGCGCCAACACCTGTTAGCGCAACGCGCACGGCAACGAGTCGATCCGCCGCGTTGTGGTGCGCTTCCAATATCGCTGTGTGCGCACTATCGATCAATGCGTCGAGATCGCGCAGCCCGGCGATGTCGATGTGAACCTGCGTCCATCGCACTACGTCAAGTTCGACGAATTCGGCAGCGGTGGCACGACTTTCGTCGACAGTGACGAGCTCGCACCCCTTGGGTCCGAGCTCCCGCGCATGGCGGCCTTGGGTGTTGCCGCTGAATACGACACGGGGATGCTCAGCCAGGATCGCACGTGCATGAACATGACCAAGCGCCCAGTAGTCGTAGCCTTTGGAGCGCAGCACATCGAGTGTCGTGGGTGCGTAAGTTGCGTGCTCTGGGTAGCCACCCATGCTCGTATGCAGCATGCCGATGTTGTAGAGCCCAGGGATGGCTTCCGGATAGGCTGCCGCGAGATCATTGGGAACCGCGCGGTCGGCGAAGCTCTGCCCGTGAACCGCGAGGCCGAGGTTGTCAACAGTAATCGTCTGCGGGTGCTTGTGGTCGAGAATGGTGACATTATCTGGAAGGCGCAGTGATTTCGTGATCTGGCTCTCGGCGTCGTGGTTGCCACGGACCAGTACGACGCGGATATCCGCTTCGCGCAGGCGGGCGAGGCGTGATGCGAAAAACAGCCCACTATTGAAATCGGGCCAATTGCCGTCGAATACGTCCCCAGCAATCGCAACCAAGTCGACCGCCTGTTCGATGGCAATGCGAACAAGATTTTCCAAGGCACCTCGGGTAGCGGCGCGCATCGCCGCCGCTGGTACGCCCGGGTACCGCTCTAAGCCGAGAAGCGGGCTATCAAGATGCAGATCGGAGCAGTGGATGAATCGCATTGAACGAATTTAGACAAGGCGTAAGTGGTTGCACATTATCGATCATCGTCGGAGACCCGAAGCCATCAGCCGTCGGCGAGCCGACAAAACCTGAATCCCTCGCAGTCGCATCAAGCGCTGTCCTGGTGACGCCAGATCGAACTCACTTTGGCATCGCGCATTATCCCGTATGTGACGACGGCATGAGTGAGTCTGATGAATACCGTCGTCTCCTGTCTGCTCGGCCCTAAAGGGCATCCACAGGGCAGCCTAGACGATTGTGCCAGGACGTGTCATCGTTTGCGCGCGGCTTCCACCCGCGTATGCGCTTGATGTGGGGACCGGCTCACCAATTTTCGCGCGGGGCAGCGTATGCACATTACACATGCTGAAACCGCAAACTTCCGAGCCCTTGAGGCCGTCTCGGCGCCACTCAACCAGTTCAGCGTCCTTATCGGAGAAAACGACGTCGGCAAAACGCGGTTTCTGTACGCCTTGGAGAGGTTCTTTGCAGGAAAGAAGCTCGAATACAAATCCGACCGGCTCAAACAGTCTATAGAGAACAATATTCGGATAGCGAAGGCCATGCTGGGTATTCGCTACGCGCGATCAACTGATCGTGGAACACCTTGACCCAGGGTGCGAGATGCCGCGTCAAACAAAAGCCGAAATTGAGCAGTCGCTGTTAAAGGGATCTGCAATCCCTTGGGCTGATGGAGGCAAGCGGGAATTGTTAGAGCTTCACACTCCGGTTCGCCGCAGGTTGTTCGCGTTTTTGCTTCAGTCAGGGGTACGGACTGTTAAGGGACTTCCGGATGATTTTGTGCGAGGTCTCGCCCAAGCATTCGAATCAGATGCTGATCCCGCAAAAATTACGGCGACTTCCAATGAAACTCCTAAAGTGGCTGGTCCGTGGCGACTCACAAGAATCGAGACAGACGGGTTCGGCGGGATCAACGTTTGGGGCGGTCAGAAATTCATCGAAGAGTTGGATGGGGAGAGCCTCCTAATCGACGGCCCCAACGGTAGCGGCAAGACCTCGCTGGTGGCCGCGCTCACATGGGCGTTTACGGGCCAGAGGTATCGGGATTTGATTACGGACGTTGAGTCCCCCGGTCAGGCGCAGGTCTTCGACGCAAAAGGCGCGAAGATCGGTGAATGGCCGCCCCTGGCTTGCTACCCGGACAAAGTAGGCGAACTTGCTACTAGCCCGTTTGTGGAGGTCAAGCTTACCTTCAAGAATCCTGCAGGTGATGAGGCTACCATCAACAGAATACTTCGCAATGGCCAGATCACTGATAACGTCGATTCGTGCCTGCAGCTTCCCCCGGTTCTAGTCGAGACCGGATTGATCATGCCAACCAGGCTGGCTCACATACGATTTGGTGCAGGCCAACAGCATCTTACCGACGCGGTTCAGATGCTAACGGGTCTCGACGAAATCGCGCTACTTGGCGAATTCGTCGGCGAGCTTTGCCATAAGTCGCGCGATTACATGGGCTATTCGAAAGCGCAACAATATGACGAACTAATGCGCCAGTTTTCCGATTCGCTTTCGACGGCTAAAGAGGCGCTCGTGTCAATCGGAAAGACCATGACCGAGCTCGTGCCATCGGACACTCGCGACAAGGGGGGGGCCATGGCGACACTTGGGAAGACGCTCACGGATCAGGCTGCGGCGGCTGTGAGCGTGATCAGCACCGACCTCGCCCCAAACCTTGATCTCACTTCCGCCGCGGTGCAGCAACGTGTCGCCATGGCAATCGATGCGGCCAAGGCTGAAATGAATCAAGGTTTGTCGGGGCTTCCGTTGTGGACAACCATCTCGAGCATTGCGACAGCTCTTTCACCGGAGGCTTCAGCTAGTCTCGCAGTTACCATAGCGGCAGCGAGAAAGAGGTTGCGCGAGGCACTTGAATTGAACAAGAGGGCAGCGGAGGATCCACGGTTCCAATTGAAAGCAGTAGCTGCTGCTTGGCACAAACGGCATCATTCAGGAAGCGTTGACGTTTGCCCGCTCTGCGCTCAGTCGCTCAAGAACTACCCTGATCTGGCGGCAGAGATTGATGATGTCGGAAGCGCAGGCGAGGCTGCGCAACGGACCTTCCGCGACAATCTGAATGCGATTCGGAGTGACTTGGATGCGGCAATCCCGACATCGATCACGCGCTTCCGCAGCGATGTATTTGCGATTTCTCCGAAGCGAGGTCTTGAAGCCGCGCTTCGTGCTCGCTTCGTCGATGCTCCAAGCTATGCAACCTGCCTAACAGGCCTGGGCGCCTTGGTCTCGGCCGCGTTGCTAGATATAACTTCTCAGGAGCTAGCTGACGTCGCACCTATTGTGGCGGACGATTTGCCGCAAGGAACCGCAGGGACGCTTGAAGCCATAGCTATCTGCGATCGGTTTCTCTCCATTGCAGATTGGGCGACGAAGAACCAAGCCCAATGGAATCAATGGTGGGATGATCTTACAGGCCTGACACTGAAGCCCGTACCTCAAGATCGCTTTGCCGGAAAGTTGGACAAGCTGGATAACGCGATGGGGGCCTCAATTCCGTACCGGCATGCGGCAAAGGGATTGCGTGACGCGTGGAGAATCGGGCAAACGATCGATCTTATAGAGGTAGAACAGAAGCGTCGGCAGGATATTGCTGACGAGCTTGAACCGCTGAAGGCACTTCGACGATTTGCTGAATCTGAAACAAGGAATGCGATCGAGGGCTTATCGGCCCGCATGGTGTCGATGCTGGACAGCATTTACATCACGGACAAATTGAAATTCCATTCCACACATTCGGACAAGAAGACAGGCGTTACAGTCCGAGGAGGATTTGGGCCAGAACTTCGTATCGATGCCTCACTTGTCGCCAATGCCTCATGGATGAGGGCGTTGCTTTGGTCTTTCCTGTTTGCCGTCCGACAGGAAGCCGTTCAGCAGCTAGGAGAGGATCGTCTACCTCTACTGGTGCTCGACGATCCACAGGCAACTTTCGATGTCGCACACCAACATCGATGGGCTCAGTACATCATTGCGCTTCAAGCGGCACCAACTAGCGTTCAGGTCATCCTCGCGACTTACGATGAGTCGTTTCTAGCGCAGCTTTCCTCACTCAACGTATCTGGGCGACGGGCCTATTTGGCGGCAGCTGCTACGGACACAGGTTGCCTCAGCTTGGTCGAAGGGGATGCGCTCAACCGAGCTTGGACCAAAGCACGCGCAATGGGTACGCCGGATGCCGCGCAGGCATTTATTGGAAGAGCGCGAATCCATGTTGAAACCATGCTGAAAGTCATGTTGCGCGGGGAAGCTGACACGAGAACCCTAACGCTCGGAAAATTGAGAGACAAGATTAAAGAGCTGAACAAGAGCCGGGTTACCCCGTGGAACCGCCGCATTTTTGAAGACTTGGCTAACCGGCTGGACGGTCAGCCCGAAGTCAAACATATGGAATCGTCCCATCACTCCACCGGGCTGACGCTAGGCATGGCTGAGGCAGTGGATGTCGAAAAGTATTGGTGGAAGGAGCTGTGGCCTCGACTGGAGAGAGCCTTTCGGGCAATCCGCGAGTACAGGCTGCTGCATGGGGAATCGAAAGCGCTGCACGCGGATCCATCTGTAGTGACGATGCCGGAGGGACATCGCGCAGTCGTCCGTCGGATTCCACTGGAAATCCACGGGCGCGCGGCTGCGCTCTCAGGCGGCCGGCTGGCGGACGGGAATTTGACGATGACCGAGTTCGATTCCCGTGAACGTGAGCGCGTTGTGCTTGGTAACCATGATGCATTTAGAGTATTACTCCCAACACTGGAGCCCGTGGCCAGACCCGGAGATGTCGTCCTCGTTGCCGAGCACGCGACGGTACTGGCCGGCTCTCTCGTGGTAGCTGCTTGCGGAGATCATATGCTCGCTAGGCGGTTTCAAGTCTCAGCAGACCATCCTGACGTCGCCATTCTTACGGCCCAGGCAATCAGCCCGAGTGCAATCGCGCCTCCTTTCATCGCGCATCGGTCGACTGTTGCGCTTAGGAAAATTGTCGGCGTACTTTTTGACCCCGGCGGCTTTTCCGTGTCGGCGACGCCGGGGCAGGAAATCGCAGACTGCGGAGGAGACGCTGCCGTAAGCAAGCTCGTGTCGGGGACTCTTGGGCTCATCCAAGTGTCAGGGGGAAGCGCGGAGCCTCAAGCGCTAGACGGTCAGTATCTTTTGATTGGCGATGCGATTGCCCCCGACATTGCTTGCCGCTCCTTGGACGGAAGGCCGGTCATCGCTTCAGATTCGAACGGGAATCAATACTTCAAACGGATCCGCGCTGTCGGGAGCACGGGTGTAGTACTGGAAAGTCTGCACGGTGGTGGTGACTACCCTCCAGTTCTTTTGTCCGCAGCGGGCAGCGCTTCGCCGTCAATTGATCGGGTTTGGCCAGTGATCGGGGTACTCTTTGAGCGTCCGTGATTCGACGGTTCGCTGCGAGTCGTCGGATTGGAACTCGCGCCATTCGAACTACCATCGTGCGTCACTGCGGACACGAGTTCCGAGGCAAATACGTCGAATTGGAGGATGCGGCGGAGTGCCGGCGGTGAGGCGAACCGAACCTGCGACCGCGATCCGTCCCCTTCCTCACTGTTCCCCACGATTCATCAGGACCCTGCAAACAAAAAGGCCGACGGAGCGCGTCGGCCTTCAAGTTGGTGGTGGAGACGAGGAGGATCGAACCCCCGACCTTTGCGAGCGGGACGCCCCGCAATGCGCTGCTCGCTCCACAACGGTAACTCGCACCACTTTAAGCGTTCGGGTGCGAGTCGCGGCCTGAAATGCGATCTACATGCCGCCAACGTGCCATTGGGCAGCTCATTTTCACATGCTGGTTGTCCACATGTGCGAACTTGGAGAGTGGGCGTTCGCGGGG
>JBDTIV010000034.1:0-60923 GCA_039936175.1 Gemmatimonadaceae bacterium | reverse complement strand
GTTGGTACCGGGCTCGGACTATCAATCAGCCGCGACCTCGCCCGGGCGATGGGCGCCGAGCTGACGGTGGAGAGCGAGCTCGACAAGGGAACGATGTTCACATTGTCGCTGCCGCGCGGAAGGGACGACGTCAACTAAGCTTCTTGAGGCGTGGTGACTCTGTAACTGCCACTGAACACTACCGGCCGGGGGCTATTGGCGGAGCGGCTTGTGGCTGCGGGCCGGGACTACTTCAGTCGCGCCGTCTCTGCGAACCTGAAGCACTCGACCAAATGATCGTTCACCATCCCTACCGCCTGCATGTAGGCGTAGATGATCGTCGAGCCGACGAAGTTGAATCCCCGCCGCTTAAGATCCTTGCTGAGCGCGTCGGAATCGGGCGAGGTGGCCGGAATCTCGCCCATCGCCTTTCGGCGATTCAGCCTGGGACGACCATCGACGAATCGCCAGCAATGGGCGTCGAAGCTGCCGAACTCTTTCTGAATTTCGAGAAACCCCTGCGCGTTCCGCACGGCTGACTCTATTTTCAGCCGGTTCCGAACGATGTCGGGATCTTGCATGAGCTTCAGAGTGCGCTTCTCAGTGTACCGGGCGACCTTCGAAGGATCGAACTCCCTGAACGCGCGTCGATAGCCCTCTCGCTTCCTGAGCACGATCGACCAACTGAGCCCGGCCTGTGCCGCTTCGAGCAGGAGGAACTCAAAATGGGTGCGGTCGTCGTGCACGGGCACACCCCACTCGCGATCGTGGTAGTCGAGCATCAACGCATCGGCACCGCTCACCCATGCGCATCGTTTGATGGTTTCCATCAGAGGGGTGCCGGCAGAAACGCGCGTACCGCGTCGATGGTATCTGCTTCGTCCGCTCTCTTGTCCGGACGATATCCTTTCACGCGGGCAAACCGTAGCGTGACCCCGCCCGAGTACTGCGAGCTCTGTTGCACTTCGTTGAACGCGATCTCGACGACGAGATCGGGACGCACGTACACGATGTGTCCGTCGCGTCGCACCTCGCGCGCCAGCAGTTCTTTCGTCTGCCACGCCAGCATCTCATCGGTCATTCCCTTGAATGTCTTCCCGAGCATCACGAATCCTCCCGACGCCGGATCGCGCGCGCCGAGGTGAATGTTGCTGAGCAAACCCTTCCGCCTTCCCGATCCCCACTCCACCGCGAGAACGACCAGATCGAGTGTGCGTGCCTCCTTCACCTTGAGCCAGGCCGATCCACGCCGCCCCGCCGCGTAGGAGGCGGACAGGGATTTTACCATCACACCCTCGTGGCCGCGAGAAAGGGCGTCGCGCTGAAATCGGGCGGCTTCTTCGGGATCATCCGTCACTATTCGGGGCACCCGCAGCGATTGGGGGATTACCTCGTCCAGCCGCAGCAGTCGTTGAGAGAGCGGCTCGTCCAGGACGCATTTGCCGTCGTGCAACAGGATGTCGAAGAAAAATGCAGCGAGTGGCATCTCTCCGCGGAGGCGCTCGACATCGAGCCGTCGGCCGAAGCGCCGCATGGTGACCTGAAAGGGCTGAGGTCTCCCGTCAGGAGCAAGCGCGATGGCTTCGCCGTCGAGGATGAGCTCTCGCGCGGGAAGCGCCATCACCGCCTCAACGATCTCGGGCACCGCGGCCGTGACATCGTTGAGATTGCGCGTGTACACCGCCAGGCGATCGTCCTGGCGATGCACCTGGATCCGCGCTCCATCGAGTTTCCATTCCACGGAGACCGGCTCCCGGCCGCTCACTGCGTCGCCGACCGTCGGTGCCGAATCCGCGAGCATCGGCTGAATCGGACGAAAGAGCTGGAGCTGATACGCCGAGAGACCCGCGTCCCCTTCGCCCATGACCGCGCGCGCCACGGTGCCCAGATCTCCCGCCATCATCACCGCGCGCCTGACTTCATCGGCCGGCAGATCCGCCGCCCTCGCAACCGCCTCTACCATCACTCCCTCGAGCGCACCCTGCCTTACTTCTCCGACTATCAGCGCGGCCAGGAATCGCTGCTCGCTAGCCGTCGCCCGCGAAAAGAGATCGCCGAGCACGCGCGCGCGTTCGGCCGCAGAGCTCTTTCCTTTGATCGACTGCAGCTGGTCAAATACCCTATCCACGTCGCTCAGCTCCAGCGTGGATTCCGTCGCCGGCTGTCGTTCCCGCTCGGCGGCGACGCTCGCCCAACCGACACCGATTTTGCCCTGCCGAGGCCATCCGGTGAGGAACCCGATTGCAATCGGGATCTCGTCGGGCGAAGCCTTTTTCAGCATCGCCGCGAGAGTCGATACCTTGGCCAACCGGCTCGGCGTCGCTGCGACGGCTGCTGAGACCTGCGCGACCTCTTCCAGCTTCATGCCTGAATTCTAGGCACCGTCGGGCTTTTCGGAGTAGCGCCACGGAAATTGCCGGAGTAAGATCACGACAATCCCCCAGGCATGAGGACAAAATGGCAGACTCGACCGCGACCCAACCCCTTTCAAAAATCCTTCCCACGGGCGCGCTCGCTCCCGATTTCACGCTCAAATCCGGACCTGACAAGGATTTCAGGCTGAGTGACCTTCGCGGAAAGCCGGTCATTCTCGTGTTCTATCCGGCCGACTGGAGTCCCGTCTGTGGCGATCAGGTCGCGCTTTATAACGAGATTCTTCCGGACTTTAAGGAGTACGGCGCGGAGACGGTGGGAATCTCGGTGGACAGCGTCTGGTGCCACGCCGCCTTCGCGAAGAACCGGAATCTGCATTTCCCGCTGCTCGCGGACTTTGAGCCCAAAGGCGCCGTCGCGCGCCAGTTTGGGGCTTATCGGGACAAGGACGGCACGTCCGAGCGCGCACTCTTCGTCCTCGACGGCGACGGAGTTGTTACCTGGAGCTATCTCTCGCCGATCGAAGTGAACCCGGGCGCCGACGGAATCCTGAATGCTCTGGAATCGCTGAAAGGCAAGTCGGCCACCGAATCCAGGCCCGCACGCACCAGCGAGACCGAGGCGCGAACATGAGCGGTGCAGCACTGACCCCGCCCGTGGGCGAACGCGACCACGCCGCCGGTCCCGACGACGCGCCCATGAGCCTGGTGGAGTACGGCGACTACGAGTGTCCGTACTGCGGAATGGCGCACTCGATCGTTCAGGAAGCGCAGCGAGAGCTCGGGAAGAAACTTCGCTTCGTCTTCAGAAACTTCCCCCTCGCCGAGGCTCACCCCCACGCGCGACTCGCGGCCCAGGCGGCCGAGGCTGCTGGAGCACAGGGGAAGTTCTGGGAGATGCACGACGTGCTCTTCGGGCACCAGGATGCTCTCGAGCTCGACGACATCCTTGGCTACGCGACGTCGCTCGGACTAGACACCGCCCGGGTTGCGCGGGAGCTCGAAGCGGGTACGTACGAGAAGCACGTGCGCGACGACTTCCGGGGCGGCGTGAAGAGCGGAGTGAACGGCACGCCCACGTTTTTCGTCAACGGCGAGCGATACGACGGGTCGTGGGCGAACAAGGCGGCGTTCATCAATGCGCTGCGGGAGGCCTCTCAACACGCTGCAGCGCGCGGCTAACGTCGGGTAAACTGCAACTGAACACTACCGGCCAGGGGCGTTGGGCGGGCCGGCTGGTGGCTGCGTGCTTTCCCGGAAGATCGTATTATGTGCGCATCGGCCGAGGTGAGACACTCTGTGAATAACACCGCCCGTAGCCCATGGCCCGCCCGCCGATGGCCCCCAGCCGGTAGTGTTCAGTTGCAGTTCGTCTGGTTTCTCTAGCACGATTTACGATGAGCGCATTCGAGATCATTGTCGTGCTGGTACTGGCAGCCACTCTGCTGCAACCCATCGCCAAGCGCTTCGATGTGCCGCTGGCGATAGCGCAGGTGTTCGGCGGAATCATTCTATCGGCGATCCCGATCTTCCCCACGGTTCCGTTCGATCCCGAGCTGACGTTCGTACTGTTCGTTCCGCCGCTTCTCTACCGGGCGGCTTCTACCAGCTCGCTGCGCGACACGCGCCGCAATGCGCGCCCCATCCTCCTCCTCGCGGTGGCGCTGGTACTGGTGACGATCGCGACCGTCGCGGCGGTGGCGCACCTCCTCTCTCCGCGAATTCCGTGGGGCGCCGCCTTCGTGCTCGCCGCCATCGTCGCTCCCTCGGATGCCGATGTCACTACGGCGATCGTGCGCCGGCTGGGTCTCCCCGCCCGGATCGTCACAGTCCTCGAGGGAGAGACGCTTCTCAACGACACCACCGCCTTCGTTTCCTACCGCATGGCAGTCGCCGCGGCGGCGGTGGGATCCTTCTCGATCGGATGGGCGGCAGCAGCGTTTGTGGCCACCACCGTCGGCGGACTGGTGGTGGGCGTCGCCGTCGGGTGGGTTTTCAAGGAGCTGCGCCGGCACGTCACCGATTCCGTCGCGGTGAGCGCACTCTCGCTGGCGACTCCGTTCGCGGCGTATCTTCTCGCCGAATCGGTGAAGGCGTCCGGAGTCCTTGCGGTCGTCGCGGCTGGCGCGCTCGCATCGCGACTGCCTGTGAACACCACGTCGGCGCGTACCCGCATCCGCTCGAACGTCGTGTGGGATACGGCAACGTTCGCGATTGGCGCGCTGGTTTTCACCCTGATTGGATTGCAGATAGGACGGCTGGTCCCGGGCTTTCTCGAGCAGAATGCACTCGAGTTCATCCTGGCAGTGGTCGTCATCGGCGCGACGGTAACCGGGACGCGCCTGCTCTGGCTCTTTCCCGCCGCGTATATCCCGAGGCTCGCCAGTGCGCGTCTTCGAGCACGCGATCCGATTCCACCGTGGCGAGCGCTGGTGATTCTGGGGTGGGCAGGTTTACGGGGCGGTGATACCTTGGTGATGGCGCTCGCGGTTCCGACTCAAACGGCCGCGGGATCTCCCTTTCCGGCACGCGAGCTCGTCGTGGCAGTTGCATTCGGTGTGATACTCGTGACTCTTCTCGTCCAAGGCTTCACGCTGCGTCCACTCATCAAACGCTTCGCGCTCCCGCTCGGGGAGGGGAACGACGAAGAGGAGAGGCGCGCACGTCTCGAAGCGGAGAAAGCCGCGCTGGCGACGCTGGAGGAGATCGGCACTCAGGGGAATATTCCCGCGAATGCGCTGGCGCAGATGCGCGAAGCCATCAGTCAACGCACCAGACTCGATCTCGACGATACGGATCACTCTCACGGCCACACCGGGCTCACGCTCGAAGACTCGATCCGCGACGCCGAGCAGCAGGTGCGCGAAGCGTCGCGCGATGCGGTGGTGCGTCTCCGCGACGAGGAGATCATCGGCGACGCCGCGTTCCGAAGAGTGCTGAGCGATCTCGATGTGGACGAAGTGCGCAACCTCGACGAGCCACTTATATGACACCAATCTCACGAGGATTCTGCGGAAGGCGACCTTCAGCCGAAGCAGGATCACGCTTGCCGCCCGGGCAGTACGAAACTCGCGATTTCCCCGTATTGTCGGCCGGACCGACACCGCGCGTGTCGCTCGAGAGCTGGAACTTCACGCTCCAGAGCGCCAGCAACGAATCAGCGCGCTGGACGTGGACCGAATTTCTGGCGCTGCCGCGCGAGACGATCAAGACCGACATCCACTGCGTCACCAAGTGGTCCAAGTTCGGCACCGACTGGGAGGGCGTCACTATCGATACCCTTCTCGCGGCGGCCGCGAAGCAGGGCGTCGAGCCGTCGCCCTACGTCCTCGCGAGATGCGATGGAGGGTACACGACGAATGTCCCGCTCGCGGATCTGATGGGCGGCAAAGCGTGGATCGCGTTTTCTTACGACGGCAAGCCGCTTCCTCCCGAGCACGGCGGTCCGGCGAGACTGCTCGTGCCGCACCTCTATTTCTGGAAGAGCGCGAAGTGGGTGCGCGGGCTCCGCATGATGGAGAACGACGCACCCGGATTCTGGGAGTCGCTCGGCTACCACAACTACGGCGACCCCTGGCGCGAGCAGCGATACAGCGGCGACGAGTGAGCGCCACGGTATCGACGCCGCGCATCGCCTGGCGACTCTCCACCGTCGTCGAAGTGGTTTCGGAGACGGCGAGAGCGCGCACGCTCTTTCTCAACGTGCCCGGATGGCCGGGCCACCGCGCGGGTCAGCACGTCGACGTCCGGCTCACCGCGGAAGACGGCTATCAGACGGAGCGGAGCTACTCGATTGCTTCGGCGCCGGAAGATTCCCGTCTCGGGCTCACCATCGAACGCCTCGAAGATGGCGAGGTGTCACCGTACCTGGTTGACGAGCTTCGCACCGGCGACCAGGTGGAGATCCGCGGACCAATCGGTGGTTACTTCGTCTGGGACATCTCGCTTGGCGGCCCGCTCCTTCTCGTAGCGGGTGGATCCGGCATCGTTCCGCTGATGGCGATGCTTCGACACCGCAACGCCGCGCTCGCAAGTGCAGGCGTCGAGGCGAGGCACCGGATTCCCGCGCGGCTTCTCTACTCCTCTCGGCGCTGGGAGGAGGTGATCTATCGCGAGGAGCTGGCGAATCTCGCGAAGAACGACGACACGCTCGAGGTGGTGCACACTCTAACGCGCGGCGCGCCCGACGAGTGGAAGGGTTTCACGCGTCGAATCGACCGGATGATGCTGGCCGAGGTAGCGTGGCCGGCGACGGAGAGACCGCAGATTTTTGTGTGCGGCCCGACGCCGCTGGTGGAATCAGCTGCCGAGGCACTCGTAGATCTCGGACACCAGCCGGAGCTCGTCAAGACGGAACGATTCGGGCCAACTGGAACCGGGTCGAGCGGATGACGGGTAACGGGCAACGGTACCTGCGACGGAAGACTACCGGCCTGGGGCTGATGGCGGGCCGGCTCGTGGCTGCAGGAGGGAGCGGAGGTCAATTAGCACGCGGGTCGGAGGATAATTCCTTGAGCAAGAAGGAGGAGGACCAATGAAGCTTCAAGCAAGTGGATCAACCAGGAAAAGGAGTGCTGTCGGTCAAAACGTCGATGCGGGAAGAGTCGACGGCATGCTGCTGCCGTAATGCTGAGCGAGTTGTTTGTTCCCGACCTCACTTCCGCTCGCGCGCGGTGCGCGGGATGCAACGCGACACAGATGATCGGGGCGCTGCTCGTCTATTCGCACGGCATGGGGATGGTCGCACGGTGCCCGAGCTGCGATGGTGTCGTGCTTCGCGTCGTAAAGACTCCGACCCATCTTTGGTTCGAAGCCACTGGTGCGACATCAATCTCCGTCGCTTCTGGATAAATGCAACTGAACACCATCGGTGCGAGGCGGTAGTGTTCAGTTGCAGTTTGTCAGTCTCTACTTCTCGACGACGTCCAATGTCTGCCCCGCCTTGATGGGACCCACCAGAGTCTGCCTCCGCCCCGACGGCCAGACGACCTCGATCGACCCTGCACTGTCCGCGCCGCCGAGCCCGAAGTAGAGTGGCAGGTCGCTCTGCGAGAGATAGCCGGACTTTCCATCGAACGGCTTGACGATCCGGCGTCCGTCGGGGAGCACCACCGTAACGATCGCTCCGATCCCTTCACGATTCGATCGCGTCCCGCGAAGTCGAACCTTCAGAAAATTGACGTGGTGCCGCTGCGCGAGATCGCTCACCAGAACCTGCGGCCGTCCGTTGAACTCGTTCGTCACGATGTCGATATCCCCGTCGCCGTCCAGATCGAGCGCGATCGACGAGCGCGTGCCGAGCGAGGCCATCATCGTCAGGTGTCGCGCGCTGTCGATCGAGCACCCCATCTCGCTCGCGCCCGGCTTGGCACACTCGGCGCACACGGGATTGAAGGCGTCCATTCCACCGCACTCGAGCGTGTACCACACTTGCTTCGTCGCCCCGTTCGCGCGCGGCTCCACGCCCACCGTGAACTCACTCGGCAAAAAGTGACGGCCGCTCTCGTTGAGCAGCACCGAATTGATCGCGTAGCGATACGGAAAGTTCATTCCCGCGGCGATAAAGATGTCGTCCCACCCGTCGGCGTTGAGATCCTCCACGCTCGGACCCCACGGCCAGTACGTCTCGACGCCGAGCGAGTCGGAGACTTCCGCGAATTTTCCGCCCCCTCGATTCACGAACAGCTCGTTGCCGAAGATGTACCCCGACTTTCCCTCCGGAATCATTCCTGCCGCCACGGTCGACGAATCCGCCTTGCGACTCTCCGCGGCCCAGTCGCCGGGCGCCACGTTCACCCACATGTCGGGATGCATGCTGGTGACGAAGATGTCAAGCCGGCCATCGCCGTCGAGATCGGCCACCTTCACACCCATCGAGCCCCACGGCCTTTTCAGGAAGTATTTCGCCGTCGCATCGCGAAAATGCTTTCCGCCTTCGTTGATCCAGAGATGATCGCCGCCCTGCATGTCGAGGACGTAGAGATCGGGGAACCCGTCCTGATTGATGTCGAGCGCCGTGGCGTCGCCGCTCCAGCTCTTGTCCACGAGCCCAACTTCACGCGACACGTCCTTGAACTTGTTTCCGCCGAGGTTGCGATAGAGGATGCTCGCCTCGGCGCGCTCGGGATGGAGATGCCCCATGAAAGCATCGCCCCTTCCCACGAAGTAGCCGCCGGGTCCACGCTCGTTGGTGGTATAAACACCGACGTTGGTGACGAAGAGGTCGAGCAGCCCGTCGCCATCGAAGTCAAAAAACACAGCGCCCGAAGAATGGCCGACGTACCCGACGCCCGCCTGTGCGGTGATGTCGCGGAACGTCCCGTTCCCCTCGTTCTCGAAGAGTCGATTGCCGTGACGCACGGTGGTCACGAAGAGATCCGGATCGCCGTCGTTGTCGATGTCGGCGAACGAGCACGCGACCGCGATCGCATCCGGCATTGCGAGTCCCGCCTGGCTGGTGATGTTCGTGAACTTGCCATTGCCCATGTTCTTCCACAGCTCGTTGGTGCCGAGCTGCGTGGCGAAGTAGAGATCCGGCAAGCCGTCGCCATCGATGTCGGCCGAGCAAAGACCCGATCCATGATCGTAGTGGGCGAGCTTGTAGTCCTTCCCGGCGTCGTTGACGACGCGATTCTGGAACGTGATGCCGCTGGCCTGCCGTTGATCGGAAAACTTGAAGTCGTGCATGACAGTAGACTTGCTCGCCATCTCGGCCTCCTGCCGCCCGCGCTCCGTGAGCCAGGCCGGGACGGTTGCGACGGAGGACTTCTCGGGGACGTCCCTCGCGCCCGAGCTGCAGGCGACGGCCAGAGAGATGGCGAGCGAGAGAATGGCGCGTGAGCAAAAAGAATCTGGCATGGGACGATGTATAGCTTTTGGAGAGGAAGGGGGGAAGGTTCTGGCTTTATCTCGGCGTTGAGAGCTAAGGCACCGCAAAGAACGCGATCCGAGAAGTTAGGAGGCACAGAAGTTAGATCCAGGACAAAAACTCAGGGACCGATCCTCGCGAGGAACAGATGCTTTTGTCTCTTACCACCGAGGGCGGTCTTAGCGCAGTTGTCCGAGATCTGTGATCTACGCCGCTGACTTCTCGGATCGCGCTCCTTGCAGTTTGTAGTTAGAACCTGTACTGGCGCGAGACCCTTTGACTCCCCAACATACGACCATGCCTGATCGCAAGCCCCGCGATGACGAACTCGATGCCTTCGGCATCACCCACGCGGGCAAGGTTCGTCCCACCAACCAGGACCACTTCCTCATCGGTTCGCTCCGCCAGCGATTCAACGTCCGGCAGTCGAGCTTGCCCGAGCTCGATCACCTTCCGATCGCCGAGGATCGTGTCGCGTCGCTGATAATGGTGGCCGACGGAGTCGGCGGCGGGCAGAAGGGCGAGCAGGCGAGCCAGCTCGCGGTCGAAGAGCTCACGCAGTACGTCAATGAGAGCGCGCGCTGCTACTACCATACCGATGCCACCGACGAGAATTTCGTCCGTGATCTCGAGCAGGCCGCGCTCAAGTGCCACCGCGCGGTCGTGGAGCGCGGTGAAGCCGATCCCGACTCGATGGGCATGGCAACGACGCTCACGCTCCTGATCGTGATCTGGCCCTGGTCCTACATCCTGCAGGTGGGTGATTCCCGGTATTACGAGTATACGAACGGCGAGCTCACCCAGATCTCACGCGACCAGACAATGGCGCAGGAGCTCATCGACAGCGGAGTATTCGCCGCCGCCGTGCGCAACACTCCGCTCGCCAACGTTCTCTCGAGCTCCATCGGCGGGTCGCAAACCGCGCCGGTAGTGTCCCGCGTTCCAGCAGCGTGGGGCACGATCCATCTCCTTTGCAGCGACGGTCTTACGAAGCACGTGTCGGACGAGCGAATCGCCGAGCGCCTGAAGACGATGCAGTCGGCGCATCAGGCCTGCGAGCAGCTGGTGCAGGACGCACTCGATGGCGGCGGGACCGACAACATCACGCTTTGCATTGGTCGGGCGGTAAAGAAAGACGGCTAACTGCAAACTGCAACTGAACGATGGACCTTGGCCGGCGTGACAGTGTATGACCGTGCGATGTCATCACTCCCTGCCTCCGATTTCGATTTCTCCGCAAGCACCGCGGCCGAATTCGAGCGCGCGCTATCCTGCGCCGTGACGAACGACTCCGACTCGATGTGCCTGCTGGAGAAAGCCGTGGCCGAGTGCGCGCGCGAGCTCGAGGCAGCCGGCTTCCCGCCCGAAAGGATGCTGGTGACAATGAAGGCGCAGTTCCGTTCCGCCGCTCGCAGGCACGCCTCGAAAGCGGAGCCTGAAATGAGAATAGAGGATACTCTGCTGGCGAAAATCGTCCTCTGGTCCATCGTCGCCTACTTCGATTCGGCGGCCGCCCAGCCAGCCTAGAGATTGCGCTCTTTACTTTTCCGGGGCGGCATCCTATGCTTGGCGCCGTGACGAGTCTCTCCTTTACCGCGTTAAACTATTACGGCTTCTACGGATACCCCCGTCGGATGCCCCGGTCGCGCGTGCGGTAGAATCTCAGATCGCAATCGCCGAATGACCCCGGGCCTCCGCAAAACGCGGGGGCTTTTTTTCGTCCAGGCTCAACGCCTCCCTCCCCTCACTCGCCAGTCATGCTCACCTCGAAAGCGCACACCAACGGAACGAAACCGCACAAGCCCGCTGACGACCACGCTCGCGACCTCGTGATGCGCGTTGCATTCCAGGGCGAGCGCGGTGCCTACGCCGAAGGTGCCATCTCGGCCATCTGGCGTCATGCAGTGGAGCGTGTGCCGGCTCCGACGTTTGCGGCCACGATCCGCGCAGTGATCGTCGGCGACGCCGATGCCTGCGTGATTCCCGTCGAGAATTCCATCGTCGGGCGAGTGGATGCGGGTTGGCAGGCGATCGCCGCGCACCCCGAGATGCGGAACGTCGGCGAGGCGATCGTTCCGGTTCGCCATTGCCTGCTCGCGCCCAAAGGCGCGACGCTCCAGGGATTGCGGAGTGCGGCGAGCCACCCTGTCGCGTTGGCTCAGTGCAGCCGTTTCTTCCAGGACAACCCGTCGATCAAGGCCACCAAGGCCTTCGATACCGCCGGCGCCGCGCGAGAGATCGCGGAGCTCGGCGACCCCGCGCGCGCTGCCATCGCCAGTCAATCCGCGGCGGAGCGCTACGGCCTCTCCGTCCTGGAGGAGGGAATCCAGGACCGTGCCGACAATCAGACGCGCTTCGTCGCGCTCGTCTCTCCGCAAACACGCCTCTGGCGACGCACGCATGCGATTCGCGGTGCGACTTCCGTCGAAGAGGACACGCCGCAGCAGATCACTGAAGCAACACGCGAGTTGCTCGAGAAGATTGTCCAGCGCAACTCCATCGAGGTGGACGAGATCGTGAGCGTGATGTTCACCGTGACGGGCGATCTCAAGTCGCTTTTCCCCGCGGTGGCAGCTCGCGAGATGGGCTGGGTCGGAGTGCCGCTGCTCTGCGCCAGCGAGATCCCCGTGGACGGGTCGTTGCCGCGGTGCCTGCGGACGCTTTTGCAAGTCGAGCTGCGAGCGCCGCGGCCGCTCGATACCCACATCTATTTGAGAGAGGCTGTTTCGCTACGGCCGGATGTGGCGGGACGGTCTTAACTGCAACTGCAGTATTCCAGCGGCACCTCTCGACGGAACGATTGTCGCATAAGATTCGGACGTTAAGACCGTCAACGACATCATAACTCCCGGACCACCAATGAGACCCCGTCTACCGTTCGTCCTGGCTATGCTTGCGCTCGCCGCCTGCTCCAAACCCCAGCCGCCCGCGAAAGCCGACACCGCCGCCATGATAACCAACGTCGGCCCGACTCGGGGCAACATCGTTTCAACCACATCGTCACCGGCAACCCTCACGGTTACGTCAACCGCGTTCAGCCCTAACGGCTCGATTCCGGTGAAATACACGTGCGAAGGGCCGGGAGTCTCACCGCCACTCAACATCGGCGGCGTTCCGGCGGGTGCAAAGAGCATCGCGCTCATCGTCGAGGATCCCGACGCGCCCGATCCCGCCAAGCCGACGCGTGTCGTCACACACTGGGTCGCTTACAACATTCCCCCCAATACTTCGATCGTCCCCGAAAACGCATCGAAAAGGGGGCTGCCGGCGGGAGCCGCCCAGGGACTAAACGAGAAGAACACCATGGGATACATGGGGCCCTGCCCACCCATCGGGAGCCACCGCTACTTCTTCAAGGCCTCCGCCCTCGACACCGTCGTCACCGGGCTCAGCAAACCGAAGAAGGCAGATCTCGAAGCCGCGATGAAAGGTCACGTCGTCGGCAGTGGCGAGCTGATCGGGACGTACCAGAAAATCAGGAAATAGAGCATGGAGAATGAAGCGGCGGGGGTGGTGTCATCGGACGAATGTCCAATGGCGGGCGTCCTCGCCCAGCGGCTCCGGGCCTCTAAACGCGATCTCACGGCACAGTGGCTCGGTCGCATTGCCGACCGTATAACGCTCGACGAGAACCGCATCTTCCCGACCGACGAGCTGCTCGATCACGTCCCACTCCTCATCGAAGGCGTCGCTGACTACGTCGAGAACCCAGCCGCCGAGATCGGTGTCGACATGCCCGTCGTCGCAAAGGCCATGGAGCTAGGCGCCCTTCGTCACAAGCAGGGTTTCGACGCGTACGAGATACTCAAGGAATACGAATTCCTCGGTGGTATCCTGTTCACTTTCTTCGCGACCGTGGTCAGCGAAATTCCGGACCCGTGCGAAAAGAGCGAGCTGATGGCTTGCGGATTTCGCCTGTATCGCGCGGTCACCATCATCCAGCAGTCGACAATGGGCCACTTCCTCCTTCTCGCGGACAAGAATGTGTCCGAGCGCGAGGAGAGACTGCGAGGGGTCAACAGGGTGATCTCCCACGAGATAAAAAACCGGATCGGCGCGGTGCTCGGCGCCAGCAGTGTGCTCCACGAAGTTCCAGGGATGGCCGAAGCAAAACGCGCGGAGCTGGTGGACATCATCGGAAGAAACGCGCGCGAGATGCGCAATACGGTGGAGAACGTCCTCGCACTGTCGCGGACCGAGGCGGATGACGTCCGCCAGCACCGGCATGTGATGCTTTCGGAAGCAGTGAGGGAAGCAGCCCGTCAGGTGCGCGAGGCGGCGCACGCGGCGAACATCGAAATCAGCATAGACCCCGAGATTCCTGATATCGAAGTGAGCGCGGCCGTGATCGAGCTGTGCGTAAAGAACTATCTGTCGAACGCGATCAAGTACGCCGATCCTCGCCAAACCAAACGAACAGTAGATATCAGAGGCGCTGTAGAATCCACTGCGTCCGGCGAACGTGAGATCGTGGTTCGGGTCACGGACAACGGGCTCGGCGTTCCGCCCGAAAAACGTGAGCACCTCTTCGAGCGCTTTTTTCGCGCCCACGAGGGGACGTCGAAAGCCGAAGGGACAGGACTCGGCTTGAGCATCGTGCGCGAGACGGCGGAGTCGCAGGGCGGCCGAGCATGGGCCGAGCATCCGCAGAAGGGAGCGGTGTTCGCGATCGCGCTCCCTCTGCGACGTGAGCCTGACTCACCCGACACCAGGCGAAGCGCGGAGCGCAGCTCCAGGTCAGCCTGAAGGCAGCGCCGATTTGAACGTTCGCGCAATGATCTCCTGCGCCTGCGCCTGAATCTTTTTCAGGTGCTCCGCGCCCTTGAAGCTCTCCGCATAAAGCTTGTAGATGTCTTCTGTTCCCGAGGGCCGTGCGGCGAACCATCCATTCTTGGTTACCACCTTCAGCCCGCCGATCGGGTCCGTCGTGCCCGGCGCGGTCGTCAGCATCGCGACGATCTTTTCGCCAGCGAGCTCCGACACCTTGATGTCCTTGGGTGATAACTTCGCCAGTACTTTTTTCTGTTCGGCCGTCGCGGGAGCATCGATCCGCTCGTACACCGGATCGCCGAACTCGCGCGTCAGATCCTTGTAAAGCTCGCCGGGATCCTTGCCGGTGACCGCCGTCATCTCGGCGGCGAGGAGTCCCATGATGATGCCGTCCTTGTCGGTCGTCCAGACTTTTCCATCGCGCCGCAGGAACGATGCGCCGGCGCTCTCTTCCCCGGCGAATGCGATGGAGCTGTCAAGGAGTCCATCGACAAACCACTTGAAGCCTACCGGAACCTCGTTGAGAGTTCTTCCGAGGCGCGCCGTCACGCGGTCGATCATGCTGCTGCTCACCACGGTCTTCCCCACTCCCGCTCCACTCGGCCAATCCGGCCGGTGCGTGAAGAGGTAATCGATCGATACCGCGAGGTAGTGATTCGGGTTGAGAAGTCCGACGCTCTTGGCGACGATGCCGTGGCGATCGTGATCGGTGTCGCACGCCCAGGCGACGTCGAACCGATCCTTGAGCGCGATGAGCCGCTGCATCGCGTAGGGCGATGAGCAGTCCATCCGGATCTTCCCGTCCCAATCCACGGTCATGAAACGAAAAGTCGCGTCGACGACTTCGCTCACAACCGTCAGCGGAACCTTGTACCGGTCGGCGATCACGTCCCAGTAGCGAACGCCCGCGCCGCCGAGCGGGTCGACGCCGAGGGTGAGGCGCCCCGCACGAATGGCTTCGAAATCGACGACCGCACCGAGGTCACCGATGTACTCACTCATATAGTTGTGCTTGTGCGTGGTCGGCGCGCGCATCGCCTTCTCGAATGAAATTCGGCGGACCGTCTTGAGACCGTCGGCCAGGAATTCGTTCGCCTTGTTCTGGACCCAGGTGGTGATTTCCGAATCGGCCGGCCCACCGTTGGGCGGATTGTACTTGAACCCGCCGTCCTCGGGTGGATTGTGCGAGGGCGTGACCACGATTCCATCCGCCAAGCCAGTCTTGCGCGTACGATTGTAGGTGAGGATCGCGTGAGAAATGACGGGCGTGGGAGTGAATCCGTCCTGCTCGTCGATCATCACTTCGACCCCATTCGCAGCGAGCACCTCGAGGGCAGAAGCGAGTGCGGGCTCGGAGAGCGCGTGCGTGTCGATACCGAGAAAGAGCGGACCATCGATGCCATTATTTTGGCGATGGAGGCAGATCGCCTGCGTGATGGCGAGGATGTGTTCCTCGTTGAACGAGCAGTCGAGTGACGTCCCGCGGTGGCCGGACGTGCCGAACGCGACCTTCTGCGCGGCGACCGACGGATCCGGCTCGAGGGCGTAGTACGCCGTTACCAGACGGGGAATGTTCGCGAGTATCGACTCGGGCGCCGGCTTGCCGGCCAGTGGGCTGATTTTCATTGCTCCTCGAATTCCAATCTAAGACCGTGGGTTGCCTAGGATCGTATGCCAGCGTACGTTTCGTTTAGGGCCTTCGCGGCCCGCGCGGGACTTAAGCCAGCAGCCCGTGTCATCACTTCCGGAAAGTTGGGAAGGTCCGGGCGCTCCTGGCGACGCCGTCCTGTGAGCTCGAGGAGTACCCGGCAGGTGATGCAGCCATTGCAGCAAACGCTGCCATATCCTTTACCAAAAGAAACCTCGCATCAGTTCGGGACCGCCCTTCACGATGCCGTCAGAGACAGCATTGCATCGATGGTGGAGCTCCACGAATGCCTGACGCCCTGTGTCGAATATCTCCGCGAAGCTGGTGTCGGACCGGTTCAGATGATCCTCACCATCAAGGCGTGCGCGAAAGAGAGTGCGCTCAGAAATCACGCGCTCGGTGATGAGTTCGCGGTAGCGAATGCGAATCTGCTGATGGACCAGATCGTGAAGTGGGCGATCGTCGAATACTACAATAACGCTTGACCGAAGAACGATAGCGGCAACGATTTGCAAGAAGGTCTACGCGCGTGTGTTGGACCTGCGGTATTACACCAGATCGCAGCAGTGCCACACGCGTGAGTACAATGGAATTGGCGCTTCTGGCGACGCCCATCACACGGGACGTCGTACATGTCAGCCACAGACCACGACCACGATCCTTACCCTTCGCTTCCCCAGGCACTGGACCGGTCTCTCCGCCGCGCCATCGGCCATACCCTCACATCCCTGGTCGCTCTGCGCAAAGCGCTCGGCGAGCACGTACTCCGCGAGCGGAAGCGGGGTGCTTCGCTCCCGGAAATCGAACCGGAGCTGAAGCTGCTCGTCTCGCGCGCTCACGACGAATCGTCCGAAGGGCGGGCAGGTGCCGAGCATCGGGACAACCTTTCCGCGCAGGTCGTGCAGTGGACAGGGGTGTTTTTCCGTACCGTCGACTGATGCTCGACTATAGGCTGTAATCCCCCCGCAAGCTTGGGGTCCGGGCCACCCCCATTGTTTGATACGCTCCAGAAAGTCGGGCACCGCGATTGCCTTATAAGCGGGCACACAATATCGCGGAGCATCAGATGATAAGGCTTCAACGGACACTGCGAATTCTCACCGCGAGCGGGGCCCTCCTCACGGTTGGCGCGTGCAACGGCGGACTCGGCAACATCCTCGGCGGCGTACTTGGCGGCGGAGCACAGCAACAACCGACATCGGGGCAGTTGAGCGGCGTCGTGCGCGGAGTAGACGCGCGCAACCAGCAGATCAACGTCCAGGACAACGGAAGCGGACAGAGCTACTGGGTTCAGTACGACAATCGCACGCAAGTCGTTTACCGCAATCAGTCGTATCCGGCGACCGCGATAAGGCAGGGCGACAACGTGACGGCGCGAATCCAGAACAACGGCAGCAACTCGTACTACTCCGACTACATCCAGATCAACTAGCGGCCGATGGGCCCTTGCGAGCCGCAATGGCCGTCAGCTCCCAGACGCGGGGCGTGCTGTCGGATTTCCCACTCGACAGCGAGTCAGGACCCACCGATGCGGGGGCTGGTTTGATCGCGTGGGCGTGGGCCTTTGTGGCGCCAGCCCGGGTGCAGCCCAGCGTCACGAGAAGCGCGAACGCGAGCGCGAGCGCGATCGAGCGGTTGCGATGACCATTCTTCATTCGATCTCCCGAAGGACGTGTGGCGCAGAATATTGATTCCGCGCGCTATTGAACACAGCGCACCATGAATAGGCAGGGTGCGTCAGAGCTGCGTCACACACGGGGGGCTAAATACGCCCTCTCCGAAGGTCAACGTCAGAAGACCCAGGCCTGGAAATACAAAACGGGGGGCGTCCAAAGGCGCCCCCCGTTTAATATCCTGCGAATAATTCTGACGCTCAGTCGTTACCGCTGTGTCCAGCGTGATCGTCGACACCCGACTCGTGGTCATCCTCGAAAGCATGGAACGAGCGGCGGATATTGTCTTCGATCCTGGCAAGTGCATCACTTCCGACCGTCGCGGTGCTCGGGTCGACGGCAGCGTTATTGGCGTCCAGGAACCACTTGGCGACATTGATGCTGATCGTCGCATTGGTGGTGACCGCGTCGATGACGAGCGGCGGATCGAAGCCCATCTCGATCCCTGCCCGCACCGCTGACGTAAAGACGAACGGTGTTCCCTTGAACGTGCCTTCAACCCTGACGCTCTTGCCAGCGAACGTCGGATTCGCTGCGTTGAACGCGGTTGCGCCATCGCGAGCGGGTTCGAGCTTCGCCTCGAGCTTGCTATACGTTCCGGCCGACAGCGGAACGTTGATCGTCGGCTTGAGTGTCGCATCAAGTGGCATGTCGACAAGCACCGGGTCGCGCGCGACATCTTCGCACTCGACCCCAGCCGCCCCGTGATCGTTGCCGCTATCCTCTATCTCGGTAACGCAGCTCGTGCTCATCCCCTCATTGAGCTCGATTTTGTCCAGAACCAGCTGAACCTTGGTCAGGACGAGATCGCCGGCGGGCCCTACAGCCAGATCCGATTTCAGCGCCGCCCCCGAAGAAAGTGCCGCCGAGGAGACGTTGGTGGTGAACGACAGCTTGACGGGGTGCAGATTGGCACCGATCATGTCGCTGGAGCATCCCGCAATCGTACTTCCCAAAAGGAAGCCCAACAGGGGCTTGAATTGATGTACGGTCATTTTTTCCTCCGTTATCGTGACGCAACCGACGCTATCGTCGGCGGGCGATGCAATCACATCGTCCACGTATCAATGACTCCTTGAAGAAGGAGGTCGGTACGGCTGATAAGGGGAAGGTTATTTTTTGAGCGGTGAAGGTTTAGCCGCCGGAGCCTCGGCCCGAATGCTGCAGCTAACTCAAACTTCACAACACAAATGTGGGGTCAACGCTCGATGCCATTCACACTGTCGTCATCTGCATTCGCTTCCAATGGATCCATTCCGTCAAAGTACACGTGCGAGGGTGAGGACATCTCGCCCCCGCTCGAGTGGTCGCGAAAACCGGATGGAACGCGCAGTCTGGTGCTCATCGTCGACGATCCGGATGCGCCAGATCCAGCCAAGCCCCAGAGGGTGTACGTGCACTGGGTCGTGTACAACATCTCCGACAGCACGACCCGCATCGCCGAGAACGCGGCGCGGAGCGGACTACTGCCCCACGGGGCGATGCAGGGGTTCAACGACTGGGGAAAGCCGACGTACGGCGGCCCGTGTCCGCCAATCGGAAGGCACAGGTACTTCTTCAAGCTCTACGCGCTGGACAGTGCGCTCAATTTGAAGAGGGCGACGAAGGCGCAGGTCGAGGAAGCGATGGAGGGGCACGTCATCGGGCTGACGGAGCTGGTGGGGACGTACGCTAAGAAGGGTTCTTAACTGCAAAGAACGCGATCGTCTCCCCGCTCCCCGCATCAAAGAAGTGCGCCTTCTCCAACTCGAACGCCAAAAAAATCTTCGACCCGATAGCCGGCAGCTCCCGCGGCTGCACTCTCGCCGTGACGTCGTGCCTCCCCGCGCTCGCGTAGATAAACGTCTCGTTCCCCAGTGACTCGACCAGATCCAATCGCGCGGCTGCCGTGGCTGCCGCCGCTTGAGGCCCCGCGACGATCGTCACGTCCTCGGGCCTGATCCCCATCGTTATCGCCTCGCCGCGCGCGCCCGCCAGTCTCGCTGCTACTCGCTGCGGAAGATCGATCTCCCACTCCCCACCCTCCGCGACGAAGCGCGACGGTCCTCCTCCCTCGATTGTTCCGTTCGCGAAGTTCATCGCCGGATTCCCGATGAAGCCGGCGACGAACTTGTTCTTCGGCTTCTCATAAAGATTGATGGGCGTGTCGATCTGCATCACGTGACCCTTGTTCATTACGACGATCCTGTCGCCCAGCGTCATCGCCTCCACCTGATCGTGCGTGACGTAGATCATCGTCACCTTGAGCTCCTGGTGCAGTCGCGCGATCTCGCGTCGCATCGACACGCGCATCTGCGCGTCAAGATTCGACAGTGGCTCGTCGAACAGAAAGACCTGCGGCTGCCTCACGATCGCTCGGCCCAGCGCGACGCGCTGCCGCTGTCCACCCGAGAGCTGACGCGGCTTTCGATCGAGATACTCCTCCAGCCCGAGCGTGGTCGCTGCGGCCTGCACGCGTTTTGTGATCTCCGCCGCCGGCATGTTCCTCAGCTTGAGCGCGAAGCCCAGGTTTTCCCCTACGGTCATGTGCGGGTACAGCGCGTAATTCTGGAACACCATCGCGATGTCGCGCGCCTTGGGCGGCACGTCGTTCACCACCCGATCACCAATCCTGACCGTACCCGCACTGATCGATTCGAGGCCGGCGATCATGCGCAGCGTCGTGCTCTTGCCACACCCCGACGGACCAACGAGCACGACAAACTCGCCATCCTTCACCTCGAGGCTGACGTCGTGGACCGCAACCTGCTCCACACCTTCGTGGTAAATTTTCCTGACGCCACTGAGAGTTACTCCCGCCATACGGATGCTCCTTGACCGATTACCGATTCCCCGATGATTTTCTCTGGGGAGCTGCAACGTCCGCCCATCAGATAGAAGGTTCCTCCACCGCCGATGGCGCGGGACGCAGCTTCTGGCACCGCTTCTCGCACACTCCCAACAACACCTACTTCAACCAGACGGGCGACATCGCCTGCGATCACTACCGGCGCTACAAGGACGACGTCGCGCTCATGCGTGAGCTCGGGCTGAACGCGTACCGCTTCAGCATCGCGTGGGGCAGGATTTTCCCCGACGGCACGGGGCGCGTCAATAAGAACGGGATCGATTTCTACTCGAAGCTCGTCGACGAGCTGCTGAAAAAAGGGATCAAGCCCAGCGCCACTCTTTACCATTGGGACCTGCCGGAAGCGCTCGACGACCGCGGCGGCTGGCTCAACCCTGACATCGCCAGCTGGTTCGGCGACTACGCGACGACGATGTTCGACGCGCTGGGCGATCGCGTCGAGATGTGGTCGACGCTCAACGAGCCGTGGGTGGTGATGGACGGCGGATACCTCTTCGGCGTGCTCGCTCCCGGACACTCCAATCTCTTCGAGGCGCCGATCGTCACGCACAATTTGCTGCGCTCCCACGGTACCGCCGTCGAGAGATTCCGCGCCAGCAACGCGTCGAAAAAAGGCAGAGTCGGAATCGTGGTGAACCTCGAGCCCAAATATCCGGCGTCGCAGTCGCCGGAAGATCTGGCCACCGTGCGACGCACCGACGCCTACATGAACCGCCAGTACCTCGATCCCGTCTTCCTCGGAAAATATCCCGACGAGATGCGCGAGATCTTCGGCGCGGCCTGGCCCGATTGGCCCGCCGACGACATGCGACTCATCAAGCAGCCCATCGACTTTCTCGGGATCAATTATTACACGCGCCGAGTGGAGCGCTACGACGCAGAAGTCCTTCCGCTCAAAGCGAAAGCGGTCCCACAACCGGACGCGCTGGAAACGCAGACGAATTGGGAAGTCTATCCAGAAGCTCTGACGAAGATTCTGCTCTGGGTCAAAGAACGATACGGCAAGCTGCCGACATACATCACGGAGAACGGCGCCGCGTTCTACGATTCTCCGCACCCGATCGATGGCAAAATTGAAGATCCACTGAGGGTCGAATATTACAGGCAGCACCTGCGCGCCGCGCACGACGCAATGAAAAAAGGAGTCGACCTCCGCGGCTACTTCGCTTGGTCGCTCCTCGACAACTACGAGTGGTCCCACGGCTACTCGAAGCGCTTCGGCCTGGTGCACGTCGACTTCTCGACCCAACAGCGCACGATAAAATCGAGCGGCCGGTACTATGCCGAGGTGATCAAGACGAAAGGCGGAGTGCTGTCGAGGTAAATGCTCGCGTGTATGAACAGGGGAGTGCGATAGAGGTAAAACCACTCCGCCCGAGCGACCGTTGTTGCCGAAGAGGATATCCTCGTCTCCCCCAAACAGAGACCTATCCCAAGCGAGCGCGGTCACCGCCCGTACCGAATGGTCACGATCGCCGGAAGCTTACGCACCCGGACCTCGGATCCGCTCACGGCCGTCGGAACTCCATCCACAGCAGCCGACAGAATCGGCGCATCGAGCGGACTGAAGATCACGATTCCGCCCCGCGGCATCCTGATGCCCGATCGCAAATTCACCGTCACCGCATTCCCAAACGCGCGCATGTCGTAGTTGAGCGGCCCATACGCCGTACTCAGATTTGCCACGCGTACACCGGGATCCTGCTTCACCCAATCGTCCTTCACGCCCGCCCCAATCACCAGGCTCGAATCCGATTCCCGCTCGTACGCGAACATGTCCAGGAAGCTCCGGATATAGTCGCTCCCCACCCACGTGTGCGGCATGTCGCCGATGAACTTGGGCGTCTTCGGATCGCGATAAACCACTTCCGCCCACTGATGCCACTCGGCGGGCCGCTGGCCCGTGAAGAAGAAATCGAGCAGGTCGTGCGCCTTCGCGCGTTGACCGAGCTCCACCATCGTCCCCACCGTGCGGAGCTCATACGGCGTGTACGCGTCCCACGGCTTGATGCCGGAGGCTCTCTGGCGCGCCTCGAGGTAATACCTGTTGAACGTCCGCATCAGCAGTGGACCAGGCAGTCTTCCAGCCTCACCCACAGGCGAGACGGCGATCGTCGTCGACGTGGGATCATAATCGGCAAGCTCCACCGAGCCCGGGATGTAGTCGATGCGCCGCGTGATGACGACCTGGCGGATCGATTCGAACAGGTTCGACCTGAAGCTGTTTCTCATCGCCGCGAACTGCGCCGCCTCGGGCTTGCCGAGCTCCGTCGCGATGAATGCCGCGTCCTTGAATCCGCGCAGCGCGAAGAAATCATCCCAGTAGGAATGAACGGGCTTCGCGCTATAGCCCTCGTGCGATATGGATTGCGGCAGCAGCCCGTAGAACGCCTTGTTCGCGCCGACGGTGTAAGCCTCGGTCATCCTCTCGTGCCGGAGCGAATCCATGTAGGTCACCGCGCCCAGGATGTGCGGCCACATCTTCTCCAGCTCCGCCTTGTCCCCCGTATGGCGGTAGTACTCGGCCACCAGATAAATGAACTCGCCGTGGCTGTCGTTCTCCGGAACCGGCGTCGCGCCGTGCTCGTCGACACAGCACGGCACCTTGCCGTTGGGATACTGGAACGGCGCAAACCAGTCGATGAAATCCTTGACGTCGGCGGCGTGGCCGAGTCGGAGCAGAGCGGTCGACGTAAGCGAGCCGTCGCGAATCCAGGAGCGCGAGTAGCTGCGCGAGCCGGGCTGAATCGCCGCGCCATCGCGATTGATCAGGATGTCCGCCAGCTGCGTGCGCATCGTCTGTGTGTACCGCGATGCTGACGGAGGAAGAGTGATCGTTACGCGTCCCAGCTTCTCCCGCCATTCGGCTCGAACTTTTTCGAGCTGCGCCGAGACGGCGCGCTCACCCTGACCGGGCAACAACGGCTGCGCGAGATTCAGATCTCCCCCGTGCAGAGGAACCGCGATGTCGATCGGCGAGGACATCGACCGCGGCCCGATCTCGAGCTGGTATGAGAACGCCCCCGACGCGTGCGCCGCCGGATCCTGCACAACTACTGATGTCGGCAGCTTTCCCGCGCGCAGCCAGTCCACCACGTTCCCGTCGTAGAATCCCACTGCCCCGAACCCACTCGGCGACGCCAGCGAGCGGACGTACATGTCCGCCACCTTCGCCGTCGTTCCCTGAAGCGAGATCGAGCCGATGTCTGCCGCGCCTCCAGCACGATTGAGGAATTGCCAGGGCGGATTCACTTGCAGTGGGCGGATTGCCAGATATAACGTGACCCGTTTCGCTCGCTTCGCGTTGTTGGCGATCCGATAGCGTGCGTATAGCACCGATGAATCCACCGGCCCACCGACGAACGGATTGACCGTCAGCTCGAGATCCTTCGTGCTCCACGTCACCTGCGGCAGTGGCAAACCTTCGGGATTTCCCGCGACGGAGGTCTTCACGTCGTTCCACGTCAAGAGTTGTCCGTCGGCGTAAAGGAAAGGTTCGATCGAGAATTTGCCGCGGCCCACTTCGATCATCCCTTCTTCGTTGACCAGCGCCTCGGCGCTGTCGCGATCGACGCCCAGCACGGTCCAGTAGGATTGTTCGCTGGACAGATACCGCGGGTAATTGCCGCGCGGTGCGTCCTTCGCCATCGCGAAGAAGAGATCGTTCTCGGTCGCCGCCCAGTCGATCGGCTGGACGCCGATCTCACGGACGCCGAATCCCTGCGTGCCCTCGGGGTTGTTGAGAACGAGCCTGACGAAGCGCTCGTCGCCGCCGTTGGGTATCTGGATATAATCACGAAGCTGCGGCACGGGCGCTGTCGCGTTTCCTCGCGAGCCAGCTCGCCCCGGTGAGAGCGCGGAAATCGCCAGCGGTGGCGAGAACGACCGTTTCACGCTGTAGAGATCGGTCCAGGCGCTTCCATCCTTCGATCCCTTCAAGATGTAGGACATCGATCGCCGCCCCGGTTCCCAATCAATGATGACTCCGCCGAACTCCCGGCGCTTCTGGAAATCGATGTCGATGCTGTCCGTAACCGGCCCTTTTCGCGTCGCGCTCCGCCACGCCGTGGCGAGATTCCCATCGATTGCGTTCGGCGCCGAGAATTCTCCCTGCTGTGAACTGACGGTGACACGCGGGATGAGGTTGTAGCTCGTTTCCGGATCGAGCGGAGTCATGGCGAGATCGTCGAGCCACACGCTTCCCTTTCCACCATTGCCGGCAGTGATGGCAAATTCTATCGCGGCAAACTGCCTTAGAGTTTTGTCATTGATTGGTCCCCACGCGAAGGAGATTTGTCGCTTCCTGCGACTCACGGTCTGCCAGTCGGGCGGAAAGGTGAAGTCCGGAGTGTTCGACCACCACACGTTGTCACCGGTGGAGTCGATGAGCTTGAATTCGAGGGTGTTCTTCGGCGCGACGGTGCGACTTCCGTCCGGCGTGACTCCTTCGCCACGAATCGCGAAGGTGAACTCATAGTTCTGTGGCAGCACGAGATTGAACGCGCGGTGAACCACTGCGTAGCCGCCGTGTCCGTGAAAGTCGAAATCGAGGCGCATCGACCGCCCGTGCAGCCCACTCGAGTCCGGATGAATCGTCAGCTCGACGCCATCGGCGGGCGTCGCGGTCCACTGGGACACCGAATCGAACGAATCCAGTACTATAGTAGGGACTGTCGCCTGCGGGGTTTGAGCGGCAAGGGCTCCGCCCGCTATCAACAATAGACCTGCGACGATTCCGAAGCTGCGTTTCACCCTTTGACACTCCCCGCCATTACACCCTGGATGTAGTACCGCTGTAAGAAGAGAAACACCGCGAGCACCGGTATCACGGTGAGGACCGAGCCCGCCATCATCAGCTCTGTATCCATCACATGCTCGCCCGACAAATTTGCCAGCGCGACGGGCAGCGTGTAGTGCGCTTCGTCGCTGAGCACGATCAACGGCCACATGAAGTCGTTCCACGTCGCGAGAAAGGTCCAGATCGCGAGCGTCGCCAGTATCGGCAGAATTCCCGGGACGACCACCGACCAATAGATGCGGAGCTCCGATGCGCCGTCGATTCGCGCGGCGTCGAGCATGTCATCCGGAATCGACAGCGCATACTGCCGTACGAGGAATATCCCGAAGATGCTCGCCATCCCCGGAATGATCACGCCCCAGTACGTATTGATCAGATGCATGTTTTTCATCAACAGAAAGAGCGGCAGCATCGCTACCTGCACCGGCAGCACGAGCCCGAGCGACAAAATGCGAAATGCCCGATCCCTCCCGCGAAATCTCAGCTTCGCGAACGCATATCCAGCCATGGAGTTGATCACGAGCGAGATGGCCGTGACGGTAAAGGCGATAAATGCGCTGTTGAACAGGTACCGCCCAAGATTCAATCGTGTGAACAGCTCTCCATAATGCGCGAAAGTGACTCGGCTCGGAAAAAAGTGCGGCGGATAAGTGCTCGCCTCCCCGCTAGGCATGAGCGAAGCCGAAAGCATCCAAAGCATTGGCACCAGCGCAATGAAAGCGCCGATAACCAGCAGTACGTGTAACACGACCTGCGAGAGGCGCTTTCGCGTGAGCGCCGAATCCCGCCCGCGGCCCCCAGCCGCCCCGCCGATAGCCCCCGGCCGGTAGTGTTCAGTTGCAGTTCCCACTATGTCTTATCCTTTTGGAGTCGAAACTGTAGGAGCGTCGCAACGAGTATCACGACAAACAAAACGAAGGCAATCGCAGCAGCGTACCCCATCCGCCACCACCGGAACCCTTCCTCGTACATCATCAGCACGACGCTCGTAGTGCTCCTGAGCGGCCCGCCGTTCGTCATCACGTAAGGCTCGGAAAAGAGCTGGAAGTACCCGATCATCGTGATCACGCCGACGAACAGCAGCGTCGGCCCGAGCAGTGGCAGCGTCACGTTGAGAAAGCGCCGCATCGGTCCCGCGCCATCGATCTCGGCCGCGTCATACAGATCCTGCGGAATCGCCTGCAGGCCGGCGATGAAGATCAGCATGTTGTAGCCAAAGTTCTTCCACACGGACATGAGAATGATCGCCGGCATCGCCCAGTGCGGATTGCCGAGCCAGTCGATTGGTCCGATGCCGATATGGCCGAGTGCGTAGTTGAGGAGGCCGTACCGCGTGTGATAGAGGTAGCGCCAGACGATCGCAACCGCGACGAGCGTCGTCACGAACGGTGTGAAGTAGATCGTCCGGAACACCGTCTTGAAACGCACGAGTCTGGCGTTGAGAAGGAGAGCTGCGCCGAGTGAGACGGCGATGGTGAGCGGCCCACCGACGATCGCGAAGTAGAAAGTGTTCTTGAGCGCAGTCCAGAACTCGGGGTCGTGTAGCAGCTTGACGTAGTTACCGAGTGCGACGAAGCGCGTCGTGGACGGATTGGCGATCGCGTAGATGTCGAAGTCGGTGACGCTCAGCACGAGCGACGCGAGAACGGGCAGGAAGAAGAAGATGAAGATGAGCGCCAGCGCCGGCGCCAGGAAAAGCCAGGCCGCCCTGCCGACGTCCGACCTGGTGGCGGCGCTCATTTCTTCTGAGCGGCCAGTGCCAGGAGGTATCTCCGCTTCTCGAGCATCGCGTTCACATCCTGATCGAGCGATGCGAGAGTTTGATCGACCGTCTTCGCCTTGCGAATCGTCTGCTCGCCGTGCTCGAAGATGGTGGTGGCGATTTCTTCCCATTCCGGCACCTGCGGCAGCGGCACCACGCGCTCGAGCTGATCGCGAAACGCTTTCGCGTACTTGTTGTTCGTGAGCGCGGTGTCCTGCCAGGCCGTCAGGCGCGGCGGCAGATCGCCGGTCAGCTTGTAGAACTGGACCTCGATTTCAGGCCGCGAGAGATATTCCATCACCAGCCACGCTTCCTTCTTGTGCTTCGATCCGGCGAAGAGTGAGAGACTCGATCCGCCCGCCATCGATACGCCCGGCCCATTGATGCCCGGCATCGCCGCGGTTGACCACTTGCTCTGCGTCGCCGAGTCGAGGCGGTTCTTGAATTCGCCGATGTACCAGGGGCCCGAGATGTACATCGCTATGTTGCCGCGCTCGAACTCCTGGAAGAGGTTCGACACCTGAGAGCTGCTGACGGGTGATGCGAGTCCCTGTCGATAGAAGCTGAGATAGAAATCGAACGCCTTGCGGAAGGCGGGCTCCTCGAAGGCGCCGTAGCGTCCGCCGTCGCGCAGAATCGGTGAGCCGACCTCGAGTGCGAATCCCACCGGCTGCGGCCACTCATTGGTGGGCATGAGCAACGGGAACTGGCATGGCGCCATCTGAGATTTGATTTTTCTCATAGCCGTGAACCAGTCAGCCCACGTCGTTGGGAAAGTCTTATATCCCGCCTTGGCGAGGATGTCGGTGCGGTAGAAGATCAGGCGCGTGTCGACGTACCACGGAATGCCGTACGTCTTTCCATTGACGACGTTCGTCTTCCAGATTCCCGGGAAGAAATCCCCTCGGCGAACTTCCTTCGACTGCGCGGCTAAGCTGTCGAGTGGAGAAAGTGAATTGAGCGCGACGAATTCCGGAACCCAGGTGTTGCCGAGCATGGCGATGTCGGGCGTGGACTCGCCGACGTAGGCGGTGAGGAGTTTTTCGTGCGCGGCGGTCCACGGGATCTGCTGGACTTCGACGTGGATTTCGGGGTGCTCCTTTTCGAAGCCGGGGATGAGCTTGGAGAGAACTTCACCTTCTGCCCCCATCGCCCAGATGCGGAGCGTGGTCTTGTTGCCGGCGGAGGCGGAGGAGCAGGCCACCAGCGCGAACGCGAGCATCCAGGGTGAACTCAGCCTGAGCATTCTTTTCACTGGACCGGACCGCTCACGTCGCATAGAGTAAAGGTATCTCGAATACGGAGGTTCGTATGCGCCTGCCTTGTTGGAAAACTTTCGTTCTCGCCTTTGTTTTCACCGCTGCTTGTCACGAGACCACCGGACCGCAGTTCGGGATCCGATACGGTCTTCACAGCGTCGACGGTGGACCACTCCCTGCAATTCAACGGATCATCGGGAGCGACACCGTCCGCGTTGTCCGATCTGTTATTACCCTCGGCGGGAAGGGTATTGCCACCTTCTCCGACGATCTGATTACGGTCCATCTGAACTCCCCGCCGGTAGCGAACACTGCAGTCTACTCGGTAGGCTACGATATAAAGGGCGATACAATCGCATTTTACTGTGTCGGTCCTCTGGACTGCATCGGCTTGCCCACGGGCGTCATCTCCGGCCAAACGTTGACTGTTAGTGGGTCATATCTGAGTCCACGCGTATTTCTGTATCTCCGTTTGCCGATCTGACGTAACAACTCGGCGCCAACTTTCAAGCACAGCGGGCTTCACGCGGAGTCAGTTTCCCAACCAACCGCCGATGAAGCCCGCTTTTTTCAATCCAGCGACGATGTACGGATTTTTCCGCATCGTCTTCCAGATCAGATCCGATCGATAGTTCTCGATCATGGCGATGATCGGTCCCTGATCGATCCCCAGATAGTCGTAGTCGAACCAACCGACGCCCGCGACGACGTGCCCGTGGCGCGGCGTGATCGGGAGCTGGAACGTCGGATTGTAGGAATCGACGAATCCGTAGTTGGTGAAGAGATTGTCGCCGTACTTCTCGCGAATCGCGATCAGCGCGGGGACCGCAATCTCCGGCGCAAAGGGAACCGAGCCACCGGGCGCGGTCGCCGCGAGAGTGCCGTCGTCCATCACGTAGTCGGCGGCCGCGCCCCGCGCCGTGTAGGTGTGGAATGTTCTGCTACGGCCGTCGATGACTACGGTCGTGTCGTGCGGGCCATCATCAGCCGTCAATCCCCAGACGTTGGCTCCGTAGTCGTTCCAATGTCCGGGATTGTCGATCGCGTAGGAACGCTGCGAGTTGGTCGCGCGCCTCGAGTTCTCGAAGTAGTCGATCCCTTTGCCGCGCATGTACGCGTCCTGGATTCCCCGGAAGTCGATCCAGACGTGTGAATACTGGTGCCCGAACAGCGATGGGAAACTGATGAACGCCTGTCCGTAATACGGCAGCCACACGTAGCTCTGCGTCCACGCGGTCCACGCCGCCGGATCGATGGAGTGCGTTGGCGAGCCGAGCGCGAGGATATAGACGATCATGCCCTCGTCGTATCCTTTCCAATCGGAATCGATGAATCCGTTCTCCGGGTGCCAGCCCATGCTCACGAGAGGCGCGTTGTGCACCGCCCACTGCCAGTCTATCCGCAGATAGATCGAGTCGGCGTAGGCGCGAATCGCACTCTCGGTTGCATCGGCACCCGTGAAATACGACTGGCAGAAGAGAACTCCGCCAAGGAGCAGCGACGTATCTATAGTAGAGAGCTCGACCTGCCCGAAGCGATAGCCCGTCTGCATGTCGAGGAAGTGGTAGAAAAATCCTTTGTAGCCCGTGACGTTGGCCGACTGCGGCCCCTGCGGCGCGTTGTACATGAATCGCAGCGTATTCAAAGCTCGTTGCGCGGCGTCGGCGCGCGGAACGTATCCGCGTTCTACGCCGACCGGATACGCCGTGAGGGCGAAGCCTATCGCAGCCACACTGGAGAAGCTCTTGGTTGGCCAGCGGTCGGGAGTCAGGCCGGTGTTGGGGTCGGACTGCTCCCAGAACCAGTTGAAGGTGCGGTGCTCAAGGGTGTCGAGAAACGCAGTTTGTCGTGTGGTAAGCGATGACGGTGGCGTCGGCCCGCTGACTCCTGTGATCGAAGTGGCAGTCGCACAGGCGGACGCAGCGAAGACAAATGCGATTGAAAGGTATCTCAGTCTCTGCCGGAGATCAGCCATTGTAATCCCGTTCATTGTTTCGGTGATCGAGCTGCAGTCGGCCGTGCTTGCCTCCTACGGATGGAGGTTGCGCAGCGGCCGATCACTCCGCAACCCCGCCGCACAGGTAAGCGAAGAGAAACAGGCGCTGGCTGCGATTGTCCGCAGCCAGCGCCCGCTGGTAGTACGCCATCAACGGCCCGAGATCAGGCGCGTCGAATGGGCTAGAAGTTCAACTCCGCGCCAACTTGGTATCTGCGAGCGTCGGAAAACAGGCAGCTCGGCTTGCCAAAGCTCTTAGAATTCCGGTCCCCTGTATCGTAGCACCCCCAGTTGTTGTGATTCGTCGCGTTGAACACGTCGAGAGTCAGTCCAACCGCGGTCAGACTCCGGCCGAAGCTGGGGAAATCCTTGCGGAGGCGAAGATCGATAGTCTGATACGGGAATGTGCCAGGGACGGTGAACGCGCCACGCTCGAACTGGTTTCCGGTCGTTCCGAAACCGCAGAATCGGGCGGCGCATCCAACGTCCTGTCTGTATTTGCCGCCGAAGGTGCCGAGGCCCGAGAACTGAATTCCGAACAGGTACGGCAGGTCCGTGATGAAGTTCGCAACGATCCGCTGCTTTTCATCGTTCGCTGCGTGCTTCGGGATACTGAGCGAATTCGGGAAATCGAATTCATCGGTCAGGCCGTCCGCGCCCGATAGGGAGCGTGTCGCATAACTATATGCGAGGCCCGCGCCCCATCCGAGGGAACCTGGGTCGAGCCGGCGATACGGCCGGTCCAACTGGACCTGGATGGCGCTGTAATAGGTCTTCTTGTCGTTGGTCATGTACAGGAAGTTCTGGAAACCGTGAGGACCAAGGTCGAAGCTGTTGCAGCAACCGCCCGTGTTGTTCAGGCCGAAATTGGCCCAGTTGAGCGCCGTCTGATCTTCACCCTTCACGTTGGCGTATGTGACCGTGGCCGCAAAATCTCCGACCAGCTGGCGAACGCCGAAGTTCATTTGCTTCGACCGCGGCACCTTCGCCTGGTTGTCGATGAACCATGCTTCCGGGAGGCCCTGCGAGTGTACGAGCGCGTCGAGCGTTGCCTTGCTCGCAGTCAGGTATGAGTCGTTCCACGCGACCTGCCCAGCAGCTGGCGCCTGTCCCTTTGGCGCAAAACGAATGGTATAGGTCGGATGACTCAGCTTCTGAGTTTCATCCACCGAGTACAGGTCGTACTGGATGCGGTCGTAGTATAGACCCCACCCGCCGAAGATCGTAGTTCTCTCGGCCTTGTCGATCGAGTACGAGAAGCCGAACCGCGGCTGAATCGCGCCCTTGAAGGGCTTTCTCTGCGAGCCTGTGCTGACATATCGGCTCAGGTCGAGCGGATGTGGCAGCAGCGCGTTGTAACGAGTAAGCGTGTCGACGACGTTCTGAGGGGTCACGTAGTCGTTGTTCAGCATGTGCGACTCGTAGTCCCACCGGACGCCGATGTTCAGCATTAGCCGCGGGACCGGGCTCCAGTCGTCCTGTGCATACATGCCCAGCTGCGTGTTGTTCGCGTTCAACAGCGGATTGCCTGTGGCATAAACAAGCTGGAAAGGCGAGTTGAAATTGTACACTGTGGGCGTGCCGCAGGTGGGGAAACAGTCGACCTGGTTGCTGTAGGTAAACTGTGGCGTTCCGTTGTTGTCCTTAAGCACGTCGTACTTGACGAGATCGAGGCTGGCGCCCGTTTTCATGACGTGATCGCCCCAAAGCTTGAATCCGGAGTAGGTGAGATCATCCCTGAGGCCGAGCCGCCTCTGTGTGTAATCCTGCGTACTCAAGTTGGAGCCGATGACCGCTGACCCGCCTGGGTACTGATAGACGCGCTGAGTCCCGGGTTCGTTCGGCTTCGGATTGCGGCGGAAATCGGAGTAGTCGACCTTCGCTTCATTCAGCAGCGCTCCGACGAAATAGTTGTACTTGATCTGGCCAACCATGATGTTCTGGTGATAATTGACGGCTTCCTGGAAAGCCTGATTGCCGCCGAAATCGCGAATGTCGGTCTCGCCGCGATTGTTGAAGCTCAGCTCGAGAGAGGACTTGTCGTTGAGCTCGTCGTCGATCTTTGCGAACCAGAGATTCTCGCGGAACGGTGATTGGAAATTTCCGTTGTACTGCGCAAGATTGACGGTGTCGAGTGACGGGAACGCTCCCGCGGCCGGAAGTCCCGTAAAGTTCACGCGACTTGCGCGATTCTGGATGTTCCCTTCGTAGGATCCGAAGATGTGGATCTTGTCCTTCACGATCGGTCCACCAATGCTGAGCGCGCTCAGTGTGCGATTATAGTCGGGCTTTTTGAAGCTGGGATTGGCTGCCTTGTCCACGCGCTGCAGCGTGTCTAGCCCGATCATGCTCGCGTTCTGATATCCCACGAGTGCGTTCCCGCTCCAGGTGTTGCCGCCGGATTTCGTCGTAGCGATGATGACTGCGCTGGACGCTTTCTGATACTCCGCCTTGAAGTTCTGGGCGATGATCCGGTACTCCTGAACCGCGTTGCGCGCAAACGGATTACCGCGGCTGGCGTCCTGCCCGGCGATTCCACCGGCGGTGAGGTCGTTCTTGAAGCTCGTGCCGTCGATGAAAAGGTTGACCGAGCTCGCGGACTGTCCGTCGGCCGAGACTGTTTTGAATGTCGTGCTGTTGGTCCTGTCTTCGGTGACGATTACTCCCGGGGAAAGAGCCGCGAGATCGAGGAAGTTGCGGGTCGAAGTCGGCAGCTTGGCGATTTGTGCCTGCGTCACGTTGGTGGACACCTCGGACGACTTGGTTTCTATGCCAGCGCTACCCGTGATGACCTGCGTCGCGAGCTGCGCGGCTTGCGTAGTCAGCGAGAAATCCTGAACCTGGGTCGTGCCGATCTGGGCAACGACGGTTCGGGTCTGCGGCGCGCTTCCAATGCGCCTGATTGCGAGAGTGTACGACCCCGGCACGAGGCCGGCGAGCGTATAGAATCCCGCGTCGTTCGACTGGGCCACGCGCTGGACACCGCTGTTGGTGTTCGTTGCGATGATCTGCGCGCTTCCGATCGGCGCGCCGTTCTCACCGCTCACCGTGCCGCGGATGGTAGCCGTTGAGTTCTGCGCGAACAGATTCCCATTCGCCAGGAACACGAGCGCCAGCAAGCTCGCCGCTCCTCGAATGAATCGGTAAAGATTGATATTGCTCCTGATCATTTACATCTCCTGTTGTTGTTGTACTTCCGAATGCGTTTCAGACCTGCCTTGCAATCAATCTGGGATCAGCTCTCTGTTGAGGGTTTTCGGTGGCGGTCGCTCCGCCGGCACTCCGCCGGTCGAGCGCCTGATCACCAGCTCCGTCGACACACGCTCGCGCCGGCGGGGGTGATCGTTCTTGTGTGTGATTCCATAGAGCAGTATCTCCACCGCCCGCGCGCCCAGCTCCCTGATCGGCACGTGCACCGATGACAGCGGCGGATCCATGAATCGCGCGAGCGGAATGTCGTCGAAGCCCGCTACCGACATTTCCTCCGGAATCCGGACTCCTGATTCACGCAGAGCGCTAAGCGCTCCGATCGCCATCGAGTCGTTCGCCGCGAAGATCGCGGTCGGACGATCATCCAGCGCGAGCAGTTCCAGCGTCGCCGCGTAGCCGCCGACCTCCGTAAAACCACCTTCGCGCTCGAGATCGTTGTCGGGAGCAATTCCCGCCTCGCGCAACGCCATCCTGTAGCCGCGCAGACGCTCGGCCGCGTCGTAGTTGCGCGGCGATCCCTTGATGATCGCGATGCGAGAGTGTCCACAGGCAACGAGGTGGCTAACCATTTCCCGCGCCCCGCGACAGTTCTGGATCGTGAGCGAATCCACTTCGTTTCCCCTCGACACCGAGCACAAAAGCACCACCGGCATCGTACTCGGCACGTTCAGGAACGACTCGGCGTCCAGGTCGGGCGACATCGCCATGACCCCGTCCACACGTCCGCGCATCGCGCGCATGGCGTTTTCGATCCCGTCTTTGTCGGCGTACGACCGCGAGATCAACAGATGGAATCCGTTGCGCTGTGCTGTCTCGTCCATGCCGCGAATGACTTCGGAGAAGAACTCGCCATAAAGGTCTGGTAAAAGGACGCCGATCGTTTCCGTCTTGCTCGTAATGAGGCTGCGCGCGCCGCTGTGTGGTACGTAGCGCATCCTGCCAGCGACTTCGTGTATAAGGCGCCGGGTATCTTCGCTTACCGGTCCGCTGCTGTTGAGAACCCGTGATACGGTTGCGACGGAGACTTTTGCTTCACGTGCGACATCCTTGATCGTGACCATTCTCCTCGACGGGTAATTGGCCGATCTTCGGTGGGACTCGGTAAATATGTAATCGTTTACATAGAGGGCGCTAGAGACCCCGTTATCCATTGTCGGGAAGCTACAAGCTGGAATCCCGTACCTGAGCCCACCCTTCCCCAAGTCGCTCGGCCCCGTGAACTTTCGCGGGTGAAATTCACACAGTTCGCATTCCCTGCGGCGCTCACCGCGGCCGCTCTTCTCACAGCCTGCCGCGAGGCCGCACCCGCCTTCGGCCCCAACATCCCATTAGCGCGCCAGAACGCCGACGAGTTCTTCTACTCCGTTGGCTCGCGCTTCACCAGTATCCAGCGCCCGCCCCGGATCCTCCACGCCCGAGCGCAGTTCGGTCACTACGCGCTCACACCATCCGGGATCTACAACGACACTACGATCTGGCTCTCGGTCGGCCCGGATAGCGCGCGACTCTTCGGAGACGAAGGCGTCTTCTCCGTCGATCACTACGTCGTCACCGCGAAGCTCTCGAATACACCGCCCAATGCGTTGACCGAATCGCGCGAGATCGTCCGACTGCGAAAGCTCAACGACAACGAATACGAGTGGTTCACCAACGTCGACGTCGCCCTGGGAAGGTTGCAGGCGAAGAACATTTCCGACGTCGTCGCCGCCTCCCTCGCCGCGGGCGAAGAAAAATCGCCGGCGGCCATTCGCGCCAACTATTCCGCCGCTTTTCCGCGTACCGTCGCCGCACTAGGCCGGCTCTTCACCATCGATACGCTCAAGGCGACCCCCGACGCCGAAGGCGCCACCACGTACGAGCTCGCGATCAAGCTGACGCCCGACATTCTCAAAGCGACGATGCCGCACTACGCCGCCTACATCGACAAGTACATCAGCAAGGGCAAGTACCGCATCACGCTCACCGACAAAACGGGCGCGCGCTGGTTCGATGCAACCGCGGCGAACTACTTCATGCACTTCAAGGTGCGCAGCAAGAACGGCCACTTCGCCCCCTTTGAGGGCGCCGTCCGTCAGATGCCGGAGAATCTCACGATACAGATCGACATGTCGATGAAGATCCTCATCTTCACCGTCGGCTGGACCGAGATGATGGGCGACTTCGAGTTCATCAACACGCCGCACGAGCGCGGGTGGTCGATGCGCTTCGCGAAAGAACCGAAGTGGACGCTACCCCCGACCGTCGGCTACCTGCTGAAAGCGCCGCTGCGCCGGCCGTTCCAGGATCCAGGAATCCCAATCCGCATCTCGATCAAAGACACGCCGGGCGGGCAAACCCTGCTCAACCGCCGCCTGGCGCTCGTCGTTCAGGAGAGCGGAATCCTTCGATTCCTGAATCGCCTGAGCGGTACCGCCGTCGGAGATTTCCTCGGCGCCTCGGAGCGAGAGGCGAACCGGTTCAATGCCGATGCGTTCCGCGCGTTAAGGCTGGATGTGAATGCACTACTGCAGTGAGCGTGTCTCCGGATCGAGCCTCGACGGTGGCAATGGCATCCGCAGCACTGAAGCAGGCAGCCCTAAGCTTTCAAGCTTGCAAGCCGCAAGCTCCACGCTTGGCTGTCTTCCAAACCGGACTAGACCTTTTTGAACGGCGAGATTTTCCGAGCGAAAGCCCGGCGCGGGTTGTAGATTCGCAGTCGAGGGAACCCTTCCCCTTCACGAGCCGAACGTACACGACGTAGACGACAACCCGAATTCCGAGATCATGTCATGACTATGACCACGACCGACAATCTCGCAATTGCACGCCGGTACCTCGAAGCGCTGGAGAGCGGCGCCGAAGGAAGCGCTCTCGCCGACTTTTTCACGAAGGATGTAGTTCAGGAAGAGTTCCCCAATCGGCTCTCTCCGATTGGCGAGCACCGCGATCTCCCCGGGCTCCTCGCTGCGGCGAAGAAGGGGAAAAAGACACTTCGTGCCCAGAAGTACGAAATCCTGAACTCGATCGTCGACGGAGATTCGGTTGCCCTCGAGATCGTGTGGAGCGGGTACCTCGCCCAGTCAGTCGACACTCTCCCCGCCAATTCGGAGATGCGCGCGCACATCTCGATGTGGCTGGAGTTCCGCGACGGCAAGATCGCGCGGCAGCATAATTACGATTGTTTTGATCCGTGGTGGGTCTGACAGTCTGAGATCTCTGCGGGCCTCTGGCACCCTCGAAACGACTCAACTGAACGCGATCCGAGAATTCAGAAGCGCAGATCACAGATGTCGGAGACTGCCGCGAGACCGCCAAATTCGCCCTTCCTTTCTCGCCAGCCAGACCGGTCCCCAAGCAGTTGTCTGAGATCGAAACTCTGTGCTTCTAAATTCTCGGATCGCGTGCTTTGCAGTTTTAAGAGTCCAGTTTTCGGACTCGAGCTTTCAAACCCAGTTTTCAGACGCCAGCCCCCGGATGTCAAAATCGCCGCAGCCCCTAAGGGCCGCGGCGAATCTATTTGGCGGTTTCCCGCCCAATCGTGCCACGCACACCGTCATTGGAACTCTACGTCCTACCGATCGGTGGCGGGCAGCTAATCAATTTTTGAACTCAAACCACAATGGAGCTGAGGGGGATCGAACCCCTGACCTCTGCAGTGCGATTGCAGCGCTCTCCCAGCTGAGCTACAGCCCCGCGCAAACGCGACGGACTGTCCTCGAACCAGTCGGGCTGACCCGTCGCACCGGATCAAAAGCAAAAGCCCCGCGGAACAACGCGGGGCCGCTCTTCTACTAAAGTAGCGGATCCGCGGCTGAAGTCAAGACCCAGGAGCAGTCTCAGGACCGTAACTCTATACCCGGCTTAAGGATACACTCTGGGCATACGGGTAGAGGACGAATATTGGACGGGAAGGTAACACGAGCCTCAAAAATAACCACAAAGAACGCGATCCGAGAAGTTAGAAGCACAGATCGTGGAGTTCAGTTTTCCAGGTCCCCATATATTACGCCCCCATGTCGCTCACCCTCCGCTTTCTCGGCACCTCGGCTTCACGCCCCACCGTCGAGCGCAACGTCTCCTCCCTCGCGATTGTCCGGGAAGGCGAGACGCTGATGTTCGATTGCGGCGAAGGCACGCAGCGGCAGATGATGCGCTACGGAATCTCGTTCGCGCTGAGCGACATCTTCTTTACCCACATGCACGCCGACCACATGCTCGGCGTCACCGGCCTGCTGCGGACACTCGCACTCCAGGGTCGCACCGAGCCGATGAATCTCTACGCGCCCGTCGGATCTCAGAGCCTGCTCTGGCGCGCCATCACACTTGGCAGCGAGAAGCAGCACTTCGAGATCAAGGTGGTCGAGCTCAGCCCTGAAGCGCCGCTCAAGCGAAGCGGATACTCGGTGATCCCCTTTCCCGTCGAGCACGGCGACCGATCTGCGATTGGGTATCAGATCATCGAAGAAACCAGGCTCGGACGATTCAATCCCGACAAAGCGCGCGAGATGGGAATCCCCGAAGGCCCATTGTGGGGCAAGATCCATAAGGGGGAAGCCGTGCAGCTTCCTGACGGAAGAACGGTCCAGCCATCGGAGCTCGTCGGTCCGACACGACCGGGAAGACGAATCGTTCTCACCGGCGACTCTCGTCCTTCCGAGGGTACGATCGCAGCCGCCGCGGGGGCGGATGTCCTGATCCACGAAGCCACGTTCGCCGAGGAAGAAGCGCCGCGCGCGCTCGAGACCGGACACTCGACCGCGCGAGAAGCCGCCGAGGTCGCCGCCAAAGCCGGCGTGAAAAAGCTCGTGCTGACCCACGTCTCCGCGCGCTACTCGCGCGACACGTCCGATCTCGAGCGCGAAGCGCGCGAAGTTTTCCCAGCCACGGTGATCGCGCGAGACGGCATGGAGATCGAAGTCCCTTTCGAGACTGGCGCGCAGGACTGACCGGGCGCCGGTCTGGCTTTGACACGGCTTCTTACCGCGTCGGTGATTTCAGTTCTTTGCGCGGTCGAGATCTGTGTCTGCGGCGTCGCGGTGCGTGCGCGGCAAATTGCCGAGCCTGCATCCGGCCGAGTGTGCGCGCGCGCCTCAAACGTGAACATCGCGACATGCCCACTTCAGTGGTTGATGGCCGAGGCCCGCGTGACCAAAGGCTGCTGTGATATCTGACGGGTAGTCGGAGGGGGTCCTGCGTAGGCGCTTTCCAAAGCGAGCGCGAGGAGGAGACCCGCGACTGAGCGGAGCGAAGGAGCGTCGTTAGGGGCTCCGGCCAAGCGAGCGTAGCGCCGAAGCAGGACCCCCTCCGACTACCCGCCGCAAAAATCTCAAAGAAGCAAAAGCACTTGACCCGAGGGCCAGCAATCAACCAGAGTAGAGGTATGGAAAAGAAGTTCACAGTAGAAGAAGCGAATCGCACACTCCCACTTGTTAGCAGGATCGTGCAGGATCTCGTGCGCGATCATGGACTCTGGGAAGACAAGGTTCGCGAGTTCGAGCTCGCGACCGTCGGCGCGAGCCAAGATCGTCCCGACGCCATCGCTGAGCTGCTGCAGGTCGAAGCGCAGCGACTCGCCAAGGATATCGAAGGCTACATCGCCGAGCTCGCCGCGCTGGGCGTCGTGTGCAAAGGGATGGGAACCGGTCTCGTGGACTTCCCCGGCGAGATCGACGGGCGAGATGTCTTCTTCTGCTGGAAGCTCGGCGAGCCGAGCGTGCAGTACTGGCACGAGGTCGACGCTGGATTCATCGGACGCCAGCGCCTGCATCCGCTGGTGCTGACATCACACTAAGGAATAAATGGCAAGAAAGATGAGAGCGTTCCGCGCGCCCGATGGAACCAACTGGGGAGTGGAAGTGCAGGTGCCGGGCGCGAGCAACTCGATGATCGTGTTCCACCATCCAGGTGGCAAAACCGCCCGCCTCGATCGCTACGCCTGGGACATCTGGACCGGCCCCGAATCTCGGAGCGTCACCTCACGCGTCGCGCCCGAGAAGGTGATGCAGTCGCTGACCGATGAGAAGCTCGCGCTGCTCTTTAGGAAGTCGATGCTGGTGTCAAACCCGCTGACCGTCGTAAACCGCGCCTCTTAGCGCGACTAACGTTTGGTGTTCCGCCCGCGGCCACCAGCCGACTCGCCCATCGCCCCCGGCCGGTAGTGTTCAGTTGGTTTGACCATAAGCGCTACTGTTTTCTGGTCCCCTCGGACACCCGCTCCCGGAGCCTGCTCTCCCGCCTCTCTCTCGCTGCCTCGTGGCGCCGAATCTCCTCGGGAGTCTCAGGCTTTAGCGGCGGAACTGGGACCGGGTTCCCGTTCCGATCGACCGCGACGAACGTGAGGTAGCACGAGTTCGTGTGGCGCCGGAGTCCCGTGAGCAGGTTCTCCGCCTCCACGCGGACGCCGATCTCCATCGACGTCCTGCCGACAAAGTTCACACTCGCCTTCATGAGCAGGAGATCACCCACGTAGATCGGCTCGCGGAAATCGACGCGATCGACCGACACCGTCACGCAGGCGAGTCGCGCATGCCGGATCGCCGATACTGCGGCGGTAGTGTCCATCATCGACAGCACTACTCCTCCAAAAACGTGTCCCAGCACGTTCGCGTGCTGAGGCATCATCAGCTGAGCGGTCTCATGCTGCGTCTCGCGCGGAGTGCGCGCTGGCCCGCGCGAGTCGATCGTGCTCGTGGATTCCGCCGAGGCCCCGGACCTTCGCGCGGACTTTGGACGGCTCACGTCTGGTGTCCCGCCGGCGCGCGACGTATAGCCGGAGCTCGCGGCTTGTGTGACACCTGCTGGATCCGCTCACCATAGGCGGTCGCATCATTGAACGCCCGCGCCAGTGCGTGCCTGGTCTGCGAGTCCAGCTTCGGCTTGTCGAGCCAGAATATCTGTACATAGCTCGAGCCGACGAGGCCGAGCCTCCATTCGCGTCCGCGCCTGTCCCGCAGAGCGAGCGTGTTCGACTTGTGCGTCGAGTCGTAGTGCGAGACGACGTCGTACCCCTCGTGCCGCCATCGCCGATTCACGATGCCGCCCTCTCCCGCCGCCTCCTGAACCGTCGTGTCGCGCAGCATGTGATCGAACTCGACCGATCGGCCGTTGCGCAGATCGATCACCGCGCGAGTGGTATCGTCCCGACTGTGGTCGTCGGCGCGCTCGATCGATATGCGGTGCTCGATGGCGACGTAGGGTCCAAGCACGTTGAGGATGTCCGTCTCTCCCACAGCGCTGACGTCGACGTCATCGTTGGGGTCGTCGTCAGGTCGGAGGAGCGGCGCGCGCGGATGTGCGTAGTGGTACTCGGTGGAGAGCCTGACGATGGTCGTGTCGTCGTAAATGACCGCCGAATCACCGGTGGCGAGCGCCCGCCGGAAAATGCGCTCGCCGCTGAACAGGGCTTTGGGAAAGGATCGGTCGATCTCGCTGACGAAGATCTCGTAGTACCGGCCCCCCGTGCGCGCGAGGATGAGCGGTGACCCCCGGATGCGGAGTCCCGAATTGTCGCTTCTCACCCAGTAGGTCTGATCTCCCGCGGACACGAGAAACTCGGCCGTAGGCGGCGGGGGCGACGGAAGGGTGCAGGCCCCGAGGAGGACCAGCGAGAGGACGGTGGGGTATCGCATTGTAGCGAAATATACCGGATTCATGTAGGACGATTCCCTCCGCGCCGTTACATTCCAACGTCCCGACTTCCTCCATACAAATAAGAATGTTCTCGAACAAGCCCACTTCCATCGCGCTGGCTGCGGCGGCAGTCCTCGCCTGTCTTGGCGCCTACACCGCGTCAGCCCCAGCGCAATCAACGAAAGACACACCGAAGGTGCTTGGCGAGCACCCGACACCTCCGGTGCTCGACTCGCTCATGAAGGGTACGCTTGCCGTTCGTGGCCTCTACGTCTACCGCTTTGCCGCCAACCCTCGGCGCATGAAGCACCTGATGGGGATCGCTGACTCGACCGAGATCAACGCGTTCGTCATCGACGTTAAGGACGAATTCGGGCTCAACTACAATTCCAGCGATCCGATGGTGAGAAAGAATGCGGGCACGCAGGTAAAGGCTACGCATCTGGCGGAGGTCGTCGACACACTTCGCGCGCACGGAATTCTTCCAATCGCGCGGATCGTCGTGTTCAAGGATTCGGTGACCGCGCGCAACAACCCCCAGCACACCATCAGAAAAGCCGACGGCACGGCCTGGCACGACAAGAAGGGTCAGACCTGGGTCAACCCGTACGCCAACGCGGTCTGGGAGTACAACTTCCGCGTCGCCGACGAAGCCATCAGGATGGGCTTCGGCGAGATTCAGTTCGACTACATCAGATTTCCCGAGCCGTACAAGAGTCTGCCGCCGCAGGTTTTCCCGGAGCAGGCTGGTCGGACCAAGCCGCAGGTGCTGGCTGAGTTCCTGACCACGGCTCGCGCGCGTTTTGCGAAGGAAGGGGTGCGCACAACGGCGGATATCTTCGGGCTCGTCACCACCGTCGGCGGCGCGCTCGAAGTTGGACAGAAATATGAGCCGATCTCGGAATCGGTCGATGTCGTGCTTCCGATGGTTTATCCCTCGCACTATCCTCCGGGCTCGTTCCAGCTTCCGCACCCGAACGCCGACCCATACGACGTGATCCACATCGCGATCTCTCGCGCTCGCGAGCGCGACGCGAAGCTCGGTATCAAGGGTGAGCACGTGCGCCCCTGGCTCCAGGCCTTCAGCATCGGATTGCCCAAGTACGGTCCGCACGAGCTCGAGGAAGAGAAGCGAGCCGTGTACGACTCGGGTTACGACGGCTGGGTGCTCTGGGAGCCGGGCTCGCGGTACGACAAGTTCGTTCCGGCGCTCGAGAAGAAGTTCGTCTCGCGGAAGAAAGTGCCGCCGGTACCGAGGCCGGCTAACCGACTGGACTAAGGCCTGGTGCAAACAACGGCCTGGATCAAGGGAATGACCTGCGCCCATTGCGTGCGCGCGGTCTTCACTGCCCTCTCGGGAGTTGAGGGGATCAGGCGCGCTGACGTCACCATCGGCAAGGCGGTGATCGAGCACGATGGCACCGTCGCACCGGAGGACATCCGCGCGGCGATAGCCGTGGCCGGTTACACAGTGGGCGACATCAAGATCGACGGACGCATTCTTCCCATCGCGCCGTGAAAACTCCGACGCACAACCAGCAGGTCGTCGAAGACGATGATGAGCGGCCGCTAGCCGCCCTGCTGGTTCCCGACATCCTCGCCATGCTCGAGGAAAGTCCAGACGCGATTCCGGCGGAGACCGAGGAGCTACACGCGAACGATCTCGCGACTCTGGCGGAGGCGCTGCCACGCAAGATGGTGGCGCCCTTCCTCTCCGCGCTTCCGGTTGAGCGCGCGGCCGACGTGCTCGAGTACCTGAACGAGGATCTGCGCACCGAAGTCCTCGAGACCATGACCGCGCGGCAGGCGGCCGAGCTCGTTACGGAGATGACTCCGGACGATCGCGCCGACACCCTCGAAGGCCTCGAGGAGGAGAGCGCGGAGGAGATCCTCTCCGAGATTCCCGCCGCCGAGCGCGCCGAGACGGAGAAGCTGCTCGCGTACGAGCCGGATACGGCAGGTGGTCTGATGACGACCGAATTCGTGTCGGTCTCGGAAGACACTCCCGTCGACGAAGCTCTCGCCGCGGTTCGGCGCATCGCGCGGTCGGAGCATCGCGAAGCGATGAATACGATCTACACCACAGATTCGGCGGGACGTCTTCAAGGCGTGATGTCGTTGCGCGAGCTGCTCGCTGCTCCCGAGGGCGGCAAGGTCTCGGACATCGCCTGGGAAGAAGTCCAGATGGTCCCCGTCACCGCCGACCGCGAAGAAGTCGCGCGGCTCACGCGCGAGTACGATCTCGTCGCGGTGCCAGTGGTCGACGAGAACGGCGTCATCCAGGGAGTGGTGACGGTCGACGACGTCATCGACGCGCTCGTCGAGGAGCACACCGAAGACGTGCAGCGCTTCGGCGGAATGGAGGCGCTCGACGAGCCGTACACTCAGATCGGATTTTTCTCGATGATCAAGAAGCGCGCGCCCTGGCTCGCCGCGCTTTTTCTGAGCGAGATGCTGACGACGACGGCGATGGGACACTTCCAGGGCGAGCTCGCGAAGGCCGTGGTCCTCGCCCTCTTCATTCCGCTGATCATCAGCTCCGGCGGAAACTCGGGCTCCCAGGCGACCTCGCTGATAATCCGCGCTCTCGCACTTCAGGAGCTCCGGCTGCGCGACTGGTGGAGGGTCATGCTGAGAGAGCTGCCGAGTGGTCTATTGCTCGGCGCCATCCTCGGAGTGATGGGAATCGCCCGCATTCTCATCTGGCAGCACCTCGGCATCGTGACATATCCCCATCCGAACCTGCTCGCGCTGACGATCGGCGTCGCCCTGGTCGGCGTCGTCGCGTTCGGATCGCTCGCCGGTGCCATGCTCCCGTTCGTCCTGCAGCGACTAGGCTTCGATCCCGCGAGCGCATCTGCTCCGTTCGTCGCAACGCTCGTCGACGTCACGGGCCTCTCGATCTATTTCTATGTCGCGCTTCTGATCTTGCGCGGGACGCTCCTTTAGGATTGTGGATCTCTCCGCCGGTATGTCGGAGGGGTCGGGACTTCGGCGATGACGGTCGCTCGGTCGGAGCGAGCGTTGTTGCCGAAGAGGACACCCGCGCCGCCCGACCGCGCGATGAGGCCAGAAATCGGCGTATCGGTGCTATCGATTGGCGCCGACTCTAACTGCGGGAGCGCTGGCGGCACTCCCGGTTGCACGTGGCTTCGACTTGGCGGCCGGCGCGGACATCGACACGATCCCCTGTTCGAGCCACGCGTGCTCACCGCGCAGGACTTCCATCGCGACTTTGTAGAGCGCGGGATCATTGGCGCCGAATAGCTGGTCGAAGTGAATCTTGATTCTCTCGCGAGCTTCGATGCAGAACGCATCCGCCAGCGTCATCGCTTCGGGAATCCCCTGCTTCGAGAGCATCTGCGCGCGCGAGCACGCCGCTGACATCGCGAACAGCTCCGCGCCGATGTCCACCGCGCGGAACAGCACCATCTGCCGGCGCTCCAGCTTGGGACCGAACCTCACCATGGCGTGGAAGATCGATCTGCCGAGGTGGCGCGTGGTACGCTCGATGTACCGGACGTGCGTCGCGAGCTTGCCGAATTCGCCGTACCGTTTGAGCCGCGCGGTGTTGAGCCAGCGCGATGGGTACCACGTCAGATAAAAGGGCGTCGCATTCGCCATCGACGACAGCTTTTCCTTGAACGACGATTCAGGATTTACGATGTTGAACGCGAGCTTGAAGTGGTAATCCACTGCTTCACGCGCGATGAATAGTCGCATGATCTCGGACGATCCCTCGAAGATCAGATTGATGCGGAAATCGCGCATCGCTCTCTCGACCGGGATGGCCGGCTCGCCGCGACTGGCGAGCGACGCCGCCGTCTCGTATCCACGACCGCCGCGAATCTGCAGCGTGTCGTCGATTATTCTCCAGCCCGCCTCGGTGTTGAACAGCTTCGCGATCGCTGCCTCGAGCCGGATGTCGTAACCGCCTTTCTCGTAGAGCGCCGCCGAAAGCTCGGCTACCGACTCCATCGCGAAGGTGTAGGCCGTCATGCGCGCGATCTTTTGCGCGACAGCTTCGTGCTTCCCGATCGGCTGTCCCCACTGCACGCGCTCGTTCGCCCATTTGCGCGTGATCGATACCATCTGCTTTCCCGCGCCCGCGCAGCCGGCCGGAATGGTGAGTCTGCCGGTGTTCAACGTGACGAGCGCGAGCTTGAGCCCTTTGCCCTCTTCCCACAGCATGTTCTCGCGCGGGACCTTCACGTTGTTGAAGCGGATGACGCCGTTCTCGATCGCCTTGAGGCCCATGAAGCGGAGTCGATGCACTATTTCGACTCCCGGGAATGATGCCTCGACGATGAACGCCGTGATCTGCTTGACCTGCTTCCCTTTGATCTCCTTCTCGGGCGTTCTCGCCATCACCACGAACAGCTCGGCGCGAGTGCCATTGGTGCACCAGAGTTTTTCGCCGTTGATGATGAAGTGCTTGCCGTCGGGAGTTGGCGTGGCGGTGCAGCGCATATTGGCGGGATCGGAGCCCGCGTCGACTTCAGTCAGCGCGAACGCCGATATCGCGCCCTTGGCGAGCCGCGGAAAATATTTGCGCTTCTGTTCCTCGGTGCCGAACAGCTTGAGCGGCTGCGGCACGCCGATCGACTGGTGCGCTGAGAGCATTGCGGTAAGCGATCCATCCTTGGACGTCACCATCTCGATCGCGCGTATGTAACTCATTTGCGACAGGCCGAGTCCGCCGTACTCCTTCGGGATCTTGATTCCGAAGGCACCCATGTCGCGCAGCTCCTGCACGATCGCTTCGGGGATCTCGCCGGTGCGGTCGATCTCTTCTGAATCGACGCGCTCCATGAACGCGCGCAGCTTGTCCATGAATGGTTTGGCGCGCGCTTCTTCCGCGGCGTCGTTTGGCGGGTGCGGATGGATCAGGTCGAGCCGGAAGCGTCCGAGGAACAGCTCGCGGACGAAGCTTGGGTGCGCCCACTCGGTTTCCCGCGCGCTTTCCGCTACATCGCGCGCTTCCTTCTCGCTCGCGGTTCCGATCGATATGTCACTCATGTGCGTCTCAGGAAGATAACCAATCCTACAATGGAGATCACCGCGAACGCGAACCACTGGATTGCATAGTTGCGGTGTGGCCCCTCATCGAGCGATGCGGGCTCGACGCGCGGAGGTGCGTTCGGCGTGAGGGCGGAATCTGTCAGGACCACGTAGTAGTCGGCGATCGGGTAGGGAAACATCTTCACCAGATCAGCTCTATGAAGGCGCCTCATCGACCGAGGCCGCGCCGGATTAGGCGGTGCGAACGGCCCCTGCGTCGGAAAGGTCTCGACGAATCCATTTGCATTGAGACTGTCCCCTTCGCGCCATGGCTTGGTGTCGATCGTGACTCCGTCCGGCGAATAGACCCATCCGCGGTTCACGAGCACGGCGCTGTCTTTTCCGGGACGTCGAAGGGGAGTGATGAGGTTGACTCCCGGCGAGCCGTCGCGTCCGCGCAGCGTGAGGACGATCTCGCTGGCGTAGTCATACGCGCCGCGCATGCGAACCCTTCTGAAATGCGCCAGTGCGGTATCGGCTGGAAGTGAATCGAGCGGGACCTCAGCCGCCGCGCGTCTCGACTCGAGCAGCGCATTCGCGGCACGTCGCGTGGCCAGACGCCGAAGCTGCCAGAATCCCGCCGCAATACAGAGCACGGCGAACGACACGGCGAGCACGGCGAGGATCCATTTCCGGAGATTCACTTGATCAGAGTGCCGACGAGTACTGCGCGGACACGGCGTCGATCCGGACTATCTGGCTGCGATGTTTGTCCACTTCTCCCCTTCCCTGCAACAAGGAGGATGTCAGAATAGCGACATCTGCTCGCCAAGCAGATCCGGATCGACCGGCGTCTGTCCGAGCCTGCTCTGGAATTCCCGCGCCGTGGTCGGACTGTGACCCGAGAAATGGTTGGCGACGTATCCATAGATGTGCGTCACCTTGTCCGAGAGCTCCTCGATGGCGTCGCTCCACGCTTCCACTTCTCTCGACCGATCCACCTGCACGCGCGAGTAATCGACGAGATCACGATTCGGACCCATCCAGCGTATATACGCAAAATCGGCGGTCGGACGCGCTGCAAGACTCAGCATCAGCTTGCGCGGAATCCATCGGCCATCGACCAGCGCGAGTGCGATGTTGTGCTCCGAGAGCAGCGCGAGCACTCCGTCCGTGATCCAGCCGCGGTGCCTGAACTCTATCGCAATGCGCAAATCCATCGGAGCGCGACCGATGAAGTCGACCAGGGCGGGCAGCTCACCCGGCTGAAAATCCGGTCCCATCTGGACGAGGATCGGGCCGAGCTTGTCGCCCAGCTCCCGCGCGCGCTCGAAGAAAATCTCGGACGCCCCGGTCGAATCGCGCAGCCTCTGCTCGTGCGTGATCTCCTGCGGAAGCTTCATGGAGAAGATGAATCCTTTCGGCGTCCGCTCGACCCAGCCTCGTATTGTTGTCGCAGCGGGTAAGGCGTAGAACGTGGAATCCACTTCGACAGAGTCGAAAGCGCGAGCGTACACGGTGAGGAAGTCCGACGGACGGGTGCCTACGGGATAGAAAGGCCCCACCCAGGCGTCGTAGTTCCAGCCCTGCGTGCCAATGTGAATCTCCGCGGACATGACGGACAATCGGCGGTAGCGGAGGCAGGATGTCAAGCTCCTACAACGGGTAACGGGCAACGGGTAGCGGGCAACGGGCACCTGGCACTCCGCTACCGGCTTTGCCGTCGCTACCTATACGTCTCGAAAAATCCGATGCCCGTGCCAGTAAGCGACGCTCCATCCAGCCGTCCGGAAATCCGCGCCGTCCCTTTCATCTGAATGAAATACGGCTTCGCCTTCTCGGTCCCGAGCGGGTCACCGCGCACGCCTTCCGTTGCTTTAGCTCGCAACCGCGTATCAGTCGCGATCGCGTCCTCGATCGTGAGATCGATTCTCAGAGTATCGTCCCCGCGGACGTCGAATATCGTGGCGCGCGACGGCACGCGCAGTGTCGCCGAGCCCGACCGGATCGTGCGGGCATCCTCATACGAGATCGCCTTCGGCCGGAACACCGCGCGAAACCCCAGCGAATCGATCAGATACACGAGCACCGGTGGCACCGACGCACTGGTGTCCGGCGGATACACTCTGCCGTAGAGAAACGTGTACTGTCCAGCGCGCGACGCTCCCCAGTCCCACGTGACACCCCGCCACACACCCCAGTTATGGTCGTGGTACGATTGCGCGTCAGCGAGCTGCTCGCACTTCCCATCGACGCACAGCGTCCCCGACGCCGATGCGCGCAAGGCCGGCACCGTATAGCCGGACACGAACCCACCAGTACCCATCGCCACTCCTGGAAAGTACGCCTGCGGAGCGGGATGTACCGTCAGCGCGATGTCGATTCCCGACGCGCGCGCGCGCACGTCGTAGTCGCCGCTGGGAAGCACCGTGACGTGCGAATCTCCAAACACGAGGTTCGCATCGCTCGTCGAGAAGCGAATGCGCGATCTGTCGAGCGTCGTCCCGAATCGGCGCGTCGTCCCGTTCTCTTCGCGCACGGTTATCCCAAGCCGCCCACCCCATTTGTTGCCAGTGACGTCTCCGCCGACGATGAACGAGATGAACGCCCACCGCCTTCCACCCGGGGACAGGACGTTGAAATAATGCCATTCCGCCCACGTCTCCCGGTTCCGAACGCTGTCACTCGGCACGTGAAAATGATCGATCTCATGGCGCAGCTGCATTGGAGTTGGCGCGACCCAGCGCTGATCTCCGTCGTCGTCCTGCCACTCGCCATTTATTATTTCCGGTGCTGCGCCGACGGCCCTCGTACGCGACGGGATCTCCCCACTGGCGTGCACCGCGTACTCGTGACCGTCGCCCGTGTGCAAATACAGAAGCCTGCCTTCGATTTGCGGGGCGACCGCGGAGATCTCCCGCGCGTAACGCGGCGACGCGAAGAGCTGGCGATAGAGAAAGGAGGCGTGATCTATCGAGAAGAAGAGTCCGCCGATGCCGCCGGTTTTCATCACTTCGACGTCGAGCCCTTCGGGCAGGACGGTGATCGAGCCACCACCGACCAGTTTCTCGTTGCGGGCCTGCGACAGCATCGCTTCGCCGATGGAGAGGAGCACGATCATCACCGCCACGCCGATGCCGAATCCGAGGAACAGGAAGATGGAGCGCCAGGGACGATAGGTGATGTTGCGAAATGCGAGCTGGGCGATCATCCGTCCACTATCCGGCCGTCGCGCATGTGAATCTTGTGGCGCGCCGCGTTCGCGAGATCCTCGTCGTGCGTTACGACGACGATCGTCGTTCCGTCGGCGTTCAAACGTTGAAACAGCGCGATGATCTCCGTCCCGGTACGCGCATCGAGCTCGCCCGTCGGCTCGTCGGCGAGAAGAAGCGCGGGTTGATTCGACAGCGCGCGCGCGATCGCCACGCGCTGCTGCTCACCGCCTGACATCTCCGATGGCCTGTGATTGAGACGCGTGCTGAGGCCGACGTACGAGAGCAGCTCGGCGGCTCGTGCCCGTCTTTCCGGGGCCGATACCTTCGCCTCCGCCATCGGCAGCTCGACGTTCTCCACCGCCGACAGAATCGGCATCAGATAGAATCGCTGGAACACGAACCCGATGTTGTGCAGCCGGAACAACGTCGCCTCGCGGTCGCTCATCGCGTCGACGCGCTTCCCGGCAATTGTCACAGTACCGGACGTCGGCTGATCGATTACGCCGATCAGATTCAACAACGTCGACTTCCCGCAACCGGACGGTCCGACGATCGCTACGTAATCGCCGCGCTCCACATCGAGAGACACTCCTTGTAGCGCGTGAACACGGTCGGCGCCAATCGGATAGTCGCGCCTGACTTCGCTGAGCGAAACGATCACGCGATGGCCTCCCTGCGCAGCGATTCCGCGATCGGCAGCGAGGCTGCTCTCCACGCCGGATAGATTCCCGCGCCGATCCCGGCCACAACCAGCAGCCCGAGCGCCGACCAGGCTGCCTTCGCCTGGAAGAGAAAGAAATCGATCGCCATTGGCAGGCCCGGAAACGCCGAGAGAATCGCATTGAGATAGCGCGCGGTCACGAGGCCAAGGCCCAAGCCGAGAATCGCCCCCGCCAGACTTATCGCGACGCCCTCGAGGACGACCTGCTGGACGACGTGCGCGCGCGACACGCCAATCGCGCGCATCACGGCGATCTCACCAGCGCGCTCGTTGACAGATACGGTCACGAGCGTCGTCACCAAGAGAAATCCGACGAACAGACTCACGGCACCGAGTATGAACGCAAGCTGCCGGAAGTAGCTGAGGCGAAAATCCACTTCCGCGATCGCCGTCGCTATGGAGATGGCGGTCACGTTCGGGATGTTCGTCTCGATCCAGCTTCGAACACTGTCCGGATTCGCGCCTTTGCGCACCCGCACCATGAACAGCGAAGCTCGATCGGCTTTCTCCGGACTCATTGCCTCGAGCGTCTCCCGTCGCACCGCCGTCCCCGACTGCTCGGCCGCGCCATAGATGAACTTGACCCTGCCCGTCAGCACCAGCTTTCGCTGACCCGAATAGGTTCGCGTCTGCGGATCGTATCCGGTCGCGACCGCGAGCGTGTCCCCCATGTGAGCGCCGAGCTTCGCGAGCAGATAGTCGTTGGCCACAATTGCGCCTGAATCGGTGGCATCGCGACCGGAGAGCAGCTCGTAATCACCCTGAACCGCCGGATTGATGCCGATCACCGCCGCACTCACATCGCGTCCGCCGCTGGTGACATGAATCGATCCGCCCAACACTGGGCTGATCTCCCGGATATCGGGATTGCCGCGCAGCGTCGCCGTAATCGCGCCCACGCCCGGGATAGTCGCATCCGTGTCGAAGGGAAGCGTCCCCTTCGGCGCCAGCCTGATGTCGTACCCCCTGGAGAGGAGCAGCTCGCGGAAAGACTCGCGCATTCCCGTCGCGAGCATCACCATGTCGAGCAGCATCGCCGCCGCAATTGCGACGCCCAGCACCGCCAGGATGGTGCGACCCCGGTGGCGAATGAGTGATGCCTGCGCCAGTGTCGCCCTCACTCAGCGCCCGAACAACGCGAGCGGTGGTGTACGAACCAGGCGAAGCGATGCCAACACGCCCGCGCCAATTCCGAGAAGCAGCGACAGTCCCACCGCCATCACCACTATCGGTGGCGTGATGATGGAGAAATAGAGCGGGGTGCGATACAGCGCCTGGTAGTGCCAGTTGATGAACAATGAGCCGATCCACGCGATCACAATGCCGAGTGCGCTGCCAAGCACGGCCACGAGCGCGGCCTCAGTTACGATCGAACGCACCACCGAAGCTCGTGAGATGCCCATCAGCCTTAGTGCCGCGATGTCGCGCCGTCTCTCTTCGACTTTGAGCACCATGATGCACAGCAGAAAGATGGAGCTCGCAACGATGGTGATCACGCCGATCGCGCGATGAAAGCGACTCACCACCTGAAAGGTGCGCGATGTCTCCACCGCGATGTCGCGCGAGCGGTAGGCCCTGAACCCGAACGCGACACGATTGAAGCGAGCGAGCGTGCTGTCGATGTCGGCGGCGGATTTCGTCGCGATCGCGAATCGGTCGACTCGGTCGCCGTATCCGGAAATTCGTTGCAGCTGGTCGAGGTGCATCCGTGTCACGAAGTCGCCGCGCGCCACCTCTGAGGGATCAGCTCCGCGACGGACGATCGCCGCTACGATCACACTCTCCGCGGCTGACGCTGGAACGCCGGGGCGAGCGGAGATCGTTACGTGGTCGCCAACTTTGAGATGGGCCTGGGTGGCAAAGGCTTCATCGACTGCGATCGTTCGCTGAGGTGTTCTGGATGGCGCGGGCGCCTGCAGAATCAGCGCGAAGGAAAGCAGAGGAAGCAGCACCCTCGAAAACTAGCCGCGCCTCCGCCCACTGTCTGCCAGTGGCGCGATCAGAACGTTGGCCGCCAGCGCCGGTCCGATCGACAGCTCCTGCCTGCCGACTGACAGGGTGATCGGCCCGTCGTAAGGCGCTCGCGCCTTCACCGTCAGCTTCTTGCCGGGCAGAATGGACAGCTCGGCGAGATATCTGAGCATCGCCGGATCTTCATCCGACACTCTAACCACAACGCCGCTCGTACCGACCGGCAGCTGCGCGAGTGACGTGTATTCGGTCTCATCGACGGCACCCTCGCGCGTGGGAATCGGCGCGCCGTGCGGATCGAACTCCGGCTCGCCGATCGTTGCCGCCATTCTATCCACCAGCTCGTCCGACGCGGCGTGTTCCAGACGCTCGGCTTCGTCGTGCACCCGGTCCCACGGATAGCCGAGCGCCTGCGAGAGGTACGATTCGATGACGCGATGCCGCCGCAGTGTGCGCAACGCCGCGCGTCGGCCGCTTTCGGTGAGTCGCACGCCGTGGTAGCGCTCGTAGGCAAGCAGACCCTGGTCAGCGAGACGCCGCACCATCCCGCTCACCGAAGCTGGCGCAATCGCCAGACGCTGCGCGATCTCATTCGTGGCGGCGGCGCCCGATCCTCTGCCGATCGCGTAGATCGCTTTCAGATAGTCCTCGGCCGGTGCCGTCAGCGAGTCCGCGACGTCGGCTTCCTCGCGCGCGGCGCTCATGGAAGCGACAAAGGTCGTGGAGCGCCAGCTGCGGGCGTTGGCTTCCCGCGCACGAGAAGGACCGGGACCATCGACATATGTCGCACTTCGTTCGCCACACTGCCCCGCAGCACGTCGGAGAGGCCTCGGTGTCCATGCGTCGCCATCGCGATGAGATCGCAATTCTCCCGCTTCGCGCAGTCCGTGATTTCCTTAGCCGGGTCTCCGCCGGCGAGAATGGCTTCCGCCTCGAAGCCATCGCTCTCGAGAGAGTCGGCGATCGATTCGATGTACTCGCGATCGCTTTTCATCTCTTCCGACTCGCGGAGATCGAGCTGCTTGATGTTGCGCGCCGCCCACCCATCGGCTACGTGAATGAGCACGATCGAGGCGCTATGGCACGTGCGCGCCAGCTTCCGGATGTGATCGAGGACCGCCTGGTCGTAAGCTGAATGCTCTACGGGCACGAGTATGCGCTGGTACATCAGCTCACCGATCCATGGAATAATTGGAACACCAGCCAAATGTTGAGCCCCGCGATGACGAACGCAACAGCGTAGGCGAGCACCTTGAGCCAGGCGGGATTTACCAGCTCGCCCATCTTGAGCTTATCCGACGTGAAGGCCACCAGGGGGAACACCGCGAAGGAGAGCTGCATGCTCAGAATCACCTGACTGAACACGAGCAGCTTGGCTGTGCCGCTCTCGCCGAACATGATTGCCACGATGATGGCGGGCACGATTGCCACCGCGCGGGTGATCAATCGCCGGAGCCAGGGACGCAGGCGGATGTTCAGAAATCCTTCCATCACGATCTGGCCTGCGAGCGTTCCCGTTAGCGTCGAGTTCTGACCGGAGGCCAGAAGAGCAAGGGCAAATACGACGCTCGCGCCCCCACCCAGCAGCGGAGTGAGAAGCTTGAACGCATCCTGGATCTCCGCGACTTCCGTGTGCCCGCTCGTGTGAAAGGTCGCCGCGGCGATGATGAGGATCGCCGCGTTGATGAACAGCGCGAACGTCAACGCGATGGTCGAGTCGATGAACGCGAAGTGAACCGCTTCGCGCTTCCCCTCGAGCGTCTCCTCGTATTGCCGGGTCTGCACGATGGAGGAGTGCAGATAAAGATTGTTGGGCATCACCGTGGCGCCGAGAATACCGACGGCGATGTAGAGCATCGATGGATCGCTGATGATCTGACCCGAGGGGATGAATCCGCGCAGAACCGCGGCGATCGGAGGCTGTGAGAGGATTATCTCGAAGAGAAAGCACGCGCCGACGGTTGCAATGAGCGCGATGACCAGTGCCTCGAGCAGACGGAATCCCTTGTCCTGTAGATAGAGAACTATCAGAACGTCCGCCGCCGTGATCACGATTCCGATCGTCATCGGAATGTGGAACAGAAGATTGAGCGCGATTGCCGATCCGATCACCTCCGCCAGGTCGCACGCGGCGATCGCGATCTCGCACCCGATCCAGAGGAGCATACCAACCGGCTTCGAGTAGTTATCGCGACATGCCTGCGCGAGATCGCGACCCGTGACGATGCCGAGCTTGGACGCGAGTCCCTGGAGCAAAATCGCCATCAGATTGGAGGCGAGGATGACGCTCAGCAGCGTATATCCGAACTTCGATCCACCGGCCAAGTCGGTCGCCCAGTTGCCGGGGTCCATGTAACCTACCGCCACCAGGTATCCGGGCCCCGCGAACGCCGCGATCTTCCTCCACCATCCGGTGCCGCTAACGGGTATGGAGCGATAGACTTCGACCAGTGATGGAGTCGCCCTCGCCCGCCGCCATCCGGGCGGCGCAACGTCAGTCGGCGCGGACGTCGCAACACCTGCGTTGCGCTGTTGGGATTTTCGCTTCAGGTCGATCTGTGTGGCCAAAGACGTCTCGGTTTATGGGAAACTAGAAAATAATTTAGTATATCCTAACTTTCCGCGCAACTGCCGTTCCCGCTGAGCGCAGGTAGGATTCACCCTTCAGTACCAAGCGGCCGCGCCCCAGTCCGACAACAACCGGCTCGAGTCCGACGTAATTGTCGCGGAGGCCGATTGCGCACCATTTACGCATTAACCGGATATAACGCCGATGTTTACCTGGCCTTACGTGCACATCCTCATCAATCACTTCCCGGTCGTGCTCAGCATTGCCGGTCTCGTGCTCGCGCTGCTGGCGCTCATTCTCCGCCGGCGCGGACTGTGGCAGACGGCGATGGGCGCGCTGATTGGCGCCGGGCTTTTCATTTACCCGGTGTATTTCACCGGAGATCAGGCCGATCACGCGCTCAATGATCCCTGGTACATCAAGCACGGGACAATTGAAGCGCACGACGCCGCCGCGAGCTGGGCGCTATACGCGATTCTCCTCGTAGGAATCTTCGCCGCGTACGCACTGTGGAGATCCCTCAAGCGACCCGCCGAGCCACTGCCAGGATGGATGAAAGCCGGCGTTGTAATCGGGGCCCTCCTTGCCACCAGCACCGTGGCGCGCACCGCCTACCTCGGCGGAAAGATCATCCACGAGGCGCCGATCCTGGAGCTCAAGCAGCCTCCCCCGGGACTCCCGCCCGGAGTAGCGGCCGATTCGACGATTCCCTGACGGAAACGACTGCAACCGAAAAGCGCGAGCACCCGACAACTGAGAAGTGCGAGCGAGGAGCGGGGAGCAGCAAGCGTCGCGCAGAGCCGCCAACGTCGTGACCCTGCCTGCCGCACCGCGTGATCTTTGTTTGGGAGCGCGGCGCGACGAATCACGAATCTGCGGCAGTAAACCCGCGACGATGCCGCTACTCGATCAACGCTAAAAGCTGAGCAAGGATACGCTCGGTCATACCCCAGATCACCTGTCCCTGATGGTGAAACGCGCGCCTGTTCACCTGGACCCCGCGCGCGAGCACGGTCGTGTCCTTCCACGATTCCGCCTGACGCAGCGCTTCGAGCGGAACCCAGAACGCCATCGCGACCTCATCGCTGAGCAGTAGCTCGGTATCCACGCGCTTGAGCAGCACGACGTAGGGTCGCACGATGATGGCGGGCAATCGGGTGGTCTGGGGACGCAGATCGTCCAGCATTCCGATCACCGTTCCATCGCGGTCGAGGTCCAGCCCGGTCTCCTCCCTCGTCTCCCTGATCGCGGTGTTCGCCAGATTGGCGTCGCCCGTTTCCTCTCGCCCGCCCGGAAACGCGACCTGCCCGCTCCACGGATCGCCGGGATAATTCGCGCGCCTGATGAACAGCAGCTCCGGCGCTCTCATTTCCTCGTAACGAAAGATCAGCGCGACCGCCGCTCGGCGAGCGCCTTCTTCCCTGTCGGCGCCCACGGCTTTGTGGGACACGAGCGCGGAATGCAGCTTCATGATGTCGGGATGCGCGAGAAGCCGAATCGCGCCATCGCCCGCATCGTCCGCATTCCCGTTGCCGGCGCTCACGTCATCCCGATGTCGCGTTGCGGACGAAGAATTTCACCGTCTCAAGCACGACCTTTTCCAGAACGGGCGGAACTTCAATGAGCGGATGAGTGGCGCCGAAGCCGTGGTTCGCATCCTTGATCAGTCGCAGCGTGCTCACGCCCGGCGACAGCTCGTGGAGACGCTCGGCTTCGCTGCTCTTCACCGTCTCGTCGCCTGTCCCGTGGATGATGAGCCAGGGCGCCTTGATCTTCTTCGCCGCTGCCGCGATGCCGAGCTTCGTGGCTCCGTTCAGCTCGACATCCTCGAGGAGATCTGTCTCGATCCGCATCAGTTGTCCCGTGCGGGAATTGGTGACTTCCGCATATCCCTTTTGGCGCCAGGCGATGGCCTCCTCGGGCGTCCACCAGCACGTGGTTCCGATCGCCGCCCACGTCACCAGAGAGTTCACGTCGGTCGCGTGAGCAGCGGCGTACAGAATCGCCATACCGCCGCCGCGCGAGTGACCGAACAGACCGAATTCTCCCTTGATGATCTTCTTCCGGCGCGCGAAATCGAAGACGTTCTCGATGTCTTCCAGCTCCTTCGAGAAAGTATTTCCCGCGAATGCGCCCGGATCTGTGAATGACTCGCGGTCAGGCCCGATCCCACTTCCCGAGAAATCGAAAGTGATGGCCGTGAGCCCCGCCTCGGCCAGCGACCGCGCGATGTAAGGAAAAAACGCCCAGTGCGCGAATCCTTTGAAGCCGTGGCAGATGATCACGGAGCCGAGCGTATTCACCGCGGGGTAGACCTCGCCCCGGATTAAGAGCCCGTCCGCGCACGGAATCTCGAACGCTTCCGGACTCACTGGGCCTGGTTCGTTCATCCTTCGACTTCGCCGTTGATGTCTCCCCACCCCAGAAACCCACGCGCCATCGACGCGACATTCTCGTATCCCATCTGCTTCATCGTCAGCGCCGCGAGCGCCGAGCGATTCCCACGCGCGCAGTATACCACCACACGCTTGTCGCGATCGATCAGCGCCTCGACCTTGGTCTCCAGGTTCCCTCTTGGCAGGTGCATCGCGTGTGGAAGCCTCCCCAGATTCCACTCGTTCGGCTCCCGCACGTCGAGATAGACGACGCTCTCAAACCGCGCCTGCATCTCGCGCACCTGCTCGGGCGTGACTTCCTCGATCTGTCGCTTTGCCTCTTCGATCAGGTCCTCTCCGGTCTTATGCGCCAATCGTCCTTCTCCTCAGGTTGTGTACGACGTCACGGTCAGCGACCGCGTCGCCGTGTCGAGCCGCGCCATCGCGCCGAGCGGAATCGTCCACTGCTCGGCGATATGGCCGATGGGAATTCCGGCGAGACATGGAATGCCGAGCGCGTGCGCGACCTCGCCGAGTACGTCGTCGAAGGAGCGGCCGCCCTCACCGGCATCTTCGAGACACTTTGTGCAGTCGCCGAAAACGATCGCTTTGCAGCCCGCGAGCGCACCACTCAGGGAAAGCTGCTGGAGCATCCGGTCAATTCGGTACACGGGCTCGTTGACGTCCTCGAGAATCAGAATTCCGTCCACGAGATCGGGCATGTACGGGGTTCCGCACAGCGACGACAGCATGGAGAGATTCCCGCCGACCAGTCGTCCTTCCGCGCTCCCGGCGTTGAGATCGCGCGCGCTCGGCGCAGCGCCGCACGAGTCTTCACGCCTGAAGATTGCTCGTTCGAGAGAGTCGCGTGAGAAATCAGTGAGCTTCTCGCGCGCGGTTGGACCGTGGAAGGTGATGAGCTTGCACTTCTTCTGTACCGCCGCGTGGAGCGCGGTGATGTCGGAATATCCAATGATGACTTTCGGCGTTCGTGACAGCGCATCGTAGTCGATCCCTGGGAGAATCCGCATCATCCCGTATCCGCCGCGCAGGCACCAGACGAGCTGGATCTTCGGATCACGCAACGCCAGGTTGATGTCGGTCAAACGATGTCGATCGTTTCCCGCCAGATAACCTTTCCGCTCGGTCGCGTGCAGCCCGACGACTGGCTCCCATCCGAGCGTGCGCGCGTTTTCCTGCGCGCGGGGGAGGTCATCCGGATTTTGCAGCGGACCAGCCGGCGCTATGAGCGCCACGTGCGCGCCCGATTCTACGGGCGGAGGCGCGCGAAAATGCGTCAGGGGCACTGAAAATCTGCTTCGTGGCTCGAATTACGCAGTGAATCGTTCGCTTGCATGTTCCTAATATGGCATGTGCATTGCTTTTTTCGCGCCTGGCAACAACCAACTCTGGAGGGTAGCAGAATGGCTGGTACGGAAGGCGAATTCGGAGCTAAAGGCGGTGGCGGGTCCGGTGGCGGCGGCGGTTCTCCCGGCGGCGGCGGTAAACCCGGAGGCTCCCCTGGAGGTGGTGGCGGGCAGGGAGGAGGCGGCGGTGGTAAGCCCGGCGGTGGCGGCGGACAAAGCGGTGGTGGTGGTGGTGGCAAGCCAGGCGGTGGCGGTGGCGGACAAGGTGGCGGACAAGGTGGTGGCAAGCCAGGCGGTGGCGGTGGCGGACAAGGTGGTGGCAAGCCAGGCGGCGGCGGTGGCGGACAAGGTGGTGGCAAGCCTGGTGGTGGCGGTGGCGGACAAGGTGGCGGCGGTCAGGGCGGCGGTGGTGGTGGTCGTCCCGGCGGCGGCGGTGGTGGACAAGGTGGTGGAGGAGGAGGCGGCAAGCCCGGTGGTGGTGGCGGCGGCGGTTCTCCTGGCGGTGGCGGCGGTATGGGCGGAGGAGGTCAGGGCGGTGGTGGCGGAGGTGGCCGGCCTGGCGGAGGAGGGGGCGGCGGAAACCGCTGACCCTCTCGAATCCTGCGGGGCGCCGCGCAAGATGCGGCGCCCTGTTTTTTTTACGGACAACGGGAAACGGGTAGCTCGTTGTTAGTGCATCACACCGCCGCGATTCTCTGCTCGCTGCCGTGGATCGTGCCGCCCGTCGTCACGTATCTCCGGCTCCGCCGATCGCGCTCGCTGGATAGCGAGAGTCCAACTCCACCGCCGAACGCGCCGCTCGTGTCGGTGATCCTTCCCGCCCGCAACGAAGCACACAACGTAGCGCGATGCGTGCAATCGATTCTCTCCACGACATATCCCAACCTCGAGCTCATCGTCGTCGACGACTCATCCACCGACGGCACAGCCGAGGTGGCGCGGAGATCGATCGAAGGCGATCCGCGCGCGCGCGTCGTGACTAACGCTGCCCTCCCCGACGGTTGGTTCGGAAAACAATGGGCCTGCGCGACGGGTGCAAAAGTCGCCAACGGAGAGATTCTCCAGTTCACTGACGCCGACACGGTTCACGGCGCCGATCTAGTGACCCGCTCGGTTAATGCAATGAAGGGCACGAGCGCCGATCTTTTCTCGATCGCCGGCCGGCAGGAGCTCGGCGGATTCTGGGAGCGCATCATCCAGCCGCAGATCTTCACGATCCTCTCGATGCGCTACGGCGGAACGGAATCGGTCAACAAGTCGACGCTCGTCACCAACAAGATCGCGAACGGCCAGTGCATCTTCGTCCGGCGCGACGCGTACGACTCGATGGGTGGGCACGCCGCCGTGCGCACGTCGGTGGCCGAGGATCTGATGCTGGCCCAGAAGTTTTTTGCCGCGCGCAAAAGGGTGGTGCTCATGCTCGGCGTCAATCAGCTCTCGACCCGCATGTATGAATCGCTTCGCGAGATCATCAACGGCTGGCGGAAGAATGTCTTCGCTGGTGGTCTGGATTCGGTGCCGTTTGGAAAAATGGGGCAGACCATCTTTCCTCTGGTTCTGTTGACGCCGCCGCTCATGGAGCTCCTTCCCGTGGTGGTACTGATTTTTGGTGCCTTCGGGCTGTTGACGCCAGGCATTGTGTTGTGGGCGGCGATCGCCGTCGGTGCAACGCTCGCGTGGTGGATCCTCGTCTACGTCACAGTCCGGGAGAATCCGCTTTACGCGCTGGCGTACCCGCTGGGAGCGATCATGCTCCTCTACATCTTTGTCACCGCCGTGATTCGCGGCCGTCGCGTTACCTGGAAAGGGCGAACGTACATCGCCCGGTAGGCGTCTTTTGTGTAAGAGCTTGGCAAAGTTCCGGCGGTCGTGGAACCAGATGACCTGCAGCATCGTAGTTGAGCTACAAGCCGCCATCAGACTTCGGGGAGCATCGAATGGATTTTAATCTTGGAGAAGTCATAGGCCTCGTCAGCGTACTGACCGGGGTCACCGTTCTGTTCGGCGCATTCGCGAGCGCCTACTTCTTCGGAAAATCGCGGGCCCAGAGCGAGAAGCTCAAAGCCACGAGCGATCCAGAGCTCGTCGCTCGACTCGCCCGCGCGGAACAGATCGTCGAGTCTACGGCAATCGAGATCGAGCGGATCAGCGAAGGCCAGCGCTTTACCACCCGGCTCCTGGGCGAGAAGAAAGCTATCGAGTCCTAGCGGAGATTCGTGTCGAATAGTCGTCAAACGATGTAAGCCCGAGGGAAACCAGCAGCTACGCTCGATGAGTGCAAACTCTCGAGCACGCCACAGCGCTGCTTCACGCCGCGGACTCTTCGCACGGGAAAACCGAGATTCTCCGTTTCCTCGGGTTCAGCGAACGGGCGCTTCCGCTCGATCTTCGGTCGAGGAAAGCGCTGGCCCTTCCCGAAGCCGTACACGCCGCTCACATCGCACAGGGCCCGGGCGCGCTGCGCGGACTTGCCGTCGATCTCGGGCACGGAGCTGAACTCAGACAAGTCCTCGCCTCCGTCGCCAACGCTCTCGCGACCCACTCCGCACAACTTCTCTGGATCGTCGTCGCCACTCATGCATCGACGGCCGAGCTCGCGATTGTGTGCTGGTCTGCGCGACAATCCAGAACCCGTATCCGCTCGCTCATGTGCGATCGCGCGAGATTGTTCGAAAGCGACGCCGAAACGCTGTGCGCGCTCTCGTCTGCGGCCAGTGATTCCGATCTTCTCACCCACTCTCGCTGGCTCGACATCCTCGGCCGCGAAGCCATCACTAGGCGATTCTTTCGGAACGTCCAGGCGTCGGTCGGCGACCTGGCAGGTTCCCTCGACCCGAGAATAGGCCAAGCCGAGCGCAGCGAGCTCGCACTCCTCTACATCTCTCGCCTGATCTTCCTCTCGTTCCTGGAAAC
>JBDTIV010000033.1:0-21332 GCA_039936175.1 Gemmatimonadaceae bacterium | reverse complement strand
GAGCCGTATCGAGCGGACCTTTGGGGAGATCCATTGCTCCCGCCGTGCCCAGGGATGCGGCAAAGAGCTGATGGAACTGTCTGATAGTGGCCGGCGGTTTTCTTCCGGCTACAGCGTTGATGAGGCTGTCGAGAATTGCGCGCGTGGCCGGTGCGTCGTAGCCGCCCAAGCGGGCGGCGACCTGTTTGGCGTCCGTTAGAAAGCCGTAAGTTTCGTCAAACTCATCCTTCGAGATGAGCTTGCCCTGGTCGTCGACCGCTTTCGCGTATTCCTCGACGGCCACACCGACTATGCTTGCCAGACGCTTGGCTGGGTTTTCCTGGGCGGGCATCATTGTGGCCGCCAAAAGCGACAGGATGGGGACACCAATCCGCCGCATGTATCGACAGTTCATTGCCGAGTGAATTTATCTGGATACCGCGTAGAAGCAATTGGGGGGATGAGGAACCTTAGGGTTCCTCGCGACGAAAACGGTAATCTCCCGCTAGCTCCCGGTCACAGATCGCGGCCCGCACCCCCGTCCGTCTCTCGAACCGTTCGACGAAGGTCGGCAGCCGTTCGCTCGTGAACTCACCCCGCGCCATTCCAAGCGCTTCTATCGCTGCTTCGATGGTTTCCGGCTCGCCTTCGACTTCCACGAGCACGTCCATCCGCGGAAATGTCTCGAACCGGATCGTCGCGCCTCCGAGGTTGTACTGGACGATCTGCCGGTCGATTTCCATCGTGATCGTGAATCCGAGCTTCTGGAGAATCTCCTCGAGGGCCGGAAAATCGTCGACCAGGGTCGAGACCTCTTCCCTGATCTTGTAGGCGCCCTGAATCTCGGTGGGTCCTTTCCAATCGAGATACGTCCTTGCCGACGCGCCGGCCTCGTATCGCCTGACGCGCAGGACCTCGTCTCGTTGAGCGAGCTCGCGCGACTCGACGTCGTACCGCTGATCGAGCAGCCTGCCCTCGTACACGAGCTCGACGCCTGGCTTTTCGAGCTGCCTTCGCACCGATGAGAGATCGCTCACTACGGCTTTGAGCTCTACCTCACGCATTCATGATCGTCTCCAGCACGTGTTGCGTATTCGCCAGCGACGGCAAAGCGGCAAACGGATTGTGCTCCTTAAGCTGCTCCACCGTGTAGTGCCCGCTCGCGACTCCGATCGAGCGCGCGCCGAGCGAGCGCCCGCATTCGATGTCCGCCGGCGTGTCGCCGATCACCACCACTCGATCTCCCACAATCTCGAGTCCGAGCACTTCGGTCGCTCGGCGCTGAGCTATCGCGGGAAGCTCGGGACGATGCTCGTGATCCGATCCGAAGGCGTTGACACGAAATCGATCGGGGTCGATTCCCGCGGCGGTCAGCTTGATGCGCGCGCCCGGCGCGATGTTGCCCGTGAGTAGTCCGAGCACCATATCGCTGCGCGCCTCGAGCGCGTCGAGTATTTCGCGAACGCCGGCCAGCGGCTGGACGTTGAATTTTCCGCTCTTTGCGCCGGCCTTGAGCCCCTCGAGGTAGAGATCCATCAACCTCTCCATCCGCGCGTCGATGTACACGTCGGAGTGTCCCTCGAGGCGCATGACCTCGCGCACGATCTGTCTGTCGGTCTTTCCATCGTAACGATAAGATGGATTTCCAGGCGAGCCGAACACCTCCGCAAGCGCGCTCTGCATCGATGCTCGGCCCATTCCCTCAGAGCTGAGCAAAGTGCCGTCGATGTCGAACAGAACGAGCCTCATGTTCTGGTCAGGAAAACGCCGGCGATGATCGTCGCGGCTCCGACGGCCTGAAAGATCGTCGGAGTCTCCTTGAGGAGTGGCCATGCTACGAGCAGCGCGACGATCGGCTGAAGATTGGCGTACACGGCGGTGCGCGTCGGGCCCAGCACGCGAAGACCGCGATACCAGAAGAAGTACGCGACGCCCATCGATAAGATGCTCGAGTAGAAGAGCGCAAGCCATCCACCCGTTCCAATGGCCGACCAGTCGGTTCTGATCAGAGCCGGCGTCGATGCCATCAGGAGCGGCACGGCCCCGCCGACCATTGTGACCGCGGAGAGCTGGATGATGTCCACGCGCGTCGCATACGGCTGGAGCCCGATCGTGTAGACCGACCAGCATAGCACGCCGAAAAACACCAATGCGGATCCCAGCAGAGTTGATTGTCCGCTCGACGAAGCCGCGCTTCCTATGATCACGAGTGTAACTCCAACCATCGACAGCGCGATTCCAACGAGGGTCAGCGCCTTTACGCGTTCCATTCCTCGCATCCGCGCGATGAGAGCGATGAATGCGGGAGCCGCGGCGATGATCAATGCGGCATCTCCGGCGCGCGTTCGCGCTACGCCGTGTACGAAAAAGAGTTGGTACAGTCCGTTCCCGAGCACGCCGAGGAGAAGAAGGCCAATGATGTCACGGCGCGGGAGCGATATACCGCCGCGCACGATCGCCACGATCACCAGAAATAGCGCGACCGTTCCCACGCGCAGACCTGTGAACGCGACGGGATTGAAGATCTGGGTCGCGTATTTCACCACGACGAAGTTGACGCCCCAGATCACGGCCATCGTGAATAGCAGAAAATCGGTAAAGCCGAGTGCCGGCTGTGCTACCGTTTGGGTCAGAATGGAAGAATGATGTGCAGCTGACTCTGTCATCGACGAAAACTAGCCGGGCGAGCCCGAGCGCGGCTACTTTGCGTCATGCACATCTCGTTTGCCATCTTCGCCGACGCCGCCAACCTCTCCCAGGAGGGAAAGCTCAACATCCTCGGCGTTTTCGATGCAGTGCAGGTCGCGGGACTTCCGACCATCCATCCGCGCACGCACTTCGTCGTCCGCCTCAAGGCCGACGGCGACGACATCGGCGCGCATAAGCTCTCCTTCCGCTGGCTATCACCTTTCGACGAGGAGCTTTGGTCATCCTCGGGCGAGATGAGCGTAGCACCAGCGCCGAACCCGGTCTACGAGCTCGATCTTCCGATCATCGCGGTGGTCGATCTGCCGCTCAACGTGACGGGTCAGTATACGATGCAGGTGACGCTCGACGGAGAGCCTACGGCTTCTGCGAGACTCTTCGTGAGCGGGCCGACCCAGCAGCCCATGGTCACAGGCACTCCCAACGGGATGGTCAGCTAACTGCAACTGAACACTACCGGCCAAGGGCCGATGGCGTGCCGGCGGTTGGCTACGCGCTCGCCATGAATGGCAACTAGAACCAGCTCGCGGCCCAAGGCCGCTCCGCCCAAAGCGCCCAGCCGGTAGTGTTCAGTTGCAGTTCAATCCCCGACGGTGAGTACTCGCCTTCCGAAACGGTACCGCTTCATCAGCAGATCCGTGTAAGGATCGCCGGCAGCCAGATCGTCAACGGCGTACCCCCCTCGCCCAAGCGCGAGATGCACGACGCGGGTGCCGCCCAAAGAGATGGCGACGTGGCTGATCCTTCCGTCGGGCTCGTCCGAGAAAAAAAGCAGATCGGCTGGCCGCAGATTCTCCATCGATTCCACCGGCTCTCCAGTCATCGCCTGCATCCACGCATCGCGCGGAACGTTGACACCATGAAGATGGAACGAGCTCGACACGAGTCCGGAGCAATCACAGCCCCACGGCGTGACGCCGCCCCACTCGTACGACGTTCCCTCGAAGAACGTCATCGCCGATGCCGTGATCGAGTCCGGTTCGGTGGGAAAGCTTTTGATGCGCTCGTCGAGCGTCATCGCCAGCCCGCCGAATCTTTCTTCGCCTTCCGTAATCAGCGCGCCAAAGGGAAGCTTGCGCGTAGCGCCGTGCTCGTCGCGCACAGTACAGCCAAGTGAGAGCGGGCGGGGATCGTTCCATCCGGTCTCGGAGAGCGGAGGAACCGGCTCCGGCATCGTGACCACGTAGCCCTGGTGCACCCATCCCGGGTAGTCATCGGGACCGGTGACGTTGAGCCACAATCCATTTCGCTCGTTCACCACCGCGATGTGTCCGTGAAGGAGCTGAGATACCTGAGTTGTCTTTACGTCCGGCTCACACAGCATCGGCGCGATCGCCGCGCTGGCGGTGACACATTCGCTCAATGCTCTGGCCAGTCGATCTTCGTTGTCCCGGTCGGACCGAGCGGTGGCTCGGGTCGCTTCGCGACGCACTGCTTGCACAGCGTTACCCCTCGAAAGTTGCAGATGATGCAGACGAATGTGCCGCAATCCGCGCAAGGATAGCCCTCTGACGCACGCTCCTCGTTTCCGCACGAGCGGCACATCATCAAGTCGTTTTCTCGCAGATTCTTCGCCATCAGGTTCGCCGGGAAAAGCTCATGTAAACAAGTGTCAGCGTCGTAATTGACGACCCAGCAACGCTTTAGAAACGCCAGTTGCGGAAGAGGTCGAAGCCCAATTGCGACGGAGTCGCGTTCGGGGCGAAGCTGGCTCCCGGCACTCCGCCACCTTTGCACCTGGTGCTGCTCGATCCCGGCTCGATCGCGGCCTGCGCGCTGTACAGCGAGCTGATGCGGTACTCGAGCTGGAGCCCAAGATTTTCGCGGAATGCGCTCGGGTCCACAAAGCATAACCCCGTGCTCAATCCCAGAAACCATCTGCTGCCGAGCTGTTTGCCGAGAATCGCGCGCGTGTTCAGCAGCCCGTACGCCGAGAACGAGTTAGTGGTCCCCTGATTGCTTGGGTCGGTAGTCGGTGCGGCTGCCTGCACCTCGAGGATGTCGAACACATTCCGCGGAATCGCGTTGGTGAAGATGTTGGCAAGCGCACGGACGCCCAGGCCGGCGGCTACTTCACCCGACGTATTGTCGAGACCGATGGCCGGCGCACCCGTCACCAGATAGCTGAGCAAGTCGCTCTCGGATAGCGGGAGATTGTCCGGATTGCTGAGCGCCAGCTTCGGCTGTGCCAGAGTGCCGGTGATGTCCACCTCCACACGCACGTCGCGCCCAAACGCGCTCTTGCTTGGCTGTCGCACCGTATGAATGGCGGAGATGTTCAGCTGCGGATTCAAATCTGGCGTGCCCGAAAAACGCAGCGATCCGGTTTGCACGTCGAAGGTAGGCTGGATGAACGGATCGACGAGATTGAGTCGATAGGTGCCGCGATCCGCGCTCAGTTGTCCCTCGAGCGCGAGCCGAGGTGGCTCGTTAGGATTTGGCGGTGCAAGCGTTACGCCGAGCGAGCCTCCAAGCTTGATGTTCGCCTCCGACGAGCGCAGCCAGACGTCGGATCCGATGTCGACGTTCACGTTCTCCAGCCGGAGGTTACGCGCCACTGCCCTCGGCGCGCGCGGCATCACCTCGCGGTTCTGCGACAGCAGCGTGTCTACCGTGCTCTGAAACTCCGGATCCTCGAGATCGATGATGTTCTTCTTCACGACCTCCGGGATATAGATCGTGCCGCGCTCTACGCGCAGAGTGCCACGCATCACGGCATCCTGCGTCGACCCCGTGAGCGTGACCGCCGGTCCCGTAGAAACATCGAGCGCCGCGAGTCCAGGTTTATCAATCGCGTGAAAGTTCGATGCGTTCGCCGTCAACGAGAACGACGGATTGTCGTAGTGCTCGAAGCTCACGGTGCCCGTCACTCCCAGCGTGCCGCGCCGGTCCTTGAATGTCTCCGCCGATAGAGTCTTGATGTGGACCGTGTCGCCGGCAAGTGCGATGTCCGCCTTGATGTGATTGTAGGTGGTTCCCAGGTTGGAGAACTTCGCGAAGCCGTCCCCGATCGATATCTGGCCGAACAGCAGTGGCTGCTTGATGCTCCCACGGATGTCCACATCCGCCACGATCGCTCCGCGCGCATCGACGAGACCCGGCAGGAACGCCCGGAATACGCGCATGTCCACACTGTCGGTGCGCACGTGCCCTTTGATCGAATCGCCGTCGATGCGCATGTTCTCGATCGCGAGCCTCGCGTTGCTGGTATGTTGCAGCAGCAGAGAGTCAAGCGAGAGATACCCGGGCGAGAACTCGAGGCGCGTCGGGAACAGCAGCCGGTAGCGGTTGTCGGAATCGACAAGCACGTCCGCTGAATCGAGGCGGACGATCGTGGTGTCGCGGTTGCGCGTAATGTTCCCCGCGAGATCCGACTTGACTCCGCTCTGACTCAGCAGCGACGCGCTGAACTGTCCCGACGTCGGTGAAGCCAGATTCACCGATGCTCTGATGCTGTTGAAGCCGACCGGTCCGAGGGCGACGGTGTCCGCGCCGAATATGAACGAGCCGTGCGCCTGCTTGGTGACGTCGGCGAGCAGAATCGAGCCGCGCACGCTCTCGACGCTGCGCGTACCGAGCCGGATGTCGGTCGCGCGCACTATCGTGTTCACGTTCAGGTGGTCGATGCTTCCCGACATCTCTCCCGCGAGCTCGGCGCTTCCATGCAGCGAATCGATCATCGCAGACGTCGCCAGCGCGGGCACCAGTGCGCGGAGCCGCGAGAGCGAATCCATAACGGCGTTGAATTTGAGCGTGCCGGTTTTAGCCCCGACCAGTCCGAAGCTTCCGGAACCGTGCGCGCTGAAACCAGCCGCATTGAGAGCCAGTGTATCGACCGTCGCGACTCCACCGGCGAAATGCAGTCGCGCCGTCGAGGGATCTACCCGGACGCCCGCGATCGTGGATCGATCGATTGACGCGACGGCGCTCCCGACCAGCGTCGGAAGCGACTCTCCGCGTAAATCCAGATCGTATACTCCGGTCAGAGCGGTGTTTGGCAGCGTGTTCCGCTCCGCCAGGATGCGCACGTCGAGCGCGGTGGTGGTAGCGCGTCCGCGCGCAGCGTACTCGAGTGGGTCGGCGTCCACGATGCCATTGAACGCGAACGCTCCCGCGGGCCCCGTGAGTGAGGTATTCACGAGGAGGTTCGGCGACGTTCCCTTTATCTGCATCGGCCCTGCATAGCTGCCTCGCAATGGAAGCAGCGGATACGAATTGGCGAGCGCGGTGAATGACAGCGGCTGCGCCTGGAGCGCCAGGTCGTAGATCAGATATTTACCCCATGTCACGCGTCCGTTGCCGGTCACGTGCGACACGGGTTCTCTGCCGTCGTGGTGCAGCAGATCGGCGTCCCGAAAGCGCACATCCAGCCACGACGAATCGAGCGACGCCGTGCCCGAGATCGTTCCCTTGATCCTGGGAAAGAGCGGATTCAGGTACTGAAGTGTCCGCAGGTCCAGCGTTCCGACATCCACGTGAAAATCGTGAAACGCGGTGAACGCGGGAAAGAGGATATCGAGCTCGCCGTCGCCGCTGGCGCGCGTGATCGCTCCCGGCACGTGCGCGTCGGCAAATGTGAGAGACGATTCAACAACCACGAAATGATTCAGAGGCCCGCCCGGGGCCTTGATCGTGCCCGTGATCTTCCCCTGCCAGTCGTACGGAAACGGCTTCCCGTTGAGCGTCCGCAGCAGATCGAAATCCACGGGGGACGCCACGAGATCGAGGTTCTTGACTATGAGCACCGGCTCGCCAGTCGCGAACGTCATCTTGCCGAGCAGACGCGAGCCTGCCGTCCGCACATCCATGTTCGTCAGGATGTAGTCGAGGATCCGCGGATTGCGCTCGCTTCTGATGTCGAGCACCATCTTGCCGCCGCCGGTGGTTGGCAGCGTCGGATACACCCATGCCACATCATTGAGTGACACCGAGTCGCCGATGATGTGCAGATAGTAGCGAATCGGCAGATCGCTTCCCCACACCACACTGCCGCGCGCTTTGCCCGTCGACCCTGGAAGATCCCAATGGTCGGCGTCCACGAACACCGAATCGCCGAGGTTGAGAAAGGTGCCGGAGAGATTCCGGAACTTGAATGGTGGATCGGTCTCGGTGAAGCTCGCCTTTCTCAGCCGCACGAGACGTCCAACCGTATCGGGATCCGCGATGCGCGTAAAACCGAGGCTCGCCTGCGCGTTGGACCAGCGCCAGGTTCTCGCGAGTCCTTCGCGCGTCCGACGGATCTCATGGTCAGACCGCGACAGCTCGAATCTCAGTGCGCTGTCACGCTTCGCCCCGCGCAGGGAGTCCGACGGATGCCACGGCAGTGTCAGCGTGACGGTCGCGTCGTGTATCTCGGACGAATCGATCGCGACGTACTGGCCGAAGCCTCTCTCGTCTCGTTTCTGCTTCTCGACGCTTGCCGGAAAGATGCGCCGCCAGTTCCAGTCGCCGTTCTCGTGTTGGCGCAGATGGACGACGGGATGCTGGGCTTCGAGATGGCTGAGAAGGATTCTGCGATCGAAAAGATCGCGCGCATCGTAGGAGACCGTGACCGGCCCCGATGCGAAGAACACGGAATCTTCGTCGTCCCGTATCTCAAGCGAGTCGATCGTGACGCCCGTGAAAAAGCCGCCGCTCATGTGGCCGATGTAGACTTTGCCCTTCACGCGTCCTTCGAACATCGTCGCCACCATGCCGCGCACGCGCTCCTGGCCGAAGCCCGTGTGCGTGACTCCGATCACGCTGAGGACGACGATCAGGCCGAGCCCAACCAGTACGGCGGCACTCGCGAGTACAATGCGGAGACGACGGGTCATCGCGAGCTAGAAGGCCTGGCCGATCGCAAAGCTGAACGTGAGGCGGCTTCTGAGGCTGTTCACCTTTGTCGGCTGAAACGAAGCCGGGCAGGACAGCGCAGCCGTGGGAGGGTCCTGCGTGATAATGGTCCTCGTCGTGGTGCCCTGCGTAACGGTGTTGAAGTGCGTGGGCAGCAGATTTCCAGGACTCACGCACAGGAGTTGTCCACCCTCGTTCGTCGCCTCGTAGTACAGCGGACCGGCAGGACGTCTGTACGGGTTGTATCCGATCGCCGCACGCACGGGCCCCACCGGCGAGAACGCGGTCACCTGCACGCCGGGCGTGACTTTCAGCTTGACGCCGCTCAGCGCGGCGGCGCTACCGCGATTCCACACCTCTCCCGCATCGGTGAACAGCGTGAGCTGCAGCAGCTCCGGCAGCACGGGACTACGCAGCCGCAGCTCGATGTTGCCGACGATCAGACTGTTTCCGCCAACCGGCACGACTCTCCCAATGGCGCCGGTCGTGTTCGTCACCAGCGTGTCCGGCAATTGGCTCTCCGCCGGCAGCACCTGTTGGAAAGTCGGTGCGATGTAGATCGCCGAGCCGAGCTCATTCTGCGCGAATCCCCTCACCGTGGTGGGACCGCCCGCGTAGAGACGCTCCGACGGCGGTATGAATCCGGTCGCGGAGCCGAGTGTGCGACCATACACTACGCCACCGCGAATGCGCAGCGCGAGCACGTTCCCGCCGCCGGCGTTGATGTATCGCGACGCATCACCGACGAACTTGTTGAACTGGAGAGCGGTGTCCGACAGAATCATCGGCGATGAATGGCGCGCCTCCAGTCGAATCACGGAGCCGCGCGTCGGCGACAGCAGACTGTTCGAGTTGTCGTGCGTGGCGGAAAGGCTGAGAATCGCCAGCCTCTGCGTCTTTTCTATTCGCTGGCGTTCTTCTGCGTCGCACAAATTGAACACCGCGCAGAAAAGTGCCGGCTGCGCTTCGGTGCGCCCGAGATCCATCGAGTAGCTGAGATTGAGCGGCGTTCTCGTCGTCGCGCGCCAGACCACCGATGCCACGCCTCCGATTGCCGTCGTTCTGCGGTAGGCGTTGTACTCGGACACGCTCTGACTGTACACCGTGAGCGTGGGCACCGTTCTGAGCCCGAAGATCACCGGCTGCCGGAACGTCGCGCCCATGTAGTAGCTGAGGAGATTGCTGAATACGTCATTCTTTGCCGTGGGGCACAATCCAGGCGCGCGGTTCAAGGGTCGGCCGATTCCGATTTTCGACACCCTGGCGTTCAGATCGAGCCGCCGCGCGCCATTCAGGAAGTTGTAGTCCGTGTACTCGCCGGTGAGGCGAAAGCAGTCGAGCGTGCCGTAGCCCGCTCCCACCCGCGCCGCGTGCATCGGCGCTTCCGCGAGATTGACGTACAGCGTCACCAGTGAATCGCTCCCTGAGTCCGGCGTAATCGAGACGTGCTGGTACGCTTCCGTCTGATACAGAGCGCGCTGCGCGTCGACGACTTCGTCCTCGCGGAAGAGCCTGCCCGAATCGAGCCCCATGATTCGTCGAACGACCCTCGTCGGGATCTGCTGCTTGTTGTCGCGCAGCGGAGTCACGTCGATCTGAATTGTTCCTATCCTCGCCTTGACCCCCGGTGTGACGAGAAGTGTGTCCCAGGCGCTCAACGCGGTGTCATTCGCCGTGAAGCGGTTCACCGCGTCGGCCCTTGGATAGCCGTTGTTGTGCAGCCGCTGGCGAACGCTGTCCCTCGCCGCCTCCACAGTGAATCGATCGAACCTCCCGCCCACTCGCACCGGCAGGTCGCGCGTCAATCGCGCCCTCTCGGCGACTGAGTCCAGCCCCTGTATCACGAAGGACTTGAGTACCATTGGCGGCCCTTCGTTGACTGTGAATTTGACCTCGACGGCCCCGGGCGCGAGCAGCTTCACGGCGGTGTCGACTGTCACTCTTGGATACCCCCGACGGCGATAAAAGATTATCAGCCGCGCGCGGTCGTTCGGGAGCTCACTGCGGTCCAGACAATGTTTGACCGTGAAGGGCAGGTGCAGGTAACGCCGCGCCCACGCCGAGGGGGTCGTCACGATCGTTTTGGCGAGGTCGGCGTCCGTAAAGGCGTGGTTCCCCTCGAACATCAGACGCATCACCTCCAGGTCGCCGCGCTGGCAATCGATGTCCTGCGCGCGAAGCGCACTGCCCCCAAGAGACGCTGCGAAAAACGCGAGTGCGGTGAGAGTCCCGAGCCGTACTCGTCCGGGTTTCACCCTTTCAGCACTTGAGCGCCAGGCGGCTGCCCAGGCGGCAGCTCGCGGCCGAAGTGCGTCTCCGTCGGGGACTCCCTCCTGTTCCCGGGCATTCGCTTCGGAGGCTCGATCGGCACTCGAGCAAGCTCTCCCTGCGGCACGAGGGGCGTCCGCTGGATTAAGAGTTGCACAATGTAGAATCCGGCCAAACCGACGGCGAGTCCGACGCCAACGGCGGGCAGTAGATCCTTGGCGCCTAGTTGACGGCGGTAATAGTATTCTGCGCTCACGGTGAAGCCTATTTCGGGTCCGCGAAAGTTCTCGTATTTCGCCCCTTCATGTCAACCGTCAGAGCAATCGTATGCGGCGACTCTTTTTACTCGTAATTCCCGCGATTCTCGCCTGCGGCGGCGGCGGCGATTCGACTCCCGCCCGCAAAACCATCATCGACTCGCGCGATACGTATGATCCGCGCTCTCTCGATCCGGCGCTCTCGACCGACGTCCCGACCGGACGCGCCGTCGCGTACGTCTTCGATGGACTGACGCGCTTCACTCCCGACGCGAAGGTCGTCCCCGGCCTCGCAAAGTCCTGGGACATTTCGCCCGACGGTATCACCTACACGTTCCATCTGCGCACCGGCGTCAAGTTCCACGACGGACGGCCTCTCTCCGCGCACAACGTCGTCGCCTCATTCCAGCGCGTGCTGGATCCCGCCACCAAAGGCGGCCGCGGGTGGCCACTCTATCCAATCAAGGGCGCGGAAGACTACGCCGCGAGCAAAGCCAAAACTATCTCCGGGCTCGCAGCGCCAAACGATTCCACCGTCGTGATCACGCTCAAGGAGCCGTTCTCCATTTTCGCGAAGCTGCTCGCGATGCCGGTGACTTCGATCATCCCGGACAATCCGAGCGCTGACTTCGGTCAGAAGCCGATCGGCACCGGTCCGTGGAAGTTCGTCGAATGGAGACACGACGATTACCTTCGCTTCGCAAAAAATCCCGATTACTTCGACGGCGCGCCGAAAACCGATTCGCTGATGGCGCGCATCATCCCGGAAATGAGCACCGCCACCGCCGAGTTCGAGGCGGGCAACGTCGACGTATTGAACGTGCCCGATGAAGCGGGAAAATCCTGGCAGGTCGATCCCGAAAAGAAAAAGCTCCTCACCTCGGCGCCCGCGCTCCGCTTCTGGTACGCTGCGATCAACGTCACCCGCGGCCCGCTCACGGACGTCCGCGTACGACAGGCGATCAATTACGCCGTCGACGTCAACACAATGCTGGCGCAGGTGATGGCCGGACGAGGGACCGTCGCCAATGGGGTCGTTCCACCTTCGCTCGGTGGCTACGACGCGAGTCGGAAAGGATACCCGCACGATGTCGCCAAGGCGAAACAGCTTCTCGCCGACGCAGGTCACCCCAATGGGATCGACCTCGAGCTGTGGACGTCCACCACCGATCAGTCGCCCCGCATCTCGCAGACGATCCAGGCGAATCTGGCGGAGGCCGGAATCCGCATAAAACTCATGGCGCGAGACGCGTCCTCCATGCGCGAGGCCGCGCGAAAGGGCCAGACGGACCTCGCTCTCAAGGAATGGTGGGCCGACTACCCAGACGCCGAGAACTTTCTGTATCCGCTGCTGCACAGCAAGAACAAGGGGGTGGGCGGCAACGTCTCATTCTATTCGAATCCCCACTTCGACGCGCTCGTGGATCAGGCGCATCGCGAGCAGGACGAGTCGAAGCGCAACTCGCTGTACACGCAGGCGGACGAGCTTCAGTTCAAGGATGCCCCAATGCTGTATCTCTTTTTCTACAAGGACATGTACGCCGTGCAGCCGTGGATCAAAGGCTTCACCGTTCCCGCGGTCTTCAACGGCCAGCGCTGGACAGATGTGACGATCAGCAAATAGCCAGTGTTCTCTTTCATAGTTCGAAGGCTCGCGCTATCGATCCCCACGCTGTTCGGCGTGCTCGTCGTCGTATTTCTTCTCCTCTACGTGGCACCCGGTGACCCAGTCCAGGAAATGGTCGGCGAGCGCGCCGACCCCGAAACGATCGCGCGCCTGAGAAAGGAGCTGCACCTGGACGAGCCCCTGCTCAAACAATTCACGCTCTATACGAGCGGAGTGCTGCGGGGCGATCTCGGAAATTCCTACATCACGCAGCGCCCGATCATCCAGGACATCCGAGAGCGCTTCCCGAAAACCCTGCTCCTCGCCGGCTCCGCGATGCTGCTCGCCTCGATACTAGGCATCACGCTCGGCGTCCTCAGCGCGCGGAACCCCGGCGGCTGGTTCGATCGCCTCGGGCTTGGCGTCGCCTATCTGGGTATTTCCTTTCCGGTCTATTGGGTGGGATTGATCCTCATTCTCGTTTTCGCGGTGATCCTGAAGTGGCTGCCTCCTTCCGGGTACGGCGGAATCAAGTACCTCATTCTTCCCGCGCTCGCGCTCGGCTCCCGCTCGATTGCGTTCCTCGCGCGCGTGACCCGATCCGCGATGCTCGACGTTCTGGGCGGCGACTTCGTGCGCACGGCCCGCGCGAAAGGTCTGAAGGAGCGCGTCGTCGTCGTGCGTCACGCGCTGCGCAATGCGCTGATTCCGATCATCACCGTGCTCGGTCTCGATTTCGGCTATTACCTCACCGGCAGCATCCTCACCGAGACGATCTTCAGCTGGCCGGGACTCGGACGATACGTCGTCAACGCGATCACGCGCCGCGATCTGCCCGCCATTCAGGGTTCGGTGCTGTTTCTCAGCGTGGTGTTCGTGCTGGTCAATCTCCTCACAGATCTCGCCTACGCCAAAGCGGATCCTCGCGTAGCATACTCCTGAGCGTCTGATGACGACCACGGAGACACCCCTGGCCGCACGGGCGCGTGCGCTCACTACCCAGATCGCCAGGATCGAGCAGGAGTCGGGCGCCAACGCGATCGCCGTCGCACTCCACGACGCGGAAACCGGTTTCGAGCTGCACTATAAGGCAGACCGCTGGTTCCATGCAGCCAGCACCATCAAGGTGCCGATTCTGCTCGGCGTATTCGCGGCGATAGATCGCGGAGACCTGCTTCCCCATTCGCGGGTGCACGTGCGCAATCGGTTTCTGAGCGTCGTCGAGGGCGTGCCGTTTCGCGTGGAGTCGGGTCGCGACGCGAATTCCGCCGTGCACAATGCGATCGGCAAGATGATGCGCGTCGACGAGCTCGCCTACCACATGATCACGACGTCGAGCAACCTCGCCACGAATCTTCTGCTCGGCGTCATCGGAGCGGAGTCGGTCAATAGAACGTTGAAGGAGCTGGACGTCGACGATGGAATAGACCTCAAGCGCGGCGTCGAGGACGAGCTCGGGTTCGACAAGGGCATCAACAACATGGTGACCGCCGATGGACTGCTGCGGATCCTCGTGCTGCTCTCCGAAGGAAAAGCGTTTTCCCCCGCGCTGTCGCGAAGGATGATGGACATCCTCCACGGCCAGGAGTTCAATCAGGGGATTCCGGCGCGGCTGCCGAAGGGAGCGCGCGTGGCGCACAAGACGGGCGAGATCTCGACCGTGGCCCACGACGCGGGCGTCGTTTATCTGCCCAAGCGAAAGCCATACGGGCTCGTGATCCTGACCGAATGGAAGCCCGACGGCACGGGGCGGTCTCGGACCATCGCCGCGATCTCGCATACCATATATGAGTTCCTCACACAGGGACCGGCCGACGAATGAGCTCTACCGCGTTCGCCCCCGATGCCAGCCACCAATCGCCCAATTTCCCGCTTCGGGTCGTTGACGGGCTGACCCTTCCGCCCGAATACCGGAAGGCCTTGAGGCCAGGCGAAGAGTGGAAGGACTCGACCGGACGGAGCCGGCAGCTTCCACGCTATTTCTACGAGGTCCCGTCCTGGGACTCGGCCATGAAAATCGAATTGGCCAGCCATTTCCTGCTCTGGGAGTTCATTCAGGTCGACGTAAGGGAGGCCCCGCCATTGCGGACTTTCCCGCGGTACGTTCCCTGCGCTATCACCCTCTTGGCTGTGTGTCTCGAGCGGTTTCGCGAGGCTGTTGGGACGATGGTGCACATTTCGGCCAACGGGGGCTATCGCTCGCCGTCCCATCGGTTCTCGAAAAACGCGACTCCGCACTCCTGGGGAACGGCCGCCAACATCTATCGAATTGGCGACACATTCCTCGACAACCGGAGCGCGATCGAGCGATTCAGCCTTATTGCGAGGGAGACGCTGCCAGGTATCTGGACGCGTCCGTATGGGACCCCGACTGGCTTCGCGGAGGATCACCTCCACCTCGACCTCGGATACGTGCTGTCGGTGCCGCGAGATGTAAAAAGTTGAACTGTTCGTTGCAGTACTGTCGCGATTTTGAAGAAAGCATCTGGGTAAAATGTGAGTATGGCGGACCAGCTCAAAAAGAAAAAAGGACCCGAGAACAAATCATCCACCCGCGAGCGGATTCAGCTCGCGGCGATCGGCATGGAAGCCGAATTCGCCGTGATCATCGATGGCGTGCAGGTGAAGCCGGAGGACGTCTTCGGCAGCCCGCGGCGCTTCATTCGCGAGAAGATGATGCACCGGAAAGGCAGGTCCTATCACCTGCCGACCGGGGGCGCGGTCTATTTCGATACCGGAGTCGTCGAAGTCGCGACCCCCGTAATTGAGATCGAGCGCGGCTGCGCCGCGCGCGCCGGTCGGTCCCTTTGGGAAGCAATCCTTTTCGTTCGGCAGGAGCTGGACGCCTGGGAGCAGGCACACGACAGCGACGTCCAACTCGCCGGCTTCAGTGCCCACTACAACATCTCGTTCGAGGTGCCCCTCTACGAGCAAGGCTCGACGAGAACGGTCGAGCAGCTCGCGTTTCTCCTCGCCCACATCCTTCCCGTTCCGGTGATGCTGCTCGCCGCCAACCGGCGCTCGACCGGCATCGGAGTGCGCCCGCGCGGCGATCGCATCGAAGTCACCGCCGACTTCACGCCCGACGCTCCGCTCATGATCGCGACTGCGACGCTCATCGTCGGGATTGTGCGCGAAGTGATGAGGTGGCCGACCTACGAGATCAGCGCTCTGGAGAACACCGACATCCCGGTGATCAAGGGTTTCCATCCGATGCCGCATACCACCCGGAAAGGATGGCTGGCGCGCTTCGACTGCTATCCCGCGAATCCATTCACCTGCGACATCGATCGCGACAGGTGGCTCACCACCGCCGGTGAGTCATTCTCCCTGCGAGAGATGGCCGGAAGGATCACCAAGCACTTCTGGCCGTACATCCGCCGCTACTCGGATCCGTTCACGCTTCGGCTGATCGGCTCCGTTATGAAGGGCCGCGCTCCTTCGCTTCTCGATCTCGACGACCGACCGCCCGGCTACGAGGATGTCGGCAGGCTCTGCACGTGGGACAATCTCTTTCCCGAAAGAGTGCTTCCCCGCTCACAGTACGAGCGCGTACTCATTCGCGCCATCTCGGGCGATAAACTGCACATGGATGGCGAGTGGTACACGCCGACGGGAATGCGCGGTTGGTCGCGCGTCGTTTTCAGGCGAAAAGCGGACAACTCCCGGCACGTCTTCTCCCTCGACTACCTGCTTGACCATCTTCCGGAATGGGAGAGACCATACAGGACCAGCGGCCGCGGCGGCCGCCGCGACAGAGAAGAATCCGCGAGGGCGTGACCTGACGACAACTCACATCGCCCTCATCCGCGGCATCAACCTCGCAGGTCAGCGCATGGTCGGCATGACCGATCTGCGCACCTTCCTCACGCAACTCGGATTCGAAGACGTGAGATCGATTCTGCAGAGCGGCAACCTCGTATTCGCCAGCGCTTCGCGCACGGGCGCCGAGCTGGAGAGATTCCTCGAGGCCGAAGGGATGAAGCGCTTCGGGATGGACATGGATTTCTTCGTGCGCACGCCCGAAGAATGGAAGGGCATCATCCGCCAGAATCCCTTTCGCAAAGAAGCGGAGCTCGACCCCGCGCACCTCGTCGTCCTGCCGCTAAAGAGCCCGCCTTCCGCCGAGGTGGTCGCGGCACTCCAGGAGGAGATCAAAGGGTCGGAGCTCGTGCGCGCCAAAGGGAAACAGCTCTACGCCTTCTATCCGGATGGTATTGGGCGGTCGCGCCTCACCAATGCCGTGATCGAGAGAAAGGTTGGGCGGACGACGGGACGCAACTGGAACACCGTGTTGAAGCTCGCGCTGGCCTCCAAGTCGGGCTCGAACAAGCTCACGCCCATGGCGCCGCGAAAAAAGATTTGATCGCGTAGCGCGAATGAGCCTCAGCGCGTCGGTTCCGCCAGCGCGTCCAGAAGCTTCTGATGTATCCCGCCAAATCCGCCGTTCGACATCACCAGCACCACATCGCGCGCTTTTAACCGCGGCGCCAGATCCTTCACGATCTCGTCCGCATCCTTCAGGTGCTTTGCACCTTTGCCGGATGCAGCGAGCTCGCTAACCATCTGGCCGAGATCGATCGCCGTGTCCCTGGTGTAACGCTCGGGATGAAACATCCCCGACAGAATGATCTCGTCGGCTCCGCCGAACGCCTTCACGTAGTCTTCCTGAAATTCGCGCCGTTGCGCGGTGTAGCTCCTCGGCTCGAACACCGCAACGATCCGACGCCCCGCGTACTTCTGGCGAATGGCGTCGATCGTCTCTCGAACCGCCGTCGGGTGGTGCGCAAAATCGTCGATCACTGCGACACCGCGCACTTCGCCCCGCACTTCCATCCGGCGCTTCACGCTGGTGAATGTTTTCAGACCCATGCGAACCCCGTCCCGATCAGCTTTGATGGCCTCCGCCGCGGCGATCACGGCGAGCACGTTTCGAACGTTGAACGCACCGGCGAGCGGAGTATCCACGGTTCCCCACTCTTCGTCGGAGCGAAACGCGCGGAAAGTCGTCCCGCTCTCACTGAACTGAACGTCGCGCGCGTGCCAGTGCGTCTGACCCTTCGGTGGCGGAGTCTCGTCGCCATATGCGAACGACTCCACCGGCGCGAACGACTTGGGCGCCAGCTCACGCATGATCGGCGAATCCCATCCGGCCACCACCACCCCGTTCTTCGGAACGAGATTGATGAATCGCGCAAACGCGAACTTGTACGCCTCTTCGTCGCGATAGATATCGGCGTGGTCGAACTCGATGTTGTTGACGATCGCGGTATCGGGAAGGTAGTGCCACATCTTCGGGCCCTTGTCGAAGTACGCCGTGTCGTACTCATCCGCCTCGATCACGAAATATTTCGAGTCAGTCAGCCGGAACGACGTACCGAAGTTCTCCGCTACGCCACCGATGAGAAAGCTCGGATTCAGTCCCGCCGATTCGAGTGCCCACGCCAGCAGTGACGTCGTGGTGGTCTTCCCGTGGGTGCCGGCCACCGCCAGCGAGTGGTGGCCCCAGATGAATTCCTCTTTTATGGTAGCGGCCGCCGACGTGTAGCGGAGCTTCTGGATCAGCACCGCCTCCAGCTCGGGATTCCCCCGCGAGATGGCGTTTCCCACGATCACGATGTCCGGCGTTGGCGAAAGGTTTTCCGGGCGATAACCCTGATTGTACGATATCCCCATCTTCTGAAGACCGGTCGACATCGGCGGGTACACGTTCTCGTCCGACCCTGTGACCGTGTGGCCAGCCGCCTTCAGAAGTCCGGCGAGCGACGCCATCGCCGTCCCACCGATTCCAATCAGATGATAGTGCAGAGAGCTCTTTTGCCCGGCCTGGGTCTTTTGCGCCATTCTGTCCTTTCAGCCTGGTTTGGTGTACTGGAATCTATAATGCTCTTATAAGTCTCCACGACGAAACGCATTCCTGCTCTTCGCCGTAGGGAAGCCCACGCTAACGGGATTCATGCCTCAAAGAGCCAATAGATTCTGGACGATCTTTCTTTCGATCGTGCTGGTGGACATCGCGACCAAGCGCTTCGCCGAGAGTTTGCTGATTCCCTACGTTCCGCGAAATGTCGTCGACGACGTCATCCGCTTCACGCTCGCGTTCAATGCCGGCGGCGCGATGAGTCTCTCCCTCGGCCCGTCATCCCGGTGGTGGTTCACCCTCCTCTCCCTCGGGACCCTTTTTGTCCTGGGCTACATGTATCGCCAGACGTCGCCGGACGATCGCCTCCAGCTCGCGTCGCTCGCACTGATCTGCGGTGGCGCGGTCGGGAATCTCATCGACAGGATCCGATCTCCTCTCGGAGTTGTGGATTTCATCGATCTCGGAATCGGACCGCACCGCTTCTGGACCTTCAACATCGCCGACGTCGGCGTGACGCTCGGCACCGCTGCTCTCACCTGGATCCTGTGCGTCCGCGCTGCCGGCGACGAGCGACGGCGCTCCATCCGGCCGACCGGCGCCCTGGACGAGCCGAGCTAGTCGTCCTTCTGTCCGAAGATGGCCATGTTGGAGCTGTGGCCGGGATTCACCTTCTTCTCGGGATAGATCCAGTGGACCGCCTGGTTGACGGCTGTCGCGGCCTCCCCGAATCCGGTGGCGATCAGCTTCAGCTTCCCTGGATAAGTCGTGATGTCGCCCGCCGCGTAGATCCCCGGCCGCCCCGTCTCCATCAGGCTGTTCACGACGATCTCGTCCTTCTCACAATTCAGTCCCCACTCCGCCAGCGCGCCGATGTCGCTGTGAAATCCCAGCATCGGGAGAATCGCATCGGCGTCGATGTCACGCGTCGTCTTGGCCTTCACATCCCTGACCGTGATACCGGTGAGCCGTGCACCCTCCGAGATCACCTCGTGCAGCTCATGGAAGGGGAGGAGCGTGGTGCGTCCCGCGGTGGCGGCGGCATGAACATCGGCCACGGTCGCCCCGTGCGCCCGGTATTTGTCGCTCCGATGCACGAGCGTCACCGCCTTGGCGCGATCGCGTAGCTGCTGCGCCCAGTCGAAAGCGGAATCTCCGCCACCGATGATCACGATCCGCTGACCCTTGAAATCATCGGGATTCGACACGCGGTCGAAGATTCCGCGACCGTACCAGGGTTCCGCGCAAGCCTGCGGAAGGCGTCTCGGCGAGAACGCGCCGATACCGGCGGCAATCACGATCGCGCGCGTCGGAAAGCGGTCGGTCTCCGTCACCAGTACGAAGTGATCTTCGGCGCGCTCGAGCGCCGTCACGTTCTGGTTGAGGTGCGACTGGAAGGGAAACTGCGCAGTCTGCTCGCGCAGGGCTTTGACCAGGTCCTTGGCGAGAATCTTCGAGAAGCCGCCCACGTCGAAGATGTACTTCTCGGGATAGAGGGCAGTGAGCTGTCCCCCAAGCTCGGGCAGCGCATCGACTATCTGAGCCGTCGCCCCGCGCATGCCCGAATAAAAAGAGGCGAACAGCCCGGTGGGACCGCCGCCAATGATCGTGATGTCTGTTATCGGGTGAGTCATCTCTCAGGCGAAATATATAGTAGCAGGCTCCTTCGCCGCTTATTGGGGAGAACTGCCACTGAACACTACCGGCCGGGGGCCGTGGGCGTATCGGCTGGTGGCTACGGGCGAAGATCGCTCCTCTTAATTTCCTCTCGTGCTCGAGCAACCACCGCTAACCACCGATCGACTCACGCTGCGTCCTTTCGTGTTGGATGACGCGTGGGATGTGGAGCGTCTCGCTGGTATGCGCGAGATCGCCGACACCACGCTCAACATCCCCCACCCCTATCCTGTCGGAGCTGCGACCCGCTGGATCGAGAGTCACCCGCCTGCGTGGACCTCCGGAACCGGCGTCACGTTCGCGATTGTCGAGACGAGCACCGGCAAGCTCGCAGGCGCGATCAGCCTGATGCTGATCCACCGCGAGCACCGGCGCGGTGAGCTCGGCTACTGGATCGCGGTCGACCGCTGGAAGAAGGGATACGCGACCGAAGCAAGCCGCAGGCTCATCGACTTCGGGTTCGACGTCCTCGGCCTCCACCGGATCGAAGCGCGGCACTTCGTCCGCAATCCTGCCTCGGGCCGGGTGATCGAGAAGCTCGGGATGCAAAAGGAGGGAGTGCAGCGCGACTGGGCGATCAAATGGGACCGTTTCGAAACGCTGGTGTTGTATTCGATCCTGGAACCCGAGTGGCGATCCATCAAAAACCTGAATCCGCGCACATGACCAACGGGCAGCGGGCAGCGGGAAACGGGCAACGGGCAACGGGCAACGGGCAACGGATAACGGGTGCCTGATAGCTGATCGCTGAAACCCGATCGCTTTAGCAGGGAACAGTCCCTCACCTACTCATCGAGCGGCGCGACACTCACTTCGGCGGTCCCATCACCGCGGTACTGAACGTTCACCGTCCACGGCTGACAGCACACCGCGCAATCCTCGACGTATTGCTGCGCCGATCCCCCGCCAGGATCGATGGCGATCTCCACGCTTTCATTGCAATAGGGACAGTAGACGGCGGCGCCGGTCTCCGCAGTTCCATCGCCAAGGGGGAAGTCTTCACGCCAGTCTTCGGCGTGCTTCCCGTTGCCATTGTTCGGACCGCTAATCATGTGCGAGTCTTTGATTCATCTCCGGAACCACGCCAGCGAAGACCAGATTGTCAATCGAGAGACATGGTATCCTCGAAAAATCGAGTAACGGG
>JBDTIV010000032.1:0-15500 GCA_039936175.1 Gemmatimonadaceae bacterium | reverse complement strand
CGGCGTCCATGTTGAACGCTGCCTCGAATAGCAGGCCAGGCAGAATCGTTGCGAAGACGAGATCGTGGGTGAGATGCGGAGGGTCGATCAGGTGCGTCGCACCCAGTACGATCCCGGCGACGACCAGCGCCACGGTGTAGGGTATCTTCAGCCAGCGGGCCGCGATCGCGGCAGCAGTCGCAATCGAAAACAGGATTACGAGCGTCGTCTCAATGTGCATCGAGTGCGATCGGAGATAGCAATGGTTCTGTCATTCGGTGAACTAAATACTATTCGTCCTCACGCCCAAAACCACCACCGCTCCTTCGCCGAAGTCGGGCGGGTTGGCAGCCCGGTCGAATTGCGCCGCACAATTAATGCGTACCACGGGGCTTAGGGCCAGGGTATTATTCGGTGCGGCCTTCGGGAGCATTACGTGCACTCGGGACACCCCAACGCAGGCTCTGGACAAAACGACGGCGGGCGTGCCGGCCGCGCGTCGACCTGATAACCTCTCGGCGATAAGCTGAAATATGGGCCATTCTTGATGACGGATATTATCAGACGCAACAACGTGAAAGTTGTCGGCAAGGGCACCCAGCCTATGCTCCTCGCACACGGCTTCGGCTGCGACCAGAACATGTGGCGATTCATCGTCCCCGCATTCTCTGATGACTTTCGGATCGTGCTCTTCGACTATGTCGGCTCCGGCAAGTCCGACCTTGGCGCCTACGACGCTGAGAGATACTCGAAGCTCGATGGATATGCCCAGGATATACTCGACATCTGTCACGCGCTGGATCTCCGCGACACGGTTTTCGTCGGCCACTCGGTGAGCAGCATGATTGGCATCCTTGCCGCCAAACGCGAGCCGGATCTGTTCGAGCGGATGATCCTGATCGGTCCGTCGCCGCGGTACGTCAACGACCCGCCGTACGTCGGAGGCTTCGAGCGCAAGGACATAGAAGGGTTGCTGGAGACGATGGAAAAGAACTACATCGGCTGGGCCAATTTTCTCGGTCCCGTCGTCATGCAGAACCCCGATCGGCCCGAGCTGACTGCAGAGCTCACGGAAAGCTTCTGCTCCACCGATCCGGTTATTGCCCGACGTTTCGCCGAGGCAACTTTCCTCGCCGACAACCGCTCCGATCTCGCCGGCTTGAAGGTGCCGGCGCTGATTCTCCAGTGCGCGGATGACCTCATTGCCCCGCGCGCGGTCGGCGATTTCGTCCACCACTCTCTGGCGCAGAGCACCTTTCAGCAGATGAAGGCGACCGGACACTGTCCGCACCTGAGCCATCCTGACGAAACGATTCAGTTGATGCGCGAATACCTTCAGGCACCGGTCCCGGCCTAGTCGGTCTCATGCTGACGTTGACGGCGCGTCGTCGGGGTTGACGGGATCAATGGAAGGCTTGATCGACCAGATCCCCTGCGGATTCCTCTCCTTCGCCGATGACGGCCAGATCCTGCGGGTCAACCCGCGGTTGATGGAGCGGCTCGGATACCAGCGGGAAGAGGTCGAAGGGCGTCCCTTCGAATCGTTGATGAACGTCGGCAGCCGCATCTTCTACCAGACGCATCTCTTTCCGCTCATCGCCATGAGGGGACGGGCGGACGAGATCTTCCTGCTCTTGAGAGCATCCAACGGCGAAGACGTCGGATTCCTTCTCAACGCTGTGCGTCGCGAGCGCGACGGCCGCACGGTCAACGACTGCGCGTTGATGCCCGTCGAGGAGAGAAGAAAATTCGAGGACGCCCTGGTGCGTGCCAAAAAGGCGGCCGAGGCGGCGCAAGAGGAATTGGAGGAGGCGAACAGGCGCTACGAGGAACAGGCGGTAGAGCTCGAGCTGCAGCAGGAAGAGCTGCAGACGCAGCGAACCATCGCCGAGGACGCGAACCAGGCCAAAAGCAAATTTCTGGCGGTAATGAGCCACGAGCTGCGCACGCCGTTGAACGCGATTGGCGGCTACACCCAGCTTATCGAGATGGGCGTGCACGGGCCGGTGACCGAGGAGCAGCGAACCGCGCTCGATCGTATCCGACGGAGCCAGCTGCACCTGCTGCGGCTGATCAACGACGTGCTCAATCTCTCTCGTATCGAAGCCGGGCGAGTGGATTACAATATCACTGACGTGGCGCTGGAAGAAGTGCTGAAAACGGTGCTGCCGATGGTCGAGCCGCAGCTGGCGGCAAAAGGCATCACCTCGCGGACTGTTATGGACCAGGCTCCCATTGTTCGCACGGACCGCGAAAAGCTCGAGCAGATCACTCTCAATCTGCTGACCAACGCCGCCAAGTTTACGCCCGTGGGCGGCAGCGTCACCGTGCGCGTGCGGAGATGCGCCGACGTCGAGGACAGGGTCTGCCTCGAAGTCGAAGACACCGGAATCGGAATTCCACCCGAAATGCAAAAGGATATTTTCGAGCCGTTCGTGCAGGTCAGTGCGGACAATCGGTCCGAAGGATCGGGGCTCGGTCTAGCCATCAGCCGCGAGCTGGCCCGCGGGATGGATGCCGATCTGACAGTGAAGAGTGTAGCCGGTCAGGGAAGCGTCTTCACGGTGCTTTTGCCGGTGCGTTGAGGCGCCGCTGTTCCGCTGCAACCGGGCGGCGTTCACAAGGAGCGGCTGAAGCGCCCGACGCGCTACCGGTAGAGCTTTTCACGACGACAATTGCGTTATTCTATCAAGGAGCCAAAGAGGACGAGACGATGACAGACTCGACGGAACGCGCGGTGCTCGCGGGTGGATGCTTTTGGGGAATGCAGGACCTGATACGCAAATTCCCGGGCGTGATCAGCACGCGCGTTGGGTACAGCGGTGGTGATGTTCCAAATGCCACCTATCGGCGTCACGGCACCCACGCGGAAGCGATCGAGATCATTTTCGATCCGCGGAAGATCACCTATCGAAAGCTGCTGGAGTTTTTTTTCCAGATTCACGATCCGACGACGCAAAACCGTCAGGGCAACGACGTCGGCATGAGCTACCGCTCCGCGATCTTCTATACGAATGAGGAGCAGCGCCGCACCGCCGAGGATACGATTGGCGATGTCGAGGCTTCGGGCCTGTGGCCAGGCAAAGTGGTGACAGAGGTGTCGCCTGCCGGGCCATTCTGGGAAGCGGAGCCCGAGCACCAGGATTACCTCGAGAATTATCCGGAGGGGTACACCTGCCACTTCATTCGACCCAATTGGGTGCTGCCAAAGCGTGAACGAGTGGGCAGGGAATCAGAAGGGGCTGAAGCGGCGAGCCCGTCCGGGTAGTTGTCGGCGGCCCACAGCTGGGTCGAGATCTATCGCGGTTTCCAAATGCCGATCGCGTTCATGACGGCCAAGGCGATACCATCATCGGGGTGAGACTTCCGCGTGGCTGCCTACCGGAAGTGGAACAGCTCCTGGTGAAAGTCGCTCGTCGGTAACCCTGCATCCCGAAAGCCCCGCTGCAGGGATTTGCCAAAGTCCACCGGACCGCAGAACCAGACATCGGCCGATCTCCACTCCGGCACCGCACTCAGTATCTGCTCTGCACCCAACCGGCCCTGCTCGGCGCCCACCCAGACGTGCAACCGCACACCCGCGTCGGCGGCGAGCTTCCACAATGCTTCGTTGTATCGCACGTCGGATGTGGCGGTCGCGTGAAAGAGATCTATGACTCTGCCATCCGAGTGCGCCGCCAAATGCTGCATGCGCGAGACGAATGGTGTTATGCCGATCCCCGCGCTGATCCAGATCTGCTGTTGATGTTGTCCGTTGAAGTTGAACTGGCCGTACGGGCCTTCGATCGTCACCAGTGAGCCGACGGTCAGGTTCGACGAGAGATCGCGCGTGTAATCGCCGAGTCCCTTGATCACGAACGACAGGACGCCGTCACCCTGCCAGCTCGAGGAGATCGTGAAGGGATGCGGCTCCTCGCGCTCGTTGAAGCGCACGAACGCAAACTGGCCGGCGTGGTGTCCCGGCCACCGATCGGTGAGGCAGACTTTGACGGCGACGATTTGTCCGTCCTGGTGCTGTGTGACGGCGTCGATCTTGCCAACCGCCTGCCTGGTTCGGCCCACCCGCTTGAACAGCATGTAGATGGCCGCCGCGGCTCCCGCCGCGATGACCACCGCGAAGACATAACCGATCGCGTACGTCCAATAAGCGGCCTTGAGCAGAACGATCGAGTGGAAGACGAGGGCGAGATAGACGACCGCGAGCAGCCGGTGGGTCTGCACGAATGGTCGATACGGAAACCACTTCACCAGTGCGAGCACTATGAGGATGACGGCGCTGTAGAAGCCCCAGTTCCCGACTCCTATCGCCGTCCCCTGAACGCCGTGAAACATCGTCGGTGTCAGCAGCGAGCGCGTCTCGTTCGGTGCGCGCAGCGGCTCGGTCATTGTTCCGAGCGATACGAGCAACGACGGCCGCTGCACCCATAGCCAGTGGAAGATGGCCATTACCAGCCCTGCTACGCCGAGCCACTTGTGCAGTCGGTAGCTCTTGTCGAGTCCTCCGACGTAGGGCTCCATCGCCGTCGACCGCACCGCGAGGAGCAGCGACGCGGCCATCACGCCCATCGCTATGATGCCGGTGTAGTTGAGGAACGAGAGTCGTGTCTGAGCGAATGAGGATCCGCTCAACCAAACACGATCCGCGTCGAGCCAGAGGACGGTAAGTCCAAGAAACAGCGCGGCAAAAATCACCTTGATTCGCGTCACGCTTAATTCGGTGGGAGGCCGACCGACTCAGACATCCGTCAAAATACACACGCGGACTCGCTGGTGGACCTAGTGACCTCGGGCAGCACTGGCGGTGACGGCCTGCCGGGCGAGACGATGCGCGACGTCGAGTGCGCTGTCGGCGGCGACAGCGACATCGGGCTTGACGCCCACCCCTTCCCAGTTCGTCTTCGTGATCGGATTGATCGCTCGTCCCGTCGGCACAAAGAGAGTCAGCCCATATGGGAGCGGCACCGGGCCGCCGGGGTTCGCGCCGCCGCCCGTCGTCTCCCCCACGATCGTCGCGCGCTTCTGCGTTTGCAGATCATACGCGAACTCCTCCGCGCCCGAGAAAGTCCGCGCGCTGGTAAGCACGAAGACCGGCTTCGCCGGGCCGAACTTCTTTCCACTCACTCCTGGCTCGGTGTAGAAATCGTCGGTGCGATTGGCCGGGCGGAAGTACAGTGAGTTGAGGAGCACCGGCTTGGCACCGAAGACGTAGCTGGCAATGAGAGCAACGGTGAAAGGCGAGCCGCCACCATTCGCGCGCAAATCGATGATGAGCGCCTTGGCATCCGCGGCGGCGCTCATGACACGACTCGTTTCGTCCGCTACGGCCTCGGGCGGGAATCCAAAGCTGAGTACCTCGACATAGGCGATGTCACCCGCCAATCGTTCGGTGCGGCCGAACGCGCCCGTCTGTCCATCGGAAGGACCGCTCGGGTGACCGCCGCCAGGTCGGTCAGGGCCGCCCATGCGCACCCGCAGATGCTTGTCGTGGCTCAACGCCTGTAGATCCGTTGTCAGCAACCGCGCGAATGTCGCCGGGTCGGCCACTGCATCGAATTCGCCGCGTGCCGCTCGTGCCCGCAGGTCTGCATCCATCTTCGCGGCGGTATCTGGGAACACGTATCGGCGGTTGAGTGCTTTAACGATCGAGTCGACGACGGCGAGGCGACGCTCGGATGTCAGCGTGCCACCGTCTGTTTGAGCGCGAACTTCCGAGGCCGATGCAATGCCAAGAATGAAACAGAAGCCGAGCAGTCGACGAGTCATCGAATTCTCCGGTGCCGCTGCCGCCAGCTGCGCGACGCGTTGTCATGGGTAGGGAACAGAGGGTTTGACGCGGGAGCGGCGCGAAGGGTTGCCTATCAAGTCGATGTCCGAACTTCGGGATCCCGGAGCCTCAACACTGAAGTTGCGGAAAACGTGGCGCGCGGCCACTATATCGGTCCTTCGCCTGCCTAGGAGGAAAAAAATGAAACTCTCTCATGTAGTAATTCTCGCGCTCATGGCGCCGCTCGGCCTCGCCGCCCAGCAGCCGGCTCCCGCCTCTCCGCCGGTCAACCCGATCACCACGTCGTTCAAGGGCAGGATCGGGGGCCTGCATCGCAACATTGCCCAGGCCTTTGATTCCATCCCGGCGTCGAAGTTCAGCTATAAACCGACGCCGGCCCAGCTGAGCATCGGGTACATCGCCGCGCACGTCGCGGACGACAATTATTTCTTCTGCAACAACTTTGGCGCGATGAAGGGAACTCGACCCGCGAAGGACACCGCCACCGCGGATTCGGTCAAGGCGACGTGGCCGAAGGAGATGCTGCTCGCAAGTCTCAAGGATTCGTTCGCGTTCTGCGATCAGGCGCTCGCCCAGCTGGATGACGCAAAGCTGGCGGATCAGATCTCGATCACCTTCGGTGGGAATTCGCGGACGGTGACGCGCGCCGGGATGGTGCTCGGCCACGCGCTCGACCTGGCGGATCATTACAGCCAGCTCGCGAACTACATGCGCCTGAACAACATCCTTCCACCGACGGCACTGCCCAGGCCGCGCCCGGCCGGAACCTAGCGGTTGCGCATGAACCTTTCGGGGCCGCGCTTAAAGCCGGGAGTTTGTGCTGTTGCCTGCGCGGGATTCTTGTTCGCATCACAACTGCACCTGGAAGCGCAAACGCCCGCAGCCCCGAACTGGCGCGCCTTCACTCAATTATTCGACACGGCGTCCGCTCGAGAGGGAATCGTAGGTGCGAGCGTCGTCTTCGTTCGTGGCGGCGTCGTCACCGCCCAACATCAGTTCGGATTCGCGGATCGCGCGAAAGGAAAGCCGGTAACCCCGCGGACGATCTTTCACTTCGCGTCGATCACCAAAACTCTGACCGCGATCGCCATCATGCAGCTGCGGGATCGAGGGCTCGTCTCACTCGATGATCCCGTGGTGAAATACGTTCCGGAGCTTCGTCTGGTGCACGATGCATATGGATCGATCGACAGCGTGACGATCCGGATGCTGCTGTCACACTCATCGGGTTTTCAGAATCCAACCTGGCCGTGGACGCAGGGGAAACCGTGGGAGCCGTTCGAGCCCACCGAGTGGGCCCAGCTGGTCGCGATGCTACCCTACGAGGAGCTGCTGTTCAAGCCGGGATCCCGCTTCAGTTATTCCAATCCTGGATTCATATACCTCGCGCGCATCATCGAGAAGCTCACCGGAGATCCGTGGGAGACCTACGTCCAGAAAAACATTTTCTCACCGCTCGATCTCTCGCGCAGCTACTTCGGCGTCACACCGTACTATGCTGCCGCCGGGCGGTCGCACAACTACTCCATCAGTCGCGACTCGGCGAGCGGCCGCGATTCGTTGACGGACAACGGACCGGACTTCGATCCGGGGATCACGATTCCCAATGGAGGCTGGAACGCGCCGTTGACCGATGTCGCGAAATACCTTGCCTTCCTCGCGAATGCGGCTCGGGGTGACACGGCCCTTGAGAATCGCTACAACGTGGTGCTTCCCCATCGCGACTTCGAGGAGATGTGGCGGGCGCGATTTCCCACGAATTCCGAGAATGCCAGCCACGGAAGCGCGGAGGAGTGGATGGGCATGTCGTTCTTCATCATCCGCCGCGGCACCAAGACGTTTGTGGGCCACACGGGTGAGCAGGCTGGATTCACCTCATTTATCTATGTCAATCCGGTGAATGGGAATGCCGTCGTCGCCGCCTTTAATACTTTGACGAGCCGACCGTCAGCCTTTCGCATAATCCGTGAGGCCGCTCTCCAGATGATCGCGCAGAAATAGTCCGGAGACTATCGTCACCCCGGAATCGCTGCATCCTCCCGCCACCGTTCGACATTCACACCCCTGATCAACAGCCACATGGTGAGTGTTCCCTCGCCGAGGATCGCGATAGGTATGACCAATGGCGCCAGCTGCGCCCCGATCGCCGGAGCCAGCGCCGGCCAGCCGCGCGGTGGTTTGAGGTGAATCGATCGAGCCTGGCGACATGAGGATGGGGGAAGGGGTTACCTCCCACTACGGAATAACTAAGGTCTTGTTTTCTTTAGACCCGGAGTAATCCTCGCCACGCCAAACACCTGTGAATCAGGCCAAATTACGCAAATGAACGCAGAGGCAACCCGGTGACTCGAGCGAGCCCAACAAATCAGCTTCTGACGAGCCTGAGCTCGGCCGGCCAGGTAGCTCTACTCAAGCGGTCTGTTGAGCGGCGGTTCGCCACTGGAGAGATTCTATGGTCCGCGGGCGATCGCTCGCAGACAATCGCGCTCGTTCTGGAAGGGAAAGTACGCATCGTTCGCGGCAGCGGTGGCCGTCAGACGGTCATCCACTCCGGTGAAGCGGGCGCGACTCTCGGAGAGGTGCCGTTTTTCACGGGCGATTGTTATCCCGCAACCGCGATTGCCGCCGAGCCGACGCGATGCCTGTTTCTCACCCACGCAGCCGTCACGGAGGCCATGGCGGTGGACCCACGCCTGGCCTTCTTCTTTCTGAAGCGCCTCTCAATGCGTGTCCAGCACCTGGCAGAGAGGGTCGATGAGAATACGATAAGCACCGTGCAGACACGTCTGGCTCGGTTCATCCTGGATAAATCTCAATCGGCTCGATCGGGCAAGCACGCGATTTTCTCGCTCGGCATGACGCAAACCGCTCTCGCAGAAGAGCTGGGAACCGTTCGCGAAGTCGTCGTAAGATCGCTTCGCGCGTTGCGACAAGCGGGCGCGATCGACAGCGCCGGCGACGGAAAGTATCGAGTCACCAGTCTCGCGGCCCTGGAGCGGTTGGCGCAAACAGCGTCGTAAGGGCGGGGTGAACAGGGGGAACTTTAGTCCCAGCCGGGATCGGCAGCAGCGCCCAACTATGAGTCGACCCGCATCGAGCGGGAAGTCCTTCAGGCCGGAGCATACAGTGTCATATCTTCCCGCGAGCCCCGCACTTTTCGCCCTCCTTCTTTTATCCGCCGGCGCGAACGCGGCAATGGCGCAGTCCGGTGGTCAGGCATCGAAGCCTCAAGACCACAGTACAATGACCCCAGAGCGGCACGCGATAATGCACGGCGGCAAAGGCTCTGAGGGAGATAGCGCTTTCACCGCGTTGCAGGAGCGCGGCAAGATGGCGATGGGAGTAAATCAATACGCATCCGCCCACCGGTTTGACGTCATGCCGGATGGCGGCCGCATCGCGCTCGAAATGAAGAGCGACGATTCGCTCGCCGTTGCCCCGATACGCGCGCACCTCAAGCTGATTCAGCACGCGTTTCAGGCCGGCGATTTCTCGACACCCCAGTTCGTGCACATGCGGGCGATGCCCGGCACGGATGTCATGGCCAGTCGGAGAGCCTGGATTCAATACAGCTATTCAGATCTGCCGCGCGGGGGCCAGGTCAGAATCGTCACGACCGATCCGCAGTCCCTGGCGGCGATTAGAAAATTCATGGCCGCACAGCGCGGTGATCACAAAGCGGCTGGACTTACGCCGGCACGCTGACCTTCGGTTCCGAGTTTCGTTGAACGGCGGCGCCAAGGCGCTCACGATCTGCTGTCGAAGGATCGAACCCATCGGCGCGGACGTCCAGCAGCAGGCTGTACTGGCTTGCGGGCGCGAACTCATCGCGGATCCGAAGTCTCGAACCAACCTCGGCGAAAGCGAGCTTCGCTTCAACGAGCTCGGCGAGGTGCGTGAGGCCCTGCAAAGTCCCGTGAATCGCGTGGGCGTCCAATCCGGAGACCGGCGACGTCATTACTTCCAGAGATCCGTAAGATCCGAAGTGCGCACGTTTTCCATTTGAGGCATTCTCTGGATCACCGACGTATCCGAGGAGGAGGTCCGGAAAGTAGAGCAGTCCGGATCGGGAACCCGTCAACGTCCAGGCCCTTCTCTGATCATCGAGCTCGCAGAAAAAACCGAGCTTGCGCCATCCTGTCTTGATTTGCTCTTGCGTCATATCGGCCGGCGCCTGCTTCACATGCAGCTCACCACGCCGATACATATAGAGGCCACCCGCGGCCGCGATTGTCACAAGAGCAGGTAACGATTCGAGCATGATCACCCTCGAGAGGAGGTGTCTGCCGTAAGCTCATCCGTTGCTTCAGGGCAGACGAGTGATAGCTCCTCCGGGATACGCCATTTCGGGTTATGGGCTCCAGGAAGTGGTTAAGTCGATGAAACTCATAACAAGTCTTGGTGAAGGCTCCCCGTCGGTCACTGATCGGAAGCGGGTTGCGCTCGAAAGGCTGCCACGCTTGCGGCTCCCTGCTTCATTATTGAGGTTGCCGCTGTGCGTCGAGATCCAGACCAGGAGAAAAGCTGCCGGCCCACGCCGCATGCTCAGCCTCGGTCAGCTCGGGCACTACCCGAATCCCCTCCGAGTCGGCCCGCATCGCGGCCTCGATGATCGCCATCGTCGTGGCTCCGTGCTCGGGCGGCACCGGATTTGGCGCGCCGCGCTCCAAAGCCCGCCGGAGCGCAACGTAGTATCCCCGCTGATCTCCGCGCGTTGCATGCACGACGCTCGTCTCTCCGGTTCGTCCATCGTGCAGCACCGCGTCGTTCGGATCCGATCCCCACTCATCAGATCCCGGCGTGACTCCCGCCTTGAGCTGGTCCTCCTGGATGTCGGGCTTTTCCTTCACCAGGCTCGCCCGTTCGCCGTGAACCGTGAAGCGCGGGCTCCCGCCCGAGACGAGTGAGCCCGCCTGGAGCGTCGCGACCATTTCGCCGTAACGCAGCACGACCTGAAAGTAGTCGACAGTCTTCGCGCCCTTGCGCTGCTTCGCGAGCGTGGCCTGCACGCTGTCGGGAATTCCGAACAGTACCAGCGCCTGGTCGATGAGGTGAGGGCCGAGATCGTAGAGAAGTCCCGAGCCGGGACCGGCAAGCTCGCGCCACCGATCACGCACTTCCGGACGGAAGCGATCGAAGCGCGATTCGAACAAAACAATATCCCCTAGCAGATCCTGACGGATCGCAATCTTGACGGTGAGAAAATCGCTGTCCCAGCGCCTGTTCTGGAATACAGAAAGGAGCGTGCCGGATTCTTTCGCGACGGCTGCGAGATGCCTTGCCTCCGCAACCGTCAGTGTGAATGGCTTGTCGACCACGACACTGCGTCCGCCGCGCATCATGGCTTCCGCGAGCGGCGTGTGCGTGTCGTTCGGGCTGGCGATCACCACGAGGTCGACATCGGGATGCGTCGCCAGCGCCTTTGGATCGGCGACGACGTCGACTTCCGGAAGCTCGGCCCGCACATCGGCCGGGCGGCTCGACGAAACTGCGGTGATTTTGTAGCCGGCGGTCGCGCGAAGCAGCGGGATGTGAAAGGTCTTAGCCACGAAGCCGAAGCCCACAATGCCGACGCGAATCGTCACGGACTTAATACGACGCTGAGAATTGGGGCGGAACCCCTCCCAAACGATCCGGCAAAGTTGAAGGTCGCCGGGTAAAACGCGATTCCCGATTGCGGCAGTCCCGGGAATCCGTAAAACGTGATGAAGCCACTGGGAGCGACAGCGAAATCAAACACGTCGCGCTTTATCTCTCCGGCCTGAAAGTACGTGAGACCATCGTCAAACACCGGATCGCTTCCAATCACGCCGTCACCGGCGGTCGATCGAATGTCGAAATCGTATCCGACCAGCTTGCCGCCGGCAGCTCTGGCCGGAAGCACCGCGACCACTGAATACGGGAAGGGGTTGCGGACCATGATCGTGAACGTGAACATGCCGTTTTCGTTCGACATGCTTGGCGCGGCGGGTGAAACGACGCTCGTTATCTGGAGCGCCGACGGAGCGACGGTCGGTGTCCCGATGGGAGCCGGTGCGGCGGGTCCGGCATCCTGCACGCACGCTTCCTGGCAGCTGACGACACCTCCGCACCTCTCGAGAAATGCCGAGCGCGGATGTCCCGCAATCCGCAAAAGGGCATGCAGCATCTCGTGACGCACCCCAGTCCCGTCCAGCGTGTCGCTCGCGCGGATCACGATCCGATTGCCGGCCAGCGAGTAGTAACCCTCGAGGTGCTCAGTGTCGTTGCTCGGGTTCAGCAGGTCGGTCTTTGTCGCGAACCATTGGACGTCGGCCAGGGGCCGAGTGATGCCAGAGCACGATTCGACCATCGCCCACCAACGGTCATAGACGGCCAGCGGCGCAAATAACTGCGCATCGGGAGGGAGCGTTGGATCAGTGAGGTGGTCGCACGAAATGCCTGTGGCCACCCACAATGCCAATGCAATTCGACGGACGTCAGCATGTGTAGCCATGCGCGGGATCGAGCCTCTCGAGTTGCACGAAGCTTACGAAGAGGCTCGTCCCGCGAATAGTAGCTGCTCCGCTAGTTCACTCCAGCCAGCGTTCTGGACCTGACTCGGTTCACCGCCATACGAATCCGCGCAAGATGGTGCCAGCTATGTCTGAGCGCGTGATCCTCCACTACGAACTGCGCTGTCATCGGGGCCCCGAAGCTGAGCGAAAACGGAGCGGCCGTGTCCAGCTCGGTGTCCGTGAACTTTCGAATCGCCGCCGCGGCGTCGGTGGAGTTGCGTCGCAGCAGCTCGAGCGCCTCGCCCTTGGTCGTGCCCGCCTTTTCGGTTGCATGCTTGGCGTTGATGTCGGCGACGACCTCCCACGTCACGTCAGTAATCGCATTGCCGCCCGCGACGGCCTTCGCGACGTCGACCTCGATGGGATACATGGTCGCGACGTGGTGAACGATGACGCCGACGGGGCGTTCGTCCTTTCCCGGATTCACCGGCGTCCCCCACTCCTCTTCGGTCAGCCCCTTCGCAAAGGCGGCCAGGCCGGCGGCACCCTCCTCGAGTCGGGCGGCCAGCATCTCAGCACGAAATCCCACGGCAACCTCCTGTTGTTTTGATGACATTCTACACGTCTCTCTCTCCGGCACAATGCCGACATGAATGAAGGGGCGATTCTAGGCGGCGAGCATTAGCGCGCGATTAGCTCTGAATAGCAGACCGCTTAGGGCTGCCTGCTTCAGTGTTGAAGGTGCCAGCGACGCGTCGCCATCCAGACTAGGCGACAACCCGCAGGCCTCTACGCCCAAGCGGGCTGCCCGGGGACGAGGTCCACGCACCCGATCCACTTTCCGGGAACCATGATGTACCGACGCGCCTTTGTCATGCCGACCTCGGAAGAAAAATAGGCGGTGTGCGCGAGCTCGCGAACGAGAGAGAAGTAGTGCGTTGGCCCGGCTTTCTGCGCCTCGGCATCCACCTGCTTCAGCACCTGCTCACGCTGTAATTGCGATAGCGACATGAAGTCGCCACCGCAGCGTTCCTTGCACATGGCGCGAAACTGCTTCAAGCCGCTGACGACGCGCTCTTGCGACTCGGGCTCATAGCAGTCGGTGAGAAGAAGATTGATCGCCGCTCCGGAGCCCGCTGCCTTCGCGCCCGGCGACGACGGAGTCGTCGGAAGAAGTGTGTCGGCGACTTCCTCGATCAGAGATTGATCGTCCACGCTCAGCACTTTTCCCGCCGCCTTGTTGGGATCGCGATCGCACGCAACCAGGAATCCACTCGAAGTCAGCATCACGCTGCCCACGAGCGCGGTCGCTGTTTTCACCGCTTCGCGCCGGTTCATCGGTGGCATGGGACTCACTCTCTCAAAGGTTCTGTTTCGCCATCTCGGACGCGGCGTGATCCACGGCGCGCGCCGTCAGCGTCATATAGAGAATCGAGGGACTCTGATTGCCGGTGGACGTCATGCACGCGCCGTCGGTGACGAATACGTTCGGACAGGCGTGAAGCTGGTTCCACTTGTTGAGCATCGATGTCTTCGGATCGCTGCCCATCCGCGCCCCGCCCATCTCGTGGATGTCGAGACCGGGCGCCTGATGATTGTCGTGCGTCTGCACATTGTGACATCCCGCAACCTCTAGCATCGCCTTTGCTTCGGCGCGCCAGTCCCGAATCATCTTCTCATCGTTGTCATCGTATCCGACCGACGTCACGAGCAGTGGAATTCCCCACTGATCTTTCTCGGTTGCGTGCAAGCGGACGTGGTTGGATTCCTTGGGGATCGTCTCGCCCTGCATGTACATGTAGATGCCCCACGGGCCGGGGTGCGTCAGCGCATCCTTGTATTCTCCGCCCACGCGCTCGGTGGACTTCGCCTCCTCACGATAGGCGCCGGTGAACGTGGTGTAGCCGCCGACGAAATCCGTATCCTGCTTTCCGAGATTTCGGAAGTTGACAAGGATGCACTCGGTGGGATTCCGGATGTAGAAATATTTGTCCAGGAAGCCATCGATGCTCCCGTTCGCGCCGGTTCTGTAGTTGTGGTGGCAGATGTAGCGGCCAAGGACGCCGCTGTCGTTGCCGAGCCCGTGAGGAAAGCGTTTGGATGTGGAGTTGAGAAGAATGAGAGTCGTGTTGAGCGCCGACGCGTTCACGAACACGATGCGCGAATGGTACTCGGTGACGGCGTGGGTGTGCGCGTCGATCACGCGCACGCCGGTCGCCTTTCCCTTCGCCTCGTCGTAAATGATGGAATGCACGACCGAATCGGGGCGGATCGTGAGGTTGCCCGTTTTCGCCGCCCAGGGAAGAGTTGACGCGTTGGAGCTGAAGTAGCCGCCGTACGGACATCCACGCATGCACAGGTTTCGCGCCTGGCAGGTGCCGCGCCCCTGCTCGAGATGGATCGGCTTCGGCTTCGAGAGGTGCGCCCAGCGGCCCTGCACCACGTATCGATTTCCGTAGTGCGCGCGCACGCTGTCGCTGAGGTGTTTCTCGACGCAATTGAAGTCGAACGGTGGGAGGAATTCACCGTCGGGCATCGCCTCGAGTCCGTCGCGGTTGCCGCAGACGCCGATGAACTGCTCGACGTGCGAGTACCACGGGGCGACATCGTCGTAGCCGATAGGCCAGTTCATCCCATAGCCCAGGCGCTCGGGCGCGGTGAACTCGTATTTGCTCCAACGCTGGCAGGCGCGTCCCCAGATGATGGACTTGCCACCAACCTGATAGCCGCGGATCCAGTCGAAGGGCTTCTCCTGGACGTACGGGTGATCGCGATCCTTGACGAAAAAATGCGCGGTGTCTTCCCCGTAGCCCGCGGCCTTGCTGATCAGGGGATTCTCTTTCAGCGTCTGGCGCGCCATCGCTCCGCGATGCGGGAGCTCCCACGGCTTGAGATCCATCGTGGGATAGTCCTTGATGTGGACGACGTTGCGGCCGCGCTCGAGGACGAGCGTCTTGAGTCCCTTCTCGCACAGCTCCTTAGCGGCCCATCCGCCGGAGATGCCCGATCCTATCACGATTGCATCGAAGGTCGTTGCGGCAGCGGTCATGGAAAAAATATGAGGGCCGGATCCAGCATCCGCTATTGGATGCCGTGGGTCGGAATTACCCTCACCTGCCCGCAGGAGGAAAGAGCGCAGAGTTGAGCCTTGATCCAAGGTTGTAAAGCCGCCGGCCGGCTGTAGGGCGCGATCAGCCGGCCGCGTGGTTCAGTCGTTGTTGCCTTTCACCCCAATGACGCCATATCGATCACGAACCGGT